>JAJEGY010000036.1 GCA_022819585.1 Dehalococcoidia bacterium | reverse complement strand
GCTTGTGTCGGCTCTCTTTTGAGCGTCAGGGGTTCGGTACTGCTCCCCTTCGGGGCTTTTGGGTGTTTCGGTTGCGAATCCCTATTCATCTTATCTCAACCTTAGATGTTGGCAGTTCGTGAGAAAGTCGATCACCGTTCGTGGTGTTCTTGACGCGTAACACAACAACCATTAAATCGAGTGGATTTATACTAGATCGTTTGGTGCATCCGTGTGAACGATCGGCGGTTCGCCGGAACGAAAAACAGTGAGGAAGATCGTCAGTGACCACGAACCCGAAAATAGTGAAAGTTTTAGCCGGATCACCAGAGGATGTCGCGGATGAACGTCGAATCTTGCTGGAAGTTGAGGACGAAATCAACAGGACCATCGGCAGGCAACACGGCGTAAGGGTCGATATTTACACCGGCGAACGTGACGCGTTGCCAGGATTCGCGGAAGATGCTCAGGCCGTAATCAGCGACCAATTCCCAAAAGATTACGACGTATTCATCGGCATCTTTTGGAATAGGCTCGGGACTCCTACTGGACGAGCCGAATCCGGAACGGTAGAAGAATTCAATTCGGCAAAAAAGCGGTATGACCAGGACCCTGACAGCGTTCGAATAATGCTCTATTTCAAAGATGCACTGCCGTCAAAGATGTCGGACATCGACACATCACAACTTGAAAAGGTGCGTAAATTCAAAGAATCCGTGGGCAAAGAAGGATTGTATGCCGAGTTCAATTCAACCGAAGATTTCGCAACCAAGGTGAGGATTCACCTCACACAATTCATACTCGACAGGTTCACGAATAACGAGGTGAGCACGCAACCGAACGAAAAAGAGGAAGACGAATCCGCCCCCGAATGTCGTTCTACTGATTTGGTTGAAGTTGGCGCGGTGGCAGATATAGATCTTTTGGACGACGAAGGCTTACTAGATTTAGAAGATACATTCGAAGAAGAGATGCATGAGTTGACCGAAGTTGTACGCCGAATGTCAAGTGCAATCGAGGATGTCGGTACAGACATGACTCGTCGGACTGAGGAATTGCAGACCCTTCCAGGATACGGCGTTGAAAATTTGAGTTATCAACAGCGCCAACGACTTCGAGTGGGGGTCAAAAGAGGCTTGCGAAATGCTTCAGACGACATGAATGACTTCGTAAAACGAATGAGGGTCGAATTGCCCCTTTACCGACAACATCTTGACCAAGGGTTGAGCACGTTGCTAAAGGCGGTGCCGATGTATTTGGAGATTTACGACGAAGACACTACCCAGGAACTGAAAGGAATCGTTACTAGGTTGTTGGGTTCGATTGACGGTATGCTCGAGAGCATGGAAGGGTTCCACGATTCAATCAGTGATCTGCCCAGAATGACCGCCGTTATGGTTCGTTCGCAGAGGGAAGCGAAGAAGGTTGTTCAAGAAGTTATCGACATCTCACGCGGTGGGAAAGCGTCGCTGAATGCGGCCATGGAATTGCTACCGTGAGTTGGCTAACTTACCATATCCAATCGCTCAGGGATGGGGTCTCGTCTGTTGATGTGAAACAATAGCCTCTACATTGTTGGGATCTACGTTAGTAGATGGGTCACGGGGCGGATCGGATCAACCGGAAAGCGAGTTTGGATCGGCGATGGCGTGGTTGGCTGAGGCTTGGATGTAGTTGATTAGGGATTGGCGGTTGGTGTCGGCTATTTCGTATATCTTGATGTGGCGGAGTTTTTTGCCTGTGCCTTCTAGGAGGTTTTGGGGGTCGGGCATGGTTGCGCCGTTGAAGAATCCTAGTCGGACGTAGTTGCTGTGGGGCGCGATGTAGACAATGTTGCGTCTTGAGATTTCGGGGAGCCAGTAGCCGGGGGTGCCCCATTTGATGCCTTCGGTGAAGTTGTGGCCGGCGGCGATGATCGCGGTTCGGATGTCTCGGATGAGTTGATGGCTCTCAGCGGGTTGATCGGCGAGCCATTCTTCAAAGACTTCGTCGTTGAAGCGGGAGGCGGTCATTTGTGCGACAGGGTTCTTGGTCTGCGGGGTCGCATCAGTTTGAACTCGAGGAGCGCGGAGCCGTCTTGGTCTTTCAACATTCGGGTGCGTCGTTCATGGGCGTTGTTGATCCTGGCGAGCATGTCTAGGCCGCGTCGGGTTTCGGCGGCGACTTGTGCGGCGTTTGTATATTCGATGCGGCGCTTGAAGAGCCAGTATGTGAACTCTTCGTCGAGGGCGATGGTGCGGGTTTCCTCGGGGGATTCGGCGATCAGGTCGGATAGACGGAGGGAGTTTTCGTCTAGGAACTGGTCCCATAAAGTCTCTTCGGTTTCTTCGTAGAGGCCTAGGAAGGCGCGATCGGAAGCGTCATCGGAGGGTGGCAGACCGTTGGAATAGCGGCGTTTTTGGACGCGGGATTGTACGGCGGCGATGAGGCATTGTTCGATGTGGACACCGTAGAAGTAGTTGAGGTGGGCGCGCCATGCGTCGACGCCTAGGATGCGTTGGAGCTGCTGCTCAGGCATGCCTCCGAAGACGCCGGTCGTGCTGAGCCATTCGAAGAGGTCTGAGGGCGGAACTGCGGTGTGATTTTCTTCGTCGAGTTGAGTTGCGATGCGTTCGGCCAGGCGTTTCCAGTTGAAAGCTTCGCCGCCGATGAAGTAGTGAAAGGTCTCGCCGTTAGTGCGTTCGTTCTGCTTGGGCCAGGCGGCGACGGTGGCTAGGAAGATGGGTTTCCAGTTGGATGGTTCGTCTTCGATCTGCTGGATCAGGTCGTCCAACAGCTGACGGCGATTTGTTTCGACATCACCTTCGGATGTGGTCTGGTTTGCGGCGGTGGTGGTCATGAGAGATTACCCTGCCGCTTTAGCGCCTTTTTTCTTGTTGCGACGCTCGATGGCTCGTCGTTCTCGACGTGAGAGGCGACGTCCGTCTTCAGTGTGAGTCGGGGCGTTCACGCTGGTGATGGTTTGTTGGCCGATGCCCTGCTGTGGTGCGTTGGCTGATGACATCACGCTTTGTTGTCCGGCCTGGGCAAGGGCGATACGTTGAGCCGCGGCCAAGGCGTCGGTTTTCAGCGCTTCGGTTGGTGCGCTTGCGAGTTGGGTTGATTGTTGAGGGATATGAGGAGCGAGATGGAAGATGGTTCGGGCGACTTCGTTGCGTATCTCTTCGTTCATCTCGTTGAACATCTGAAACGACATGGTGCGGTACTGGACGAGGGGGTCGCGTTGTCCGATGGCTTGGAGGCCTATGGATTGTCGCATGTTTTCCATGCGTGTGAGGTGGCCTACCCAATGTCGATCTAGGACGCGGATGAGGACGCTGTGCTCGATCATCTTCAGGTTTTCATCGCCGAAGAGGAGTTCGCGTTCGGCGTAAACCTTGTCCACGTAGTCGTGGAGTTCTTTTTCGATGTCTTGCTGTGACTTGCTGGCCACATCGTCTTCGGTAGTGAAGATTTCGACGATTGGGAAATAGCGTCGGATAGCTTGTTGGAAGCCGGGGATGTCCCACTCAATGATGTCGCCGTCGAGGTGGACTGCGACGATGGTGCTGAGGGCGGATTTGATGTAGTCGCGGATCTCGTCTCGGAAATCGCCGCCGTCGACGATGCGGTCTCGCATCTGGTAGACGACGTCGCGCTGGGTGTTTGCTACGTCGTCGTAGTCGACGAGTTGCTTTCGGATTTCGAAGTTGATGCCTTCGACCTTCTGCTGTGCGTTTTCGACGGATTTGACGAGGACCGCGTTTTCGACCGGGACATCTTCTTCCCACTTGAACATCTCGAGGGTGCTCTTGATGCGGTCGCCTCCGAAGCGTCGAACCAACTCGTCGTCGACGGAGAGGAAGAATTGGGTCTCGCCGGGGTCGCCTTGACGGGCGCAGCGGCCGCGTAGCTGGTTGTCGATACGGCGTGATTCGTGGCGCTCTGTGCCGAGTACGAAGAGACCGCCTTTGGCAATTACTCCGTCGTGTTCTTCTTGCCAGACTGCCATAGGATCGGCGGCGTGGCCGTTTCTGGACTTGTGGCGGTTTTGGCGTCCGTTTCGTTTGGAGTTAGTGTCGACGACGGCATCGGGGTTCCCGCCTAGGATGATGTCGGTACCTCGACCGGCCATGTTTGTAGCGACGGTTACAGCGCCCGGGATGCCTGCTTGTGCGATTACATGGGATTCTGATTCGTGCTCTTTGGCGTTAAGGACCCGATGGTTGACATTTCGCTTTTTGAGGAGGTTGGCGATTATCTGGGACTTTTCGATGGTTGTGGTCCCGACAAGGACGGGGCGGCCAGCGTTGCTGACTTCTTGGATCTTGTCGGCGGCGGCGTTCCACTTGGCCCCTTCGTTCATGTAGATGAGGTCTTGGTGGTCGATGCGCTTGTCTTCGCGGTTTGTGGGGATGGCTACGACTTCAAGGCTGTAAATCTTGGACAGTTCTTCGGCTTCAGTTGCGGCGGTACCGGTCATTCCGCTGAGCTTGTCGTACATGCGGAAGTAGTTTTGGAGGGTGATGGTGGCGTAGGTTGCGGACTCGGCTCGGACGCGGACTTTTTCCTTTGCCTCTAAGGCTTGGTGCAGGCCGTCGGAGAAGCGTCTGCCTTCCATGAGGCGCCCGGTGAATTCGTCGACTAGGATGATCTCGCCATCTCGGACTACGTATTCGCGGTCGCGGAGGTAGATGTGTTCGGCTCGGATGGCGTTTTCTACGAGGTGGGGAAGTTCGTGGTCTTCGCCGGATTCGCTGTAGAGGGTTTGTACGCCAAGCATTCGTTCGGCTTTTTCGCTGCCGACTTCGGTGAGTGAGACGTTTTTGCGTTTGAGGTCTACCTCGAAGTCGATCTCGGGTTTTAGGCGAGTGGCGAGAGAGGAGAAGCGTGAGTAGTCGCGACCCGTCTCGATGCCTGGTCCGCTGATGAGTAGAGGGGTCCGGGCTTCGTCGATGAGGATGTTGTCTACTTCGTCTACGACGCCGTATGCGAGGGCTTTTTGAACTCGGTCTTCTGGTCTGCTGACCATGTGATCGCGGAGATAGTCGAAGCCGAGTTCATTGTTTGTGGCATACAGGATGTCGCAGGCGTATGCTTCGACTTTGGTGGCTGGTCGGAGTTGGGTCCCTACAACGGATGCGAATTTGGAGGAGGCGTCTTCGCGTTCTTGAGGAGCGCCGTCCTCTCGGAAGTTTTCATCGAAGACGAATGACTGATTGTTTTGTTGCAAGCAACCGACGGAGAGGCCCATGAATTGGTATACGGGGCCCATCCACTCGGCGTCACGTTTGGCGAGGTAGTCGTTGACGGTAACGACGTGGACGGGTTTGTCGTCGAGGGCGTTGAGGTATGCGGCGAGAGTGGCGACTAAGGTCTTGCCTTCGCCAGTACGCATCTCGGCGATCTTGCCTTGGTGGAGGACGATGCCACCGATCATCTGAACGTCGAAGTGGCGCATCGCCAAGACGCGCGTGGATGCTTCTCGGACGGCGGCGAAAGCTTCGGGAAGGATATCTTCGATCGTTTCGCCGCTGTTGAGACGGGATTTGAACTCGTAGGTAAGCGCGGCGAGGTCGTCGTCCATCAAGTCGCGCATCGAATCTTCGTGTGCGTTGATCTGTTCGACGATCGGATGCAGCTGTTTGAGCTGTTTCTCGTTCGGATCGCCTACTAATTTTCCTAGTAGTTTTCCGATCATTGTTCGGCTCTTGGTTGTGGCGTGAGATTCAGGCTCTCACGCAGGCGGACTTTAGTCGGGGAAGAGCGCGCCGACGGATCTGCCCTTGTGGATTCGATCGATAGCTTCACCGATTAACGGTGCGATCGATAGCACTCTGATCTTGTTGTGCTGCTTCTCTGGTGGCAATGGTACTGTGTCGGTGATGACGATTTCCGAGATCTCGGGTCGTTCGGCGAGGCGACGTGCTGCGCCATTGGGAAATACTCCGTGTGCGGCGGCGACGTAGACCTCACGCGCACCGTTCATGCGGAGCCCTTCGGCAGCGGCCAACATCGTACCGCCGGTGGCGATTTCGTCATCGATCAAGATGGCGTTGCGATTGTTGACATCACCAATGACGTTGTGGGTTTCGACGTTGTCGTCATTACCGGTACGACGTTTCTCGACGATTGCCAACGGAGCATCCAGTAAGTGTGCAAAGTCGCGGGCTCGTTTTGTGCTTCCGATATCAGGAGATACGACGACTGGAGCGTCCAGTTCTTTCTCCACGAAGTATTTCGAGAGCATCGGCATAGCGGTGAGTTCGTCGACGGGGACTTTGAAGAATCCTTGGACCTGGCCTGCGTGGAGATCGACGGTCAGAAACCTGTCTGCGCCAGCGGTTTCGAGGAGGTCAGCGATCAGACGCCCAGTGATTGGGACGCGTGGCTGGTCTTTTTTGTCGGTGCGTGCGTAGCTGTAATACGGGACGACGGCGGTGATACGCCCGGCGGATGCACGGTGAGCGGCGTCGATCATGATCAGCATCTCCATGATGTGATCGTTGACCGGTTCGACGGTAGGTTGGACGACGAAGACGTCTCGTGCTCTTATGTTCTCCAGGATGCGGACGAACGTGTTGTCGTTTGAGAACTTGAAGACGTCAGCTTCACCGACTGCTATGCCGAGGTATTCGCATATTTTTTCCGACAGGCCTTCGTGAGCCCTTCCGGATAGGATTACGGGTCCTCCGTTAATCGGGTGCATAGGTTGCGAAACTCGGTTGCTGGATGTGGCGACGCGAATCTCGATTCTAGCACCCAGTTTGGGAGTTCCCAACCTCAGGGTCTAAGTTGGGCGTATGCTTTTCGGTCAAAGCCGATGATGGGATCTGCGTCTGGGGAAATGATGATCGGCCTGCGGATGAGACGCGGCTCTGCGAGCATCGCGTCGATGAGTTCGGCTTCGGTCACCGAGTCGCGACGTTCACGGTATGGTTTTGCGCTGGGACTGCGCCATGAGAAGAGGTTTTCGATGCCTGCAGCTGCGACTAAACCTGCGAGTTCCTCTCTGGACATGGGGTCCTCAAAGAAATCGCGCTCTTCGACCTCGACGCTGACTTGGTCGAGAGCCTTCTGAGCATCTCGACACGTCGAGCACTTTCGCCATGTGTAAAATCGTCGTTCTGCAGTCATCTTTCTTCGCCTTTCGTCTTTGGGAGCGCGTTGGAAGGTGTGAATTCGTATTGTTTATGGAAATTGGGAAAGGCTAGTGTAAATTGGTTGGCAGGTGCCGATGTTCTGGCATGTTCCTTTAACTGCCTCGTGGGGACTTGATGGCTTCGACTCGTTTGGCAATTGATACCGCGGTCGCGCTCACCCGAAATGCTAATCCGGTAGCGCGTTTCAGGCGCGGTTCGCAGAGTTTATTCAACATCAGCGTCTACACATTTGGCATGTCGGGCGTTTGGGTGGCATTTGGCAGCATCCTGATGCAGTACAAGGTGACGGAGATAGCGGCCAATGATCCGGTCAGGATGTTGGGTTGGACACTGGACAAGACGAGTCTGGCGGCGGCGATCTCGCTTATTGGTCTGGCGATAGCGGCGGTGGTACAGCCTTTAGTCGGACTGATCAGCGACCGAAAAGTCAGCATCCCGGCGTTGAAGCGATACCCGTTCATCATCTTTGGACTTTTTGGGCTGGCGGTATCAACGTTGATGTTCGGGTTTGTGAACAGCTTCTTGGCGTTGTTGCTCGTGACCGCAGCGATGCAGATCAGCGGCAATACGGCACAAGGGCCGGCCAATGCGTTGATCATTGATCATGTTGACGATAGAGAACGCGGCCGGGCATCGGGGTACTTGAATCTGATGCGATTGCTGGGTGCAGGTTTCGTTGCGATGTTGGTGGTTTTCTTAATGTCGAACTACCATATCGACGACGCGCCGCAGTGGATGTGGTTCTCGGTGATTGTGATGGTTGCGGTTCTATTGGGGACGACGATCTACACGCTTTTGGCCCTGCGCGTCCCAGTCTCGCGTTCGACAACTGAATCCCCGATTGGCGAGATGGTCGAACCTGTTGTGGACTTTGCAGAAGAGGAAGAGCGTTGGAGCAGTGTTCGGTATTACTTTTTCCTGTCGGCGATGGCGCTGCTTCTCGCGGCGATGACGGCGGTCCAAACGAACGCGTTGTTCTTCGTTCAAGATGTGATCGGATTGGAGAATCCTGCGAGGGGAGGTAACTACATTCTTGCCGCGCTTGTGGGATCCGCCGCCTTGGTGGTCTATCCTGCCGGCAAGCTTTCGGACTATATCGGTCGAGGGGTATTGCTCTTGATCTCCGGGATCCTTGGTTCGGGTGGTGTCCTATCGGTGCTGTTGCTGAATGCCCATTCGCTGATCGAGGTGATACCCGGCGTGATGGCGATCGGTTTCTGTGTAGGTATCTATCTCTCAGTCGGCTGGGCGGTGGCAAATGACTTGGTTAGACGGTCCACCGCGGCACGTGACTTGAGTCTGACAAGTCTCTCGGGTTTGGCCGGCGCAATCGTAGGTCGTTCAAGCGGCTTCTTCATCGGAGGGTTAAACGAGGCGGGACTGGGTTTCGCCATCGAATATCTAGGTTACGCGGTGGTTCTAGGGTCTGGTAGTCTGGCCTTTCTGGTATCCGGAATAGGCTTCTGGCTAGTAGTAAAAGATCATCGGTAATTACGAATTGCGTGGTGTCCTGTACCATCAGTAGTCATGACTACCGGACGTGAAATGGAATCGTCGATCAAATCGGGTCGAACAATATCGATAGCCAGTCCGCGTGGATTCTGCGCTGGCGTCGATTTGGCTATTGGCATCGTTGAGTTGGCGATAAAACGCTATGGGTCACCGGTCTATGTCAAACATCAGATCGTGCATAATCCTCAAGTCGTCGCCGATGTCGAGGCTATCGGGGCGATCACAGTGGAAGAGGTCGAGGAGGTGCCCGAGGGATCGGTGGTGGTCTTTTCCGCGCACGGCTCTCCGCCGTCGGACTACGAGAAGGCGAAAGCGCTGAATTTGACGGTGCTGGACGCCACATGCCCGTTGGTTACGAAGGTCCACCATGAGGCGAAGAAGTATTCGAGCGAAGGCAAGCGCGTGATCTTGGTCGGACACCGGGGCCATCAAGAGGTGATAGGGACAACGGGGCAGGCGGAGATGGCGTTGTATGACGAGAGAGAGGACAACGATCTTCCAGACTGGGAAGATGACTCCGAGGTTGTGGTGTTGACGCAGACGACCTTGTCGGTGGCTGATACCGCGGAGGCGGTCGACAAGATCAAATCGAAGTTCGACCAGTCGCTGATTCGAAACGACATCTGCTACGCGACGACGAATCGACAGGCAGCGGCTCAAGATCTGGCTCGGGAGTCTGATGTGGTTCTCGTGATAGGTGCAGAGAACAGTTCGAACTGCAACAGGCTGCGCGAGGTAGTGATTAAGGAGGGGGTGGATGCGTATCTGATCAACGGGCCGGAAGAGTTAGACCCTGCGTGGCTAGAGGGCAAAAAACGTATCGGCATCACCTCAGGGGCATCGACTCCTGAGAAGATCGTCCGGGCTGTGGTAGACGCGATTGAACACGACGAGCTAATCGAAGTGGGATCGGGCGAGGAAAATATCACCTTCAAGCTGCCGTCAAGGCTTCGAGAGACTGCTCAAGAAGCTGGATTTATTTACGACGGCTCGATGCTGGAGTGAGGGCAAACGGGCTATTTGTAGTCATCGCTCTAGTCTCCGGATTGATGGGAGGGGTTTTGCTGGCGGCTTGTTCGGATGATGAGATTGCTACTACCCCCTTGCCTGAAATAACTTCCGTTCCTACTTCGACGCCTGCCAGTCAATCTTCCTCGCCAGCAGTTTCTCCATCACCAACGCATACTGCGGTACCTACAGCGACTGCGATTCAAACCGTGGCCCGATTGGTGCCAACAGCGACCCCGACAGTCAGATCTGAGACGCCGACTGCTTCGCCAACTATGGTGCCGACCGAAACGCCGTCACCTACTGTGATATCGACTCCTACTGCCACGGCCACAGTTCAGCCCTCCCCTACTGATACTCCGGCACCGACGTCGACCGCCACGGCTACCGCATCTGCAACGGCTACTAGCACTTCGACACCAACGGCTACGAACACGCCGTCACCAACTCCCGCTCCCTTGGATTCGATCGTTTTCGTCGAGAACGAGGATTGTGTTGACGGGATCAGACGCGAGTTGTTGTCAACTAGCGCGATGGAGCTGCGGATCGGGACCAGATCGATTCCCTTGGTTATCGAAGTTGCCGACGAAGTTCACGAGCGACGGCAAGGCTTGATGTGTCGGGAAACGGTGCCGTACGGTACGGGAATGTTGTTCGTGTTTGAGGAGTCTCGCGCGTTGAACTTTTGGATGTTCAACACTTATGCGCAGCTGGACATTGTTTACTTGGACGATTCTCGGGGCGTTGTTAAGGCCTTGACTATGGAACCGTGTCCTCGTCCCGATCAATACGACGACGGCAGGTGGCGCAGTCATTGCTCGTCTGCGGCTAGCGGTTACGGTTCTGGCGAAGCTGCGCGATATGCTCTTGAATTGCCGGCTGGATGGTTGGCTAGTCTTGGTTTAGATCTGGACAATCTCGAAGGAGTTGAGTTCAGTTGGTGAACGGATCGATGAGAAGGATGGACCGCGGGCGGGCGCTCGTGGTAGTGACGGATGGTTTGGGATTCGATCCGGATAGGGTTAGGGACCTTTCTCGGCGGGTGATCGGGGAGTTGAACCCGAGGACGCGACGGGCGTTGTTGGATGCTGCTCTCGAAGTTGCGCCGCAGAGCTACATGCCGCTCGATTTGGCGAAGCTTGCGGTGATGCCAATCACGGCGGAGGGGGTTAGTCCGGGGTTGACGTGGCGCGAGGCTATCGATGTCTTGGACATGGTAGATGCGATACGGGATCGCTTGAGAGAGCAACGGCTGTTGGCGGAGATCGGGTCGCTAAGGCGGCGTATCGCATTGGAGCACCGGTATATCCCTTGGTTTGCCGAGGATCCGGCGTGGTCGGAAATAGTCAACCGGAACTTGACTGTACCTACTAATGCGTCGGGAGTTTGGGTTGGTTACGAGGATGTCGATCCTCCGGTTCAGGGCAATTCCGAGACGGGTCATCAGCAGATCGGCAATCTGGCGCTGGCGCCGCAGATACCGTTGCAGATCTCGCAGTCGATAACTGATGGTTCGTTCTACGAGAACCAGCATATGGTTTCGACAATCAATGAGGCTTTGGAGGCGGGAAATAACATCAATTTCTGCTTCTTGCTTTCAGGGATTCGGGGATCGGATGGGCGTGTGCATTCGGCTTGGAATCATCTCGAGGCGTTCTACGAACTGGTTTTTGAGCGTATCGGCGTGTCGCCGAACCGGGTGCGGATGCAGGCGATATTGGATGGACGGGACGCGCCGGCACGGGGTTCGATGGAGCTTGACGGGGTTGAAGGCGGTTATCTCGGCGAGTTGGAGAGGTTGTTGACGCGTTACGACGCTATGGATTCGCTCGCTTGGGTGATCGGGCGCGGGTTGGCGATGGACCGGGACTATAGGGAGGAGAATTCGATTTGCGATTATTCGATGTTGACGGAGGGTACAGGGGAACGTGTCGCGAACATAGATGAAGTTCGTAGGATCGTGACAGAGCATCATGATCGGGGTGAGACGGATGCGGATGTGGGAGCGATCGTGCTAGCCCGTCAAGACGTGGAAGTTGCGAAGATACAACCGGGGGATGCGTTCATCAATCTCAACTTCAGGTCGGATCGTCAGCGCGCGAAGACGGCGGCATTGTGCGGAGCGCGGGAGTATCTGGATCGCGAGGCTAAGTCGCGTGGGAGGAATTGGGACTTTAGCTGGATGCGCGATGATTTGAATCTTAGGATGTGCGCGATGGCGGAGTATGATGCCGAGTTTGAGGCGAGTTACGGGGTGAATGTGGCTTTCCCAATCACGCCGCATCGGTTGAATCTGCTTAGTCATTGGGACCGTTTGACGTCGGAAGATGATCTTTATCTGCTGGTTGCGGAGAGCGTGAAGGCATCGCACATGGGGTATTTCGTGCGTGGCCGACGGGAGGCTGAGCAGGGATCGAAATCGGAGGATAGATGGGTAGTGCCTTCGGATGGCATGGCTGAGGGGGTGAATTCGGATTCGGATTTCTACGTTCGGCCAGTGATGAAGACGCGGGAGATTGCGCAGCTAGTGTCGGAGGCGATGGGTGCGGGTGAGCATCGGTTGATCATGTGTAATCTGGCGGCGACGGATATGGTCGGTCATCTACTGCCGACGCGGTTTGAGGCGGCCGCCGAGGCATATCGAGCGACGGTTGCGGTCTTGGCGGAGTTGAGCGGAGTGGCTCGTGCGAACGGTTATTCGATGGTGGTTACGTCAGACCACGGAAATATCGAGAACGATGCTCCGACGCATACGATCAATCCGGTTTTGACTACGGTATTAACAGCCTCAGGGAGCGTCTCGCCGCGGGATATCGAGGGAGAATATTCGGCGAATCTCTACGATGTTTCACACACTGCGGCGCGGTTGATTGGGATCGGTACCAATCAAGTCGAGGAGATTGTGGGTGTGTTTCGAGGCGACCTTAAAGATGAGTTCGTTGGGAAGTCGATCGTCCAGTAGGGTTCCGCTCTACCAGGCCGTTTCGCCGCCATCGATGACGAGTTCGGTGCCGGTCACCCATGAGGATTCGTCTGAAGCTAGGTAGAGGCAGCCGTAGGCGATGTCGTCGGGTAGTCCGAGGCGACCCATGGGGGTCATGCCTTCGCGGTAGTCGCGGATCTCTTTGACGCCGTGGATGTCGGTGGTCATTGGGGTATCGGTGAAGCCCGGGCATACGGCGTTGACGCGGATATTGTCGGGGCCGTATTGGACAGCGGCGGCTTTGGAAAAGATTCGGGCGGCGCCTTTGGATGCGTGATAGGGTGCCCCGGCTCTGGATCCGACGATGCCGAAGATTGAGGAGACGTTGATGACTGAACCGCCACCGACCTTTTTCATGGCTTTGATGCCGGCGCGGGTGCCGAGCATAATGGCGGTGGAGTTGACGGCGAAGACGTCGTTCCAGTCGTCGAGGACTACGTCTTCGACGACGGTGCGGCCCTTCGCACCGGACATACCGGCATTGTTGACGACGATGTCTAGGCGTCCCCATTTGGATTCGGCGATTTCGACGGCTTCGTCCCACGCGGCCTCTTGGGTGACGTCGTGGTTGAAGAATACGGCGTCGGGGTTGAGTTCGGCTTGGAGCGCGTTGCCTTTGGTCTCGTCGATGTCGCTGATGATGACTTTCGCGCCTTCACGGACGAAGATGCGGGAGCAGGCTTCGCCGATCCCGGATGCGCCGCCGGTTACGATGGCTACTTTGCCGGATAATCTTCCGTTGGTCATATCAAAAACCTCTCTGGGCGGGTGCAGGACCGTCGGAGTCGACGGACATGTTTTTGATGGTGTCGGGGTTGGGTTCTAGGCCTAGCCCTGGGCGGTCTTCGAAGGGTTTCCACTGGCCGTTTTCGGGCCAGGGGACTTCGGTGAAGAGGATAGGCCAGGATTTCATTTCGCCGCCGAGGACTTCTACGACCTTTAGGTTGGGCGTTGCCATGGTGCAGTGGAGATGGAGGAGGGAGTAGGCGTGGGGCGCGATGGGGAGGTTGTAGGAGTCGGCGAGGTGGGTGACCTTCATCCACTCGGTTACGCCCCCTACCCTGCCGATGTCGGGCTGGACGATGTCGGCGCCGCCTCTGGAGATGAGTTCTTTGAAGCCGTATTTGGTGTATTCGTGCTCTCCGGTGGCGACGGGGATGTTGGTGACTTTGGAGATTTCGGCGAGGCCTTGGATATCGTCGGCTAGGACTGGTTCCTCGAACCATCCGACATCGTAGTCCTCGAACTTGCGGGACATGCGGATGGCCTGCTTGGCGTAGTAGCCGTTGTTGGCGTCGACGAAGATTTCGACGTCGTCTCCGACGGCTTTGCGTACGGCTTCTAGGCGCTCGATGTCGGCTCTTTCGTCGGTCCCGAAGTTCATGCCGACCTTCATTTTGACGCGAGGAAAGCCCATGTTGACGTATCCGGTCTGCTCTGCCACTAGTTCGTCGACGGTGTAGTTGGTCCAACCGCCGCTGCCATAGCAAGGGACGGAGTCGTGGGCTTGTCCGAGGAGTTTGTAGAGGGGGACGCCAAGGGCTTTGCCTTTGAGGTCCCAGAGGGCTACGTCAAGGCCAGAGATGGCTTGAAATGCGAAACCTTTGCGACCGTAGCCGCGGACTCGCCAGAACATCTCGGTCCAGATGCGTTCGGTCTCGAACGGTGTCTTGCCGATGAGGATGTCTTTGAGGATGTCGTTGATCAGCGAACGGATGGCGTTGGGCGAGTTTAAGTAGCTGAAGCCCTGCGTGCCTTCGTCGGTGTGGATGTGGATAAAGACGGTGGTTCGGCCGCGGGTGCCGGGTTTGAGCGGCGGGATGGTGGCGTCTTGGATGGCGTCGGCGTCGGGATTGTAGATGAGGGTTGTTGTTACGTCGGTGATTTTCATGGGTTCAGGGGGTTTGTTGTACTGATTGGGCGGGGATTCCAATAAGAAGCAAGGGACACGGGTTTCCGACACCTCGGCCGACGCGTTCAAGGAGTTTCTCCCAGTGCGTGGTCGCAGTGCCGAATTTATCTCTCACAAATGCTTGGCTCCACTCGTCGGTAAAGTTATCACCGACGAGTCGTCTTTCGACGATTTCCCGTTGGCGTCTTGTGGGTTCAAGGTCAAATGCTGCCAAATCGTTGAAACCGGTAATTCGGCGTCGATTCGCAAATTCCAACACGATCTGGTGCAGCGATGATTGCAGTGACGATCCGCGAGTGATGATTACGCCAACGCTGATCGCGCCTTCATGGTGTAGCCGTTGAAAGTTCTCCAGATCTCGGTCGTAAAAGGGATCTTTATTATTCCATTCGATTTCGAGAGCGACCAATCCGGCGTCAGTTGTGCGCACGTGATCGATTATGTGCGTCGTGGATTCTCGCTCCTCACCGTCGACGGTTTTGCCGATTGTTATCTCACGCTTCGGCCAACCGTGGCTTTCGAAGGCATGTCTCAAGCGTTGTGTGAATGGTGCTTCTCCGCCACCGCGACGCACTAATTCCTCTACCGTGATGGTGAAGTCCAGCAATATTTCACAAAGCTCGGACGTGGGTTGCGGAAAGTCGCGCTCCAATACGGCTTTGGCATGGTTCAAATGTTTGATGTCGAAACCAACTGACGCTAAGTCGGTCAGGGTCATGCCGCTACAGTCGCAGAGTTGTAGTCATACGTCGGCCAGTCGGGTTGGTAGTCGTTAGCGGCCTGGTCGCCCCATACCGTCCAACCCGGACGTGATCCGCGGCCAAAGAGTTCCAAGTATGGACCCCACGAGCAGGATTCGATGATGTCGTACTGTTCGTCAGGTTTGCGAGAGTGCTCGCGCTTGCGCGACGCTAGGAAATTCACTTGACGGCGACCCGGCCCGAGTGTGCGGGCGTTTTTACCTCGTACGCCAAACAGGACCATCTCTGTGACGTTACGGAAATAGAAACCGACGCCACGTCCGTCTGAACCTCCGTCCTTACGGATTTTGTGCCAAATCAAGTTCGTCTTGTAGACGAATCCCCATGCTTCGAGAACCGCTAATCCATCCGGCAACAATGCATTAGGTACCCATAGGTAACAGTGGGCTGTTTCGGCTAAGAACTCTGTCACCGGAAGCGCAGAAATCTCGCCAACTGACATCGTTTCGTAACGCGATAATCGGCGGTGTTCCGGCGCGACTTTGCCGGTACGGTTGATAAAGCGCCATGGCGGATCCGCAAGCACTGTTGAGAAAGTTTGGCCCGCCAAGTCTCGCCGAAGGTCGTCGCTCGCGCTCATGCGTTCAGTTTAGCGCCTATCCGAGGGAAACGTCAACCCAGAAGTGTTGATCTTAAGGAGGTTGAAGACACCTCGGTCAATTACCCATTTGGGTGTCTACCTACCTGACCTATACCTTCCGATACCGCCAAACAGCAACCGGCCCGATCACAAAAGTCATCCCCAATGTCCACAGCGCGGTTGGCCACGCATTGGCAACGATCGGCCCGCCCTGCGATAGCGCCCGACCAAAGTCCACAGCGTTGGTGACGGGATTGACGTAGGCAAACCACTGCAGCCAGCCGGGCATCGATTCGATGGGGACGAAGGCAGATGAGAGGAATGTGAGAGGGAAGACAACGAAGAACATCAGGGAGCCAGCGCCTTCAGCGTTGCGGACGGATGCTCCGACAAATGCTGCGATCCATGAGAAACCGAACGCGAAGCCGGCAACCATGAAGGGGAGCGAGAAGCCAGGCCAGAACCCTCCGTGAAACCTCATGCCGATGATGAGGCCGACACCTAGCATGAGGAAGGCTACGAACAGGCTGACGAGGGTTTCGGCTACGACTCTTCCGCCAAGGACCGCGGAGCGCGCCATTGGTAGCGAGCGGTAGCGGTCGACCATGCCCTTCTGGAGGTCTTCGGCGAGGCCTACTCCGGTTGTGGTGGCGCTAAAGATGGTGGTCTGAACAAGTATCCCCGGCATGAGGTAATCGATGTAGTTGAGGTCGCCGGTCGGGATGGCGCCGCCGAAGACGTAGTTGAAGAGCAGAACGAACATCACCGGCGAGAGCGTGGAGAACATTAGGAGTTCGGGCGAACGCCGGTAGCGGAGCAGGTTGCGCCACGACATGACGGCTGTGTCGGCGATGATCCAGCGCGCTTCGACGGCGATCGCCGAGACGAGTTCGCCGAGGGGTGAGCGGTCTTGTAGCTGTGCAGGTTGGATCATCGAATTGTCATGAGATTCGCTTGTAGCGCCATGTCGCTAGCGACCCGATTCCAAAGACGAAGAAGACTGTCCAGAGGAAGGTGGGCAAAGCGTAGACTGCGATCGGTCCGCCTTGGGCTAGGTTGCGTGACAGGTTCACGACTTGAGTGATCGGGTTCACCCCCGCGAATGCCTGCAACCAGCCGGGCATCGTTTCGATCGGCACGAAGGTTGAACTGAGGAACGTGAGTGGGATTGCGACAAAGAAAGTTATCGACGAAGCGGTCTGTGTATCGCGGACGGATACGCCGACCAACGCCGATATCCATGCGAAGCCGAAGCAGAACAGCGCGACGACGAACGGTAGGGACAGTCCGGGCCAAAAGCCTCCGTGGAATCTCATGCCGATAACAACGGCGATCCCGATCGTCCAAATCGCGCTGAAAAATGCGATGACGGTTGTGGCAACCACGCGTCCCCCAATTACGGCAGAGCGCGCCATCGGTAGTGATCGGTATCGATCGACAAAGCCCTTCTGCATATCGTCGGCAAGACCGATTCCGGTCTGCATCACGGTGAAGATGTTGTTCTGTATCAAGACGCCAGGTAAGAGATAGTCGATGTAATTGATTTCCGTTGATCGACCGATCGCGCCGCCGAAGACGTAGGTGAATAGGAACAGAAACATGAGCGGCCCGAAAATGGTGGACAACAGCATCTCCGGGTTTCGACGGTAGTGCATCAGCATCCGCCAAGTCAGCATGGCCGTGTCCGCGATGATCCACCGGAACTCGTAGAGCACCGAACCGATCGCTTCTCTTACAGGCGTGGACGGCGCAGGTGGTTCGGGACGCCATCCGTTTACTGCTTGCGGCAGGTTCAATTTTGCTCCTGCTCCGACTCGGTAGCGGCCTCTTCGGCGGTGCGGCCGGTGAGGGCAAGAAAGACGTCGTCAAGGGTTGGTTGTCGGACGGCCATGTTGGCTACGGCGATATCTTCGGTGTCGAGTGATCGGACGACTTGGACCATGATCGATGCACCGTCTTGGACCATGATCGATGTCTTGCGGGCTTCCTCATCGATGTCGCATTCATTGTTTTCTGCGAAGTTTTCCAACACCGATGCGGCGCGTCGAATATCTTCGACATCTCGGACAGTTATCTCGATGAATTCGGAGCCTGCTTGATGCTTGAGTTCGTCAGCAGTTCCTTGGGCGATCACTTTTCCAAGGTCGATCACGGTGATCTCGTCGGCGAGTTGATCGGCTTCTTCAAGATACTGGGTCGTCAGGAGGACGGTAGTGCCCTCGCTGACAAGATTTCGGATAACGTCCCAAAGTTCGAGCCGGCTTCTTGGGTCAAGGCCGGTTGTTGGCTCATCGAGGAAGATCATCGGCGGGTTGGCGACGAGGCTTGCGGCGAGGTCGAGGCGGCGACGCATACCGCCTGAATAGCCCTTGACCGACCGATCCGCGGCATCGACGAGATCGAACTGTTCGAGGAGTTCTTGAGCGCGCTTTTGGACTTGGCGCTTGGGCATGTGGTAAAGACGGCCAGCCATATGGATGTTCTCTCGTCCAGTTAAGAGGTCATCGACGGCCGCGCTCTGCCCTGCCAAGCCGATGTAGGAGCGGAGATGACGGGCGTGGCGAACGACGTCGTATCCGAGGACGGTGGCAGAACCAGAAGATGGGCGAAGGAGGGTCGTGAGGATGCGTACGAGGGTTGTTTTGCCTGCGCCGTTGGGACCTAGAAGACCCATTACGGAGCCGCGTTGGACATCCAGATCGACGTTGTCGAGCGCCACAACGCTTCCGTATGACTTGGAGATGTTACGGACTTCGATAGCGTGATCCATAGAGATGTTCCTGAACTCTTTTCGATGTTGAAGCGAAATTTCGTTTACAGCCCCTAAACCTACACCCGATAGACGATTCTAACTCTTGGCAAACGTTTCAAGAAACAGTCTCAGCGTGGTGTGTTTTCTCAGTTCGTCTTTCGGATAATTGGACTAACGAAACGCTATGGGCGTGGAATCCCGAATATCTGGGCGCGGGTGATAGTGCATTGTCGATAATTCAACAGCGGTTGACGGCTGTTCGTTCCCGCATGACACGCCGCGTCTACTTCGGGTGGTGGGTGTCCATCGCCGGCGCGTTCAACATGTTCCTCAGCTCGGGGCCCACGTTCCAGGCTTCGAGCGTTTTCTTCAAGGCCATCGAGGATGAGTTTGGGTGGTCACGGGCATTGATCTCTGGTGTGGCATCGTTCGGTCGATTCGGCGGCGCGATGCTGGGACCTGTTGAAGGGTTTTTGACCGATCGATTCGGATCCGGGAAGATGGTCCTGATTGGTTTCACTCTCGGCGGGGTGGGACTGATCTTTTTCTCCCTGATCCAAGGTCCTGTGCAGTACTACTTCTCGTTCTTCCTCTTGTCGCTCGGTTTCAGCATGGGCGGTTTCGTGCCATCGATGACTGCGGTCAATGCTTGGATGGTGAACAACCGGGCGACGGCGATGTCGATAGTGATAGCCGGCAGCAGTATCGCAGGGTTGTTGGTGCCGGTAATCGTCTGGGGGATCGCCACTTACGGCTGGCGACCCACGGTGATGGTGATCGGGATCGTGGCGATCGCGGTGGGCCCGTTTTTAGCCTCCATAATCGGCAAGAGACCGACCCCGGAACAACTGGAAGAGCAGAATGCCCAGAGCACAGATTCGGGAGGCAGACAACGTCGTGCGGTATCTCACGATTTCACACCGTCGGAGGCGGTCAAGACACGTGCGTTTTGGGCGATTTCGATGACTCACACGCTAGTCAATCTCTCGACGGGCGCAATCTCGGCGCATCTATTCCTGCATCTGACGGATGGCAATGGCGTCAACTTGGATGATGCTACGGCTTCGGGAGTGATGCCGATACTCGTGGTGACGGCCTTCCTGTTTCAACTTGGCGGTGGCATCCTCGGCGACCGGTTCAACAAGCGAATATTGGTCCTTTTTTCGCTCATGATCCAGGGCGCTTCGCTCGTGATCTTGGCGTTCGCTGATTCCTTCGTGTTGGCTGCGGTGTTCGCGGTGGTTTGGGGTATCGGCTTCGGCATCCGCACTCCCCTGCTTCACGCGATGCGTGGGGAGTATTTCGGACGTCGGCATTTCGGGACGATCTTGGGATTGTCGAGTTTCCCAATGTCAGTCGGGATGATGCTGGCGCCGGTGATAATGGGTTTGGCACATGACCTGCAAGGCAGTTACATCTGGTCGCTCTACGTTCTCGCCGGTGCTTGCTTCGCAGCGTGCGTGACGATAGTCTTTGCAACTCGTCCGATGTCGCCGGCGCTCAGACGACGGTTGCAGTTGAGGGAGGCGCGGCGGCGAGAGACAGTGGCATAGTCATCCCCACGACTGTATTTTGACAAATTCGCTTTTTCGATGAACCTGCACCGTTGGTCGCCCATCATGAAACTCTCGCCGCGTCGGGTCTACTTTGGTTGGTGGGTGACGATTGTTGGAGCCGTCAATACAATCTTCAGCGCGGGGCCGACGCATCAGGCGGCGAGCGTACTTTTCAAGGCGATAGAGGATGAATTCGGGTGGTCAAGGACCGTCATATCGGGAGTGGCTACCTTTGGCAGGTTAGGGTCTACGCTTTTGGGACCACTCGAAGGATGGTTGATCGACACGTTCGGGGCTGGAAGGATGGTGTTAATCGGGTTCACGGTTGGCGGCGCGGGCCTCATCTTCTTTTCTCAGATCACGGGCCCGATACAGTGCTACGCGGCTTTCCTGTTGATGTCCGTGGGTTTGAGTTCAGGAGGCTTCACCCCATCATTAACTGCTACGAATGCATGGATGATTCGTCGACGCGGATTGGGGATGTCGATTACAGAGGGAGGCGTGAGCGTTGGTGGGTTGTTGGTGCCCGTTGTTGTCTGGTCCATCAGTCAGTACGGTTGGCGAACGACCGTGCTGGCGATGGGGATCATCATCATATTGGTAGGACCGTTCATCGCTAGAGTACTCGGCAAGCGGCCAAGCCCAGAGCAGTTGGCGACTCAGATGCCTGTGCCCGGCGAAAGAGCACATCGAGTGGCGAGAGAATCGTCTTACGATTTCACGGTCAGGGAAGCGTTGCGAACGGGTGCGTTTTGGTCGGTTTCGATAACGCACATGCTCGTCAACGTCTCAACAGGCGCGATCTCGGCGCACCTATTCCTGCATCTTACCGACCAGAACGGCGTCGGATTGGATGAGGCGATAGCATCGGCCATCGTGCCGATTATGGTTGCCACCTCGTTCGTAGCACAGTTGGTTGGTGGAATCGTTGGGGATCTATGGAACAAGCGGGCGTTGGTGCCGTTTCTGGTGCTGATTCAAGGGGCTTCATTGATTCTTCTCGCGGTTGCCGAGTCGTTCTTGATGGCGGCTACGTTCGCCTTCGTTTGGGGGATCGGGTTCGGTGCAAGGACACCGATGCTGTTGGCGATGCGCGGCGAATTCTTCGGCAGGCGTCACTTTGCGACGATATTCGCGCTTTCCAGCTTCCCGATGTCGATCGGGATGATGATTGCGCCGGTTGTCGTGGGATGGTCGCACGACACCTTCGACACCTACGACTGGTCACTATATGTTCTCGCCGGGTTGTGCGCCCTCGGCAGCATCACCGCTCTGTTTGCCAAACGGCCGGCGTCGCCAGTGGTGCGTAGGAGGTTGGAGGCGCGGAGGATGAAGCCAAGTTAAGTCCGGGCGAGTAGATGCTGTTTGATTTCGGCGGCTATTTCGTACTCCCTTTCGAGGGAAATAAGAACATCTCGGCTCGGTTTGGTCGGTTGCTTGCCTTCCAAAACCGCGATATGAGGCGGTCCGTTGCCCCAATCAGAGTCAACCTTGCGTCGGGGCACTACATGCATATGGAAGTGCGGAGCTTCCTGTCCGGCGACAACTCCGTTGTTCTGGATGAGATTCAAACCATCGGGGTCGTATGCCTTTAGCAATGCTGTTGCCACTCTTCGGACCGCATGCATTATTGCGGTGGCCTCTTCGTCTGTCAGATCGAAGAGCGTGGGCGCGTGCCTTCGTGGAATCACATAGACCTGGCCCGACTCGAACTGTTTCCAGTTGACGAAGGTCAACGTTTGTTCAGTCGTTTCTACAATCCCTTTGTCTTCGCGACCAGCGATGACTTCACACAGGAAGCAAGGATCATCGGGCGACGGCTGCTTACCGCGGCGCGCGCCGCCTGGGCCGGTTGGAACATCGATGGGCACGCGGCGTTACCTCATCCCCGCAACATAGCCCACGCCCGGAAAGACATCAGGCAACGCCAAACGATCCTCGTTCTGATCTTGCCATGCACGGATACGACGGGCAAGTTCAACCGCCTTCTCGCCGTGCTGCTCCGTGTAAAACAGATTCGTCGTCTCGTACGGATCGTCGTTGAGGTTGTATAGCTCGCAGAAATCTCCGACCGCCAAGTTGAGCTTCCACCCATCGGAGGTGATGATCACGCGATGGGGGATGTCGCGTTGAAGCTCGAGCGGCGACATGGGCAGTTTGAGTCCGTCAAGACCGCGACCGTGCCAAGCAATGATCACATCGTTGCCATCAAGGATCGAGTCGCCCGCGATCACATCTGCCTTGCTCTCACCTTGGCACATTTCCGGCACGTCGAAACCCATAAGATCGAGTAGCGTCGGGACGGTGTCGATGTGGGAGTAGCGACCGGGGATGCGACGACCTGCAAGCCACGGAACACGTACTAGCATCGGGACTCTCACCGTGTCCTCGTACATCACCATCTTGTGCAGGATGTAGTGGTCGCCTAGTTGGTCGCCGTGCTCGCTCGTAAACACTACGATTGTGTTCTCGGCCAGACCGAGTTCGTCGAGTTTATTCAGGATGTTCTCGATGGCGCGGTCGAGGAGAGTTACTAGCCCGGCATAGCGCGCTTGGATTTGCCGGAGATCGGATTCTTCTTGCCCAGGTGGTGAGATGGCTTCGCCGCGGAGTTCTTTGGCGGCGGTAGGAGCAGCCCAGTCTTCGCCGGTCTTGTATAGCTGCGCCATTAGCTGATGCATCAGGGATGCATCTTCTGGCGGATCCTCCATGAAGATGGGAGATTCGGGGATCGAGTCGGGATCGTAGTAGTCGTTTAGGGGCCCGGTGTACGGAAAGTGTGGTTCTAGGAAGTTGACATAGAGCGCGAAGGGCTTGTCGCGGTTGCGTTCGAGGAAGCTGCTGACTTCGCGGCCGAGGTATGAGGCTTTGGTGTGCTCTTCCGGCAGATCGTGTGCGAATGGACGGCTGAAGACACGGAGGCCGTTGACTTCGGCGTCGGGTTCGTAGCCCTGCGAGATCAAGTAGTGATGATACGGGCTGAACTCGTTTTCGATGTCAGGATTATCGCTCCAAACACGGTAGCCATCCTCGATAGGATGCCACTCGTCGAAACCTCGGCGCTTGCCGATCTCGTCGCCGAGGTGCCACTTGCCGAAGTAGGCCTTGTGGTAGTCATTTGGCAGGTGGTCAACGATGGTGTCGACCTCATCTGGCAACGGAACATTGTTCTTGTAGGCACCATTGGTGTGGGGCCAAGTGCCGGTCATGATGGTGGATCGGGATGGGGTGCAGATCGGGGATGAGACGTAGCAGTTCTCAATGACGGAGCCAGTGTCCGCGAGCCGGTTCATTCCGGGCGTCTCGATCCAGTCGTTGCCGTACGCCGCCATGGTGTCGGCGCGTTGCTGGTCGGAGAAGATGAAGAGAAGGTTGGGGCGGTTAGGCTTTAGTGACATTTGACGTCTAAGTTCTGTTCACACGCTACTGACTGTGGCGGTCGTCATCCGAACCGTACCGCATTCGATTTCGTTCCAGCATCGCCTTTCCGCGCTCTGAAGTGACTGGCTCCACATGTCCTCGTTTGCATGCCGGGCAAGGCGTACGATTGACATTTCCGATGATGATCAAAATCGCGAACACAGCACCGACTGCCATTCCGACGTAAGTCAGAGGTGCCCAGATCATTCCTAACAATATCCCACCGATGACAGCCATGATGAGCATAGCGCACGGTCCGCAGGTAATGAGCCCTAGTACGTTGTCGGCTACGGCAGTCCCAGACCCCCGCTTCGGCGGTATCCCCGTCCAGCCGCACTGTTCACGATCGCATATCTGTTGCTCTTGTGGATTACTCGACATGGCATTGACGGCAACGATTGCTGGTTGTTTTCGTTAGTCTGTCAAATTACCACTCGCACTGTCGAACACCGACCGCAGATCGGGCGCGAGATGGACTGGAGAGTCCGCGTATCGGTAACAGCGGGTGATCCGGTTCTCACCCGTTCGATAAACTGGCGGATCCGCTGATGTGCACTCGTCCATTCGATAGGCGCACCGATCGTAGAAGTTGCAACCCGTCAACTCGACTTCTTCGTCTTCTCGCGCCTCCTGTTCCCTGCCCCACTGCGTCTCAGGATCGGGCTGAGGTATCGAGGAGACTAGCAACTCTGTATACGGATGCTTCGGATCGTTGATAACCGAGTCGACGCTCCCCGCCTCTGCGACCCTGCCTTTGTAGAGGACGATGATGTTCTCGGCGATCTGGTACGCGGTCGTGAGATCGTGTGTGATGTAGAGGATCGAGATGCCAAGGTCTCGGTTCATCGCTCGCAAAGTCTCGAGGATCGTCGCTCGTAGCGACGCATCGACCATCGAGACCGGTTCGTCGGCGACGATGATCTTGGGCTTGAGCATTACGGCACGAGCCACCATCACGCGCTGACGTTGCCCGCCGCTTAGTTGGTGCGGGTGCCTGCCGAGAGTCTCCTCAGGACGTAGGCCCACGGTTCTCAACGCCTCAACCACGATGTCATTAGCTTCAGACTTTGAAGACGCCATCTTGTATCGGTGTATCGGCGTTCTCAAGACGTGATCGACCTTGTAGAACGGATTGTAGGACTCGAAGGGGTCTTGGAAAATCACCTGCACTTCACGACGGAAATCCGCGTGTTGAGCACGAGTCATCTCGGTGACGTTAGTGCCCCGATAGATGACCTCGCCCGATGTCGGCTCTACAAGTCCTAGCACCGTGCGTGCCAGCGTAGTCTTGCCGCTCCCGCTCTCCCCCGCGATCGCCGTGATCGTTGGTGGAGATTCGGGGACGCTGAACGTTACGGTGTCTAAGGCGTGCGTATAGTGCTTGCGAAACGTGCCAGATACGAACGTCTTTGAAACCGCCTCAGCACGTAGCAACGGTTCTGAATTGTTTTGGATGACGGGTTGCTCAGCTTGCGCGGTCGTCATAATTCGACCACCTTTCCGTCATCGTCGCCGTAGAGGTGACAAGCCGCATACCGATTCGCATCAAGTTCGCGCGTTGGGGGTATCTCTTGACTGCAAATTTCCATCGCCTCCGGGCAGCGCGTATGGAAGATACAGCCCGGCGGTGGACGTAGCAGCGACGGCGGAAGGCCCGGGATGCCTTCGAGCCGCCGTTTGCTCCGCGTGTCAGGGAGACTCGAGATCAGGAGTCGCGTATACGGGTGCTTGGGATTGTTGAAGATGTCGGACACGGGACCGATCTCAGCGATCTTGCCGCCGTACATGATCCCTATCCGAGAGGCGAACTGCGCCATCAGACCCATGTCATGACCGATCATGATCGCCGCCGCGCCGATACGTTCCTGCACTTCCCGCAATGTCTGCACAACCTGCTTCTGCACCACTACGTCGAGCGCGCTCGTCGGCTCATCCGCAATGATCACGGACGGATTCATCGATATCGCGATGGCAATCGCAACACGCTGTTTCATGCCACCGCTCAGTTCATGCGGAAAACGTGAAGCCACATCGCGGTCAAGCCCAACGCTGTCAAGCAATTCGGCGACCCGTTGTGAGAATTCACCGTCGCTCATCCTGACGTTATGGTCCTTGAGCCCATCAATTACTTGATCCCGAATCCTCATCACCGGGTTCAACGAGTTCAACGCACCTTGCGGCACCATCGCAATCTCAGACAATCTCCGCAGCCTGACCTGTTCATCGTTGTCGTCCAACAGGTTAGATCCGTTGAGCAAGATACTTCCCGCCTCAATCCGAGCCGGTTCCTTATGCGCCATCATCAATGCGAGTGCAATCGTCGACTTGCCCGAACCCGATTCTCCTACCAGCCCCAGACGTTCTCCCCGCGCCAATTCAAACGAGACGCCATCAACGGCCTTAACCGGCCCGCGCCGCGTGTGGTAGTAGACCTTAAGGTCCTTCACCGCGAGCGGAGTTTGGACTGCTGTCGCGGTCGTCATACCGATGTCCGTAATCTCGGATTGGCGATCTGATCGAGACCCGCGGTGACCATGAAAAGACCGACGACAAAGATCGCGATGACAAGAATTGGCGGCCCAAACCACCACCACATTCCTTGAGGGACAGCACCGAACCTGATGAACCAGAAAGCCATCAAGCCAAGCGAAGGCTCATTCTGCGGCCCCAAGCCCAATGCCGAAAGTCCAATCGAGAGCAGGATTGCTCCCGCCACTGCACCCACAAACGCTGCGGCGATAAAGGGTGCGAGGTTCGGTATCAACTCTGTGAACACGATCTCTAAGTCGCCCTGTCCATTGAACTTCGACACCTCAACATACACGCGGTTCTTCAATGTCAATACCTGAGCACGTACAACACGGGTCGTACCCATCCACGAGATGACTCCTATCAGAATCCCAAGCTGCTCAACCGTCAACTGGTCCAGATAAGCACTGATCGTTATCAACAGCATTAAACCGGGAATCGTGATTAAGGCATCGCTCAGCACCACCACGACCGCGTCGAGCCATCCACCGAAATACCCTCCTAAGAATCCCAGCAAGGTTCCGATACCAATCCCGATCACGCCAGCGATGAAACCCATCCAAAGCGTCCCGAGAGTCCCAAAAGCAACATAAGCGAAAACATCGCGTCCGAACTGATCAGAACCAAGCCAGTATTCGCCGGAAGGACGCAATCTCGGCGCGTCTCGCAGCTGTATCGAACCGTCGGCAACCTCTTTCTCGGCCTTGGCGAACCCTACCTCTGCCCGTTCTGGATCGATAACAGCGGAGCCTACAACTGCGAACAATACGACGGAGAGCATAAGCGCCAAGCCGCTAACAAGCAGTTTGTTGCGATTGATCGTGCCAGAAATACGAGCGCCAAGAGACTCCTCCTCGAAGATCGTCTCGTCGTAGGTGCCCGCGATTTGCGGACTCATATTTGTGGTGTCGGTATTCGCCATTACGCAGACCGGTACCTGATACGGGGGTCGATCAGCGGGTAGATCATGTCCACAATGAACAGCATCAACCCAACTGCGAAGATGACATACATCAGCACGCCTTGGATGAGGAAATAGTCGTTGCTGGTGATCGCCGTATACAAGAGATTCCCAATACCCGGGTACGCGAACAGCACCTCAACGAGCACAGAACCGGAAACGACGAAACCCAGATTGATCGCCAAGCCGGTAACTTGAGGCAGCAAGGCGTTCCTAACCGCGTATCGGACGAATATCCGGCGTTCTTTGAGGCCCTTAAACTCGGCGAGTTTTATGAAATCGTCTCCCATCGTCGTAACCATCATCCCTCGCATTCCAAGACCCCAAAATCCGATGCTCGAAAGGATGATGGCTCCGGCTGGGAGGATGGCATGCTCGACGATGTCGATGATCGTCCTTAGGTCGAAAGTCGGGGCTAGAAGTGGATCGTGCGCGCCTCCGCCGGGCAATATCGGCCAGAAAACGGTGAAAGCCCACAGCATCAAGAGTCCTAGGAGATAAAACGGCACCGCGGTCACGATCAACAGCAAGGGCACTACGAACGAAATGGCCAATGGAGTGCGCGTCCACCCGAGCCAAGCGCCGAAGAACGAGCCGATCACCGCCGCCATGACCGTCGTGACGCCCACCAACCCCAATGTCCATGGCATCGCACGCCTGACTTCCTTGGTCACATCAGCCGGGAAATACGCGATCGACTGCCCGAAGTCCAACCTCGACAACGCAATCCAGTAGTTCACATATTGAAGCCAAAGAGGGTTCTTCAGACCAAAGCGCTCCTCGTACCGCTCGATCATCTGCTCAACGTTGGCTATGTGCACCCCTCCTGCCTGTTGCAGCAGCTGGTTCATCCGCTCCTCGACGGGATTGGTTGGGCGAAGCCGAGGGATGGCGAAATTCAGCGTCCCCGCAACGAAGATGATCAGCACGAACATGCCCAGTCGTTTGAGGACATAGTCGACGGTCATGCGACCCTCACCTCTTCAAATGTCTTACCGCGTGTCTGCAACTGGATTTCTGCCACGAAAAGCCGTGCTCGATGGTTCTGATCGTCAAAGAATGTTATATGAACAGCACTCCAATCGCTACCTGCTCAACTCAACCTCCGATCCCGCTTCACCCATCCGAAATCAACTCATCGACTCCGTCGCCGCGCGAATTGACAGCCAACATGATTTGATTTAGATTGAGTTCGATTGCGCGGTTTATACCGCGCCGATAGACGCGCTTTGTACAGAGGAAATGGCGTCTTCCAAAACGCCGTCCGCCTGGCGCGTACAGATTTCCAAGGCTAGCTCTAGGAGCAAAAAGTGATGCATAAGATACGCAACGTGCGATCCGCGTTGTGGCTCGTCGTGATGAGTTCCCTCATCGCCGCAATAACCACCGCGATCGCTTGCGGCGGCACTGAAAGAGTCGTCGAGACCGTCGTTGTCGAACGCGAAGTCCCGGTCGAGGTCCAAGTCACCGTCGAGACCGTCAAAGAGGTCGTTGTTCAAGGCGAAACCGTCGTTCAGACCGTCGTTGTCGAACGCGAAAAAATCGTCGAAGGCCAGACCGTTATCGAAACCGTCGTCGTCGAGCGAGAAGTCGTTGTCGAGATCGAGAAAGAAAAGGTCGTGGAAGTCGAACGCGAAGTTACCGCGGTTCCCACGCCACGAGGCGTTATCACTCGTGAAGATACCTTCGTAATCACTGGTTTCGGCCCCGGCGCGACTCAATGGACCGACCCGGACAACATGAACCCCTACTCCCTCGGTGGCCTAGGTCGAGTTCGTGGAATCCTCAACAAGACGATCTACGAGTTCCTCTACCTCTACAACCACAACGAGGGTGAAGTGATCCCGTGGCTCGCAGAGAGCAGCCAAGTCGATGACGACTTCATGGGCGTCAGCGTCACATTGCGCGACGGCATCGAGTGGTCCGACGGAATGCCCTTCACCAGCGAGGACGTCAAGTTCACTATCGAGTTGCTGCAGAGCAACCCCGACATGGTCTTCGCCGGCGACATCCAAGAATGGGTGAAAGACGTCGAGATCATTGACGACCGCAACTTCCGCATCAACTACAACAAGCCAAACGCCCGGTTCTTCTACTTCTACTTCCAGGAGAACTCGGAGATCCACCTCCCGATCCTGCCGAAGCACGTTTGGGAAGGCCAAGACCCGCTTGAGTTCCCGAACTTCGACCTAGACAAGGGTTGGCCTGTTGGGACCGGCCCGTTCGTCGCAACACGCGCCGACGCGCAAGGTCAGATCTTCGACCGAAACGACAACTGGTGGGCCGCTAAGGTCGGGTTCAAAGAGCTACCAGAACCCCTCCGTGTCGCATACATCCCGCCTGGATCTCCCGACACCATGGTCGCTCGCATGATCAACAACGAGTTCGACACTGGCTCGATCATGCAGCCCGGCGTCTTCGTAACCGCGCACAACCGCAACAAGAACATCATTTCTTGGGACACCGACGGCCCGTCATACGGCGCCGCTGACGCCTGCATGTACACCCTCGGCGTGAACACGCAGTACGGCCCCATGTCTGATGTCAACGCACGCCGCGCAGTCCAGGCTGCCGTTGACCGCGACCAGCTCGTATCGCTGGCTTACGAAGACTCAACCGTCACCCGTTCAGTCCCATACTCCACCTACGGTGGTCTAAAAGCCTACGAGGACGCGCAAGCCGACATCATCGCCAAATACAACTGGGAAGGCCAAGGCCAAGCCGAGGTCGAGCAGTACATGGCGGAAGCCGGCTACACAATGGGCGGCAGCGGCTACTGGGAGAAAGACGGCGAGGCACTTGCCATGGACCTCCACGTTCCCGGCTGGCTGAGGCCGATGGGTCCCGTAGTCGAGAAGCAGCTACAGGACGCCGGTTTCGACGTCTCCTTTGTCTTGCACGACCCCGACACGGCACCGCTCTGGGCCGAAGTCCGAACTGGTCTCGCAGACATGTGGATCCTCGTCCACTGCGGTAGCTCACGCGAGCCGCACGGCACGATGCAGCACTTCCACTCCAAGTTCAACTCGCCGACACAAGGTGAGCAGAACCAGTACCTCTGGGCCAACAGCCAGTACAACAACCCAGAGTTCGATGCAATCATCGACGAGATGGACTCCGTGCTGCCCTCAACTGAAGACCCTGTTTACATGGACCTCGCCAACCGCGCGCTCGACATCTTCCTCGACGACGTGATCGAAATCACCCTCGCGGAAGAGCGCCACGTTGTGACGTTCAACAACACCTACTGGCGCGGCTTCGCGACGAACTCCAACCCGTACGTCGCACCCTACAGCCTGTGGGCAGGCTTCCTCCTCGAGATCCTGAACGTCTCGAAGGCACAGTAGTCTGAAGCGTTTGACAGCATAGGCGTCAATGCATCAGCGTGACGCCTAAACATCGAGGGCGTTATCTTGTTCAGATAGCGCCCTCGATTCGCGTTTGAGCACAACCCTAATCACCCAATCCGATGAACCAACCTATCCTCGTAGACCGCTCCAAGCACGTCGCCACCATCACCTTCAACCGCCCCGACCAACGAAACGCCATTTCCTACGAGATGTGGCAGTCACTAGGCGACATCCTGTCCGATCTCGATGCCGACACCGCCGTCCGCTGCGTCGTCTTCCGCGGCGCAGGAGACCAAGCATTCTCCGCCGGTGCCGACATCAAGGACTTCGACGAACACCGATACGACTCAACTTCTGCCGCCCGATACGCTAAAGCATTCGAATCTGCCCTCGACCGCGTCGAAAAACTCCGCTGTCCAACCATCGCCGCAATCCAAGGATTCTGCGTTGGAGGAGGGTTGGAGCTAGCCGCGTCAACCGACATCCGCATCGCCACCAAATCATCCCGCTTCGGCGTCCCCGTCAACAGATTAGGCCTCACCGCCGGCTGGGACGAACTCCGCAGAATGATCGCCGTAGCAGGCGTCCCAGCTGTCAAATACCTCCTCCTAACCGGAGCCATCATCGACATCAACGACGCCATACGCTTCGGCCTAGTAACTTCGGCAGTCGAAGACGACGAATTCGAACCCACCATCAAAAAACTCACCTCTCAGATCGCCTCTGGCGCTCCCCTATCAGCCCGCGATCACAAAATCATGATCCAGCGTCTATCAGTCGAACCCAACACCGAAACCCTCAGCGAAGAAGACTTCAACCTCCAATTCCGAGTATTCGACTCCGCCGATTTCCGCGAAGGCGTGGAAGCGTTCAAAGCGAAGCGTCGACCAGATTTCCACGGCAAATAGAATCGAGATTTTCACCAAACGCGGCGTCGTGACCACGATGAATCATTGAGAGGATTAGCGCATGCCCAACAACGTAACCGAAGTCCCCGCCGCCCCGTCCAACGACGCGAAAAAACACTTCGCAAATCTCCTAGCCTTCGAAACCGACTGCTGGGACGTCCACGACGCCCTATCTCGCGGCGCCACTGATTTCGTCCTCCTCGATGTCCGCAGCCCCGACGCCTATGAAGAGAGTCACGTCCCCGGCGCAATCAACCTTCCTCACGCGCGTATCGTCGAGCGCAACCTAACGCAATGGGCCCAAGACACCCTCTTCGTCGTCTACTGCGCCGGCCCACACTGCAACGGCGCCGACAAAGCCGCTCTCAGACTCGCCCGATTAGGCAGACCCGTCAAGAAGATGATCGGCGGCGCGACAGGTTGGGTTGATGAAGGATTTTCGTTCGACAACGGAACGACCGGCGGTATCGACTGACCTTTGATGCAAATAAACCTCTTGCTCGCTTGCAGTAAGATGAAGTCATTGCAACTTACAGGCAAACCCGTCAAAGAAACCTGGCCTAGGTTAGCCGCAACCAAAATCAAGTCGACCAAAAACGTATGCTCAAACCCATAGCAGTCGAATCCCGAGAAGGCTTTCGAATCTGGATCCGTTACGAAGACGGTGCGGAGGGCGAGATCGACTTGTCGCACCTCGAGGGAAAAGGTGTCTTCAAGGCGTGGAACGATCGTAAGTTCTTCGAATCCGTTTACATTGCTCCCTACGGATCCATTACTTGGGGCGATGATATCGACTTGTGCCCCGACGCTTTGTATATGCGGCTAACCGGTATGTCCCTCGACGAATACAAAGACCTTTCTCGGACTTTCGGAGTGCATGCCTGAAGTATCTAGATTTCGCGGCATCAGAATCATCTTCAATTTCGACGAACACCCGCCGCCACATTTTCACGTCGAATACGCCGGTTTTCAAGCCACTGTAGACATCCAACATTTGGATGTCGATAAAGGCGAGTTACCTACTGGTGTCAGGCGTCGAGTATTGCGGTGGGCGCGACTTCACCAAAACGAACTCATGGCAGCTTGGCGTGCCGCCACTGACTATGAATTTCCGCCAAGGATCGACCCGCTCGATTGATCAGCGTCCTCACACCCCATACTCCCTCAACTTCCCACGCAAAAACTCCACCGCCAAAGGCACCGCACTTACCTCATCCAACTCATCCTGACCCTCAAAAACAACCGACATCCAACCATTGAACCCAACCGACTTGATGATCTTCATGATCCGGTCATAGTCCAACCAAGCCTCTGATCCCGAAGCTATCCGATAGATCTTCGCCCGAACATGCACCGCCCGAGGCGCAGACGCCTCAATCGATCCGTAGAAGTTGTGCTCAACATCTTCGACTCCCCGCTCTCCCTTCGAAGCCCCCGGTGATCCCCGATACTGCCCCGTATCGAGAATGTGCGTGTAATACGGATTATCAACCTCATCCAGAATCCTCAACACCTGCTCCCCCGTCGCCGGCGCGCACCCGTGATTATGGTTGTGCAACCCGACCATCACACCTTTAGTCGCTCCATACTCCGCAACCTCCTTCGTCGCAGAAACAATCCTCGGCCACACGCTCTCCTCACTCTCGCCCTCCGGCACCCAACCTCCAAACGACCTCACCATCTGTATCCCCATCACCTGTGCAACATCGATCCACTTCTTCATATTCTCGACCTGCGCTCGCTGCTCCTCACCAACCATCCCGAAATTATTCGAAACCCCGATGTAGCAGATGTGCAAACCGGCGCTCAGGCAGGCCATGCGGACCGATTCCAAGTAGTCACGCTCCGTAGACGCAAAATGCGCGAAATGGATATCAATTCCATCCAACCGGTACTCCTTCGCCTTCTCGATCATCCCGAAAAGGTCTATCTCCCCCGAGTTAAAAGTGTCGCGGTAGCAGAGCGATTGCAGACTGAGCTTGATCATGAGGCGTATTCTCCCGTCGGATGAACCTATCTTTCATTTGTCATCGGCAAGACTACCACCACATCGCCGTCTCCCAATTCCCTCAACGCAAACTCGGCACTTATCGAATGCAGTATCATCACGTTCAATCCGATATCTAACAGCGCCCAAAACGAACGGAGCGTTTCAAAATGGCAGTCAGCACCAACGGCAAAGCAACCGCAGTCCCATCTCAAGCAACCGACACCATCAGTCGCATGGCCGACGCCGCAGCCGCATTCCTAGCTTCCCTCGGCAAACAAGAACTCGCCAAGGCAACCTTCCCATTCGCCGGCGACGAGCGATACGAGTGGCACTACACCCCCGTCGGACGAAACGGACTCTTGATCTCCGATATGAACGGAACTCAAACCGACCTCGCATTCAAAATGATGGAGACCGGTTACAGCGAATCCGGATACCAGATGGCGCGCCAGATTATCCGTCTGGAAACCATCCTCGGCGAATACGAGGCCATGACCAGCAACGTGTCCTCGTGGGATCGCCTCGAGGAACGCTACTGGTTCAGCGTATTCGGAGAACCCGGCAGCGAAAAGCCATGGGGATGGCGGGTAGGCGGACACCACATCGGCATCATCGCAACCGTCGTCAACAACTCCGAACTCTCCATTCACCCCCTCTTCTTCGGATCAAATCCGGCAGAGGTCAAACACGGCGAACATCTTGGAATGAGAACCCTAGCCGAGGAAGAGGACTGGGCACGCTCCCTAGTCAAAGGCATGACCGACGACCAAAAAGCAACCGCCATCGTCGATCCCGTGGCCCCGGCCGACATCCTCACTACCGTCGTCCGTGTCACCGATCCCTCGATGACACCCCAAGGCATCTCGATCTCCGATCTCTACGACGGCCAACGCGAAGCCCTGATAAAGCTCATCCGACACTACGTCTTCAGAGCCGCCGACGAAGCCGCTCACAACTACTGGAACCAGCTCGAGCGAGAAGGATGGGACAGCCTGCACCTCGCATGGGCTGGCCCCTTGGAACGCTGGCAGGGACACTACTACAACATCCGTCACGACCGATTCGTCATCGAATACGACAATACACAGAACGGCGCCAACCACATCCACTCCGTCCTCCGTGACTACACCCACGACTTCGGCGAAGACCTCCTAGCCGCACACTACAAAGCCGCACATTCCCACTGACGCATCGACTTCTCATCACCTGACGACCGTCCACACAACGCGTTTAGGACTACCCTACCGCCGGATTTCCGAATTGGTAAACCTAATTTCCTCGCATGAATGAAGCATTGCTGCAGGTCCTCGTCCGCTTACTCGCCGGACTGGTCTGCGCCGCCATCGGAGCATTCTTCGGCGCGCTCCTCATCGCCATGATCGTCTCCGGCACCGAAGCCCCCGACACCCTCAGAAGCGCAGGCAGAATCGCATTCATCGCCATAACCGCGGCTACTGCATCAAGAGTAGCCTGGTTCGGCATCGTCGAAACCCGCCGACAAGCCATCACCCTGCTCCTCGCATCAGTCCTATTCGGCATCATCGGATCATGGCTCGCCCTCCTCATCGCCGGCGCCCTATTCGAAAACACAGACCTCTACCTCCTGAACCGCGACATCTCCGGCGCAGGATTCTTCGGCGCTCTAATCGCCTGCAACATCCCATCCCTAATCCACACCGCAACCCTAGCCCGAAAACGCGAAATCTAACCCCTCCCCATCTCCGAGGGAGAACCCAAGGGCGGACGTGCGGTCAGGGTTCCCCCATTCATGGGGAAATGTCCGAAGGACAAAGGGGGAACGCCCCTTTCGCGAAGCGAAGGGGGCGCGGGAGCGAAGCGACAGCGGGGGATGCCCGCCGAGGCGGGAAACCTCAACCCACCACCAACCCAAAACGCAAACCACCACCCCACCATTCCAGCGACCTACACAATCAACGGTCCTTCAACCCCGACACCAACCTCTCACCCTTAGCTTCAGGTATCGCATCCCCAAACTCCCGCGCCGTATCCAGCCACAACTCCACGGCCTCACCCACCGCCTTCAACGCCGACTCCTGCGTCTCACCATGCGCCACACAACCCGGCAACTCAGGAACTTCTCCCAAGAAAACCCCGTCCTCACTGCTCCACCAGATGATGACCTCGTACTTGTGCATCAAACCGTTTCCTTTACCAACTCCAATAAATCCTTCTCAATGTCCTCCCACTTCTCCTTCGTTAAGTCCAACGTGTAAACCCGAAACGGATGCCCATCGATTTCAGTGCAAAAATCCACATCTTCCTTTTCCGGTTCACCGTACAGCAAAATCCCACTCGAATCCCGAACCCGCACATCATTCCCATCAAGCGATTGAAGATAGGCATACAACTGGTAGACATGATCGGGATTAACGGTGGGGCCGCTGCCGGAGTCATACAAAACAGAGCTATAAAACTTAGTATCAATGACCACCACGGCACCCGAATCTCTACGCGTTAAAACAACGTCTGGTCTCATCACAGGAAGACGAACCCCCGGATTTCCTCGTTCTTCTTTCGTGACCCAATATCGCCATTCCTGCGCTGAAACACTCCAATCATTGCCCAACCGCAACTTATAGAAATTCGCGACAAACAGCTCGAATATCCGCGGTTCCCGCTGTTGCATCCAATCGACCACCTCCAATTCCGAACTCACACCCGAGTCCGGCATCGATGGATCCTGCAACATCTCACAAATCTTCAACATCAACTTATACTCCCGCTCATTCCGACCCAACAACCGCAATTCCGAAGCAATCAACCGACGCGTAACCCGCACCCGATCAATCTCATAAAGCATCCTCAACAACGCCTCCAAATCCGAAACCAACCGTTTATGTTTGTCTCGATTGCTCTCTCGTTCGGTTTGAGTAAACCCCCGATTCAAAGAGTCGTTCAACGTCGACCGGATTATCTGATTCCGCGGCACATTCAGCGTGAACTCCTCAAACTCGCAGTGCAACCGACCCCGATACATCGACAACCCACGCAACGTCTCACCAAAATCAATCCGACCACGCACCCCCCGCAACTCCTCCGACCTCTCGACATAGTCCCCACGCAACCCACGTCGCACCTGATGCTTCATCAGAAAAACCAGAATCTTCGTCAACAAAGCCTTCAAATCCGGCGCATCTTCCACCTCCGCCTCAAGCCGATCCCTTAAATCCACCAAATCCCACGCATACAGCAACATATGCCACCAGTTGCGAACCGGGATCTTTTCCACCACATCCCCGCGATCCTTGCCACCCGATTCAACCGTCATTGAAGACTGCCCGATCTATTTCCAATTGCGCCCTAGTCAATCCCGTTGCAATGCCACCGTCAATGCACCTCAAACCCATCGAACTTCATACACGTTAACGTCCCTGCTTAGATTTACCTCAACCTCACAAACGGCAACCGCTTCAACTCCTGATTTCTAGGGTCAACCTCGATCCCTACAGATTCCAACGCCGTCACCCCCAGCAATGGTTCTGACTCTTCATCTGCCATCACGATCGTCGCACCGACCACCTCTCCCATGAACTCAACATCCGCGGTCGTGACAGACATTCGATGTTCACTACCATCGGCCAGACTATAAATCCTCTCACCTTTCGGTGCCAATCCAATCTCCTCTAGGTGCTGCCTCGGGACAAGACAATCGGTCGCACCAGTGTCAACTAGAAACAACCCTTGCCAGGACTTCTCCGGTTCCGCGGGATTGCGAACCGTCGCAGTAACGTGGGGCAATCCCATATCTAAAATCCTCTCCGCTCCGATCTATCGATCACTATATCTATCATTCGTTCTATTTTATATCACGCACTGCACGAACACGCAACCCCCGCTCACCTCAGCGGAGGAAGGGAGGGTCCGCCCCCTTCGCGAAGTGTAAGGGGGCCAGCGATGCGATGCGAACGGGGGAAATGTCGGAAGGACAAAGGGGGCACACGCCCCATATCCAACAAACCAACCATCCCGTCTATCCCGTCCATCCATGCAAATTCACCCCACCCTATCCAACAACTTCTCAACCTCCTCATCCGCCTTCCCCAAGTTGTCAAACCAATACTCCTCCAACAAAGGCTGTATCTCCGTTTTCACGATCTCCCGATACCAACGATCCCAGTCACTCTCGCCACCATCGGCAATGTCGCAAAAATAAGAATGACCCACTGCGAAATTCCGACCCAACGACGAGTCACTTGCAATAACCTCATTCAGCGCCGACATCCGAGAATTGATCCGCTCAATCATCGTGTCCGGCACGCCCTTATTCCCCAACCAGCGCACGAACACGTCCTTCCCAAACTGCGGCTCCAAAGTCACAAACGCAAACCGACGTCGCATCGCATAGTCCATACCCGCCAAAGACCGGTCCGCCAAATTCATCGTCCCCAAGATGTAAACATTCTCAGGAACCCAAAACTCATTTCCACCAGCCAACCGTACTGTGAATCCATCACCCCGCTTGTCCTTCTCGATCATCGACAGCAACTCTCCAAACACCCGACTCAGATTCCCCCGGTTGATCTCATCGATAACCATCACATACCGATCATTAGGATTACCCCACGCCTCCTCGCACAACTCAAAAAACGTCCCGCCCTGCAACTCGAACTTCAACTCATCATTCGCGTTCGTAGTCGGACGATACCCCTGCACAAACTCCTCATACGAATACGACTGATGAAACTGCACATTCCTAGTCCGACCATCCGCCTGTTCGCCCATCAACGCGTATGCCAACCGTCTTGTCACGAAGGTTTTGCCAACGCCTGGCGGGCCCTGCAAAATCAGATTCTTCTTGTCTTCGAAGCGGCTGTGTATCCGTCTAAGCTCATCCGGCTCGAAAAACAGATTGTCATCGTCGAGCATGTCATAGATCGTGTATGCTCGTGCACCCTCATTTCCATCCTCACCGCCGGGCTTAGGCTTAGAAGATGATTCCATCCACTCGAGAACCTCGACTTTCAGTCGATCAGTAGCCTTAACTACAGTCCGTGTACGATCCGGCAACGACGGCAAATCCGACTTCGTAGCGACGCGATCCAACCACTCTATGTTCCTACGGTTTTTCCACGGACCGTTTGGAACATGATAAGGATCCGAAATCACCCTTCCGCAATGAATTCGTTTTCTATCACCGTCAGGCATCAGCACGTAGTCATTGATCTTGATGTCGAGAATAAAGTTAGAAACTGATGCAACGTTGTGACTAACACTTCTGCTACTTGCTCCGGGGTGAAGATCCGTATATGCCCGTCGGATATCATCACTAGTTCTCAGTATGGACAAATCAATCTTCTGAAGACTAAACCCAACGCCAGCAATCCCATTCTCCAACTGGTAATCAACTGAAGCACCACTCGCACCACCTCGAATGATCCAGACATCGGGGTTAGCTAATGTTTTAATCAAACTTAAGAAACCATCCTTCCTAGATGTGTCTGCTACCTCATACAATGTTATCCCGCCCTGCAACAATCCATCCGGAAGATCATCGCGCCTCAGTCGTTCCGATGACCAATTCACACTCCGTCGGTTGCGATGCGGCAACCCGTCATCTTCATTCGCGTAGTACCGATTATCGCTGTCGAACTGGCCATAGCGTACCCAATCCATATATAGCTCGGGCGTTAGAACATAATCTCCAGACCTTATCTCGAGATGGAATCTTGCCACTTGAGATGAACGAATGCCGATGCTCTGCTCGTTCCGTTCATCTGGGTGTTCTTGAACAAAGAGCCTCCTAATTTCCTCAGGTGAAGTAACCCTCGACAAGTCCACACCATCCATGCCATGACCGACACCAATGTAGCCGTTTTCAGCGAAGGCATTCTTGGAAGCTCCATAATCTGCTCGGATCACCCAAACGCGAAACTGATCATTCATCGTGCCAACTCCCGATAAAACGGTATCCAGCTATGCTCCGGACGATCAACATTCACTTCCCGACGACCAGCCATGCGTTACCTCCATCTAAGATTCGCTGCGAACCAACCCTCGAATCACCATCACGATCATAAATCCCATCCCCGCCCCCTCAACACACGCACCAGCGCAATCCCCCAAACAACTACAACAACAAAATCCCAAAAATCCCCCCAATCCCAGAAATCCCAGTTCAGACAACAACTTGACAACCCCAACATCCATGCTACACTTGTATCTGTTAACACATTTGGCCCCGGGTCGACGGATCTGGGCATTTTACCAAGCCTGCAATGGCAAGAGGAACAACGACCAGTACGTTGACGGCACAAACGGACAACACGAGAGCCACGGCAACCAGCCGTGACCGCGACGGGGGAACCATCCGCCCGTCACTCGTCGCGCCCGGCCCAAGGCGTAGGCAACGTCGCCTCCACTCGCAAGAGTTGCCATCCGCAGGTCGCGCGGGAAGCGGTTTTCCCAGAACAGACCGTCGCGTCGCCCAGTGGGGGCCTCGCAACACGAGCCATACGGCCCAGCCCGGGCCGTCGAGGGCGGTCGGTTATCCGTGGACGCGTAACGTCGATCCCGTATCGTTGCACGGGAGAGACCACGGCGTGAGCTGGAGTCCAAGCCAGTGATTGACACCGCCCAAATAACCAATAGGTTGACCAATCGGTCGACCGCGGGCGATGGTCATGTCGTACGTCATGGCGACGTGCGACGCGTGCGGAAGGTATCTGTCGGCTGCCCGGCATCCCGAACCCTCCGGGGCCAACCCCCGGCGCAAACGTCATTCCCGCGGACGCGGGAATCCATGGGACAACTGCGCCGGACCGAGACTGTTAGAAACAGGCTCACCCAAAAACAAACAACCAAGCCTCTGTCGTTGAAGACGGCAGAGGCGCAAACCCAAGACCCGAGAAATCGGAAACGCAAGGAGAGGGGCCAAAGCCCCCAATTAAACGCGCCAACCCGAAAATCAAAACCCCAAACAACCACAACCCATCCTTCCAATCCTTAAAAATCCTTCGCATCCTAGTTCAAAACGAAACTTTCTTGCACACTCACCCACCATGTCTTACAATAGGGGGTTACCGAGAAACGGAATCTCGTCAGCGAGAGGTCGATTCCCGGCAAGCATCTTGACAACTGAAGAGCGGAACGAACAGACGTCAGTTCAGAATAAGAGTTTGATCCTGGCTCAGGATTAACGCTGGCGGCGTGCCTAATGCATGCAAGTCGAACGAGGTCGGTCCTTCGGGGCCCAAACCTAGTGGCAGACGGCTGAGTAACGCGTGGGTGACCTGCCCCCGAGAACGGGATAACTGCGGGAAACTGCAGCTAATACCGTATACATTCACTCGCTTCAAAGCGGGTGAAGAAAGATTTATCGCTCGGGGATGGGCCCGCGTCCTATCAGGTAGTTGGTGCGGTAACGGCGCACCAAGCCGAAAACGGGTATCTGGTGTGAGAGCATGACCAGACAGAGGGGGACTGAGACACGGCCCCCACTCCTCCGGGAGGCAGCAGCAAGGGATCGTGCACAATGGGCGAAAGCCTGATGCCGCGACGCCGCGTGAGGGATGACGGCTTTCGAGTTGTAAACCTCTTTTCTCAGGGATGAGAGAGGACCTAACCTGAGGAATAAGTCACGGCTAACTACGTGCCAGCAGCCGCGGTAATACGTAGGTGGCAAGCGTTGTCCGGAATTACTGGGCGTAAAGGGTCCGTAGGCTGTTCGGTTAGTCTTCTGTGAAATCTCCAGGCTCAACTTGGAGCTGTCGGAGGAAACTGCCGAACTAGAGACTGTCAGAGGCAGGTGGAATTCCCGGTGTAGTGGTGAAATACGTAGATATCGGGAGGAACACCAGTGGCGAAAGCGGCCTGCTGGGGCAGTTCTGACGCTAAGGGACTAAAGCGTGGGGAGCGAACCGGATTAGATACCCGGGTAGTCCACGCCCTAAACGATGAATGCTAGGTCTTCGGGGTGTTAATTCCCTGGGGGCCGAAGGTAACCCATTAAGCATTTCGCCTGGGGACTACGGCCGCAAGGCTAAAACTCACAGGAATTGACGGGTCCCCGCACAAGCAGCGGAGCGTGTGGTTTAATTCGATGGTAAGCGAAGAACCTTACCTAGGCTTGACATGTTTGGTGGTACCGAACCGAAAGGGGAGGGACCCTTCGGGGAGCCTTACACAGGTGTTGCATGGCCGTCGTCAGCTCGTGCCGTGAGGTGTTGGGTTAAGTCCCGCAACGAGCGCAACCCCTATCGTCTGTTACTCTCTCTGACGAGACAGTCCTTAAACGGAAGGAAGGTGGGGACGACGTCAGGTCATCATGACCCTTACGCCTAGGGCTACACACACGCTACAATGGCCGGCACAAACGGCTGCGATACCGCGAGGTTGAGCTAATCCGATAAAACCGGTCCCAGTTGGGATTGCAGGCTGAAACTCGCCTGCATGAACGTGGAGTTGCTAGTAACCGCAGGTCAGCACACTGCGGTGAATACGTTCCCGGGGATTGTACACACTGCCCGTCAAGTCATGGAAGTTGGAGACACTTGAAGTCGCTGGGCCAACCCGCAAGGGAGGCAGGTGCCGAGGGTGGAGCCAATGACTGGGACTAAGTCGTAACAAGGTAGCTGTACCGGAAGGTGCGGCTGGATCACCTCCTTTCTAAGGAGTGCTAGCCCACTTTTCATTACGACAGGAAAGTGGCAACAGTACTACCCAAATTAACCGTTCAACCGCATCCGAAACAAATCCGATTCGAGCGAGATTCCCAAACCCGATCGTCAGCATCCGACTACCAAGTCCGATCCTGGCCAAAACGATACGGGCGAGTGGCAAGGGGCTTATCGGAAACGCCGACGATGCCGCTTAGACCATGGTTGAACGTTCCAAACGGCCTTTCCGGATCAGGCCGCAAAAACAATCCGGAACCAAACCAAGGACCACGACGTCTGTTCAATCCGCTCTTCAGCTGTCAAGCACACAAAAGCGTGAGCCAACTGGCTCACGCTTTTTGCTATCCTTATCCCCGTCAGCGCCCCTCAAAATGTCTTCTTTAACCAGCAACTACCATGCCTTCAAACTCCTCGCGTTCGCTTCGGCAATCTTGATCGCCGTCATCACCGCCTGTTCCTCAGAACCACCAACACCCACCCCCACGACTCAACGCGAACCAACCACATACTCTGGCGAAGAATCATTCCAGAACCGTTGCGCAGTCTGCCACGGCCAACAAGCCGACGGCACCGCAACCGGCCCACCCTTGGTCAACCGCCTCTACGAGATCGGTCACCACCCCAACTTCTCCTTCCACAACGCCGTCAACAACGGCGTCATCGCCCACCACTGGAACTTCGGCAACATGCCACCAATACCCAACGTCGACTCCGCCGAGATCGACGCCATAATCTGTCACGTCCGCGACCTCCAACGCGCCCAAAGCATACAAGCCGGCCAACCCTGTTGATTTCCCTGTTACAAACCATCTGAGTTACCGCATGAGCAGCAACCGCCAACCCCAACGACCGCACGTCAGACCACCAAGAGCCCAACATCAGAGGCGCGTCACCGACATTCGCGAAACCTCAGGACGCCACGCCGCCGAGGTCAGCCAAACAACCGGCGGAGGCTACCTGACCGACATGCAGGGCTTCGCCTTGCCTCTGATCTTCGTGATGATCGTCCTAATGGTCACCGCATTCAAGATTCTTTTGCCCGACCCGTTCCCCTTCCCACTGGCCTTGATAGGCCTGATCTCCGCGTTCGGCGCCCTAGGCAGCGGTATCTTCCTAACCTACTTAAGCCTTAAAAGAGCCCAATCAGTCGACTACATCGACGTGCCGAAATTAAGGCGCACCTCGATTTACCTGCACTTCGCCGAGTCGGTTCTTATCATCATCTGGTTGAACTGGCTCATCGAGATCGTCACCGGTATCGGATCCATCACCGGTCCGATTGCATTGTTAACCGCAGTCTCAATCATCGCGCTCCGGATTCGTCGGGGTAGACTGACTCGACGACGGCAACTTTGGGAACGTTAGATTTTTGGCACCAGTAGCGGCTTAACTCACGAAAGACAAGCCTCAGTCGAACATGGCGCGCCAGGGCGAGTCGTCATGCCCGCGCTTGCTCGCATAGTCAAAGAAGTAGTACTGCTGACGCGACGGTACAGTTGGATCGGGCGCGTAGCGATGCCGCCATTTAGGTAACTCGTTCGCATACCGTTCCTCGGCGCGAGACATCGCATCCTCGTCGATCTCCACACCCAATCCCGGACCTGACGGCGGTGTCAAAGCACCGTCTTCATAGGTGAATGGTTGGGTGATGATGTCTTCGGAAGGGGGTAGGAGTTTAGTGTAGGCGGAGTCGACGGGCCAGATGAAGTTGGGGGTTGCAGTTACGAGATGGAGTTGGGCTGCTGTGGCGATGCCGGTCTCGCCGGGTGATGAGTGGCAGGAGACTTTGAGGCCACCGGCTTCGGCGATGGCGGCGCATCGTTGGGTTTCGAGGAAGCCACCGTTGATGACGACGTCGAGGTGGATGGCGTCGCAGGCTCGTTGGATGATGAGTTCGAGGATCTGTTCTTTGGTGGTTCTGGCTGGTCCGTCGCAGAGGATAGGGATATCGGTGTGGCGATTTACTTCGGCGAGGGCTCGGACGCTGGTCGAGTCGACGGGCTCTTCGACATGCGAGGGGTCGTAGGGCTCCATTTTGCGGAGCATTCGTATGGCTTCCAGCTGGGAGTATGAGCCGTTGCAGTCGTAGCCAAGTTCGATCCGGGGGCCAGCGGCTTCGCGGGCGGCGGCTACGCACTCGACGTCGAATTCTGGGTTGAGGCCGATCTTGATTTTGAAGGACTTGAATCCAAGGGCGACCGCACGTTTGACTTCGTCGGCGACTTTGTCGGGTGGTTTGGCTCCCATCCAGTAACGAGCTTCGACGCGTTCTCGGTACTTGCCGCCGATGAGGTTGTAGATGGGTTGGTTGGCGGCTTTGCCGACGATATCCCAGAGGGCTTGGTCGATGGACCCGGTAATGTTCAGTGCGGAGGATGCGCTGGTGTCGAGGAGGTGGCCGATCTTTGTTGTTACCTGGCCGGTGAGGTTCATTCCGCGTTCGATCGAGTTGATGTCGTGGGGGTCGCGTCCGATGATTCGGGACTTGATCTGCTCGAAGAGGCGCTGATCGCCGCCGGCGCCTATGCTCGTTTCGCCTAGGCCAGTGATGCCTTCGTCGGTGTCGATGAAGATGATGGTCTTGATGGCGGCGAATCGGGAGCCGTACCACATGGTCACTGGCTCGTGTTTGCCTAGAGTGGAAAGGGGAATGCAGATATTGCGGGTGCGGATGTCGGTGATCTTCATGGAGTGTAGTCCCAAGGATTGATGACTTCGATGCCGCAATTTTGAAAATCACTGATGTCGCGTGTTGCGACCGCTGCTTCATTTGATCTAGCAATGGCGGCGATTTGGCAATCCATCACGGTAATTGGCTTTCCGATCGAACGTCGGTGAGCGCCGATCATCGCGTAAGCGCGAGCAGCTTCACTGTCGAACGGGATAACACGACTGTTGAAGTCGATGGCTATAGTCTGTTCGAGCGTAGTTTCGAGTTCATATCGGCGTCGTCCTAGAGGTAGCACGGAGATGCCGATTTGCAACTCTGCCTCGACCACGGCGGTCAGGAATAGTTCGGATTCGTCCTGATCATTGAACCATCTATAAACATTCGGATCTGGGTACTCGCGCATCAGCTCCGAAACGACGTTAGTGTCGACCACAATTGCCATTGCGTGTCATTCGAAATTCGGCGGTTCGGGCATCGGATCGCGTTCGGGCAACTCGAGATCGATACCACCGATCGCCTTGAAACGCTCGTGGATACGCGTTCCCAAACCTTTGCGCGGCTTCGGCTCACTATTGACCGCTTCAGCTAAGATTTCGCGCGCTTCCGCCTCCATTGAGCAACCGTGCTCAGCAGCTCTGATACGAAGCTTGCGCTTTACTTCATCGTCAAGGTTTCTAATCGTGATGCTGGCCATGGTTCCACCTCCAGATGTCCAGACATCAATATCATCATTGATTGCGATGATATCACGATGTTTCGCCTCAGTGCCCGCTGAAGTGGGGCATGACGTCTTCGGCAAACCGGTGCATTTGTTCGAGGGTTGCGGATTCGGGCATGCCCATGCCGGTGATGCCGATGTTGACTTCTTCGAGTCCTGGGTAGCGGTCTTGGACTTCGAGGAGTTTCTCGGTTACGAGGTCGGCGGGGCCGGCGAAGAAGCCTCCGGAATCAACATCTTGGTCGATAGTTGGGAGGTTGGCGGTTAGGAGTTGGGCAGGGTCGTTGGAGTTGATTGCGGCGACTTGGTCGTCTGAGAGGCCGCGGACGAATCCGAGGGGTCCGAACATCTTGACGCGTTCTTCGGCCCAGAGGCGGGATTCTTCTACGGCCTGTTCGGTGGAGTCGGCGATGTATACAGAGAATGAGATGATGAGGTCGCCGCCAAGGTCGAGCTCGCGTCCGTGTTCGGCCTGGACTTCCTGCCATTTGTGGACGACGGCGTCGGAAGCTCCGCCGGGCGCTGCGCCACCTCCGATCATGCCCTTGATGCCGTATTTGGCCATGAAGTTGAGGCCGCGTTCGGAGGCGGAGACGACGGGTTGCCACCATTCGACCGGGTATTTGGGTCGGGGAACGAGGGTGATTTCCTCTAGTTCGTAGCCGCGATAGGGTACGGCTGGGGGGATGTCGTAGTGTTTGCCATGATGTGAGAATGCGGGCTCGTTGAATGCTTTCCACATAACCTCGACTTGCTCTTCGAAGAGTTCTCGGTTGGCGTCTTGGTTGATGATGGGGTTACCGAAGACTTCGACTTCTCGTGAGTGGTAGCCTCTTCCGATGCCGAATCGGACTCGTCCATTGGTGAGGATGTCGGCGGTGGCGTAGTCTTCGGCGAGGCGTAGGGGATGCCACATAGGGTTGATGTTGAAGCCGCAACCGAAGCGGAGGTCCTTGGTTAGGTGGGCGAGATGGACGAAGAGCATCAGTAGATTAGGAATGCACTCGTAGCCTTCGCGTTGGAAGTGGTGCTCGGCGCCCCAGAAGGTGTCGAAGCCGAGTTTGTCCATTGTCTTGGCGAATGATGCAGACTTGTCGAAGACGGTGGCGAGCTGGTCGTCTGGCAGCCAGCGTTCGTTTGCTGGGGTGCCGGCGAAGCCGATGTCGTCCATGTCGACGCATCCGGCGTATAGGACTCCGAATTTGGTGATCATGATGTTGGGATTATCGCATAGGGGTTGTCTGGGTGTTGGTTCAGGGCGGCTTCGCCGCCACCACCTTGGATATCCTCCGCTCGCATCGCAGGCCAGGTTTGAAACCTACCCATACCGTCTGATTCGTCCCACGACAAGGGCGTGTTGTGGCGGCAGCCTCAGTCTGCGTGAAATCAGCCTGGGCGGTAGTAACGGCGGGTAGGTCTTGCGCTTGATGGTGCGTCCCATGTCATGGGATCGAGCGCAAACGTGTCAAGCTCTTCGTTGCGGGTTCTTTGGGTCTGGGTGAGTCGATCTGACATCCGGACATCGGAGCCGGCGGGTGTACGGTCGAAGACGAATGTTTCGGAACCAATCTGGAATTCTTCGCCGTCTGGGATGGGGGTTTTACCGGCTTGAAGTGGTTCGCCACCGACCATTACGTTTAGGAGACCGTCGGAGTCAGGTCGGTAGCTGATGGAAATGCCTCTCACAGCGAACATGAAGCGCCCGCCGTGAAGGGGAATACCCGGCATCGCAGCCGCTGGGACGATGGGCTTGTTCATGAGTCGATCCCATGCTGATCCGCGGTAGTCGCGGAAGTTAGCTACCAACTCACGTTCGCGGTTTGAGCTCACTCGATAAAGATTGCCGAAGGGACTGGATTGCAGCAAGGCTCTCAACCAGAGGAGGATGAAGATCAAAAGGACGAATGCGGCCACCCCTATGCCGGCATACAAGAGAACCGGTGTCGGTGTGATCAGCTCGAAGTCTTGAGTCGCGGATGCTGCCTCGGCGACGAAGTCTCTGTCGAGGTGGGTGCTCCTCAATGTTGCGGCGAATTCGTACTGACCCTCCGTGGGTAAGACGCCGAAAACGCGCAGTTGATAGACCTTTTCTTCGATGACCTCGGTGGGTTCCAACTCGATCTCGACGATCGAACCTTCGGCAACATTGAGCATCGAGACTTCGATGTCGTCCTGTGCGACCAAGTACGCGGCGTTGTCGAATTTCAGATCTACGGTGGCTAGGTGGGATCTTGCTCCTTTGTTTACGGAGCCATCGCCTTGGATTGCGATCTCGATAGCGGGGAACGGTTCGACGACGAACGTGCCATTGCCGTCGATAGTAGTCGCGAGGTTCGGCCATCTCATGCTGAGTGTGACTTCGCTGACGCCGATGGTGTCTTGGGCGGCGACAGTGCTGGAGAAGACACCGTCTTCCGAGAACAGGTCGCCGTCTTCGCCCAAGTCATTCAGGATGTAGGAGTGCTCGGTACCGTCTGGTCCGGTGATGACGACGTCGACCATTGCTGAGGCGTCGATGAGCGGGAGGTCGCCCGATAGTGCGTTAGCCTCCAAGACGAACGGCTTGGCTGACGGGAAAGGTGGTTGGGGTGGCATCACAATGCTTAGGTCGTTTACCACGTCGCTGTACATGGTCAACTGACCGGAGCCGCTAGCGGAACGCAACGCCCAGAAGCCTGGTTGCGGGTTCCTGACGGTGAAGAACTTCATACCGGAGATCGCAAATGCATTCACGGAACCGACAGTATCGGATATCTCCTGCCCATTAGGTTGTCGGATGACGTTGATCGTTTCGGGGTCCTCGAAGGAGAAGCCTGCGACTAGATAGGACGAATGGGGAGGGACGCCGATGTCTATGGTCTCGCCAGCGGCACTAGTGTTTTCGGTCTGGAGCGATGGAGTCAGGGTGACGCCGAGTTCTCCGTTAATGAACTCGATAACGCCATCTAGGAAGCCCAAGTCGTATGGTGTGCCACCGCCCGCGTCGCTGATGGTCGCTAGGACATCGCGGTCGGGTGCTGGTGTTGTGGCCAATGAGATAGTGCTGATCGTGATGCCTTGGGCAGAAAGGTCCGCGGCGAGGCCTTCGAGGCCTCGGACGCCTGTGGATTCGTGGAATGCGAAGTTGCCTGCGGAGAGTATGAACAGTTTTCCGGGAACTCCCAATTGTTCGATGAATGAGGCATAGCTTTCGAGCATTTCGGAGAGGTCAGCCGGTGTATCTGCGGCATCGGACCTCATGCGGTCGGACGATTCGTCGATGGCAGCTTTGGCGAGGTCGCTGGTGGCGAATGTCTCGGGCTCTACGGCATGGTCGGAGTATTGACCGACCAGGATCAGTCCCTCATCAATATTGGATAAGACCATCTTGGCGGCTAGATCGGCGGCTTCGATGTCGGATGGGTCAAGGAGGGAGGTGTCGTAAGCGACTAAGGTGAAACCGACTCCGCTGGACTGGTTGACTTGGGCTTGGATCGCGTTGGCGTCGGACCATCCCCAGGCGGCGTACGTTGCCACAATAATGAAGGCGAACAGCGTTAGCGAGGTGCGTCTTGGAAGTGTGCTGATCATGCCTATTTGCGGCGAATCGGATTTGAGCCGACGTATCGACTGCTCAACGTTCTGATTTTACTGGAATCGACTTCCCTGCTCTGTTGAACCGTTAACCACACGTTGATACGAACCAACTAACCCTGCGGTTGACATACCTTGCCCAAAATGTGCAAGAATCAAGCCTTGACACGACGCCGTTGGAATACTGTTTCCCAACTTGAGCATCACTAAACGACCAGAGTCAAACCCGAAAGGTCGAGATGAAGATCACTGGCGTATCCTCTACGCTCTTCCAACACACAATGCCTCGCCGCATGGGCGACGCAAACTCTCCCATGGGCCGCGCAATCGCCAGCGGATGCCTAATCGAGCTTCACACCGACACCGAGCTCACTGGCATCACAACCGGCGGCGGAGCCGCAATCGGTATCATCAACTCACTCGTTGAAGGCGTCCTTATCGGACAAGACCCGCGACGTGTCACCGGCCTGTGGCAGCGCATGGTCAACAAGCACTTCAAAGGCGGACACGACGGTATCGCAAACGACGCCATATCCGCCCTAGACATCGCACTCTGGGACCTCAAAGCCAAATACAACGACGAACCCCTCTGGAAAACTCTCGGCGGTGTCAAACAGCCCATCAATGCATACGCCAGCGGACTTGACATGCCGCTCTCCGATGACGAGATCTTCGGTTTCTACCGCGGAATGGCCGAGAAATACGGTTTCAAAGATGGAAAGCTCAAGGTCGGTCTCGATCAAGATTTCGACCTCAACCGCATCGGCCTCATGAAAGACGCTCTCAGCATCAACACCGACGAGCCCGGTCTCATGGTCGATGCCAACGAATACTGGTCACCAAAACAGGCCATTCGCAAAGTTCGCGAGATGGAAGAACAATACGATCTGATGTGGATCGAGGAACCTGCAAGACGCTGGGACTTCCTCGGACTACGACGCATCTGCGACGCCGTCCGAACCCCTGTCTGCGCCGGCGAAAACCTCGACACTCTTGGTGACTTCCTCCCTTACTTCCACAACCGGTCCGCAGACATCATCCAAGTCGGATCAGGTATGACGGGCATCACCTGCGCCTTACAAATCGCTGATGCCGCATACGGATTCAACCTACCAGTAACCCTCGGAGGCTCCGCGGGACATCACCACGCACACCTCGCAACCGTCATCCCTAACTACATCACTATCGAAGTGGGAAACGCCGAACCCGACAACAAAGTCGTTTCCCACGACATCACCTTCAAAAGCGGCCAAGCCATCCTCGGTGACAAACCTGGCCTTGGCATCGAAATCAACCACGAAGAGCTAGAAAAGGCGAAAGTCGACAGAATACCGCCAGGTGCTGGTCCAAGCCCATTCGGACGTCGCCCCGGCGCTGGACTCTACGAAGTCCCGCCAACCAAAGAGGAAAAGGCCGAAGCTATCCGCGGTATCACTGGACAGTCTGAAGGACGACACGCCTACTGATCCCACCTCCCGCATGCAGTGCGCACCCATCCAAACCTGAAACGAGATTTCCCAACAATGAAAATCACTGGATACCGAGTAGAACAATACGAGATGAAGATGGACCGCCCTATCGGCGACGCCAACGGCGTTGTCGGAGAGGACATCTCTGGCGGCTCCGTTCTCTGGATCGAGACCGACGAGGGCGTCACTGGCGTCGCCCCGATGGGCAACCCTGCAGTCGGTCGCCTATTCCATCTCATTGAGGGCGAAGATCCTAGATCCGTCATAGGACTTTGGCAACGAACGGTCGACTTCGTCTTCAAAGGTGGAAACGAAGGCGAGATGAACGCCGCAATCAACGCCATCGATGTCGCTCTCTGGGACCTCAAAGCCAAGATCAGCGACGAACCACTCTGGCAGACCTTCGGCGCACGCGAAGGCATCACAAAGGCATACGCCAGCGGCATCGACCTCTGCCTCGACGACGACGAAATCTTCGCCTTCTACCGACGCATGGCCGAACGCGGCGTCGACTCCGGCAAACTCAAAGTCGGACTCGACATGAAGGCCGACCTCAGACGACTCGGCATCATGCAGGAAGCCCTGAGCATCGCAGCCGACCGTCCCCGCCTGCTTATCGACAGCAACGAATACTGGTCCGCAAAAGAAGCAATCATCCGCATCCAGAGAATCGAAGAAGATTTCGACATCACATGGGCCGAAGAGCCCGCGCGTCGCTGGGATTTCGACGGACTCCGACAAGTCTCACGCAACATCTCTGCCGCCGTAGCATCCGGCGAAAACCTCAACCACATCGGTGACTTCTACGGTCTCGTCTCGCAACAAGCCGTAGACGTCGTAAACATCGCCGGCAGCCACAGCGGCTTCACCGGATGCAAGCAAGTGGCCAACCTCTGCCACGCATATGAACTACCAGTGACCATGATGAACTGTCAGGCGAACTATGCGGCACACCTTGCTGCCGCCCTGCCCAACCACATGATGATGGAAGTGGTAGACCCCGGCCGAGAGCAATGCACCAACTTCAACCATACGATTGAGGATGGATTCATACGCCTCTCGGATGAGCCTGGGTTGGGCATCACGATTGATGAAGAGGCGTTAGCGGATCTCCAAGCTAACCCGCCTGAGCCGGGACGGCGACGGCGAAATCCGTTCCCGAGGCGCGAAGGGGCCGGGCGGTTTATAGTGCCGCCGAGTAAAGAAGAGGCGCCTTGGTTAGTAGATTGAAATCCTGATCGTTCAGGTCACTGACAGTGCGAAGTTGGGGTGAAAGAAGAGATCACCCCTTGATTCGGTATTCGATCATCAGTCTGACGAATCGGCCTTCAATAGATACCCCCCAGTTGCACCCATGACGACGATCAACATCACATCCACCACTACCCACACCACATCGTGCATCACCTCTACCCCAACGTCTTTCGCGCCATTGACCAGCACATTCAGCCAGTTGAACAGGAACAACGCAGCTAGCACCATCGTCGCGAAGTAAAGCACGTTCGATTCCAGGTACTCTCGCGTTACCCCATCATCCCTACTAGCGTCGCTATTCCGTTTCCGCTCCAAGTTGAAGTAGAAAGCCAGCGCGATCGCTACTAGCGAGACGTAGTTCACAACACCCCAAACCGCTCCGGAGTCGTACAACCTCCATGCAATGAACTGCACGGCGATCACAATCGAAACCAGAATCAACAACGCTCCGATTATCCGCTTAATTCCATCCATCTTTTAAGCCCTCCTTTGGCCTGTTCCACTGCGCAACAGGTAGCGTCCCACAAAGAGACTCACCACCACGAACAACACGTCGATCCCGTACCACATCAGCAGTCGGAACTCATACGGCGGTTTTTCTGCCGAGTCGAATACCTGAGAACTGAAGAACAACCGGAAAAAGAGCAGGAACAATACCAAAGTGGCTATCAGCATCGCCTTTGCACCCCAATCAGACCGATCCTCGGTTTCTCGCACGCGGATCACTGCGAAGATCAATGCAGGAATGCATCCAACAGCCATCAAGATGCTGACCATATCCCAGATCGTTCCATTCACATCACCCCCGTACATCGGAGACACCAAGAACTGCAACGCCACTAGCAACGCCAACGCGATGTGGATGTAACCGAATATCTTCCTGATGCTATCCATAAATCGCTGTTTTCTCCGTTAATCGCCTGAACTTGATCCGCTGCACCGCAAGAGATAACTGCCGACGATCCAGTTGACGATTGGGAAACCGACGTCGATGATGATCCAGACCATTGAACGATGATCGCCTAGTTCGTCGTCCGCATCTTTGAAGACCGTCCATGCGAACCACTGCTCGAAGTAGAGGAGGAATAATGCGGCGGCGGCGATCAACATCGTTGTTGCGCCGATCCATTCAGCCAAGTCTGACCGGTCTGCCTCTCGTGATCTCAGATAGCTGAACACCAGTGCGGCGATCACACCGACCGCCATGAGGTAGTTCAGTATGTCCCATACGGACCCGACCGCATCGTCTGCATAGATCTCACTTGCTAGGAACTGGACCGCGACGAGGGAGCCCAGCACGATGTGGATATAACCGAACAACCTCTTGATTGTGACCACCTCTCTACCTCCTTTCCGACAATTCGGTCACCTAGGTTGACTGCCACGAATTTCGCGACAGTGTCCCGTACGCTGTAGATCAATACATGTGGGGCTGGAGCGATGACGCGATGATCATCTCGATGTCTTGGATGGCCTGTGTCATAGCCTGTCCAATAAGGTCAAGGCGCTTGACTTGCTCGATTCTGGGGGTTACGCGCTCCACCTCTTCGGAGCTCAAAATGCTTCTGAAGATTCCACAAGCATCGGCCAGGTTGATGATGACGATATCTCTTGGGTCGGGTATTTCGTCGCTGAAAAGGACCCCCATTATGCGAAGCTTGACTTCGCGTTGAGCTTCGCCATCGATTGTGGGATATCGGCGGGATTTGAAGACCCACATGAATCGGTCATCAACCTGCTCCAAGATTCCTTTTTCGACCAATCGGCTGAGCACATCTTCGCGCAGTTGCGGTCCACGCAGCGCAGTGCGTTCGACCCAGTAACGAGCGTCGTGTCCTTCGTCTGCTGCGATCTCTGCGAGGGTTTCGTCTAACAGGCTGTCGCCAGTCGGTGTCGAATCGATCAGGATCAGGTTTTCGAGATCGGTGTCGATACGGTCGGCCAATGCCAGATCCATCAAGACGCCACCAGCCAATGCGTAGTTGAAGGAACTGTCCGAGATACGGGCAAACCGGCCATCGTCATCGTTCAAAAGAAGAAGAGTGACCTCCTCAGCAAATCTCAGCATTGCGCCCCCCGTGGAATCGCTTTTCTCTCGTGCCGATACTCCGACTAACAACGAATCCGAATGATACTCGATATCAAAGCGTCATGTCTTTGGTCTGCAAATGCTGATGTGACGGCGGATTTTACGAATTCGGATCATATCGAGGAGTTAGGTGGATGATCTGCGTCGAATCATTCGTCCTGTACCGACATAAAGCGATATAATCCGCCACTAAGTGAGTCCAAACACGAAGGCAACTATCATGAGCAAGCCTGTACATCACGTCGTCAAGCGTCCAGGTCGAAAACTCGGTGATCCCGATGCGAATATCCCAATTGCTGAGGATCTCGTCACCGTCCCAGGTTCTCCTACCATCGACGGAGATGTGACTTATTACAGCCGGGAATATCCGGTCGAATCGCAGACGGTTGAGAAATCAGCGGACCGGGAGTGGGGTTGGTCGGTCTACATCAAAGAGGTCTACGACTACCGCAAGAAGCACGACGAGGTTAGCGAGCCGTTGATTGAAGCGGCGGCGATTACCGGTGAGATCGCGCCGACTGGTGAAATCGATCCTGACCGTGACCCCACCGGAGATATCCGTACGAAGGCGCGCGAGCTTGGTTTTGGGGAAGTCGGTTTTACCCCGTACGATCGGCGTTACACGTATCAGAGCAAGAAGCGTTGGGCGAAGTTCACTCACGCAATCTGTCTGGCGCTTGAGCAGGACTATTACCAGACGCAGACGATACCGAGTTTGGAGGCAGAGTTCGCGCATTTCGGCACTTACGAGATTGCGGGTGAGCTGGCGCTACGTCTTGCGGAGTACATCAGGTCGCTCGGCTACTATGCGCAGGTTCACAGTCCGAACGACAACAGCGGGGTGTTTATTCCGTTGTTCGTGAATGCCGGGCTTGGGCAGCTCGGGGCTAATGGACAGCTTTTGTCGCCGCATTTCGGGTCACGAGCGCGCTTGATGTTGATCACGACGGATGCTCCAGTGGAGTATGACGAGCCCGTGGATTACGGCATCAACAAGTTCTGTGAGCAGTGTCAGGTTTGTGTGGTGAGGTGTCCGGCGCGGGCGCTGTTGCGGGAGAAGGTCTGGTATCGGGGCGTCCAGAAGAACAAGCTTGTGTATGACCGGTGTCGGCCAGTGATGGTCACGTATGAGGGTTGCGCGGTCTGCATGAAGGTGTGCCCTATACAGCGATATGGGATGAAGCCGGTGATGGAGCATTACGTCGAGACGGGTGAGATTCTCGGTAAGGGGACGCCGAATCTGGAAGGATACGAGTTGCGAGAGAAGGGGTATTTCGGGCCTGGCGAGTTACCCCACTTTGATCGTGAGATGTTCGAGTTCCCGCATGGGACTAAGGAAGAGTGGCTGTTCGAGCAGTTCAAGGATGCTGTTGAGAAGAACGGCGGCCCGAAGTCTGAAGATGCTGTGGAGTTCGCCAAAGAACTTAATCGCATCGTTAAGGAGGGTGTCTCTCGCACCGACGAGTAGCTTTGGACGAGATGCTTGAGAAACCTGCGCTCGACGCGTTGTTCGGCGAGCTTGAAAAACGTTACAGTGGGAGCGCTGACTACGACCAGCTGCTTCGGGATGCGCACCTTGGAATCGCGCTGTCGGATGCCGGGCGGGATTTTGAAGGCGAAGTCGACGTCCGTGTAGTGGAGTTAATCGGTAAGCATAGCGGTGTTGAATGACCACTTGTAGTGGTTGTTTGTCTTGGCAATAGCAGGGACTTCTAGGAGACAGTGCGAAGAGACGCATTCGCTTCGCTCAAAGACATCTCCTAGTTAGCCATCAACCAAAAACCGGTTGGGGCGACGCATTGTTCATGCCATTTGAGCGGAGACTAGCTGGGCGTAGAGACCGCGTTGACTAAGGAGTTGTCGGTGGGTACCTCGCTCAACGACCTGCCCTTCGTCCAAGACGATGATTTTGTCGGCGTCGCGGATTGTAGACAGGCGATGGGCGATGACTACGGTGGTTCTGCCGATCATTAGACGGTTGAGGGCTTCCCTGACGGTTGCTTCGCTGATGGCGTCGAGGTGGGATGTTGCTTCGTCGAGGATGAGGACAGGTGCGTTTTTGAGGATTGCGCGGGCTATGGCGATTCGTTGTCGTTGTCCACCGGAGAGTTGCATGCCCCGTTCGCCGACGAGGGTGTTATATGCGTCGGGGAATGATTCGATGAAGTCGGCGGCGTTAGCTTGTTTAGCGGCTTCTTCAACTTCATCGTCAGTGGCGTCTTGGCGTCCTAGGCGGATGTTTTCTCGGATGGAGTCGTTGAAGAGGTATGTATCTTGGGCGACTAGGGCCATTCGACCTCGGAGATCGTCGAGTTTGAACTGATCGAGGAGGTTTCCTTCGAGTTCGATTTCGCCTTGATCCGGGTCCCAGAAGCGCATCATCAGGTAAGCGACAGTCGTTTTGCCGGCGCCAGATCGTCCGACGATGGCAACCGTCTGGCCTGTGGGCACATCCATAGAGACGTCAGCCAGAGCTTGGGGGTCGCCTTCGGCATATGTGAAAGCGACGTTTCCGAACTCGATGGAAGGGAGTCCTAGGGCCGCTTCTTGTTCGGTCTCCGCGATTCCGGGGCCATCTCGTACGGGTATTGGTTCGTCGTGGATAGCTAAGATGCGGCGAGAAGCGGCGAGGGTCTCCATTAGCTGCTTCATTGTTCGGGCGAGTTCGGTTATGGGACTGAAGGAGGCTAGTGCGAGGACGCTCACTAGGGGGAGTTGGGTGCGTTCGAGTTGACCGTCCAAGACTAACCAGACACCAGTTGCCAAGACGGCAAGACCGCCGAGGCCCATCATTGCTTCCATGAAACCGATTTGGAAGGCTTGGGATTTCTGAAATCGGACGAGGTGTCCGGCATAGGCCCATCCTTGTTGGGTAAGTTCTTCGTTACGGGCTTTGCTCCGTCCGAATGCGACGATCTCTCTCATTCCTTGGATTGAATCGACCATGAAGGCGTGAATGTCGCCCATGCGGCCTCGGATTTCGTCACCGAGGCGTTCGATACGTGTGTTTGCGAAGAATGGGCTAATAGCTACGGCGGCGAGGAATGGGGCGAGGACAGCAGCTATAGGCCAAGCGATGAAGAGGAGTGCGATGAGGAGTCCACCGGGGATGAGGACGGCAACGATCATAGGAGTGATGGCGTGTCCGAAGAAGTATTCGACGGTTTCTACATCGCCAGCAACGACGCTGACGAAGTCACCTGATCGGCGTCGAACCATGTAAGCAGGGGCGAGGGGTTCGAGTTTCTCGTAAAGGTCGATACGCATCTTGGCAAGGAGTCTGAAGGCCATGTCGTGAGCTTGCCACGATTCGAGGTAGAAGAAGAGTGCGGAGAGCGGTGCGAGGGTGCAGACGAGGATGACGAGGTTGGTCAGTGATTCGTCTCTGACGACTGCCCCAACGAGGAGCGCGGTTGCTGCGCCGAGGAGGATGACAGAGCCGTGGTTGAGCATCCCCAACGCGACAGTGATGAGGAACTGCCATTTGACGGGCCGTACTAAGCCGAAAAGGCGCACCCATACGGCCCATGAGCGTATGTTTATCTCTTCGTGGTGATGTGCGTGAGAGGTGCTTGGTCCGTGGTGATGGCCCGTTGTTGGGAGTTCTGGAAGTGGTGGTGCGGCGGATTGGGATGCGGTTGTGTCTGCGTCGTCGGTAAGGATGGTTTCGCTCATCTCGGTTTGCTGGCGCATGAGGCTGGCGTAGGCTCCATCAGCGGCCATTAGTTCGGCGTGGGAGCCTATCTCCACTGCCCTACTGTCTTCGAGCACCAAGATGCGGTCGGCGTTGATGACGCTGGAGAGCCGATGCGCGATGACTAGAGTTGTGCGGTTTTCCATGAGGCGGTCTAGGGCCTCTTGGATGAGCGTTTCGTTCTCGGCATCAACGCTTGAAAGGGCTTCGTCGAGGAGTAGGATTGGGGCGTCTTTCAACAGGGCTCGTGCGATGGCAAGCCTTTGTCGTTGACCGCCGGATAGACGGACCGCGTGCTCCCCTACTACGGTGTTGTAGGCTTGGGGAAGTCGGGAGATGAATTCGTGGGCATTGGCAGCGCGGGCGGCATCTTCGAGTTGCTCCTGCGTGGCGTCGGGTTTGCCGAAACACATATTGTCAGCGACGGTTCCATGGAAGAGGTATGTATCTTGGGTGACTACGGATATGTTTTGTCGGATTGCGGATAGGGGTAGGTCCCGTAGGTCGTGGTTGCCTAGTTTGATGGATCCGGATTGGGGATCGTAGAAACGGTACATCAACCAGACGAGAGTGGATTTTCCTGCTCCGCTTGCGCCGACGACTCCTAGAGTCTCGCCGCTTTGAAGTTTGAATGACACATCTTGTAGAGCTTCTCGATGTCCGCCGTCGTAACCGAATGTGACATCTTCGAATCTGATTTCGGGATCGATCTTCAGTGTCAGTTCATCAGGAACCGACTCGGGGTCTCGTACAGCCACTGGTTCGTCGATGATGTCGAAGACGCTTTGTGCTGCGGCCATCGTCGCCATGCCCTGGTGGTAGAGGTTGGTTAGTTCCCGCATAGGGCGGAAGACTTCGACGCCGAGCATGAGAACGATCAAGAGCGGGCGGAGTTCCATGTCTCCGTTGCTGACGCGGATTGCGCCGACGGCGAGTGCGATGGCTGCTCCGGTGGCCATGAAGAAGATGGATGCCCCGCTGGTGGCTTGGTTTGCCGCGACAACGCCCATGGTAGTGCGGTAAAGGTCGTGAATGCGAGTTGCGAGTGCTTGGCCGCGTGCTTTGCTTTGGCCGAAGGCTTTCAACGTCGCTAGACCTTGGACGCTATCTAGGAAGTCCGAACCTAGTTGTCCGTAGGATCTGCGGCGTCGGAAGCTGCTGTTGCGGTTCCAGCGGTGGAAAACCGATGGGACTAGGAGAGTGAAGATTGCGAAAGCGAGGAAGATAAACGCGATGTAGATGTCTAGGGTGACCATGTATGCAAAGATGACGATGGGGGCGATAGCGGAGACGATGATCTGAGAGAGGTATTGTCCGAAGAAGGTCTCGAGACGTTCGATGCCCTCGACCAGGGAGAGGACGACGTCGCCAGTGCGGTTTCGGTCGGCGTATCCGGGTCCGAGTTCTATGAGATGTTCGTAGGCATCACGGCGGAGTCGGATCTTGACGATGTTTGCGGTGTGGTGGCTGACGGCGTTCTGCCAGTACTGGAATGTGCTGCGGATGACGATGAGGGCGGCAATGGTCAAGAGCGGTAAAGCAAGGGCGGAGAAGCTGGCTTCTCCGGCAAGGACCTGGTAGATGATGACGCCAGAGACAGCGAGTCGGGAGACTCCTGCGCCGACGGCGACGAGTCCGAGTATGGCGGCGAAGACTATTCGGAGTCTTATGCCGCGTGTCAGTTCGAATAGGCGCGGATCGAAGTACATCGTTGGATATCGGGCTCTGCCATACTTGCGATGATGTATGTATTTGGAGCCGCGAAGCGTACGCTGCTCGATGCGGATTTGGCCCGTTGTATCGGTTAGCGGTATTCTATCGTTGCATTGGGATCTGCGAGAGTGGGATCTGCCTGTGTCGAGGCGACATTGTAGGGCAGCACTCAGAGATATAATTCCCGATTCATTGAACTTTTCAACACAACTGCCCGCCTAACATCCTTCCAAGGACGAACGTGGCACCAAACGCCTCAAACTCTGCGATCCGCTACGAACCGGACGAAAAATGTCCGCCGTTGATGCTGATCGGAACTGCGATTCAAGCCGTAACCCTCGTCTTGGCAATGACGATTCTGATCGTGGCGATAACCGTACGCGCATCTGGTCAAGAGGACAGATTACTCATATGGGCGTCTTTCGCCACGCTCGTAGTCGTCGGCATCACTATGGCGCTGCAAGCTTCCAAGATCGGGCGATTTGGAGGCGGCCACTTGATCGTTTGCGGTGTCACGCCCAACTACATAGCAATATCGATTATTGCCCTCGCTGAAGGCGGACCATCGATGCTTGCCAGCCTCATCGTTGTTTCGGCCGTGTTTTACTACGCCGTCGCGACGTGGTTGCCGTTGCTCCGTCGGATCATAACCCCTACCGTTGCCGGAACCGTGCTCATGCTCATCGCGGCACTCATAATTCCGTTCGCGCTGAAACTCATCCGCGACACACCTGAAACTGCACACCCTTCGACCGGTACAGCCGTCGCTGCAGTCACCGTGTTCGCGACGATCGCTTTGGCGTTACGCTCGCCGAGTCTTGTCCGTCCTTGGGCCATCTCCCTCGGCATCATTGCCGGATGCGTTACCGCTGCATTTTTGGGCATCTACGAGATTCAACCTTTGCTGTCCGCGCCTTGGTTCGGCGTCCCTGACTTGGATCTTCCAGGTTTGGATCTTGTGCCCGGTTGGAGTTTTTGGGCCCTCGTACCACTTTTTTTGATCGTCACGCTGTTGCAAGCCATTAAGAACATCAGTGACGGCATGATTGTCCAACGCATCTCTCGCAGAAATGCTCAAGCCACCGATTTTCGATTGATCCAAGGCTCGATCTATGCCAACGGCACTGGGATTCTGATGTCAGGAGTTGCAGGCACCCCACCTACGAGCACCTATTCGAGCTTGACCGTGGCACTAGTGAACGTCACTGGCAACGCGGCCCGAGCGACTGGTTACGCTGCTGCGGTCGTTCTGGTCTTGCTGGCACTTTTTCCGAAGGTCACAGGAGCGTTGATCACGATACCTAGTCCGGTAATGGGCGGTTTCCTCATCTTCGCGATCGGGTTGCTTTTGATCGAAGGCATTCAAACTTTCGTGCGATCGGGACTGGATCCCCAAAAATCGTTGATTGCAGGTCTATCCTTCGCGGTGGGCCTCGCCATGCATCAATACAACCTCTTGGCCGACTTCCTCCCAGACCCTTGGGGCATTGTCCTCGGCAACGGTATCACCATAGGCGCCGCAACAGCTATCGTCCTAACCACATTTGTAGATCTTTCCAGACCACGACCACGGCGCCTCGAAACCATTTTGGAATCGTCGGCATTAAGAGAAATTGACGAGTTCCTGAAAAGCGTGTCGACCGACATGGGTTGGCAAACCGAAGAAACCCAGGGGCTCAGGTCTGCCGGTGAGGAAGCATTCGCAGTATTGTCATCCGCACACTCAGAACAGGGAGACGACAACTCGTCACGATTAGTCATCTCGGTGCGCGCAGAAAACGGAAACGCGGAATTGGAATTCACCGCGGTCTCCAATGAAGCCAACATCGAGGATCGCCTCGCCTATCTCGAGGATGAACCCGAAATCGTCGATCCTTCGGAGGTTTCTCTGCGTTTGCTACGACACTACGGGTCTTCCGTCAAGCATCAGAAATATCAAAATGTGGACATCCTGACCGTCACGGTCGCAAGATAGGATCAACGAACTCGAGCATCGTCTCGACACACTCCTCGGGCTGCTCGAACTGAAGAAAATGTGTAGCCTCCGGTAGAAAGTCGTAGTCGACACCGACTGCGTCGCTGAGGTCGAGGGTCGGTAGATACGAGTACGGCAAAGTGGGGTCTGCGCCGATCACCTTCATCGGACACCTGTAAGATGCAAAATTGATCAACACTGCGTACACGCTTGCATACTCGATGATTTGAGCCTCGTATTCTCTCGGACAACGCAGCTCGAAACCTGATCCATCATCTGTGGCTCTGAGTGTCGTCCTCACGAACAGATCAGGCAAACCGGACACAACCTTTTGGAAATTGGGCAGATAAGGAAGAATTGAAGATAGGTCTTCCAATGTGTTGAAGCGAGCAGCACGTTGCCTCGTCAACGTTGAGACCCTCTCAGCGACTTCGTCGAAATCTAAGTAACTTTGCCCAGGTTTGCAGAGCGGCGGGTCGAATAGTACCCAACCATCGAATTGGGCACCCTTGTTTGGGGTCAAAAGCATCGCAAGTGCGGATACCGAGTGATAGACCCCGATCTTAGGCTTCGCTCCGAACAGTCTGTCGATGCCGTCAACGACGAGATCGTGATCGCTAGCGAGATCCGGCATCGTGTGGTTCTTCATGCTGGTTACGCGATTCCAACCGTGGTTTCTCAAGTCGTAGTTCACCAAGTCGAAATCGTCCATCAGCAAAGACCAAAAGGGATAGTAGAGATCTATGGCGAGACCGTTGCCATGGCTCAAGACCAACCGTGGACCGTCAGGGTTGCCGTGGCGTCGCAACGTGATTTCAGTCTCGTCGTCGACTTGAACCTTGCCCACCGAGTGGGGTTCAGGGACATTCCATACTTTGTCAGAAACTTGTGTCATATCAATCTGTCGCCTACGTCACTTCGTTCGGATCGACGGAATGACCTCCACGCGAGAAATCAAAAGGGATTTATGAGGACGACTACGCGTTAGGTCTTCAAACTCCGCCGCGCTCAAAAATCTTGTCAATCGCTGCAAGCACATCTTCTCTAGTTAGTTTTTCAGGAATTTCACCTTCGGGAAACGTGTAGTCGAGACTTTTATCGCCCATGTGGAATTGCGCAGCGACAGTCTGTTTGTCCCAGTCTTCTTGGTTGTAGATAACACACACCAAGTCAGCAATAGTTTCTCTGTAATATCGAGTTCGGAATTCAGCGTCCATCGTTACTTGCTTTCGTTCTCGGATTACCATAGAACAAGGCAGGTTGCGGATCGCGACAAAGTTCTACCACTGATCCAAAACCTGCCTTGTTGGCTAAGGGGTCGCTTAGCAAGCGTAATTGGCGATGCGTCACTAGTTCAGAACCACACGTCGCCTCCCTCTCAGCTTGCTTGCAATTATAAACACGATCCAAATCTATTGCGTTCGCGTTCAAACTTCTCCAAGCTCTCTACTGTGATCTGTCGAGCTCGGATTCCCTTGACTTTCACAGCTTCGAGCTTGCCTTGTTGCGCGTATTCGTTGATCGACGAAACGTGGGCTAGTCCTAGATATATTCGAGCGTGTTCCTTCGTCACAGTTGTGGCAGGGATGTGCTGCTCCATTTGATGCACCTCTCAAGTTCGCGTTGAGAATCGACTGCTGAATCAGCAGCCGAACGCGATCTTCTTGCGAGATGCGAGCAACAATTGAGACAGCGTCTGGAAGTGTATCAGACTTCAATCGAACAGCTCTGGACAGTCTTCGTCGTCAACTCCAGGTGAGCAAGTCACAGCCCAAGGAGTTGAAGTTGCAGTCGGAGTAGCAGTCGGTGGTCGCTCAGCTTCGCGAGTTGCGAAGATCGGAAGAGGAGTTGATGTCGGAACAACTGTCGGCGTTGATGAAGCTGTCGGTAAAGGTGTCGGCAAATCTTCTTCGCAGGTAAAAGCTGCAACGATCAGAAACGAGACGCAAGCAACTAGAAGCGTCTGGACAACGCGCGTGAGCATGGATACCCCCTCGCGGCATGGGCAGTGGTCGCTTGCTGTCTCAACCGTTTGCTCAATCGCGCCGAACGAGGGGGCGCGATACGCCCTGCCGACATACCGGCGCATTCAACGCGACTGAGAAATCACGGTGAGACAGCACTTCAACGTTACTACGCAAACTGCGATTGAGAGGGTTGCGCAGGAAATCCACAGAGCGAGAAGTTCAAACGTACGCGTGTGATAGCGTGAAAAAAGTAGAAGGCACCTGCTCGCAACAGGTGCCTTCGGAGAGACGCTTACACGACCAGAAAGAAGTTGTTTGGGCAATCTCTTTATCGCCTCGCGGCGACTTGATTAAACACTAACACAGCGAGAAGAGATTATTAACACAGACTAAACCTGCGAGCAACGTACATTACTTCCAAATGCTCGCAACCACACGACCAGAAAGAAGTCATACACGATGAAAACCAGACAAACATCGCTCATAGAAGCGATGGAGATGTTCTCAAACGAACGCAAAGCCGAGGCTTGGTTCGCAGAGCAACGATGGCCCGGCGGCGTTCGTTGCCCGCGGTGCGCGAAACAAGACGTTTCTCGTCGCATCAATCGCAAGCCGATGCCGTACTACTGTCGCAGGTGCCGACGGTACTTCTCAGCAACGAGCGGAACGTTGTTTGCGAGAACTCGCATACCACTCAGAAAGTGGCTGATAGCTATGTATCTCATGTCTGTTCACTCGAAAGGCGTGAGCAGCGTGCAGATGAGCAAGCATCTCGGAATCTCGCAACCGTCAGCTTGGTTCATGATGCACCGCATACGGCAGATGTGGAACCAAGCTCAAATAGGAAGAGGGACACCGGGAAACGGCGTCCCTGAAGTTGTCGAGTGCGACGAGACCTACATCGGCGGCAAGATCAAAAACAGACCGCTTCACAAACGCCGCTACATCGGACGCGGACCAGTAGACAAACATCCGGTAATCGGAATGGTCTACAGGCGCAACGGATTCGTAGCAGCGGGACCCGTCCATTCGACAAATCGAGCAACGTTGCAACGTTTTGTCTTGTCGCGAACTGATCCGCAGACCAGGGTGTACACAGACGAGCATCCGGGATACCGGAGAATGCCGCGATATCACAGGACAGTCAAGCATTCAACGAAGCAGTACGTCAACGGTGCAGTTCATACGAACAGCATCGAAGCGTTCTGGGCGATGCTGAAACGCGGATACAGCACGTACCACTGGTGGAGCGGCAAGCACATGCACAGATACGTGGATGAATTTGTGGGACGCAACAATCTGCGTCTGCTCGATCCGATACATCAGATGTCAGTCATGGTGATGCTGAGCGTCGGGAAGCGTCTCACATACGATGACTTGACGAAGTGACACAGGTATTTGCACCTGCGCAGTGTCTACAATACACACAACGCGGGGAGGCTTTGTCTAGCGTTCGTGAAGCCGAAAGCCTAGAGGAAAAAACGCTAGGTCAATTTTATTCTCCCCGCAGTCGATTTTATCCGACGAAAACGAGAGAATCAATGACTGATCCGAAGCTTGAACGCATCGACGCTACGCCCGAAGAGATTGCTTCAGCAGCACTCAGTCTCAACCCTGCTGATTTTCCCGAAGACTACTTAGACGAAGCAAGCGATGACAACGAAGAAGTCAACGACGCGTAGTCGTCCTCATAAATCCCAATCAAAACCCAAGTTGCGTCAATCACAGCATCATCCATCCCAATGCAGTTTACAGAACGATCAGTACCGCGCTGTTCAAGGTTTTTAGTCAACTTTGAAAGCTAGTGCCGCCGCGAAGGCTACGTTTCCAATGTCCTCGATCCGCCAAATCGCAGAAGAAATCTTAGGAAACTCAGCCAAGCATGACTTCTGTCCTGCTCTCAGTTCTTGCGGAACTTCGATCAGGGAAGGCTCCACAGATGACAACCCCAAACCCAACGCCTTGAGAACTGCTTCTTTCACAGTCCAGTAATCGAAAAATACGTCATGCTTTCGTTCAGCCTCGACCATCGAAATTGTATTCCGCTCCTCCTCACTGAACACTGTCGAGATCAGAAGATCAAAGTCCCGCCTTTGTCTGCGCTGTTCCACATCCACGCCTAGGAGCAATGGTTTTCCGACGGCGATTAACCCATATTCCCCGCTATGACTGACATTGAACCCGAATTCGATGGGTTCGTTTCGGACGAGCGCATACGGCTTGTTCTGATCAGTAGTCCCGAATCGCAAATCACCATTCGAGCAACCTATGCGTAGGCACAGAATTGAACGCAATGCGGCGCGACAGAAAACAAATCGGCGTCTGGGACCGGGGAAAATAAACGTTCGCGAACGCTCAGACTCCTCTTCGTCGAGCATGTGTGCAGCTAGTGCTTCGCGACGATCGTCCTCTGACACATCCGCCTGGTAGACAACTACATCATCGATCGACCTGTATTCCCGCCACCACCGCTCGTCAACGGGGATCATATCTGCGGATCAACTAGTCAATACTGAGAAATCAAACGGTGCCGTCGCAACCTTATGCAGACACCTGTAAACGGCGAAGGGTAATCGTTGCGACGGACCGAATTTCAGTCGGGTTGTCGGATTTAGCCGTCTATCCGATCAACCAATTCCTGCAAGGTCGCGATGTTTGCACAATCTTCGACCGTAAGGGACAGGCCGAACTCTTCGTTCGCTAGCCTCCCGAAAGACACAATGTCCACCGACGATACACCGAGAGAGGTCAGGCTAACGTTCAAGTCGTCTCCAACGCTTACCGACTTGCCGTCGACTTCCAAGTTACTGTTGACCAATTCGCGCACTCGATCTGCTGTGGATGCCATGGATCTTCAATCCTCCTGTTGTTTGGTTAGCGCTAAAGCATGATTTTAGCAAGTAATCATGCTTGTTTCTTCATCAATCGGCAATTTAACGCTGTGATCATATCTGATCTCACTGAACTATCTAAGTTTTGATGGGTTCGACTGGGATGTAAGCCGGCCCGACGTGGATCAAATCAGAACCAATGCCGACGACGTTGGAACGGATATGTTGGCAACCCTATTCGGCACCGCTGTTCACCGGCGAACAATCCGTCCCACGTCAAAGCTAGGCCAGATTCGTATGCCTCGGCCAATGCACTCACGAATGCGCGATTCGAATTCTGGCTATCTATGGAGTCGCCTGTACCGTCCAAGGCACCAATTATGATCGGCCAATCCACCTTCGAACTAGCATCACTCCCCTGACCGAATTTGAGGACTAAATCCACCTGTGATGAACGTAAGCGATGCATCTCGTCAACGCCTGGTCCGGCAACCGTCTCGGCGGACCAGTGACTAACATTCATCAAATCTTCTCTTCGGATTTCCTTTCCGGTTGAGGCGCTGAATAACGGGATCGTCGGCTCCGACCACGCGATTTGGCTCAAGACCGTGTTTAACGCTTCCGACGCAGCCTCGAACGACTCGCCTCCCGCTCTCGCAGCGGCGAGTGTACCGAGAGCCGTCGATAGCCGCAGACCATCCTCAAGATCGAACGCTCCAGTCGCTTGTGCCGCACTCACCTCTCCGAATCCTTTACCGAACACAAGTCTGGGGTTTACTCCAACGCTGAACCAGAGCGCGGTTAAGGCACAATTGAACGCATATATGGCGGCTACTATCGTCGCCAGATCTTCGTCTGCATCGGACGTTTCAGTTTGACCTCTCAGCACTTGTATCAATGAAGCTCCACGCAGTTCTTGGTGTGCGACTTCGCATCGGTCGAAAACTGATCTAACTACTGGTTCGGTTTCGTAAAGCGCTTTGGCGATGTCGAGATCCTGCACTCCATTGTCTAGATAGATGGATGCCACTCTCCTAGTCACACGTTCGGTGCTTTCGTCATCGGAGACGCTGTTGTCCACCACATGGTTCAACCCACGCTCCAAAGAATCGATATCGTCGAATACAACACCAGCGCGATGTTCGAAATGACTCCTACCGACACTCGCAGTCCACGCCAAATCAGACAACCAATTGTCGGATACTGCGTCTTCTTGCGCATTTAACAGATCGATGTAGCGAATCGCCATGTCTCGAAGTGCTCCAGCTGATCTGCCCGACAGCGGTAGGAGGCGAACCGCGCGCGGCGCGGTCTCCTGTCCATCGTTGGTTACAGAATCTTGAAGCACTCCGTTAGACGAGACCGATATGTTGCGAGGGGTTCCGACCGGCAACCTCGTCAAGCCATTCGACCCGTCGGGCTCCCTGTAGCCTTCGACCAATATGTGAGCGTTGGTCCCAGACATGCCAAACGCGTTTACAGCCGCGATTGGCGCTCGGTCATTCCCGTTGGGCCATTTAGTGTTGTCAGTTGTCACTTTTATAGGCAAATTGTCCCAATCGACGTGAGGATTCGGATCTTCAAAGTGCAGATGCTTTGGAATCAAGCCTTGGTTCATTGACAACACGGTCTTGATCAACGCTGTGACGCCAGCTGCCCATTCTGTGTGACCAAGGTTCGATTTGACGGATCCGAGAAGCAGGGGCTGGTCCATTTCTCGCCCTTCGCCGTAAACTGCGGCGGCAGCGTTCACTTCAATGGGGTCAGCCATTTCTGATCCGGTTGTATGGGTCTCCAAATAGTCGACCTCTGTTGGCACAATTCCTGCCTGAACCAGCGCGTCCCGCATCACTCGTTGTTGAGCCTGGCCATTAGGGACCGTCAGACCCGCGCTAGTCCCATTCTGATTGACCCCGGAGCCGCGAATTATCGCCCAGATTCGGTCACCGTCGGCTTCAGCGTCACTTAACCGCTTCAACACCACCATTCCGCAAGCCTCTCCGCGAACGTAACCATCAGCGGCGGCATCGAAAGGACGACAAACCCCAGTAGGCGACAACATGCCGACATCCATCATGAAACGCGACACCGAGCGTGACAGAGCCAGGTTAACGCCACCTGCGAGCGCCATATCAACCTCTCCGTGACGCAGGCCGACGACGGCTTGATGCACTGATGCCAGCGATGACGCACACGCCGCGTCCACTGGCAAAGCTGGGCCCTCCAAACCCAAAACGAAGGCAACTCTTCCCGCCGTTACACTACCCGTTGTTCCGAGATAGCTGTCCGCCCGACCGCTCGCCTCGATCAAGTCTCGATATTCGCTATGACCTACCCCCGCATAAACTCCGGTTCGGCTCCCTCGTAATACACCAGGATCGATTCCTGCGTCTTCAAGTGCCTCCCAGCTGGTTTCAAGCAACATCCTCTGACAAGGGTCCATCATCCTCGCTTCAATAGGAGAAATCCTGAAGAACCTCGAATCGAAGAGATCGATATCTGATAGGAACGCACCGCGTCTGTAAGCAATATCGTCAGCATTGGGATCGCCGACTGCTCCTTCCCACGATCCGATGCCCTGACGTCCGTCGGTTATTGCGTCTGTGCCCGACTCCAGCATCTCCCAGAACTGCGACAGGTTATCGGCGAATGGGAATCGACCAGCCATACCAACAATCGCGATCCCGTCCTCGTTGCGCTGCAAATCTACGCTAGGCTCCGGCGTCGATGCGATAGCAATCGAAAATACCTGCTTCTCTTCGCCGACGTCTCCTAGCTCCTCAGCAAGGTGGCCTGCCATTTCAGATACATTGGGATAGTCGAAAACGATCGTATTTGAAGCAACGTACTCACCCTCAAACGCACGGTTCAACCGGTTCCTCAATTCAACCGCCATCAACGAATCCATTCCCAGATCGAAAAATCCCACTGACGACGATGGCGCGCTCTGCAGACGCATAACTGCTTGAAGTTCCTCTTGGAGATACTCAACCAAGATCTCTTCACGATCTATCATCTGCTTCCCGCTCAATCGCTCTAACAGTGTTTCAGTCGATCTCTCGGCCGTGGATTCCTCGTCGGAAGAGACGGACAGCAACTCCTCCAGCAACGGGAACGAACCCTCGTGTGCCTTCTGGAATGTCGGCCAATCCACCGACGCCACCATGCCGCTCGTGATGTCTTGCCGGACCAAATGCTCAAAGGCCCTGATCCCCTGCCGAGGTGTTATCCAGCCAGTTCCGACTGACTCCAATTGACCCTCTATACGCTCTCGCTGCTCCGCGGCCTCACCCAACTCCGACCAAGCACCCCACGCTATCGTCTGTCCTGGCAAACCCATCGCGCGGCGATGCCCTGCGAGTTGATCCAAGAATGCGTTCGCCGCCGCGTGGTTTGCCTGACCCGCATTGCCCAGCACTCCCGCCACACTCGAGAACATGATGAAAAGCTCCAAGTCTCGGTCCATCGTAGATCTGTGGAGATGCCACGCGCCGAGGACTTTGGGCCAAAGAACCTGCTCGAACCTTTCCCAGCTCTGGTTGGCAAGAGCAGCGTCAGAAAGGACTCCGACGCTGTGAATGATGCCACCGAGGGTCGGTAACCTCGCATCGATACGCTCCAACATCGCGTCAATTGCCGCGGTGTCGGTCACATCAGCCAGCTCAACCTCGATCCTTGCTCCGCGGCTGCGCAACGCGTCAATAGCTTCCTCGGCCTCTCGATCCGGCTCACGACGGCCGTTTAGCACGATACATCCGGCACCATGATCCGCCAGCCACTCAGCCAGCGCGATCCCGATGCCGCCCAGACCTCCAGTGACCAGATAGGTCCTGTCCGCGCGCAAGCTGCCTGTCTGCATCGGAGATTTAGTGAGCACCAGCTTGCCGATATGCCGCGCGGAGCGCATGTGTTGCATTGCAGAACCCGCTTCTGCCAATGGCCACCTGCTGTGCGCAATGGGGTGCAGTTCTCCCTCAGATACCTGTTCCATCACACGCCTCAAAGCGTTCCCAGGTAGTACCGGATCATACGTCTTAAGCGAGTCAAGCTCGAGTATCGAGTACTCGACATCGGGACGCACCGCTGCCATTTCCGCCTCGCTCAGTATGTCTCCTGCGGCCAATTCGATCCATCGGCCACCGACTGTCAGACAGGACAAGCTCGCGTCAATGTAACCCTCGCCAGTGAAGGAGTTGAGCACAACATCTACGCCATTCCCGTCGGTTGCTTCTAGGATTTCCGCACCAAAATCCGTTTGCCGGCTATCAAAAACGTGTTTCACACCTATAGAGCGCAGATATTCTTGCTTTCTCGTACTCGCGGTCGCGAACACCTCCGCGCCCATCGCATGCGCCATCTGGATCGCTGATAGTCCCACACCCCCTGCGCCGGAGTGGACAAGAACCTTGTCCCCGGATTTCAACTTCGCAATCTCGAAAGAAAGGGCAACCGTCGTAAACGTCAGGGGCATAGTCGCAAGCGCGGATGCCGAATACCCTGGAGGCGCGGGTGCCAGCAACTCCGCGCGTGTCACAACCTCGCTAGAGAATGATCTGAAGCACAATCCCACGACTCGATCACCTTCCGACACCCCAACCACGTCGGGGCCAACTTCGAGCACCCTACCAACCACTTCTCCTCCCAACACATCGTCGTCGAGCATCCCCATCGCGACCATAGCATCACGGAAATTGACACCCACAGCATCGACCGCTACACGAACTTCGCTTGGCGCTAAGGGGCGTGCTGGTAACTTTTCAACTCGCTGTTGTTCGATATCACCGCTTTCGTCAGGTTTGATAACCCAAGCCGAATCGTCGGGCAGCATCAACCTGTAATCTGTCGTCCCCGTTCTCTCCAAACGAGCTACTCGCCGACGTTCGTACCGATAGGCGATATGAGTCTCGTCATCGGGACGCAGCAACTCATCGACCACCTCGGTTATAGGCACCCGATCCTCGGGATCTAGATCGATCATGCGAGGTTGCAATTGAGGGGCCTCACGGTCCACTACTTTGCCAAACCCCCAAAGTACGGCGCTTGCGACCTCGCCCAAGTTCTCACGCTCCAGCACTTGAGCGCCACGAGTCAAAAACCATACGCCATTCTGCGGACTGACATCGGCGTCTATAGCACCTTGGATCATGGCCAAAGCAGTGCTGGATATCCGTTTCGTATCATCGCCAAACTCAACTGTCGACGCATCGGCTCCATGTCCATCAAGTCCGACCATATGGACGATGCCGTTGACCGTCGCTTCCTCCGGCAATTCCGCAAGCAAGGATCGCCAAGATTCACGATTATTGAACTCAACAGGGCTCTCGACCACTCCTGAGGTTTCGTCGTAGATCGAACTAGCTGAATCCGCGGATTCACTGGCCAGCAAAACGGTCTGGTTCCTTCCTGCAAGCTCCGCTGCCAGATCCAGCGCCACACCCGATCCGTCGGGCACTAATATCCAAACTCCTGGGGATTCCGCGACTTCAGCTGGTCCCTGCGCCATGATTACGCCGCGATCGGGCCTCTGCCCGGCATCCGACGCATCGGGACCCAAAACCGCTGTCTCAACAAATCCTGCCTCACCCAGTGCCCGCTTCCATATATCGGGGCCAGCTAATGCATGATGCGGCCGGATGTCGTCTGCGAACCGCCACCAGCCATCCAACACACCAAACGTGAGATCCATCCACCCTTGCCCACGCAGATTCTCTAACGCCACCAAAACTCCTGAAGGTGCGAGCAATTCCAAACAGTTCTCCAAGGTCTCACTCAGAAAACGCGTGGCATGCAACACGTTGGAAGCGATCACCAAGTCATAACTGTGCGCGTCGAATCCCTGCCTTATTGGGCTTCTCTCGATGTCCAACACTCGATACTCAATCGATGCCTCTGCACCGCCGAATTTGCTTTCAGCCTCTGCGAAAAATCCCGCCGAGATGTCGGTATACACATAATCAAACCGGCCGTCCGGTAACTCAGGAAGTACCGACGCCGTCGCCGAACCCGTCCCAGCGCCAACCTCCAAAATCCGGAGCCGCCGGCCTTCAGGTAACTCCATCAACATCGATGCCATAGCATCCCCGAGCATCCTGTTCGACGCATGGGAAGCCGACGCATTGAAATACAGATCTGCGGCTGTGGGTTCTCCGCTGCTAAACAGCAACGTCAAAGCATCAGCTTTACCTTGGACTGTATCTGCCAAGGCACCAGCGCATCTCCGAAACAGTCCAACTTCCGTCGAACCGTGTTCGTACTTACGTAACATCTCATCTGCAAACTCGTCAACGTTAAGAGGCATCAGCTCCGGCAAATGATCCTGCGGCCCAACCACAACAACAAATTCATCTCCCGACGGTGTCGCCGCACCCGCTCTCGCAAGCAGCTCGAACAACCGACGGAACAGTCGCGAATGCTCAGGCAACACCCCGAGTCGTTCACGCAATTCTTCCGGTTCTACCTTGGTACCCTTCTCGCGCTCCCAACCCAACTTCTCTAACGTCGCCAGCGCGAACGACCAAGATAGGCGTTCAAGATCTGTCAACAGCTCCTGTCTGCTGACAGAATCGACACCTTCGTCAGCTAAATACTCTGTGAAGCGCCGAGATCGCGTCGCGACGCTACGAGGTGTCGGAAGAAAATCGGCCGGAACTGTCCCCGTCTCGAGGGGGCGATCCCTCCACACAACCTCGTACAGCAGATCGTCGATCTCCTCGGTATCTGCCAACAACGCGGAGCGAGTCGCCCGTTTGATTGTGTACCCTTCAAAACTCCCAAGCTCTACTCCATCCGTGGAATACAGACGCAGGTCACCTGTGAAGGTCTCCATAACTGACGCAGGATCGTCTTCCTCCTCGCTTCGTCGCACGGATTCCCTCATCCGAGCATGGCAGACGACACGATCCGGCAACGCTTCGCGTAACCACAACCGTTCCCATCCGAACGGCAGATATGTTGACTGATCACCATCCTCTGCGACGTTTCGCGCTGCGGACAAAACTTGAAAACAGCCATCCAGCAAGACCGGATGCGCCTCCAACCCGCTGCTGCGCAGAGACTCCGCGAGCGAAACCTCGCCAATCGCTTCTCCATCACCAGACCACAACGCGTCTACGGAGCGAAACGTCGGACCAAATTCGATGCCGACTCTCTCTTTTTCCTTGTAAAACTCCGCAACATCCCGGGACTTCAACCGCGATTTCTCAGCCGCAAGGTCTATGCGCCGACCACTGCTAGGCGACTGACCGGTATCCGCAACGCCGCCTTCCGCATGAAGCGTCCACTCGTCGTCATCTTCGCCCCTGCTGTAAATTTCCAGCCGCTTACCTGATCCGACATCCGAATCCTCGAACACCAACTGGACTCTGCGTCCTACCTCACCCCCTTCTTCGTCCCCGTCATCTTCGGCAAAAACCATTGGATTGTGCAACTGGAGGTCTTCAACTTCAACCGTTTGACCGACTTCCCTTGAGGAAACCGAAGCCGCCATTGCGCCGAACATCGCTCCTGGCATGATCACACGTCCGAATACTCGATGATCGCCCAACCACGCCGGATCGGTCGGGAACATCAAGATTTCATACAACACCTCGCCGCGGGGCGATTCATGTCGCGAGCCTAGGAGTGGATGGTCTGTGGCAGCTCGCTTGCGCCTCGGCGCCTCAACCCAAAAACGCTCGCGCTGGAACGGATACGACGGCAGCGACACCCTCCGCCGTGTCTCGCCTGCAAACAGCCCCTCGAACTTGATCTCTAATCCCGCCTCGTAAGCACCCGCGACGGCCGTCAAAAATCCATCGTCATATTCGTCTAACGGCAGCTCATCATAGTTCCTTAACAGACTCGCGAGCACCGCCGGCTCCTTAGCTGCTCGACCACCCGCAGTCATACCCGGCCAAGCCATCGACACCAACGGCCCTAGAACCGCATTCGGACCAACCTCTATAACTAGGTCGACGTCCAGCTCTGCCATCGTATCGATCCCCGACTGAAACTCGACGGACTGTCTGGCATGACGCCTCCAATAACCAGCATCCAGTTTCTCGTCTGGCTTGATAACACTGCCAGTGACGTTACTGATAAGCTCCAACCCTGGTGCCGAAAAGCGAACCGCCCCGTACGCTTCCTCCAACTCATCCAGCGCAGGCTCGACCAACGCGCTATGGAAAGCCTGATTCCTCAAACGCCGGACCCTGATCTCTTCAGCCTCAAACCGTTCCGATATCGCCTCGATATCCGCAACGGGCCCACTCACAACCTGATGCACGCCGTTATCAACCGCCACGCACAGCCCCGGACCTTCTGCAACGGAATTGTGCTCTCGAACCGCCTCGTATACCTCTCTCTTGGGAGCAAATATCGCCGCCATGCCCCCTAACTCCGGCACTGACGACAATAAGGCGCCACGTTTCGCCACGAACCTCAAGCCATCTTCCAAACCGAACACGCCCGCCGTTCGGGCCGCAGCAAATTCCCCCAGACTATGACCAATCACGACACTAGGTTCGATACCAATCGATGACCACAGCGCCGTCAGTGCACACTCCAACGCATAAACCGCCGGTTGAGTCCAACCCGTGTCATGCAGATCACCCCGCGCTTCCTTACGACCAAACATCACATCCAGCAACGAAACCCCTCGCTCTTCAATCATCACCTCTTCACACCGATCCAGCACCATCCGCACAACGGGTTCCCGCTCGTAAAGCGACTCACCCATCCCCAACCACTGACTGCCCTGGCCCGTATAGACCAATGCGATCTTCTTCGCCGCTGCAGGACCAGCCGCGTCACCGTTTTCAATCACCTCCGACAACGCTGCCTTCAGCGACGCAGCATCGCTGAACATCACACCCGCTCGATATTCGAAATGGCTCCGCCCCACACCAGCAGTCCAAGCAATATCTGCAAATTCCCCAAGTTCGCCTGATCCCTCATTCGGGAACCGTTTCTCCAACCACGACAAGTAACTCTCGGCCTGATCATGCAAACTTGCCGCAGTTTTGCCGGACAACGGCAAAAAACGCTTAGATCGCGGCAAGTCTGTGGCATAAATTGCCGTCTCTACGGCAAAATTCATCGGCACCGAAACGTCCACATTCCGCGCTCTGCCCGCGTTCGGATCTAACCCGTTCGAACCTGCCGACGAGCCATCATCAACCCCATACCCCTCCAAAATCACATGAGCGTTCGTCCCCGACCATCCGAAACCGCTAACTCCGGCTATCCGATTACGACTGGTGACATCCGGCCATTCAGTCGCTTCTGCGGTCACGCGGACCGGCATATTGTCCCAATCGATCTCAGGATTAGGCTCCTTGAAATGCAGGTGCTTGGGGATCACACCATGCTTCAACGCCAAGATCGCCTTCATCATTCCAGCAACACCCGCCGCTGCCTCCAAGTGGCCGAAATTCGTCTTTACTGATCCGACAAGCAGAGGATTTCTAGAATCGCGATCGGCGCTGAACGCCGCACCCAAGGCCTCCATCTCGATCGGATCGCCGACTGGAGTTCCCGTCCCGTGAGCCTCGACGTAATCCACGTCTGAAGCACGAATCCCCGAACTATCTAACGCATCTTCGATAACCTGCCGTTGCGCATCGGCGTTTGGAACCGTCAGGCCTTGACTCGCCCCATCCTGATTCAACGCCGATCCCCTGATCACGCCCCAGATCCGGTCCCCGTCTTCCTCAGCTTCACTCAACCGCTTCAAGACCAATATGCCGCAGCCTTCCCCTCTCACATACCCGTTTGCCGACGCATCGTAAGTTTTGCAACGACCATCCGGCGACAACATCCCCGCGTTGCCCCGAAGCTCCAACAACCGAGCGCTCAGAATAGTGTGAACGCCTCCCGCTAGAGCCAAATCGGCCTCTCCGCGCTGCAATCCCGTCACTGCCTGATGAACTGCAACCAATGAGGACGAACACGCTGTATCGATGGCGATCGCCGGGCCTCTGAATCCCAACGCATACGCAACTCGTCCGATCGCCGTGTTATACGAAGTGCCGCTCACCGTGTAGAGACTCGCCGCCGGCTCCGAGGTATCGCTCGAATCCATGATCATCCCGCGGTAGTCGTTGGTGCTGATGCCACCGTAAACCCCGGTGCGACTGCCCATTAAACCTTCCGGATCAATCGCCGCATCTTCCAACGCCTCCCAACTGGTCTCCAACATCAGCCGTTGTTGCGGATCTAAAAACTGCGCCTCAACTGGCGAAATACGAAAAAACGCTGCGTCAAAGAGGTCAACCTCGTCCAGATACCCCCCGAACCTGCATGCATCATTCTGGATATCAGCATTCGAAAACAGCTGACCAATACGTCCGACACCCGAACCAGGCACACCCTCCGTCACCGCATCCGCACCATCCATCAACAACCGCCAAAACGCCTCTACATCATTCGCACCAGGGAAACGACACGCCATGCCGACTACGGCGATCGGTTCCTTCAAAATGCCTTCCATTGCGTCACGAAACCGAGATTTACCGTTCGATTCCAACCCTATCGATGCATCAGTAGCTCTATTCTCTACAGTTGCCATGACGCTCCATTTCCCGTTAAATGCCGGATCTTCGCATTGAACAGACAATCAACCCAAAATCACCCTGCTGCAACATAATTCATTTACGCCAATCAACTCGTTGCCGACACCGCTTTCCTCAAATGATACTCGGTCAATAAGGTGCCAAAGTCTGCATCGCCGACATCGATGTGGCAAAGGGCAGACAGGTCGCCGACAGCATCACCGAATCCGGCGGCGATGCCTTCTTCCAAAACCTCGACATCACCAGCGAGGACGCATGGGCAGATGCAGTGAACAAGGTCGTCGGTCGTTACCGACTTCTCAACGTTCTAGTCAACTGTGCCGCAATGCCCCACGCCGCAACTGTCGAGGAAACCTCCGCCGAAGACTTGGACCGCGTCATGGAGGTCAACGCCAAAGGCACCTTTCTCGGAACGAGGGAAGTTATCCCGCACATGAGACGCGCCGGCGGCGGATCCATCATCAACGTCTCCTCCGGCGCTGGACTCGTCGGACAGTCATGGGCCGCCGCCTACAACGCATCCAAAGCCGCCGTCCACCTCCTCGCAAAATCGACTGCGATCCAATACGCCAAAGACGGCATCCGCGCTAACTCCGTACACCCCGGAGCCATCGACACTCAGATGCTCCACCAGAGCGAAGAACAGATAGGCGACTCCGAAGCCTTCAACCGCCCCATGGGACGAATGGGCACCCCCGAAGAAATCGGCTACGGCATACTCTTCCTAGCCTCCGACGAATCCAGCTACATGACCGGAACCGAACTCATCATCGACGGAGGCAAACTCTCAGGCCAATGGCGCATCGCAGAAACCCCCTACGGAACGCGAGGGTAACCGGGCCTTTACCAATTTCCCGCCGCCTGTCCACTAGTGGCTCCGCGACCATTCGTGGAGCCTGCAAAATCAGATCTATAGACTCCGAACCATGATCAGAGTCGGCCCAGCCCAGCTTTCTTGGCGGAACTCCAGAAGCGGTAGAAATCCCCTAGCTTCGTAGAATGCCCTAGTCTCGGCGTATCCCAACTGGGGTCGGAGGAGCCAAGCGTCTGCACGCTCAGCAACTTGATTCCTGAACATTTCAAGTCCCCGATTATCCGACTCATCATGGCCCGTCCCATACCTCTGCGTTGGTCCTCTCTTGCCACGCCCATCATATGGGTCTCGGCAACTTGAGCACCCATCCGATTTACTGCAGCAAAGCCGACAACCTCTGAATCACGTTAGGCTAGATGCGTGTCGAGGCGATGCAGATCATTCAGGTATCCGACGACGGCTTTTGCATCGCCGAACCACTCAGGAAGCCTCCTAAGTATTGCGGCACACGCGTCTATCTGATCCTTGGTGATGCCTCCACAGCTAGATACCCGAATCACACTCCCCGAAAACCCTCCCCACTCGCTCATAGATTCCTAAAGCCTAATAGTTGTGGTGGGCCTAAGGGTGTGAAACTGCGAAAGTTTGCCGTGCTGGTTTCGCTGTGAATTCACGGTCGATCCGCCGATCAGCTCCAAATGCCGATTCGAGTCTTCTCGGGTGGGCCTGACAGCGGATGCTCGCTGCGAACCTTCGACGCGGACTGAACATGAAACTCGACCACGGCGTCGTCAGTATTAGAAGAGCATCGTGTCCAGCTCCTCGATCCGCCCGTCCCGCGTGAACCGCCAGGTGCCGATGTAACCATGGAGCAGATCGCCGTTTTCGTCCCGGTCCAGAGAGTTGGCGCCCCCCTCGTAGTCTATTCGACTGCCATCGGCAAGCAGGCGAAGGCCGAAGGCGACTCCCTCGGGAGTTCCCATGACCGGCTACCCCGGCTGACTGCCCACGGCTCGCAGGTGGTTGCGGTTGGCGTCGCCTTCGAGGCTGCCGGCCGCCTGGGCGGACAGAGCCAGCGCGATGGTCGCGTCGTAGGTCTCCTTGACGTAGGTGGACCGGAGCGGAGCGCCGTATTCGGCCTCGTAAGACGCCTCCCACGCGGCGGTCCTCTCGTCGGCCGGGGCTGGCGCTCCCGCGGTGCCGTACATGCCGCCCATACGCTCGCCGCCGATCTCCGTCACCAGGCTGCGCCTCTTCGCCGCGGCGCCAAAGACGAAATGGCTGTAGATCCCCGCTTCCAGCGCCTCCCGCACGATCGACAGCGCCTGATCCTCGAAGGTGATGACCACCAACGCCTGGGTGCCCGACCCCGCACTCGCTCGCAGCGCCGCGAGGTGGATCGTCTGATCGCGGCCGACCGCTACGGCGCGCAGCGCCCCCTCCCACGAATCCTCGAAGCTGCGGGCCAGCCCCTGACCGTACGGGGCGTCTATGTAGAGCAGCCCGACGTTGTCGAAGCCTCGCTCGCCGGTCAGGCGGGCCAGCACCGGCCCTTGGGCGGTGTCGGAAAGGGCGGTGCGGAAGAAGCAACCATCGTCTGCCGCCACGGTGAGCTGCGGAGAGGTGGCCGAGGGACTGATCGTCGGCACCCCGGCAGGCCCGGAGACCGTCTCCGCGACAGGCAGCGACACCGCGCTGGCGGTGGGGCCCCACAATGGCGTGGACCCTATCCGTCTCCACCAGACGCCGCGCCGCCTACACCCCGGTCTGCGGGTCTCGCGTGAAGTCGGCCACCACGCCCTCCAGGGGCAAATCGAGCACGCCTTCAGTCTCGTTGACACGCCGTATCGCCAGATCGAAGGCGCCCTGCCTTTCGGTTGCAGTCTCCGAGGGTCCCCTGAAGCTCAGCATCAGGCCGATCTTCATGGGCGCCGTCGCCACCGGCTCCTCCGGAGCGCCGCCGTCGCAAGCGACGACCGCAACCACCAAAACGAACGCAGATATGAGCCGGAACACCATCGGCATGGCTGACAACGGACCCTCTCTACTCGCCCATTGCCCCGAACATCTTAGCAAACTACGACAGGGCCGCATCCGTCGTCACGGCACTCCTGAAGGTGTCCCGAAGACCCTTAAAGACGCTGTCCCATGCGGCCCCCTTTGCGCTTCGACTCCAACCGCCCGACCACGTGCGCGCCCTCTCTCGTCGCCGCAAAAATCCTGCTTGCCACCGTCCGTTCCTACTCCGGTTAACCAACCGCGACAGACCTGCAAGGAAATCGACCTGCATGGAGTGATTGTAGGATGAGCCGAGGGCCTGATGTTTTGCATCTGCCGCATCGCAGTATGCTTCGCGTTTGCGATTCAGCGCCTGCGATCTGCCCGGCGTTTCACCGTTTCATCTGCCCGGCCCGCCGTGAGCGCGTAACGGCGACGCCCAGGACTAGACCAATCAGCCCGGACAGCATCGTCAAGACCAGCGCGGTCGACGACAACGGTGCCAGCCCCCGGTGTCCGGCGCTTCAGGCGTCGGCTCCGGCACCGCGGTCGGCTCCGGAGACGGCGCTCCAGCACTGCCCACCGCCACCGATGCAGGCAGGCTGCTCAAGCCGCCGCACACCATCGTGCCGGCAGTGCCTATCCGCACCCGCGCCGACAGGATCGTCAGCGAACCGTCACCGTTGATCGCAACCACCGCCACGTCTGAGATGTTTTGACGCAGCTTGTCCGGCAGCGGCATGCAGATCGTCGCCGGGTCGTCAAGGACGTACGAACTGATCTCTTCGCCGGAACCGTCCACGGCCGAAACCGCGTACATGTTGCCGCCGAGCGTGTATCGCTGGTGCGTCATGCCGAGGTTCGAAGCGGCTCCTTCGTCCGATATCCGGATTCCGACGAACTCGCCGTTCGGAACCGCGCTCGACGCGGCGCTCATCGAGTAGCCCTCCCCGCCGAACGTCCCGCCTTCGACCGGAGTGAACACTTCGTACTGGTTGCCGTCCGAGTCGGCGACGACCGACGGGATCCCGCCCGGCGGATCCACCGGCGCTTCTTCTTCCAGCGCCGGAGCAGAAGATCGCCGCACTCGGATCTCGAACCTCGCCGTGCACTGATCCTGCGTTCCCCGGCACACGGTCGACGGTAGTTCAGCGGTCACCGCGTAGACCCCTGGGGCCGGAGGCGCGGTGTACAGCACCCTGCGGCCGGAACCGTCGAACGAACCGCCTGCCCCGCCGTCGCTCCAGACCGTGTAGGACACGTCCTCGAGGTCGTTGTCCAAGATGTTCTGGCGGCCGTAGACGCTCAGTTCGAGACGCAGCGAGTCGCCTGCGCTCACCGTCGCCGAGCGGATCGAAGGCTCGACGCGCAGGATGCGGGCGGGACCAAGGAGAATGTCAGGATCGGAACAATTCACTCAGCAGATTCCGCGGTCATAGCCTCGGCCAACGTCTCCAGCAACACCTCGCCGACCAAAACACCATCATCGTCCAACACCGGGATCGGATGTTCAGACCGCAATCCCAGCGGCACTAGCTCGTCAAGAACCACATCCCGTCCTACGCCGGGCTCAATTAACAATGAAGTTTCACCTACCGACACACCATTGCTTGGATTCAAGTTCTGCAACCGTTGCATCGATGCGGTTCCGATATATCGACCAGCATGTTCCACGACCAACGCGTAGTTCTCCTCTCGCCGCATCAACTCACGTAGCACTTCGTCAGCACGTTGTTCGGCTGTGACTACATGCACCGCCTCGTTCATAACCGTCTCCGCCGTCACTAACCCGTGCTGTCGCACGTTGCTGGTGAACTCCCTCACGTACGCATCCGCCGGGTGCAGCACCACATCAACCGGGCTCCCTATCTGGACGACCTCGCCGTCTCGCATGATCGCGATGCGGTCGCCAATCCGAACGGCTTCGTCGAGATCATGCGTGATGAAGATGATCGTCTTGTGCAGCTTCTCTTGCATCGCCAACAACTCATCCTGCAACTCGTTGCGGATCAGCGGATCGAGCGCGCTGAACGGCTCGTCCATCAACAACACGGGAGTGTCATGCGCCAAAGCCCTTGCCAGGCCAACCCGTTGCATCATCCCTCCGCTCAACTCGTCCGGTTTGCTTGCTCCCCAATCACCTAATCCAACTGTATCGAGCGCCTCTTGTGCCCGTTTACGACGCTCACCCGTGGCGACACCCTTCATCTCAAGTCCGAGCGCAACATTGTCTATCACGCTGCGATGCGGCAGTAGACCGTAGTGCTGAAACACTATCGCGAGCGAACTGCGCCGCACATCTCGCATCCCTTCCTCATCCAAATCCGTCACGTTCGCATCAGCAACCCAAATCTCGCCAGCCGTCGGATCGATCAACCGGTTGATGCATCGAATGAGAGTCGACTTGCCGCATCTCGACAATCCCATCACCACAAATATCTCACCCCGTTGAGCATCGAACGAAACATCCGAAAACGCTATCACCGATATTCCGTCGCTCCCTGCACCTCCGCCTTGTTCGCGCCGTCACGCGCCATCGCCAAACCGGCTTCCTCATCACCGCCAAACAGCTTGTAGACATTGCGAACTGATACGGCGGCCTCTGGCGACTTTTCCATTCGTTCTCCCATGCGCGGGCAGAAATCCTGAACATACCGAAGCATCCACGTCGTAGATCAGGACGTGCGTGATTGCGACTAACTACAACTTTATCGGAAGGGTTATCGCCCTATGTTTTGGGCCCGGAAATTCGTCCCCTTGCGTAGAGGCAGCGCCTCGAATCTGAGCGGAGGATTTTCGCGCTTGAGCGGGTGAAGGTCATCACAGAGCCGCCTAGGCACACAGAGATAACAACGAAGTTGCGCCTCCGAGTTTAAGGTTGCGTGTGCAACGTCCTAAGGAGCGTTGGCAACGCTCACCCACAGGCAGGTCGTCAACGTCCTTGTAGTGGCCCAAAGCATACCCGGCGGTGTGGTGCGCGCGGGTTGCGGGCGGGTGCTTGAGCGTGAGTTCATCGAACTCGACCACATTACCCCAAAATCGGACAGAGGCGAGAACTACATCCTCAATCGCATCCTGCTGTGCCGTCCCTGAAACGGACGCAAAGGGAATGCATTGACGCTCGCGGGATTGACACGAGAAAATAGGTCTGTAGACTGGATTCGAGACGAATCACTTGCCAATGTTGCTAGAGATAGAGCGGAGCTGTACGCATGGCGGATCAGAGATGAGTTCAACACGCCTGAATGTCGAGCATTGATCGAAGGGAGGGGTTGAGAAGCGCCTTCATCGTTTCGGCGTAGGATGCATGACCATCACTGAATCGGCAGGGGTTTGATCGAGCCTGGTCGTTGGTGCTTCCGGCGACTGCTCGAGCGGCTCCCGCCTCCCTCTTCGCCGCGTCGATTTGACGGTGAGCGATCCAATTGACAAGAGCACGGCCCAGAGTAACGCTATGAACGCAATGACGATGATGGTCGGCATATTAGTCGAATCTGATCTCCCCCGATCGACTGGCGAACCGTCTCTGTCATCGACGTTGGCAGATCCCCCATCAACAGGGCCTTGCAGATCGATCGGGACGGTCGTTTCTTCGTCCGAAGTTTCGGGCGTTTCGGTTGCTAAAGAGGGTTTTACGGTGGCAGTTGGCGAAGGTGTGGGCGTGTTCAGCGTTGGGGACTCGGGAGTGGAAATCACGATGGCGGTCGGCGTGACGGTTGGCACGACCGCAACTGGAGCCGTGCTTGCTGTAGGCTCGATGAAAACGATTTCTTTCGGCTCGGCCGTGTGAGGGGTTGCGGTGGGCGATGCTGCTATCAGCTCGACGGTGAGCGCGGGGTCTATGCGAATGTGTGCTGAGGATCCGATCTGTCGGCTGTCTCTTCTGAATTTCGCCGTGATAGTCACCGTGCCCGTGCCTGTTTCGGTTGCGACGGCGATCAAAGTCGTCTGTTCCGGCGATTCATGGTTTGGCTCGCCGATTGTCAAATTGCCGCTGTTGAATATCCCCCATCCGATCGTGCCCGAATGACTTGCTTTGAGCGTCGTAGCTTCTCCAACGCGCATTGTGGCGTGGGCGACGGTGAGATGCACACCGCAAAACTCCGGTGCCATTGTCGGCGTTGCGGCAATTTCTGTTTTCGGAACCGGCGTGTTGACAGGCTTTGCAACTGGTTCCTGAGCAGGTTCCGCTTCGACTGCATCTTTATCGCCGGGAGTTGCGATCTCAGCGGAAACTGCGATAGGAGTCGGCGTGGATGTAGGTGCGGCAATCGGCTCAGACGCTGCACGCGTCGATGCAGGAGCCGGTATGAATGCCGAGACAGACTCAGATGTTGGGGTCGGCGTATGCGTGGACGTAGCGGGCAGTTTCGACCAAACATCAGGGTCCAGGGTGAAGGTTGCGGTCGGAGTCGGGGTTCGTTCTCTGCGAGGAGGGTCCGGCGCGCTTTGAACCTGCGTGCTGCGTTCCAATGATTGGGTGTTCGGCGTAGCAGTTGGAGTCGACGTATCAGTCGGTGTTGGCGTTGGTGTGGGATCCGGCTCCCGACACGAACCCTGTTGATCAGGATGGTACACCTCGACATATGCCCTGTTTCGTCCGGTGGAGTATTTCGAGTTGTGTACAAGGTGAACAGTGAAATTGCTCGTGTCTCCACTCGGGTATGTGTAATCGCCGTCTGTATGATCCCGACCTTTGCCATCCCTTCCCGGGTTTCTTGTCGAAATCTTAGAACCTGTGCGAATCCCTCCTTGCAGGAAAATTGACTGCCTTGTCTCCATCAATCAGCGCGTCGGCGATCACTCGGTAGTTGCGCCCCGATTCCAATCGGACCGTCAAACCGCTGCCCAACGTCCTGTCGGCTCTCAGAGTGAAGCCGGCCGACTGCCCTCCAACAACGCAGTCGGAATCGGCGACGAGAGATGGAAGGAATGCTCTGCGCGTCTGCGGGAATCTGCAGAAGCATCGTCCACGCAAACGCAACGATCATCAGCGCCACCAGCCCCGCCCAGATTACGGCGCTTACCCTCATGGGACGACCGTCTCAAATGACGAGTGGTGCGGCATGACGACCATTGTGCGAAAACGGGCAAAGCCCAATCCACACATTTACTGATCGTCGCCTCGAAATTTGTCGGCAGGCTTTATTACGATAGCCTTCGAACGAGGCGGCTTGAAGCATTGCGATATCTACGGGCAAACTGGCAGCCGTCCCTTTCCCTGATTATTTGTCCACACACCCTGAGGTAGCGAGCGTGGCATCAAGAAGCGAAGCTGACTTGCTTGGATTCATCATCAGCAACTGGCCATGTTTCGATGTCAACCCGAACACCGGCGCTCCGCTAGGGATCCAGCAACGCTGCGAAATCGCGCATCAGACGATATGGCATTCAACTGAGTGCCCGTCCCACATCGTGTTGCCGCTGTCGTATGAGCTTTGATTCTCGTGTGATATGAATGATTGAATGTTCCCTCATTCCGTCCCTCTTCCACCGTGGGAGAGTAGGAGATGCGTATTGCGATTCAGGTGCCGAACCCCTGCATACGCTATGCCGATGCCCAAAAGAAGTGCGATGATCATGAAACCGCTCGGGACTTCTCGTCCGCCGGTATCAGGAGCCTTGATTTCTTCGGATTGTTCTGGCGGAACCGGCGTGGTCGGTGCGGATGGTGCTCCGCGTTTGGCGGCGGCGACCTCGGCGGGCAACGCACTGATATTGCCGCATAGGCGCACCGAGCCGTCGGCTTTGATGTACACCCTGCTCGAGAGTATCGCGAAGCTCTCGGAATCGACAGCCATGATCGCTAAATCATCGATGTTGCTCCTAAATTCGTCAGGCAACGGGATGCATGCCTGCGCTGGCGCGTTTAGTTGATAGTTGGATATCGGTTGACGGTCGGCGTCGATCGTCGATATTCGATACCAGTGCCCAGCAAGGGTGTAGCTTAGGTGAGTCTGACCGATATTCGATGCCGCCTCGCCTTTCTCTATGCTGATACCGATAAACTCGCCATTCTGAATCGCTCCAGTTGGTGCGGCAAGTGTGAACCCGTCGCCGATGTATTGGCCGCCGTCGACCGGTGTGAGGACTTCATAGGCGGTTCCCTCGTTGTCGGTGAGGACATTTGGGATTTCGCCCTGCGGGTTTACCGGCTCCACAGCGGTGGTGTCGATGCTCGACCTGCGTATGACGGCTACTTGGAACTCTGCGCCGCACTGATCGAAATCGCCGTAGCATTGCGAAGACGGTACGCGCGCCAGAATGGTGTATTTGCCTGGAGCTTCGGGAGCAGTGTAGTGTATCTGCCGACCAGTGCCGCTGAAATTTCCACCGGCCCGTCCGTCGCTCCACAGAATCAGAGCTTGTTCAGCAAGATCGTTGTCAAGGACTTTCTGGCGGCCGTAGAAATCTATCTCGAGTCGCACAATGCTGCCGGGATTGATTGCGAGTCTATCGATGCTCGGTTCGATGCTGAGAATGCGCGAGGTGCTCTTGGGAATGGTGTAGTCAGATCGATGACATGCCCTACCGTTGTCGATAGAAGTCAGATTAGGGAGCACATCGTCCCAGTCGTCGATGTCTTGCCTCGGCAATGAGTTGCCGTTCAAGTACAGACGATTCAGATGCGTAGCCAACCGAGTGAACCATTCGGGTTTCAAAGAAGAAATGTCGTTACACGAAAGGTCAATGGTGATTGCTTGTTCCCACCCTCGTATCCATGAGGGCTCGAAGCGTGTCAGAAGGTTGTTCGACAAGTCGAGCGTGACTTCAGGGGCTTTTTCGTCGACTTCATAGAGACCGACGGGTCTACCAGCTTCTTGTCGAGAGATGCTGGGAACTATGGAAGCGGCAGCGGTTGAATCCAGACCAGTGTTTGAGAGGTCCATCAGCTCCCAATGTTTATTCACTGCGCTGAATGCTGCTTTAAGCGCTGGGGCGAGATCTGGATTGTTCCAATCTGTGAGATCGTTGTCGGCGAGAGAAAACCGCTTGACACTGGGTGGCAGGTTCTGCGCGATGATCATTGCCGTCTCGCCATCGATCTTCGTACCGGCAAGCAGCAACTCTTCCAATACGTTCAATCGTCCGACGATGGTCGGCAACGCGGCGCGCTGGTGATGGTCGTTCAGACCGCTGAGATCGTTGTAAGACAGATCGAGTCGCTTAATGGTTACTAGATCCGTCCCTCTTCTGACGTTGATGGCTTGAGTAGCAGTTATTCCAGTGTTGGCCAGCGACAATGTTTCGACGACCCTGTACGGCTCGATAAGGTCGAGGTCGTCCTGTGTCATTGGGATGTCGTCCAAGTGGATGTGATTGATGCCTTCGTCGGGTCCGCAACCGTTTCGGTTAGGCTGTGGGAGAGTGCTGAGGATGTTGTAATTGATTCCATCGATCTCAGCAGCCGGCACGGACCTGAATCGGTTGCCGCCGATGTTCAGCGTGTGAAGCGAGCAAGGCGGCGACGCGATGAAACTGTCGGGCAGTGTGGTGATGAGGTTGTTGCTAAGGTCCAGGTGTTCGAGTTCAGTCAGCGGTTCGAAGATTCTGTCGGGCAAGGATCGGATTTTGTTGTCGGAGATTGTCAAACGTTTCAATTGGGTCAGATCGTCAAAAGCCCTGCTTTCGACCCGTTCGACTTTGGTGTTGTGGTCCACGAAGAGCCGTTGCAAATGGCCCAATGTGTCGAAATACGTCCTTTTCAAAGTCGTGACGGATTGATCCCAAAGATCGAGAGTCACGATTGACGTCAATTCTCCCGGCGCTTCGGTTTCTAGAATCTCTTTGCCACCTTTGTTGAGCCTCAAAATTTCAAGCTCGTCCAGCGGAGAGAAAGTGCCGGTCGGTAAATTCGAGAGCGCTCCAGCGCTGAGATAAAGGAGGTAGAGGCTGTCCAAACCGTTGAATGCTCCAACTTCAATCGTAGATAGTGCATCGCTATGTAACGCGAGACGTTCTAGACCGGCAAGGCCGGTGAAGGTATCTGCGCCCAAAGTTTCGAGTGCGTTGAGTCGCAGGTAGAGCACGCCGAATTCGGAATCGCCTCTCATGCCGTCGTTTACACCTTCGCCGACGCCGTCGAATGCGCCTGGGGCGACAGTGTTGACTGCGTTGCCGTAGAACAGCAGCCATTGGAGATTGCCCAAGCCGTTGAAAATGCCGCTTTCTATGGTCGTAAGTGCATGAGCGTAGATCCAAAGCCACTTCAGGTTGTTCAAACCAGCGAACGAATCAGTTTCGATGCTAGAAATGCGAGGACCGTAGAGCACGAGTTCCTCGAACTGAGCGAGATTTTCGAGCGAATCGAAATCGGCTGCCAGGACCCCTGTAACTGTAAAGTCCAGAATGACCAGAGATTTCAAGCTTGTCAATTGTGCGAAAATCCCATTGGGGGTTGGAAAATACCCCCAACCCCTCAGGGTGAGTTCCTCAACGCCCGTTAGACCATCCAAATCGCCGGCCATCAACCCATTTCCAGAGATGACGGAGAGATGGTCGATGGCGGACAGATGGGCATCTGTCACGTCTGCACAGTCGGTCAGATTGAGTTCAGCCAGAATCGCGGCTCGGGCCGGGAGGGATCGGTCGCATATGCCGTTTTGTGCTTCGGCCGTTTGGTTGACTGCACTTGAAACGCCGAAGGCGGTTACAAGCGCCAAGCAGGCGAAGATGACCAGCGATATGGCGGGTGTTGACTTATGTCGGAGGTTCAATGCCGATGGGTTAGTTGATCCCTGTTTTTGAGTTATTGTATCTAAGTCATTCCCGACAACGGGTGAAACATTCTGTCAAGTGACGAGGCAATTATCCGTTTGACGCACCCAGATAGACCGAAATCAGGACTAAATGATGGTGTTGTTTATGATGTGGGGACTATGACTCAGAACTCCCGAGGTCCTATTGCGCGCTTCACGGTGTCGTTCCAATTCGCGTGAGTCTCGTGAATCTCGGACTGAAGCAGTTTCACGCAAATCAGGTAGACATCCGACTGTTGCGGGCTTGACCCGCGGTCTTTCTCCAGAATCGCAAATCAGGCTTCAATCTTGGGCAGACAGTCTTCAACCAGATGCCGGCACTCTACTTCCACCCGACGTAACGCATCGACCCGCTCACATGGCGGGTCCACACCATCATCCTCACCATTGGAGGATACGCCTTGCTTTTCTGCGGGGGATACATGCTCGGTCTGTCTGCGGAACGGGACGGATCGTACAATCGCGCGGGCTTGTCGGTGCGCTCGCCATCTTAAGGGTCGCAGTAGCAGCTCTCAGGTGCCTGATCGCGTTGCAGATCAAACGCTTGAACGGTAGGGGCAAGTCGGCGGGGTGGATGCTGCGGTACTTGGTTCCGTTTATCGGCGGATGGGTCATGCTGACCAACTTGGGGTTCATGCGGGGCGCCCAAGGACCCAATCGTTACGGAGCCAAACCGAATTGAAGTTGTGTATGATGTGGCGTGAAGCTTTTGCTCCCTTGATAATGGACAGGAACTTCACGTCCGGGTGGCGAGATGTGATGTGCTGCCGCCTTTGACGCTCCCCTTACCGACCGCGCGTTGAATTGCGCAATGGCGTCACACGCACTAAGGCAGATAGTTTCGATGGTGATCGATCCCGATTTACAAGAACGCTACAAGCAGCTGATGTTGGAAATCAGCTATCGTTTGGATTTTGTGGACTACATGTATCGCACCAATGCAGGGCGTTACACTCGCACTCGGGTGGAGAGCATGTGCCTGCAGCTGCGCTTGACACTTGAAAGCGTCGCTTACGCTTGCCTGACCGCAAACGGCAACAGAGAGCTGCCCCGCAGGATCACGAAGGAATACCACGCGGAGCAGATAATGACGGCGCTTGAAAGCATCAATCCCGACTGCTATCCCCGGCCGTTGAATCTGATCAAAGACGATGGGGACGACGATTCTCGCATCAACAATTTATCGCAATACGTGGGTCGATTGGAGGAACGAACCGACAATCGGTGGTTGTCGCGGGATGAGTTTCGTGAAGTGTACGGCCGACTAGGAGGTGTTCTGCATGCCCGTAATCCGTTCCGGTCTCGGGATGACGACTTGGAATACTATGAACAGCACGTATCGGAGTGGGTGGGAAAAATATGCGATCTATTGACCCACCATCAGATCAGTATCGCTACGTCGGACAGGCTGTACATCGCCCAGATCAAGGGCACGGGCGATGTAGCGCTGTCCGAGTTCAAGCAGATTTGATTGTCGACAAGCCATAAGGCAATCGGGCGCGATGTCTGCCCCATTGACGGATTCTCAACCAACACCCTTCAGCCAGCCAAGAGCCAGTTGTTCCACTTCATCTTCGGTGATCGTGGTCATGGGGCAATCGCGTATACGGCCCCTAGAATCTTCCACAATCCAAAGATGGCCTTCTGGGGATGATCTGACCAGCGTATGAATCAAGCGGGAACCCACTTCCATCAGAGTGTCTCGCGTTTGATCGGCAAGTCGAAAAACGATGATGCCGGGATTCTCCCTTGGCGGATACGCCCTAATGTCGGCGAAGTCGGCATCCTGCGTCACCAAGACGCGGTCTTCAGCAAGGCAGGCCGCCAAGACTTCCGGGTCCGATGCACCGCTCATTCCCTCGTCGAGAACGGTATCCGCGTCATGTCCAGAATCTATGAATAGTTCCTTGATCTGAAGCGGGAGATTCTCGTCGAGCTTGACACGCAAAGGTTGTACCTACGCACTCAACGGCACAACGCGTTCCTTGGCTAGCTCGGCACCATAGCGCAAAGCCGCCTCGATTGCATCGGCAGAAACCGACGGATAGCTCTCAACAATTTCCTCAACGGTTAATCCAGCAGCGAGGTTGTCGAGGATCACTGGTACCGTCACACGAGTGCCAGTGATCCAGGCCTGTCCGTGGCAGACGTTCGAATCGACGGATATATGCTCACGCCAACTCAGATCAGTCACCTGCATGAAGATGCTTTCCTGCGCTCCCTCCACTAACGGCATAGACCGCTCGCGTCTCGGCCACCGTCTTCGCTGTCGAGATAGACCGACTTTGCCTCGGCAATCTTGTCCTGGAAGTCGTGCATCAGCAGGTCAAGGTCCTCAATCACGCCGCTCACGTCGGACGAGTCGAACTGCAGCGCATTTCTCAGATCACGAAGCACGCCCACGAAATCTACGATTAGGCCGATAGGCTTGTTGTGGCCTTCTCCGTCCACGTACGGTCGGTTCACCCGCGCGATGGCTTGGAGCAACATGTGGTCGCGCATCGGCTTGTCCAAGCACTTGCAGTACAGCAGCGGCACGTCGAAGCCGGTCAACAGCTTGTCGGTAACGATGAGCAACTTCCTGGTAATATCAAGCAACGCGATAGCAGTTCCTGCGACGTCAGCTTCTCCCCAAGGGCCGGGCAACCTCGCTGCTATGCGACGACGGGGCTGGACAGTCCCATCACAGTATTGAGGTCAGGACGCCTTTTCCTGAGTAGTGACGGCTCAGACGCCGCCTACAGGTCCAGCACGAGGGTCAATATGAAAGTTCTTGATTTTTTCAAGGGGCCCCTTGAAAAGCGGAGGGTTGCTAAGTTAAGCTGTACCCTATACGCAAACGGGTTGCTCATATGCTTGGTTGGCTGGTTCATATGCTTGGTTGGCTGGTAAGGTAAGGGAACTATAGCGACGAATGTGCCCGCCGTGAGCAAGACCAGGCACGCAGAGGAACAGCGCGTTGGAGAATAGTATGATGAAACCAGTGATTGGTCGTTTGACTTCCAATGCCCCCCCCCCCCCCCGAACAGAAGTTCGGCAGGTGTTCTGATGCGCGGCGCGAGGTGGCGGCTGCCGCTGCTGGTCCTGGCGCTGCTGGCCATCGTGGTCGTTGCGACGCCCACCGAGCGGGCCGAGGCTCAGAGTGTCCCGAACGTGTTTTGGCTGAGTCGTAGTACTGCTCTGTTGGAACCCGGAACCCTGGTAGAATCCCAAAGGCATGTATTAAATCTTCAACTCAGCAAGGCTCTGTCAGCGCCCTTGACCGTCAGCTACACCATGGGCGGGACGGCGACGCCCGGAGTGGACTACACCATCCATACCGGCAGCCCGGACTACGCGGCCCGTACCGGGACGTTAACCATTCCGGCGGGGACGCAGGGCTTTACTTCTCTGCCACTTTCAATCACGATCCTGGAGGACGCGGTCTCGGACCACGGCGAAACCGTCATTCTGGCCTTCACCGCCAGTGCCGGCTACGGTGTGAACGCCTCATCCACAATGACGGTGACGATTTCCCAGGAAACCGGCCGGCCCGCCTTTCGGATCGGCGGCCGGCCCCAGGTGAACGGCACCCTGACGGTACAAAAGGTCTGCGCCGACCCCGATGGCGAGGGTACGTCCGCGCACCGTTGGGAGCGATCTTCGACCTCGAGCCTTACTGGCTGGACTACCATATCGGATTCCCAGTCCTACACCCCGCAGCAAGCGGACGTCGGCAGCTACATCCGGTCGCGGATCCTCCACGACGACGGCAGTGGGCGAACTGAACGCGTGTTCTCGACGATAGTCGGTCCCATCGGACCGGTTGCCTCAGACAACACGGTGAAGTTCAGCCGCGGCGACTACAACGTGCGGGAGGGCGACCCGCTGCGGCCTACGCTGACCTTCAGCTCGCCCACCAAGAGAGCGCGCACCTTTGAGATTGCCTTCTATAATTGCAACGCCGACCTGCGCAAGGACATCAGCGTGGATAAGGCCTCAACCGCTCAATTCGGGGCGTCAGTAGATCCATTCTCCGCCGTGCACTCGGTGACGGTGCCGGCGGGCGTGACCAGCCACACCTTCAGCCTGCCCGTGCCGCTGGACGGCGAGATCGAGGGCTACGAATCCTTCGTCATGGGCTTCAAAAAATCGCCGTCGGGGATCACCATTGGCTCCCAGAGCGACGCCACGAACCAGGGACAGTACGCCGTGGTCCAGATAGCGGACGTCAACTTCGTCCCGGAGAACTGGGCGCTGAAGCCCTCGGGCGTGAGCGCGGGGGACCAGTTCCGGCTGCTGTTCCGCACGGACAACGAGCGCGACGGATCCTCCGGCAACATCGCCGACTACGACACCTTCGTGCGCAACCGGATCGGCGGCACAAGCACCGGCCACGCGGACATCCGCCAGTACAAGGACACCTTCCGGGTGGTGGGGAGCACCGGAGCCGTGGACGCGGCCTGGCACACCGCCACGGGCATCATGGTGTCGGGAGAGCCCGGCCACACGCCCTTCTCGCACCCCATCCACTGGCTCAACGGTCCCAAGGTCGCCGACGACTACAACGACTTCTGGGACGGCACCTGGGACAACAACAGCCACACCGCGGCGCGCAACGCCAACGGCGTGGCCCCCAGCATCCAACGGGGTCCGAACACCGGCACGCAGACGGGCACGACCCACGCCACGGCGGGGGTGAAGCACAATCACCACCTGGGCCACGGCAGCATGGTGCGCTGGGGCAGAGGCTCGGGCAACAACCCCATCAGCCAGGGCGGCCATGGGCCGAGCAACAACAACGTGTACCTGGGCCTGTCGGGCATCTTCCTGCCGCTGGACGTGAGCGCCGCCAATCCCCTGGTCACCATCGAAACCCGGCGGGCCCGGGTCG
>JAJEGY010000017.1 GCA_022819585.1 Dehalococcoidia bacterium | reverse complement strand
TGGCGTGGGCGATTTCGTCGGGGGTCAGTGCCATGTCGCGCCGTCCGAAACCTGCCAGATCAGGGTATGCGGGGTGAGCACCGATGCTGACATCGTGTTCCTCGGCGAGGGTGACGGTCTGTGCCATCCAGTCGGGGTCGCCGGCGTGGAAACCGCACGCGATGTTGGCGGAGGTAATGTGTTTGACGATCTCCTCGTCCATGCCCATCTTGTAGGAGGCGTACGACTCCCCGATGTCAGCGTTGAGGTCAATAGCAACCTTTTGGCTCATTGCATCTGCTCCCGAATTTCGTTGCCGATGGTCCAGATTCAGTCAGTGATGACGTGGATTTCACGATCGCGATTAGTATCGTAACACCGATGCTTGAACGACCTTTCATACGGCCTCGCGCACATTCGATCAAGTTGTCCGAGGAACATATGGAATCGATCCGTATCTTGGAATCTGCTTACTTGCGTCATACGGATCCGATCAGGCAATCTGGTTTTGGAGGTGGTCCTGAGCGATGGCGTGCTGAACGGTCTCCCCTGCTTGAGGCGATTGATGGTGATGGTGATTTCTTGGACCTTGGGTGTGCAAATGGGTTTTTGCTGAAGTCGGTTGTGGAGTGGGCGAGAGAGCGTGGGATAGAGCTTGCGCCGCATGGGGTGGATTTGAATCCATTGCTGATTCAGGAGGCGACGCGGAGATTTCCCGGTTTTGAGCATCGTTTCTGGGTAGCTAATGCTTGGGGTTGGTTGGCTCCGAAGAGGTTTCGGTGGATCTATGCGATTTGGGATCTTGTTCCGACTGAATTCATGCCGAATTTGGCTTGTCATTTGCTCGAGCATGTTGTGACGGAGGATGGGGCTGTGATTTTCGGAGCTTATGGGAGCAGATCTGCGGATACTCCTAGTGTTGATGTTGCTCGAGTTCTGCGGAATGGCGGATTGCCCATTTCGGGGACGTCTCAGGGTGGGGAATTGCCTCGCGGCGGTCCGGTGACGAGGTTTGCTTGGATTCGTTGGGAAGATTGGAATCGGCAACGAAATGTTCGCTGAGTTTGATGTTTGCGCGAGATAGGGGTGTGAAGTCGACGAGTTTGCGTTGTCTCATGCTGACACAGCTACTCATATCTTCGCCTAGAACGACGTGATCGACTAATTCGATGTCGAGGAGGTGGCCAGCTTTGACCAGTCGTTCGGTGAAGTAGATGTCAGCACCGCTCGGGTCTCCCTTACCTGATGGGTGGTTGTGGACGAGGGCGTATCGGGGGAAATTCCGCTCGACGACACGGCTTAGGATTTCGCCTGTTTTGGCTACTAGCTGGTCGCAGCAGCCGATGTAGACGCGGGTTTTTCCTTTGAATCGATTGCGCACGTCGAGGAAGGCAATCCACATCTCTTCCTGTGCACTATCGCGAAGGCGGGATGTGAAATGTTTGGCGATGGTCCATGCGATGGCTTCGCCGTTGGGCATGTGTGAGCCATAGCCGTTCTTGGTGACGGTGTGCTCCACATCTTCTTGAGCGGCACGGCGTCCTAGTTCAAAGGCGGCTGTCATGACGTCGGCTTTGATTGATCCGATGCCGTCGATTTTGCTGATGTTGAAGGAACTGGTTTTGCTGAGACCGCGCAGGCCTTCGAAGGTGACAAGGAGTTCGTCGGCCAGGTTTTTGACGTTTTTGCCGGGGATGCCGGATCCGAGGATTATGGCGAGAAGTTCGGTTGTAGTGATGCCTGCCGGTCCGAGTTGATGCATTCGTTCACGAGGGCGTTCAATTTCCGGGAGTCTGCGCAAGTGGTCGTTCTGGATGCTCAGGTTCGCTCCAGGTTCCATTACGTCGGTTGCTTTGGAGTGAGTTACAACGTCGGATTGCGGTTCAACTTCACCTTCAGCGGGACCAAATCCGGACGGAAGCCAAGTAGGGGCCAATCGATCAGGGTCGACGTAAGGCGACTGTTGGCTGATGTCGTCGATCAGTTTTTGAAAGTCATCTGCGGTTGAGTGCATGATGACTCAATTATTACGTACGTCGGATGTTTCCTCTGAGTACGTTGGCGGATGTGTCCGTTCGATGAGTTTTGCTAGAACGGTAACCGTACCAAGTTGCCGGTTTTGAGAGATTCGGTTACTGCGTCGGTGAACTGCATGTATTTGAGACCGTCGGTGAAGTTGGTGTGAGTTACGGGTTCGATGCCTCGGATGGCATTGATGAACTCCTCTTCCACTCGCCATGCTCCGCGGTTTTCGGGCGGGATGATGATAGGGGACATTTCGCTGTCGCCACGTCTTGCGCCGCTTACGGCGTAGGTTGCGCCGTCGGAGGTTTCGGGATCGGCTAGTTCGACTCGGATTACGCCGTCGGTGCCGTGGATGGAGAGGTCAAGCTCGCGGGTGAATGCGGAGACGGCTGTGGTGGTGTAGACCATTGTTCCGCCGCAATCCATCTCCATGAGGATGTCGATGTGGTCGGGGATGGTGGTTGAGCGGCGTCGGCCGTCTTCATCGAGGCGATGTTTGACGATGGTTTGCCCGAGGGCTTGGACGGTTTTTGCAGGGCCGAACCATCGCATCATGGCTTCGTACCAGATGCCCATGGTCATGATGTTGTTGCCGGATAGGTCTTTGTTGTGTCGCCAATGGAGCGGCAGGTCGGGGTTTGGGAAATCGCTTCCGGTGCCGACGTGGAGTTTGACGTTTACGAGGTCGCCGATGTATCCCTCGGAGATGAGGTTGATGATGGTGTTGTCGATCTCTAGGGAATGAGGAGCAGGGACGATTTGAGCGACGAGGTGGGGAGCGCGTTTCGAGGCGTCGAGCATCTCAAGAGCTTCGTCGGAGTTCATCGCCATGCGAGCTTCGCATAGGACGTGTTTGTCGGCTTCGAGTGTCTCTATGACTAGGGGCGCGTGCATGTATGGCCATGTGCCGATGCAGACGGCGTCGAGGTCGTCGTCTTCGAGGAGTTCCACCCAGTCTTCGTAGACGACGGGGATTTCGAATTCGCCGGCGACTCGTTCGGAGGATTCACGGGATCGGTTGACGAGACCTTTGATCTCAACGCCTGCTTGACCTCTGAGACCGGGGATGTGGCGGAGTTGGGTATTGCCACCAGCTCCGATTAGGCCGACTACAATGTTGTCGCTATCTGTGGTCACGGTCTTGGCTCCTGGGTTTCGTTGAGGGTGGTTCGGTTGTTGGTTAGGCTTAGATTAGGTTAGCCGAGCGGTGTTCTTGGAGGTTCAGGTTATGTCGCTTGGGTTTGGATGAGTTGAGAGTTCAGATGGCAGAGACGAACATTGTTGCGACTGGTGTGGAGTTGGTTGGCGAGGGGATTTCGATAAGTTGGTCTGATGGGTCGACGTGTTTGTATCCGTATCGGTATCTTCGGTTGCAGTGTGGTTGTGCGGGTTGTGTTGAGGAGATGACTGGTCGGCAGTTGTTGAATGTTGCGATGGTTCCTGAAGATGTGATTGTTGTGGACTATCTGGAGGTGGGTAGGTACGCCCTACAGTTTCTTTGGACTGATGGTCACTCGACGGGGATTTATCCGTTCACGATGTTGCGGCGGTTGGCGGCGGAGGATGACGTTGTGGTTTGTTCGTGATTCTTGGTCGTGTTAGACACCTAGCATTGTGCGGACGGTGCCTACTACGTCTTCGGGTTGGGGCATGAAGGCGGTTTCCAAGCCTTTGTTGTAGGGGACGGGGGTGTGGGGGCCAGTGACTCGTTTTACGGGGGCGTCGAGGTAGTCGAATGCTTTGTCGGCGATGACGGCGGCGAATTCGGATGCCATGCTTGCGCGCGGGGTGTCTTCGTCGACGATGACTACTCGGTTGGTCTTCATGACGGATTCGATGATGATGTCTTCGTCGAAGGGTGAGAGGCTGAGCATGTCGACGACTTCGGCGTTGATGCCTTCTTCGGCGAGTTGGTCGGCGGCTTGTTTGCAGACGACGGAGGTGTATGACATGCCGATGAGGGTGATGTCGTCGCCGTGTCTGAGGTATCGGCCTTTGCCGAGGGGGATGGTGAAGGATTCTTCGGGGCAGAATCCGGTCATGTTGATGAGTTTTTTGTCGTTGACTAGGAAGACGGGGTCGTCGTCGCGGATGGCGGCGGCCAAGAGTCCGCGGACGGTGTAGGGGTCGGATGGGACGACTACTTTGAGGCCCGGGATGTGGGCGAGCATGGAGTAGAAGGATTCGGAGTGCTGTGCGGCGTGACCGGTGCCTCCGCCGGATCGGGCGAAGAGGGTCATGGGGACTTTGGTCTGTCCGCCGAACATGTAGCGGGATTTTGCGGCGTTGGAGAGTAGCTGGTCGTATGCGACGGTTACGAAGTCGAAGTACATGAGGTCGACGACGGGTCGGAGGCCGGTGAGGGCTGCACCGACGGCGGCTCCGACGAATCCTGCTTCGGAGATGGGGGCGTCGCGGATTCGTTCGGGTCCGAAGTCTTGGACGAGTCCTTTGGTCGCGGCGAATGGTCCGCCCCATGCGTCCAGGGGTTCAAGGGTGTCACGGTCGAAGCCGCCGGAGATGTCTTCTCCCATGATGAAGACGTCGGGGTCGTGGTTGAGTTCGTCGCGCAGGGTCTGGTTGAAGGCGTCACGGTATCGAACATCCAATCCAGGGACATCGTAGCCGGGTCCGGGGACCAGGACGCCGGGATCGCTGAGGACGGTCTTGGTGGTGGTTGCTTCGGCGGTTGTCATTGATTTGGGGTTGTCTTTCTAAGTGGTTCGGTGATTTGGGAAATAGTTTTTCAGCGCAGGCCGACTAGCGGGTTGGAGTATTCGACGTAGACGTCGGAGTAGAGCTCTTCCATTGGCGGCATGGGGCTGTTGAGTGCGAATTCGACGGCTTCTTGCATTTCTTGCTCGATCTCGTCACGGATTTCTTGGAGTTGATCGGCGGTCATGGCTTGTTGTTGGATGACAACTTTTTCGAAGTTCTGCAGGCAGTCGCGTTCCGCGTACTCTTCTTCCTCGTCGGGTTTGCGGTATTTTTTGGGGTCGTCGGCGTGGAAGTGTCCGTGGTATCGGTAGGTTTTTAGTTCGAGGAGGGTCGGGCCGTCGCCGGCTCGGGCGCGTTCTACGGCTTGTCCGGCGGCTTCGTATACGGCGAAGACGTCCATACCGTCGACTTGTACGCCGGGTATGCCGTAGGAGTCGGCTCTGGCGGAGATGTCGTCGGTGGAGACGGCGTACCATGCTGGAGTTGCTTCGGCGTATTGGTTGTTTTCGCAGGCGAAGATAACGGGCAGTTTCCAGATTGCGGCGAGGTTCATGGATTCGTGTACGACGCCTTGGCTTGTTGCGCCGTCGCCGAAGAAAGAGACGCCGATGGATTGGTCTTCATTGCCTCGGTATTTTGCGGTGAGGGCTGCGCCTACGGCTAGGGGCACGGATGCTCCGACGATTGCGTTTGCTCCGAGCATTCCTTTGGAGAAGTCGGCGATGTGCATGGATCCGCCTTTGCCTTTGCACTGTCCGGTGTAGCGGCCCATGATTTCGGCCATCATTGCTTTGGTGTCGAGGCCCTTTGCGATGCAGTGTCCGTGGCCTCGGTGGGTTGATCCGATCCAGTCTTTTTCGGTGAGGTGTGCGCAGATGCCGGTGGGGACTGCTTCTTGTCCGTCGGAGGGGTGTGTGACGCCCATTGCGTTACCGCGGAAGGTCTGTTCGAGCATGGTCTCTTCGAATCGGCGGATTCGGTACATGGTCTCGTATAGCCAGCGGAGTTTTTCTCTAGATATTCGCATTGCGTAGTTTCCTGAAGGGGTCTGCGTTGAGGTGGTGGTTTTTGGCAGGTGGCCGTTTCAGATTGATGTTACTAAGTTTGGAGACGCGTTTAATCGCCCAGTGCTTGTATGCAAAAGGCGTGGGAGAGGGTGTTGCCCTCTTGCTGGTGGGTCTTGTTTTGTTGGTTCAGGTTGTTTTCATGCGGTTGCTGTTGTTTTCCGCCTTTCGGCGGGCCTCCCCCTGCCCCCTCCTGAAGGAGGGGGTGAGAAGAGGAAGGGTTCCCTGCGACGTGCACGGGCGGGTCGCAGACCCGCCCCTACCGTCAGGGCCCCCTTTGTCCTTCGGACATTTCCCCCGCGAGCGGGGGAAACCCGATTTTGTTCGAGGCATCGCCGCGGCTCAGG
>JAJEGY010000028.1 GCA_022819585.1 Dehalococcoidia bacterium | reverse complement strand
TGATGGATGAGGTCGGGTATGCGGGTTGGGCAGGGGCTGAGTACTATCCCTCTGGTCGGACTGAGGAATCGTTGGGGTGGCTTGAAGCTCTGAGATAACGTGGGCATATCTGGGCTTTTTTGGATTGCGGTTGGGCGTGGTTTTATGGCCACTTGGGGTGGCTGTGTTTTTGGTTCCTCCCCCTGCGCCTTTTCAGGGGCGCAGGGTTGGCATCATCTTTTGGTTTTCGTGTTACGTCGCCATTGGATGTGACCTACGAGGTCGGGTCATGGGGCCGAATGTACTGCCCTGGTCCTTGAGCTTCGGTCTCAGCGCCGAGACCTCGGCTCCTTCCCTCTCCATCGCCTCTTCCTTTTCGGGAAGAGGACGACCCCGGAGAGGGGTCAGATGCTGCGCAGAGCGGTGTGTCAGACCGCTAGCTTCCATATCCAGTCGCGGCCCATGTCGCCAGACCATGGGCTTGGTCCGCGGCGCGGTGCTTGGGTGCACCGTTCGGAGTACGCCGCCTTCCTTCGATTCTCCCTCGCGGGATCCTCTCGCGCTGTAGCCTCCCTCCTGTGATGGGCAGGAGTAGACGTCCGTCGGCTCCACGTGCGGTCTCCCGGCCCTTGGCTCGGGCATCCCCCGCTCGACGGCGTTGCGGACACAATCGGGCGGTTTGGGCGCCCCCTTACGTCTTTCGACGAAGGGGGCGGTTGCGGGTTGGGATGCCTTGCTGGCTCGCTTCGCGGCGCAGGACTGATGCGTCGCGCTCCGGGAACTGGGCCTCCCACGCTTCGGCACGGACCCTCGCGGTCTTGCGGCGGACTTCCGATCCGCCGTGGGACGCCACCAGAGGACGCGAAGACGCCGCGACTCGTCACGGCTGTTCGCCGTGTCTTTTATGTCGACTGTTGCCTTCATGTCCTCACGTTTCTCCCTGTGACCGTCTGGGTCGGGGGGTCTGCACACGTCTGCGCAGCACTGTGTTGCGAGCCGCCAAGCCCGCAGAACTTGTTCACTTGTTGTTTTTATAACAGATGTTGAGTGTTGTCAAGTTGTTATTGGAAATTATTTTCTAATAGAGGTGGAAGACGGCAGGATGGGGTCGTGAGATGGGGGAGTCCGTATGGCCCCTCCCTTTCGCCCCGGTCGCCCTCACCCTGGCCCTCTCCCGCTGAGCGGGAGAGGGGATGTGTGCATAGTTGGAGGCGGTTTTGGTTGGTGTTTGGGGGGTGTGTGGGAGTGTGTGATTGAGGTGCGCGGGTTTGGTGAGTGGCGGTTTTTGAGGGAGTCCGTCACTCTGCGAAGGGTGCTTCGCTTCCTTCGCAGCACCACCCCGTAGGGGCTGTTCTCGAACGGCCCCTACGAGCATCCCCCGCGGTCTCGCTTCGCTCACCCGCGCCCCCTTCGCTGCGCGAAAGGGGCGTGGCCCTCGTCCCCTCGCCCACCCTTGGGTTCCCGCTTTCGCGGGAATGACGGTTGGTGGGGGTTGGGTGTAACATTGCCGCAGTTCCTTTGTTCCTATGACGTTTGCCAAAGCTAGAGTTGCGCGCGATCGGTATTTGACCGCGCTTCATTACCGTGATTTTCGGTGGGTGATGCTGGGGAGTCTTGGGGGGCAGTCTGCGTATTGGGCTTTGATCATTGCTCGTGGGGTGCTGGTTCTGGAGATGACGGGTTCGGCGGGTCTGGTGGGAGTTGCGACGTTTGCGGCGATGGTGCCTCGTTTTGCGATGCCTCCGTTTGCGGGGTACCTTGCGGACCGGTTCGATCGGCGGTCGGTGTTGGCTGTGGCTTATGTTTTGCAGACGTTCAATGTGTTGGCGCTTGCGGGGCTTGCGTTCGCGAATCTGCTGGACGTTTGGATTCTGATCGGGCTTTCGCTGCTGAACGGGAGTTTCAGGGCGTTCCAGATGACGGCGACTCAAGCGCTGGTCCCGAATCTCGTTCCGAAGAGTGATCTTCTGAATGCGATTGCCCTGAACCAGATGTCGCTGCAAGGAGCACGGCTTGTGGGTCCGGCGCTGATAGCTCCGGCGTTGATAGCTGGAGGGACGAGCGCGGCGTTTTTGGCGTGTGCGGTGCTGTATGTGGTTAGCATCGTCAGCGTTTTGGCGGTGCGGACGCGTTCGAGCGGTGCGTTGACTGCGGGTTCGGGGATGCTGACGAGTATTGTGGAGGCGGCTTCGTTTGCGTGGGCGGATACCAGGCTTCGGGTGATCTTCATTCTGATTGCGCTGCACTGTGCGATGACGATGTCGTTCGAGACGATCCTGCCGGTGCTGTCGCAGCAGGTGTTGCATGACCCTGAACATGCGAACAACTTGATGATGGCGGTGGGCGCTGGTGCGTTAGTGGGAGTGTTCGCGATCAGCGGGGTGCGGAACTCGCAGAGCCGGGGGATGATATTGCTTGTCGCCGGAGCCTTAAGTGGTGCTTCGATGATCGTGCTGGCGTCGGCGACGAACCTTGCGGGGGCGATGTTAGGGGCTGCTGCGATGGGCGGTACGCAGGCGGCTTTCATGGCGATTGCGGGGGCGATGGTGCAGGCGATTGCGCCGGATGAGATGCGCGGTCGGATCACGGGGTTCAGTCACATCATCATCGGCGGGACGATGGCGGTTCTCAATCTTGTCAACGGGTTCGCTGCGGACGTGATTGGGGTTTCAAATCTGCTGTGGATTCTCGGTCTTGGCTTTACGGCGATTGTTGTGGCGAGTCTTGCGGTTGGTAGTTTGAGGGGGATTTATCGTGGGCGGGTGGAGGCTACGGCGGGGGCGGCTTAGGGCGTTTTCTGAATTGGGATTCTTGTGATTTTGTTGGGGGATTCTGGGGATTTGGTGTTAGTTGTTTGGGGGATTGGTTTTTGGTTGCGTTGTTGGTTGTTTGAGGTGCCCCCCGCCCGTTTGTCCGCCCCGGTTACCCTCACCCTAGCCCTCTCCCGCCGAGCGGGAGAGGGGACATGGTCATAGTTGGTGAGGTTTTGGTTTGTTTTTGGGGTTGCCGCTATGTGGGGCCTCCCCCTGCGCCCTCCTGAAGGAGGGAAATGGGAGTATCCCCTGCGGAACCCCTCTGTATCTCCTCTTGGAAAGGGGCGTTGCCCTTCTTCCTCGCACCACCCTTGGGTTCCCGCTTTCGCGGGAATGACAGGGGTTGGTGGGAATGATGGGGGTTTCCTCATTAGTATTGAATTTAGGCTGGATGCTGGTTTCTGAGCGGGTTATGAGCACTGACAATCACAACGCGTCATCGTCGATCTTGGATCGGATTGTTGCGGCTAAGCGTAAGCGGATTGCCGTTGACAAGATTGCGGTTGGTCCGGGGGCGATGGTTCGGGCGGCTGGGGCGGCGAATGAGAAGTGTTCGGCGCTTGCGTTTGACGATGTGATTGGCTCTGATTCGTCGGTTTCTGTGATTGCGGAGATGAAGCGTTCTTCGCCGTCTGCTGGGGTGATGGACACGACACTGGACCCCGCGCAGCGCGCCGAGACGTATTGTCGTGCTGGTGCGGCGGCGATATCTGTGTTGACTGAGGAGGATTTTTTCCGGGGGACGATTTCGGATCTGGAAAGTGCGGCGGAGGTTGCGCATAGGCATGATGTCGCTGTTTTGGAGAAGGACTTTGTTGTTGATGAGTACCAGATTTTTCAGGCGCGGGCGGCTGGTGCGGATACGGTGCTTTTGATCATTGCGATCTTGGATCCTGTGCAGTATGGCGATCTTTATGCGGTAGCGAGGGGGCTTGGGATGGAGCCGCTTGTCGAGGTTTTTGATGAGGCAGAGCTTGAGATCGCGCTTACCGAGACTGATCCTCGCATCGTGGGTGTTAACAATCGGAATTTGAAGACTCTGACAACGTCGCTTGATGTGTTTCCAAGGTTGGCTAAGCGGATTCCTGATGACGTGATCAAGGTTGCCGAGAGCGGGATGCGGAGTGCGGATGATGTGAAGCGGATGGCAGATGCTGGGGCACAGGCGGTGCTTGTGGGCGAATCGCTGATGACCGCGGATGGTGACCCTAGCGAGTTGATTTCGGAGATGGCGGGTATCTGTGTATGAGTTACGGGGTATGAGTTACGAGCCGAAAGTGAAGATATGCGGTGTTCGCGACGGTGATACGGCGCATGTTGTTGCCAGTGCCGGAGCGGACTACTTCGGCGTGGTGCTTGTGGAGGGTGTTCGGAGGCAGCTTTCGCCTTTCCATGCTCAGGAAGTAGTTCGAGACTTTCGCATCAGATCTCGGGACCATCGTGTCAAGCGGCTGCGCGAGAAAACGACGCAGGTTGTGGGTCTTTTTCGGAACCAGGATGCTCGTTGGGTGAATAGGACGGCTCGGCAGGTCGATGTGGACTATGTGCAGCTGAACGGGGAAGAGGACGAGGCTTACATGAGGGCGATGTGGAAGCCTGTGATTCGGCAGGTGCGGGTGAAATCGGAGTGGTCCCGTGAGGAGTTGAGCGACTTGGTGGACCACCATCTTTCGCAAGATCGGATCGTGTTGCTGGACCGATATGACGAGGACCAGCCTGGCGGGACTGGGAAGATGTTCGACTGGGGCATGGCAGAGGAGATCGCCAACCGCGAAGGGGTGCTGCTTGCGGGAGGTCTGCATCCGCAGAACGTGAAATCTGCGGTGCAACAGTTGACGCCTTGGGGGGTTGATGTGTCGACTGGTGTTGAGACGGACGGTGACAAAGACCACGAGAAGATTCGGTCGTTTATCGAGGCGGCGAAGTCGGGGTAGCTTTGCGGTCTGCTAACTGTCGTAGATTCGCGATCCGACATCAACCCGTCTATACTTTCCAAGCATCCAAATTTGGGATTAGTCCTACCCTTGGGAGGAGAAGATTTGAAGGTTGCGCAAGTCGGCACCAAACACGGTCACGCCGCAGGTGTCTATCAGGTGATGCTGGAGCATCCTGATGTTGAGGTTGTGGGGTGTTTTGAGCCGGATGAGGAGCGTAGGGCTTTCTGCGAATCGTCGGGGATGTGGGACGATGCGGTTTGGCTGGATTCGTTTGAGGAGATCTTGGGGAATCCCGAGATTGTTGCGGTGGCTTCAGAGGGTGCGAACCGGGAGAGTCTTGGGCATACGGAGGCGATTGTTCGCGCGGGTAAGCACTGTTTCTATGACAAGCCGGCGGGTGATGACTTTCATCGGTTCATGCGGGTGATCGAAGATGCGAAGGGGCAGGGGCTTGAGGTGACGATGGGGTACATGTTCCGGAAGCATGACGGGTTTGAGCGGATGGCGGATTGGGTTAGGTCGGGGTTTCTTGGTCATGTATTTCAGATCCGGGCGCATATGTCGACTTGGTTGCCGGAGCGGTCTGAGGGCGGGCAGTTCACGGACCGGCAGGGGTTGTCGTATCACCGTGGCGGTGTTTTATACGACCTTGGCGGGCATATGTTGGACCAGATCGTTTGGATGATGGGTCGGCCTGAGCGGGTTACGTCGTATCTCCAGAACGCGAATTCGTCGGTGCGGGAGTTCATGGACAATACGCTGGCGGTTCTGGAGTATCCGAATGCTCTGGTGACGCTTGATATTGCGGCGATGGAACCACGTCCGATGGCGCGGCGGTTTGAGGTTTATGGGACTGAGGGATCGGCGATCATGGAGCCGTTTGAGCCGGCGGAACAGCTTCGGTTGTGTCTGAGCGAGTCGAAGGGCGGGTATGGTGAAGGGGTTACGATGCTTGATCTTGAGGATCGTCGTCGGTACGTGGATACTTTCGCAGCGTTTGTGAGGACGATAGAGGATGGAGCGGAGCCGCTGCGGTCTTTGGATCATGAATTGCTGGTGCAGGAGACACTGATGCGGTGTACTGGTGGGTTGGCGGGGTGATTCTCAGGTCTCGTTGATGGGTATGGGATGACCGACAAACACAGAGGCACTCAGACCAGCTCGTTTGGTTCGGGAGCGAGGGAAAACCACGATGCTAGTGCCTACTACGCTCGGAATTTGATGCCTGTGGGTGTCGATGCTGACCTCGACGCGAAACCGCAACCTGAGAATCCGCTCCCTGACCACGTTCGAAATCGGCTTTTGTGTAAAAGCAGCGAAGACATGGGTGATTTGCCGGATCGTTGCGTTCATCTGATGGTTACTTCACCGCCGTATAACGTTGGGAAGGATTATGACGATGATTTGTCGATGGATGATTATCTTGGGTTGTTGAAGAGCGTTTTGGCGGAGACGTATCGGGTGTTGGTTGATGGGGGGCGTGCGTGTGTGAATGTGGCAAATATTGGTCGGAAGCCTTATATTCCGCTTCATGCCTACATCATCCAGTTGGCCGCGGAGATCGGGTTTTTCATGCGGGGCGAGATTATCTGGGACAAGGGGATGAGTGGGAGTTCGACGGCTTGGGGGAGTTGGATGTCGCCATCGAATCCGACGCTGCGGGATACGCACGAGTACATTTTGGTGTTTCAGAAGCCGCCGTTTGGGAGGAGGAGGGTAGATGGTCGAGAAGCCACGATCGGTCGGGACGATTTCTTGGAGTACACGAAGAGCAGTTGGAGTTTTGCTCCGACTTCTGCGAGACGTGCGCAACATCCGGCGCCGTTTCCGGTTGAGCTTCCGCGACGATTGATTGATCTCTACACGTATTCGGATGAGGTGGTGCTGGATCCGTTTATGGGGAGTGGTGCGACTGCTATTGCTGCGGTTGAACTGGGGCGGTCGTTTGTCGGGTATGAGATATCGCAGGAGTATGTTGATGTTGCTTTAGCGCGACTGGCTGAGGCGATGGGCGGATCGCTCGCGAAGTGATAGGTAACGAAATCGTTGCGGCGGTCGCGACTGGTGTTGTCGCGTATCTGCTTGGTTCGTTGCCGTTTGCGGTTTGGGTTGCTCGGAGTGCGGGGGTTGATATTTTCGAGGTGGGGACAGCTAATCCTGGGGCTTCGAATGTTTTTCGGAAAGTGGGGCGGAAGCATGGTGCGGTGGTTTTTGCTTTGGATATTTTGAAGGGAGTGGTTGCGGTGTTGGTCGGGATGGTGCTGGGTTGCCCGGATTATGTTTTGCCGTTTGCCGCGGTGTTTGCGATGGTGGGGCATTGGGTGCCGGTGTTCATGCGGTTCAAGGGCGGTGCGGGTCTGGCGACTGGGATGGGTGTCGGAGTGGCGTTGCTTGGGGTTTGGGGATTGATCCCGACGGTTTTGGGATTGGCGTCGCTGCCGTTGACTAAGGATGGGCCTAGGTCTGCGGTTGTGGCGTTGGTGGTTGCGGTTGTTGTGGCGTTTCTGACAGGTCCGAACTGGGTCGCTTTGGGTGGGATGGTACTGTTGACGGTGCTGTTGCTGGCTCGGTATTTCTTTGTGGAGCTGCCGAAGGACCGGCGGGGGGATCGTCCGGAGCCGCATGTTCGGGATTGACCGCTGAGGTCTTTCGATTTATCGCCAGAAGGCATCCCCCACTCTCGCTTCGCTCACGCGCCCCCTTCGCTTCGCGAAAGGGGCGTGCCACGTATTGGGCGAGGATGTCCGTTGTATATTGAATTGGTGTTGTCGACGCCCTGATACCGAACTGTGGAGACCGATAGATCATGACAACCACTCAGGATTACAAGGACCTTGAGGCCAAGTACTACATGCAGGTAGTGCGGCGGATGCCGCCGGTGCTGGTGCGAGGCGAAGGGTCTAGGGTGTTTGACAACGATGGGAAGTCTTATCTTGACTTCACGGCTGGTTGGGCGGTGCTGAACATGGGTCATTCACATCCTGCGGTGACGGCGGCGATCAGCGAGCAGGCGGGCAAGATCATGCAGATGTCGAACCTGTTCTATACGACTCCGCAGTTGCCTCTAGCCGAGTTCATCGTTGAGAACTCGGATGTCGACCGGGTGTTTTTCTGCAACTCTGGTGCGGAGGCTAACGAAGGTGCTTGCAAGCTGGCGCGGAAGTGGGGTCGGAAGGAACTTGGTGGTGCGTACGAGATCATCACCGCGCTTGATTCGTTCCATGGTCGGACGCAGGCGATGATGGCGGCTACGGGTCAGCCTCACTACCAAGACAACTGGACGCCGTTGATGCCGGGGTTCGTCAATGTTCCGTACAACGACTTTGATGCGGTTGTCGGTGCGTATGTTGAAGGTAAGACGTGTGCGGTTCTTTTGGAGCCTGTGCAGGGCGAAGGGGGTGTGAATGTTCCTGATGCCGGTTATCTCAAGCGGGTGCAGGACTTCTGCAAGGAGAAGAATATTCTCTTCATGCTCGACGAGGTACAGACTGGCATGGGACGGATCGGGACGGTTTTCGGGTATCAGCGGTTCGAAGGTGTTGAGCCTGATGTGATGACGCTGGGCAAGGCTGTTGGTTCGGGTGCTCCGCTGGGAGCTTTCGCGTGCAAGGAGTTCTGCTCGGTGCTGGAGCCGGGAGATCATGGATCGACGTTTGGCGGTAATGCGCTGACGACGGCTGCTGGTGCTGCTGGTGCGAAGGCGTTGCTGGATGAGGATGGTCCGGGTCAGGCGATGGTGAACGGTGAGTATCTGATGGGCAAGTTGAATGCTCTGCGCGAGGATCATCCGGTGATTACTGAGGTTCGAGGCATGGGGATGCTGGTGGGCGTTGAGATGAGCGAAGAGCTTTCGGCCGGGCTGGTTGCCGACTGTCTGGAGAATGGTCTGTTGCTGAATGCGGTGCGGCCCAATATGTTGCGGTTCATGCCTCCGCTGAATGCGAGCACGGATGAGATCGATGAGGCGGTTGGTATCGTGTCGGCGGCGTTGGAGAGAGCGACCTCTTGAGGTCGGGGCATCGTCTGGCCTAAGCTGCCGTTGCTGGTTGTGATCTCGTTAGTGGGATCTTTGCCATTGGCCGCAACCGGATGACACGAAGCCGACATCGTTTTCGTCGATTGTGACCTCGATTCGTCCTCTGCCGCCGCCGGTTTCGATCTGGTCGGATTGTGCGTGGCCGAATCCTGAGACTCTTTGCCATTTACAGATGGGTGTCGGTACGCCGTTGATGAAGGGCTGTGTCGGGACGTTGGCGATGTAGGTGCCTGGTAGCAGGTCGGAGTTGATGGTGTAGCTGCCGTCTTTGAAGGTTTCGTAGGGGCCGAGTTTCAGGGTGATGTCGATGCTTCGCCATGTGCCGCATCCGTGGGTCACGAAGCCGGTGTCTGAGGGATCGATGGTTACGATCCATCGGATATCGGCGAAGCCGGAGGTGATCGTGTCTTGGTGTTCGCCGCCGAAGCCTGTCACTCGGCGCCATCTGCATCCCCAGTTGTTGCGTGGGTTGGCGACGTAGGTTCCGGGGTCGATGTGTACGCCTACGATGTGAGAGCCGCTGCCGAATCTGGTTGGGGGAGGTGAATCTTGTGTGACGGAGTTTAGGTCGGTCAAGACCCATTCTCCGCAGCCGGAAGATGCGAAGCCTATGTCTTTTTCGTCGATCTCGACTATTTTTCTGCCAGAGGCGAGGGATTCGACTACGACTCCGCTCGTCCAGGTGAAGTCAGTTAATCGTCGCCATTTGCATGTGGATTCGTCGCCATTGGTTACCGTGTATGTGCCGGGTGCGATGTCGATGCCAATGCGGTAAGTGCCATCGCCGAATCGGGACGAGGCATCATCCACTATTGTCTCTTGGGATGCTAGTCGCCATGTGCCGCATCCGAAGGATCGGAATCCGGTGTCGGATTCTAGGACTGTGGCGATGGCTTGGCCGGCGCTGGCGTAGATGTTGATGCGGTTGAAGTCGTCGCCATCGAAGCCTGTTAGACGGCTCCAAAAGCATGTTTCGCCGTTGATGCCGTCGGCGATGAAGGTGCCGGGGCGGATATCTCGGTTGACGATGTAGACGCCGTCATCGAAGATCGTGAGCATGTCGCTTTCAGGGATGATGTCGAACTCGGGGACGGTGTTCCATGTACCGCAACCGTCGGAATAAAAACCGGTGTCAAAGTCTCGGACGGTTGTTACTGAGTGACCTACCGAGGAGTCGGTAGCGGCGAACGCGTCAGGTTGTCCGTTGAAGGAGGATAGACGACTCCAGAAGCATGTTGACCCGAGGGGGATGTTGGCTGAGTATGTGCCGGGGTCTATCTCGACGTCGACGGCCCATGTGCCGCGACCGAAATTGGTTGCTCGATTGGGCTCAGAGCGTGTTTCGAAGAGGGTCCATTCGCCGCAACCGAATGATTTGAAGATGGCGTCAGTTTCGCGGATTTCGGCGATGTTTTTTCCGACCGGGTTGCGGACGGCGATGTGGTCTGATTCTGATCCGGCGAAGCCGCTGAGACGTCGCCATGAGCATCGTCCTGTCTCTGGTCCGGGAGAGGTGTAGATGCCGGGCGGGATGTGGATGTTTACGATGTGTTCGCCGTCGCCGAAGCTGGTGCGGGTGATGTTTTGGGGGGCATTTTCGATCAGTGTCCATTCTTGGCAGTTGATGGATCTGAAGCCTGTGGTGTTTGGGGAGATTACGGTGATGCCGCGGACCACTCCGTTGCCGGCGTTGATGATGTCGGATGATCTGCCTGCGAATCCGCTGAGGTGGAACCATCGGCAGGTTCGGCCTTCGGTGGCTTCGGCTACGTATGCGCCTGGTTGGATGTCGGTGCCGACAGCGAAGGTGCCTTGGCCTATGGTGTCGGTGGGATCGGGTTGGGCGTCAGTTAGAGGTTGCCAGGTTCCGCATCCTTGGCTGTGGAAGCCGGTGTCGGTTGGAAGGATGGTTATGGTTTGGCGGCCTTTGGAGACATAGCCGCCGGTGTTGTCGGGAGTGCTGTCGCCGAAGGGTGCGGTGCGGAACCAGTTGCAGTTGTTGTCGCCGGAGTCGGTGATGTAGGTGCCGGGGGCGATGTCGATGTTGACGAGATGTGAGCCGTCGGAGAATTGAGTCAGGGGTTGGTCAGGGATTGGGGTTGATCGGAGTTGCCAGGTTCCGCATCTTATGGAGTAGAAGCCGGTGTCGTCTTTGGTGAGGTGGACGATGGGTTGGCCTACTTTCCACCATGTGAGGGTTTGGAGAGGGTCAGCTTGGTGGGTGAAGTTTTGGAGGTTGAACCAGAGGCAACGTCCGTTGTTTTGGGAGGCGGTGTAGATTCCGGGGGTGATGTCGACGCCTACTTGGTAGGTGCCTTCGGTGAATTGTTTTGCTGTGGGTGTTGTTCTTGTGTGGGGATGCCACTCGCCGCAGTTGATGGTCTCGATGGCGGTGTCTTGGTTGGTGATGGTGATTATGGCGCGGGTGAGGAATGTGGGGTTGCGTGGTTGGGTGTCGTGGGGTGAGGTGAAGCGTACGGTGCAGATGCCGTTTGGGTTTTCGGCGACGTAGGTTCCTGGGGGGATGTCGGCGCCGACTTGGTGGAGGCCGTCGGAGAAGGACTGGGTTGCGGCGTCGGCGTTTTGGGTTAGAGCAAAGGGGGTTAGGAGCGCGAGGAGTAGAAGGGCGAGGAAGGTTAGGGTTGATGTTGCGCGGCGGGGATGCACAACACCGAATGGTAATGGCAATGTTTTTTGCGGTGAAGTTGGTGTCTTGTTAACGTGCCTCGTTCATGGTTTGGCGCTTCATCTGGGTTCTTGCGGGGAGGCTGTAGATGTCGATGAAGCCTACGGCGGCGTTGTGGTCGAACTGGTCTTCGGTGGAGTATGTTGCGAGTTCGAAGTCGTAGAGAGAGTAGGGGGAGCGTCTGCCGGTTACGGTTGATGACCCTTTGTAGAGTTTTACCCTGACTTCGCCGGTGGTGTAGCGCATTACGGAGTCGACGAAGGCGTCGAGGTTCTCGCGCAGGCCGGTGTACCAGCGTCCGTCGTAGACTAGGTCGGCGTAGACGGGTGAGAGTTGAGACTTGATTCGTTGCTGGTCGCGGGAGAGGGTGGAGGTTTCGAGGGCTTTGAGGGCTTGGTAGAGGACGATTGCGGCGGGGGTCTCGTAGACTTCGCGGGATTTGATACCGACGAGGCGGTTTTCTAGGTGGTCGACTCTTCCGACGCCGTGTGATCCGGCTAGGAGGTTGAGCTGGTCGATGAGTTTTACGAGGCCCATCTTTTCGCCGTTTAGGGCGACTGGGGTGCCTTGATCGAATTCGATTTCGACCTCTTCGGGTTCGTCGGGTGTCTGGTCTGCGGGTTGGGTCCAGGAGAATGCGTCTTCTGGTGGTGCGAACCATGTGTCTTCGAGGTCTTCGCCTTCGATTGCGAGTCCCCACATGTTGCGGTCAATGGAGTAGACGCGCTGGTCTTCGCCGACTTCGCGGAGTTCGAGTCCGGCGCGGTTTGCGAACTCTTTTTCCTCGTCGCGGGTCATCTCCCATTCGCGTGCGGGTGCGATGATGCGGAGAGGGTCGCCGTGTGCGGCGAGGGTTTTGATTCCGGCGTCGAAGCGGACTTGGTCGTTGCCTTTACCGGTGCATCCGTGTGCGACGGCGACGGCACCGACTTGGCGTGCGGCTTCGACGAGTTTCTTGGCCATGAGGGGGCGTCCGAAGGCGGTTGAGAGGGGGTATGTGTCCTCGTACATTGCGCCGGCTTTGAGGCCGGGGACGATGAAGTCGGAAGCGAATTCGTCTTTGACGTCCCAAATGAGGCATTCGATGGCTCCGGCGGTTGCGGCTCGCTCTCTGACGCCTTCGAGTTCGGGACCGCCGCCGATGTCGACGGTGAGGGCGACGACGTCGAGGTTGTAGTTTTCACGTATCCATACGATGGAGATTGTGGAGTCCATTCCGCCGCTGTATGCGAGGACGCACTTGTCTCTGGCCATGGTTGAAAGTGTTCCTGATGGGTTGTTTGGTTCTAGGTTCAATCGTAAAACTGGAGTGGGGATGGCCGCTTTTCTTTTGTTTGGTTGTAGACGCGTTTAGTTGGAGAAAAAGGTCGTGGGAGAAGGGTGCGGGGTTTGGATGAGTGGTGGTTTTCAGGGGAGTCCGTCTTTCTGCGAAGGAAGCGAAGCGCCCTTCGCAGCCCCTGCCTGGGTCGTTCTCGAACGGCCCCTAGGGGATTGCCTTCCCTTGCTCCCTCCTGAAGGAAGGGCAGAAAATGAGCAGGCATCCCCCGTTGTCCGTTGGTGGCGGTTTGGGCTCCCGCGCCCCCTTCGCTTTGCGAAAGGGGCGGGCAAGTCACAGACCTGCCCCTACCGATTCCCGTCCACCCTTGGGTTTCTGTTTTTGTTGGAATGACGGAGGGGGATGGTTTGGAGTTCGGCTAGGAGGTTTTGTTTGATTTCGTTTGGGATGTTGTGCGAGTGGAGGTCCATGATGGCTCCTTGGAGGGCCCATAGGAGGTTTAGGGAGGTGTCGGCGGGGAAGAGGGTTTTGACGCGGTGGTAAGCGGCAGGGGCGCCGATGCTTTGGAGGGTTTTGGCATCGGGGATGCCTGCTGCGATGAGGCGGCTTTCGGATTTTGGTCCGAGGTTTTTGAGGGATGCGATGGATTTTTTGTGGTGCATCACCGTGGCGCAGATTCGATTCTAGGTTTAGTTGAACTGGTCGCCCCAGGAGCCTAGTGTGAGGGTTATGGGGATGGTTTTGCCGTCGCGGAGGACTTCGATGACGATGGCATCGCCGGGGGAGGTGTTGAGCATGATGTAGCTTCGGAGGTCGTATAGGTCTTCGATGCGTACGTTGTCGATGCTTACGATGATGTCTCCGTCGCCTTTGGGAGCGGAGGTTCCGGTGTCGGCTCTGATGCCTGCGTTGTCGGCGGGGCCGTCGGGCGAGACGGCGGTTACGAGGAGTCCTTTTTGGTCTTCGTCGAGGTCGAGGCGCTCGATCCATGATGGCGTGATGACCCATGAGGAGATACCGATGAGGGGGTATTCATGGGTTCCGTGGTCGATGATGTTGTTAACGACGCGTCGTACGAGGTTGATGGGGGTTGCGAATCCGACGCCGCTGTTGGTGTTGGACAGGCTTCGTATTTGGGTGTTTACGCCGATGACTTGTCCGGCGCTGTTGAGGAGCGGACCGCCGGAGTTTCCGGGGTTCATGTCGGCGTCGGTCTGGATGACGGCGGGAATGGGGATGGAACCGGCTTGGGATTGGATGGATCGAGAGAGGCCGCTGATGATTCCGTGGGTCATGGAGAAGGCCTGATCAGCGCCGAATGGGTGGCCGAGTGCGACGGCGGTCATCCCGGGTTTGAGATCGGCGCTATCTCCAATCAATAGAGGATGGATAGTGCTTACTTCGGCGTCGATCTTGATGACAGCGATGTCGGAGATGGGGTCGCCTCCGATGAATTCGGCCTCGAATTGATCGCCGTCAAAGGTTTCGACGATGATTGTCGGCGGTGTGACGAAGTTAGTGGTTGGTCTGACGACGTGGTGGTTGGTGACGATGTGTCCTTGGTTGTCCCAGAACCATCCGGCACCGGTCCCGGAGCCGAAGAAACCGAGGTTTTCCAGTTCGATGAGCACGACGCCGCTGATGGATTCATCCCAGATGTCGGTTAGTCGGAGTTCCCACGCTTCGCGTTCGGAGGCAGCTTGTTCTTCGATGGCCGAGACGATGGATTCTTCTTCGAGTGTGGCATCGGGCTCGATGATGAATTCAGCCGACTCGTCGTCGTTCAGTTTCAGAGTGCCGGTGAACGAGGTAGGTAGAGATTCGACATCATCGGGGTGGGTGAATGTCATGGTGATGACATCTTCGGATCTCTGTTGTGGAGCGATGCTGACGGTGTCTTCGGCGGCGTTGACCTGGTGTTCGGGGTCATCGGAGATCATTCCGACGGCTTCACTGGAAGCGGCTTCGGCGGCTTCGATGAAGGCTGTTTCGGATGTTGGTTGTGAGGTGTCGGTTGTGACGGATTCGTCATCTTCCGATGTGCAGGCGTTGGCGAGGAGCGCGAGGGAGAGGATGGGTAAGATGGCGAAGATTTTCAGATGTTTTTTGTGCATGGTCTCGTTAAGTGTCCGTTTCGGGTTGTTTTGTCAGGGGCGGTTCCTAGGTTGCGCTGGTTGTTGGAGACGAACGATGATTGTCGCTCCCGTCTGCGTAAAGTTACGCCGATGGGGTTGATTGTGGATTTATGGGGTGATGGTGACAGTATTTCATAGGTTGGGGGTGGGGACTTGGGTGGGGAGGAGGGGGAAGGGTTGCGGGGGAGTCCATCTTGCCCTGCACCGCCCCGGCATCCGTCGCTCTTGTCTCGGTCCTTTGGGCTTCGCTCGCCCGCGCCCCCTTACGTCTTTGACGAAGGGGGCGTGTTCCCGTCAGTCGAACATTTGGATGACTACAAATGGGTCGGCCCAAAGACGTAACGGACGCGAGTTGATAGGGAATTACGGGGTAGGATTGGGGATTGGCCGGAGGTTGCCTAGCAAGCGTAATTTGCGTCACATGAACCAATGCACTAGGCACATTGGCGAACCAGTGTGGCGCACCCTCCGGCCGATTGAGATAGCGCAGGCGCGACCTCGGTAGTTAGGATACAACACCTCACGTTTTTGTTAGCGCAGAGGGTATATCGTTTCTGGGGACAGGTGCGGGTTAGTGACGCCAGCGGGATGCTATTGGCATTCGGCGGTCTCTGCCGAAGGCTAGGCCGGTTATTTTTACGCCTGGGGGTGATTGGCGGCGTTTGTATTCGTTGATGTCGACCATTCGGATGATTCGGGCGGCGGTTTCTTGGTCGATGTCTTCGAGTTGGGCTAGGATTTCTTCGCTGGATCGGCGTTCTTCCACATAGGCTTTTAGGAGGGGATCCAGTTTGTCGTAGTCGGGTAAGGAGTCGACATCCAGCTGGTCTGGTCGGAGTTCTGCGCTCGGGGGTTTTTGGATGACGGATTGGGGGATTGGCGGGTTTTCGTCGATGGTGTTGCGGTATTTGGCTAGTTGGTAGACGAGTTGTTTCGGGATGTCTTTGATGACGGCGAAGCCGCCTGCCATGTCGCCGTAGAGTGTTGCGTATCCGGTGGCCATTTCGGATTTGTTTCCGGTTGTGAGGACGAGCCAGTTGAATTTATTGGCTATAGTCATCATGACGTTTCCGCGGATGCGTGATTGGACGTTTTCCTCGGCGGTGTTGGGGTCGGTGTCGCGGAATGTTTCGTCTAGCATCTGCTCGAAAGCGGCGTGTGCGGGTTCGATGGGTACACGCCATAGGGGGATTTTGAGGCGACCGGCGAGGTCTTGTGCGTCGATGAGGCTTCCTTCGGAGGAGTATCGCGATGGCATAGCGACTCCGACGATGTTTTCGTGTCCGATGGCGTCGGCGGCGATGCAGGCGACGATGGAGGAGTCGATGCCGCCAGAGAGGGCGATGGCGACTTTTTGGAAGCCGGTCTTTTGGATGTAGTCGCGGGTGCCGAGGGTTAAGGCGGCGTAGACTTGGGAGGCGTCGTCGATGGGGGTGTTGTTGGGGGATGGGAGTTCGGGTTTGGCTGCGGGGGTGAAGTGGGGGGCTGTGAGTCGCCTAGTCGAGCATCCCCTGCGGTCGCTTCGCTCCCGCGTCCCCTTACGCTTCGCGAAGGGGAGGGAACTGTCGGCAATTTCGATGTCAATTGCAGTTACGGCTTGTTGGAATCTTGGAGCGATGGCTAGGACTTCGCCGTTTGGTCCGGCGAAGATGCTTGAGCCGTCGAAGACTAGCTCGTCTTGTCCGCCTACTTGATTTGCGTATACGACGTGGGCGTTGTGTCGTTTGGCTAGGCCGGTTACCAGATCGATTCGGGTCTGTAGTTTTCCGATCTCGTAGGGTGAGGAGTTTAGGGTGAGGATGAGTTTAGCTCCGGCGATGCATTGGGCGTCGCCGGGTCCGGAGGTTACCCAGATGTCTTCGCAGATATTTACTCCGACGAGAATGCCGTTGATGTCGATGACTTGGGAGGATGTTCCGGGTTTGAAGTATCGGAGTTCGTCGAATACGCCGTAGTTGGGCAGCTGGTTCTTGTGGTAGATGGCTACGATTTGGCGGTCAACGATGATTGCGGCGGCGTTGTAGATGTTTTTGATGTTGCCGGAGTCGTCTTCGTCGTAGTCGACGATGCCGATCATAGCGGCGATGTTTTGACAGTTTTTGGCGATTTCGTCTAGGGCACTGCGGTTTGTTCGGACGAAGTGTTGGGATAGAAGGAGGTCTTCCGGCGGGTATCCGGTGATGGAGAGTTCGGGGAAGGCAACGATGTCGGCACCGATGGAGCGCGCTTGGTCGATGGCGTCGGCGATGAGTTTGCAGTTGCCGGAGATGTCGCCGACGGTGGTGTTTATCTGGGCAGAGGCGACTCTGATGTTTGGCATTTCCGCGTTGTCACCTCGTAAAAGTGCGGATTTGGGTTGAGTACCGAATAGGTACTAGTCTAGGCGTACGCCGGGATTGCGGGTCTTGCGTAGCCTCGGACGGTTGGGAGGGAGGACTGGCCGGAGAGGAAGAGGTCGACTTCGCGAGCGCATTGTCTTCCGCTGGCGATGGCGTGGACTACTAGGGACTGTCCGCGTTGCATGTCTCCACAGGCGAAGACTTTGTCGATGTTGCTCTGCAAGGTCGGGTCGGTTTTTACGTTTCCGAAGGGGTCGTATTCGACTTCCAGGTTGTCGAGGAGTCCTTCGTGTTGCGGGTGGATGAAGCCCATTGCGAGCAGGACGATGTCGGCGGGGATCGTGAATTCGGAGCCGGGGATTTCGACCATGCGGGGGCGTTGCCCGTCTTCGAATACCCAGTCGACGCGGACACATTCGAGGTGTGTGACTTTGCCATCCGAGCCGCCGAAGCGTTTCGTCAAGATGTTGTAGTCGCGTTTTCCGCCTTCTTCGTGTGCTGAGGATGTGCGGAAGACGTGGGACCAGTCGGGCCAGGGGTTGGTTCGCGATCGGCGTTCGGGTGGTCGTGGAAGGAGTTCGAGTTGGATGATGTTTTTTGCGAATTGGCGGTGTGCGGTGCCTAGGCAGTCGGCACCAGTGTCTCCGCCACCGATGATGACGACGTGTTTGTCTTCGGCGGTGAGGATTTCTTCGGGTGAGAACTCTTGGCCTCGTAGGCGTCGGTTCTGCTGGGTGAGGTAGTCCATTGCGAAGTGGATGCCGTCGAGGTCACGGCCTGGGATCGGGAAGTCGCGTGGGACGGTTGATCCTCCGGAAAGGACTACGGCGTCGTTTTGGTCGACTAGGTCTTGTGCGGAGATGTCTACACCGACGTCGGTGTTTGTTTTGAAGTCGACGCCTTCGTCTCGCATCTGCTGGATACGTCGTTCGACGATGTGTTTTTCGAGTTTGAATTCGGGGATGCCGAGTGCGAGGAGACCGCCGAGGTACTCGGCTCTTTCGTAGACGATAACGGAGTGTCCGGCGCGGTTGAGTTGCTGTGCTGCTGCCAATCCAGCAGGGCCGGAGCCGACGACGGCTACTTTTTTGCCGGTGCGGTAGTCGGGGATTTCAGGGACGATCCAACCTTCTTGCCATGCACGCTCGGAGATCTGTTTTTCGATCATCTCGATGGTGACGGGTTCCATGTTTATGGATAGGGTGCAGGCGACCTCGCAGGGTGCGGGGCAGATGCGTCCGGTAAATTCGGGGAAGTTGTTGGTTGCGTGGAGTCGGTTGATGGCTTCTTGCCAGTCACCGAGATATGCGAGGTCGTTCCATTCGGGGATCAGGTTTCCGAGAGGGCATCCATCATTGCAGAATGGGACGCCGCAGTCCATGCATCGTGCGGCTTGTTGTCGTGCGGCTTTCTCGTCCCACTTGAGATAGATTTCTCGCCAGTCGTTTAGGCGGTCGCCGTGATCGCGTCGCTCCATCGGCGCGCGTTCGAATTCTTTGAAACCGCTGGTGCTACCCATGACGAGGGGTTATGCCGGTTGCCCGGCGAGTTGGGGCGTGGGTGCTGAAGTTCCGCCGTTGAGTGAGAAGCGGGGAGCGCCGTTGGTGAGCGCTTCGGCTTCGGCGCGTTCTCGGAGGACGCGTGCGTAGTCGCGCGGCATGATCTTCTTGAACTGGTGGATGGTGTTGGACCAGTCGTCGAGGACGGATTTCGCGACGGTGCTGCCGGTCCATTTGAGGTGGTTTTCGATGAGGGTTTTGACTTCGGTTTCGTCTTCGGAACCGGGGGCTATTTCTTGGAGGTCTGCCATTCCGTCATTGAATCGGTCGATGAAGGTGTTGTCGTAGTCCCAGACGTATGCGATTCCGCCGCTCATTCCGGCGGCGAAGTTTCGTCCGGTTCGTCCGAGGATGACGACTCTTCCGCCGGTCATGTATTCGCATCCGTGGTCGCCGATGCCTTCGACGACGGCGTGTGCTGCGGAGTTTCGTACGCAGAAGCGTTCTCCGGCGATGCCTCGGATGTAGGCTTCGCCGCCAGTGGAGCCGTAGAGGGCGACGTTACCGATGATGATGTTTTCTTCGGGGACGAATTTGGAGTTTTCGGGAGGGACTATGACTAGGCGTCCGCCGGATAGTCCTTTTCCGAAGTAATCGTTTGCGTCGCCGTAGACCTTGAATGTGACGCCTTTGACGACCCATGCGCCGAAGGACTGTCCAGTGGAGCCTTTGAAGGTAATGTTTATGGATCCGTCGGGGAGACCGGGGCGGCCATGTTTAAGGGCGATTTTGCCGCTCATCATTCCGCCGACGGTGCGGTTTCGGTTGCGGATTTCCAGGGTGGCGTTGGTCTTGGTCTTGCCGCCGTCTTTGATGGTCTGTTCAGTTAGTTCGATGAGTTTGTGGTCGAGGGCGAATTCGAGGGCGTGGTCTTGCTCTTCGCATTGGTAGGAGTGGTCGCCTTCAAGGGGGTGAGAGTCGACGAGGATGCGTGAGAGGTCTAGGGTTTGGGCTTTGAAGTGGTCGATGTCGTCGCGCTGTTTGAGCATGTCGGCTCGTCCGATCATTTCGTTTACCGATCGGAAGCCCATCTCTGCCATGCGGTGCCGTAGTTCTTCGGCGAGCATGGTGAAGTAGTTGACGACGGCTTCAGGAGTGCCTGCGAATTTGGCTCGTAGTTCGGGGTCTTGGGTTGCGACGCCGACGGAGCATGTGTTGAGGTGGCACTTTCGGAGCATGATGCAGCCCATTGTGATGAGGGCAGCGGTTGCGACGCCCCACTCGTCGGCTCCTAGGAGTGCGGCGATGGCGACGTCTCGGCTGGTCTTGATCTGGCCATCGGTCTGGACTACGATGCGGTCACGGAGTCCGTTGGCGACGAGGACTTGCTGGGTCTCGCTGACACCAAGTTCCCATGGGATACCGGCGTGTTTGATGGATGAGAGCGGTGATGCGCCGGTTCCGCCGGAATCGCCGGAGATCAGTACGACATCGCCCTTGCCCTTTGAGATGCCGGCTGCGATGATGCCTACGCCGGAGCGGGCGACTAGTTTGACGTGGACGCGGGAGTCGGGGTTTACGTTTTTGAGGTCGTGGATGAGTTGTGCGATGTCTTCGATAGAGTAGATGTCGTGGTGAGGCGGGGGTGAGATGAGTTCGACGCCTGGGGTTGTGCGTCGAATGGATGCGATGTATTCGCTGATCTTGTGTCCGGGGATTTCGCCGCCTTCGCCGGGCTTCGCGCCTTGTGCCATCTTGATCTGGAGATCTTTGGCGTTGACCATGTATTCGGCAGTGACGCCGAAGCGACCGGATGCGACCTGTTTGACGGCGGAGTTTCGTGAGTCTGGGACTTCGAAGGGTACGTATCGCTCGTCGTCTTCGCCGCCTTCGCCGGTGTTGCTGCGCGCGCCGATGCGGTTCATGGCGATGGCTAGTGTCTCGTGGGCCTCACGAGAGATTGAACCTAGTGAGATGGCACCTGTAGCGAAGCGGGGGAGGATCTTTTCAACTGATTCGACTTCGTCGATAGGGATGGGTTGGAATTTGGCCTCGTCGAAATCGAGCATCTGGCGGAGGGCGATGTAACCCTCTGGCTCTTCGTCGGCGGCTTCCTCGAACTGTTTGTAGATGGTCTTGCTGTTGAGGGTAGATGCGGTCTGTATGAGGGAGATTGTGCGTGGGTTCCACATGTGCCGTTCGCCGGTGGCTCGCCACATGTAGAAGCCTCCGAGGTCTAGGCGGAGGTTGGATGGGATGTCGTATTGCGGATATGCTCGGGCGTGGTTGGCGATTACGTCGGCGGCGATCTCTTCTAGGCCGATGCCTCCGATGCGGGAGTTGGTCCATGTGAAGTATTCGTCGATGAGGTCTTGAGAGAGTCCTAGGGCTTCGAAGATCTGGGCTCCGAGGTATCCCTGGAGGGTTGAGATGCCCATCTTGGACATCGTTTTCAGAACGCCTTCTTCGGATGCGATGCGGAAGTTTTCCTCGGCGATGTCCTGAAGAGGCATAGTGCCGTCGGAAGCAACGGATTCTCGGATTTCGGCGAGTGATTCTAGGGCGAGATATGGGTTGATGGCGCTGGCGCCGTATCCGTATAGGAGGGCGAAGTGGTGAACTTCACGGGGTTCGCCGGATTCGACTAGGATGTCGGCTTGGTTGCGAGTCTGGTTTCTGATGAGGTGGTGGTGGACAGCGGCGGTTGCCAGGAGGGATGGGATGAAGGTGTTTTCGGAGTCGATGCCGCGGTCGGATAGGACGATGACGGTGTAGCCGTTTTCGATGGCTTCTGATGCTTCGCGGCGGATGCGCTCTAGGGCGGACCGCAGGCCGTCGACGCCTTTCCTTACGGGGAAGAGGGTTGAGATGGTGATGGTGCGGATGCCGGGCTTGGTAGACTGTTTGATCTGGGCTAGTTCGGCGTTGCGGAGGAGGGGGTGATCGATGCGTAGCAGGCGCGCGTGGCCCTCGGTTTCGTCGAAGAGGTTGGGGCGTCGACCCACGGGGACGGCCATCTGAGTCACGAGGTGCTCGCGGATGGCGTCGAGGGGAGGATTTGAGACTTGTGCGAAGTCTTGTTTGAAGTATGCGAAGAGGTTTTGTGGTTTGTCGGAGAGGACGGCCAGAGGAGCGTCGTTGCCCATTGAGCCTTGTGGCTGGTGTGCGGTGACACCCATGGGTCCGATGAGCATTCGGATGTCTTCTTGGGTGTATCCGAACACCATCTGGCGGAGGTTTACGGTTTCGAGGTCGATCTGCGGGACGTTTTGCGGCGTGTCGAAGTCGTCGAGTGTCAGTCGGTTGTTTTCGAGCCACTCGCCGTAGGATTGGCTGGAGGCGAGACGGTCGGCGACTTCTTCGGGTTGGATGATGCGCTTCTCTTCGAAGTCGACGAGGAACATTCGGCCTGGTTGAAGGCGGGAGCGGTATTGGATCTGGTCGTTGGGGATGTCTAGGACGCCGGTTTCAGACGCCATCACTAGGACGTTGTCTTCGGTGACGGAGTATCGGAAGGGTCGGAGTCCGTTGCGGTCGAGGACAGCGCCCAGCATGTGTCCGTCGGTGAATACGATCATTGCAGGGCCGTCCCATGGCTCCATGATGCCGCCGTGGTATTCGTAGAAGTCCTTGACGTTTTGGGGCATGGACTCGTGGCCGTACCACGCAGCGGGCATCATCATGGCGGCGGTGTGTGATACGGATCGGCCGCCCATGTATACGGCTTCGAAGGCGTTGTCGAGGGACGCGGTGTCGGATGGTTCGTCGGATTCGCAGATTGGCCGGATGTCGGAGATGTAGTCGCCGAAGAGTTCGGATTCGAGAGTGAGTTCTCGAGCGGACATCCAGTTTCGGTTTCCGCGTACGGTGTTGATCTCGCCGTTGTGGGCGAGCATGCGGTACGGGTGGGCGAGTTTCCAAGAGCCGAGGGTGTTGGTGCTGAATCGGGAGTGCACCATGGCGAAATGGGATTCGAAGTCGGGGTCGGTGAGGTCCTTGTAGAAGTTGTCGGTCTGCTCCGCCATGAGCATGCCTTTGTAGACGATGGTTCGTGCGGAGAGAGATGGGACGTACCACTCGTTCAGAAGGGCGTTTATGACTGCCGCTTCTTCTTCGTTGAGGCCAGAGCCGGATCGCTCTTCGATCTCTTCGATGCGGGCTCGGACGGCTTTTTCGGTGGATTTTCGGATTACGTATAGGCGTCGTTCGAGCAGGGTCTCGCCGATTCCTTCCGGTGCCTTTAGGAAGAGTTGGGAGATGTGCGGCATCCGCGCGCGCGCCCATACACCGACGGCGTCGGGATCGACGGGGACGTCTCGCCAACCCAAGGGTTCGACTCCGTGTTCGGATGCGCAGCGTTCTAGGGATTCTTTGCAGAAGTTGCGGAGTTCCTCGTCTTGAGGGAGGAAGCACATTGCCACGGCGTAGCGTAGCGCGTCGGGGAGTTGGATGTCGCATTCGGCGGCGGCTTTGACCATGAAGCGGTGAGGCATCTGGACGAGGATGCCTGCGCCGTCGCCGGTTTCGGGGTCGCATCCGCAAGCGCCTCGGTGTCCGAGGTTGCGGAGGACTTCAAGGCCGTTTTGGATGATGTCGTGGGAGCGTTTTCCGTCGATATTTGCTACCACGCCGACGCCGCATGCGTCGTGTTCGTGGGATTTGGAATATAGGCCTTCGTTTTCGAGGCGGCGAAATTCAGCGTCGCGCTCAGCTGCGCGACGACGCATTTCAATGTGTGTGTTTTCCAACGTCATCGACCGACAATTCCTAGAAGGTCAAACTTGAATCTTAATATCGCGCGAGAGTCCGCGTTAATTTGGGTTCATTTGGGCGTTCGGCCGTTATAGGACATCGAGATAGCGATTGGTCTCGAAGTCGGTTACGGTACGGTTGAACTCGTCCCATTCGAGGTATTTGTTTCGGCAGAAACTGTCGATTGCGCGATCGCCGATGGTTTTCCTGAGGAGCTCGCTTTTCTCGGCGATTGTCACTGCCTCATGCAGGGAACTCGGCAGTCTTGGCAACGAGTGAGAATCGCCGTTGGTGCCTTTGGTGATGGGTGTTGAGAGAGGGTAGTCTTTTTCGATGCCTTCGAGTCCGGCGGCGAGGAGGGCGGTGAATGCCAAGTAAGGGTTGCACGCGGCGTCTGGGGCCCGATATTCGACTCTCATGCTGGCTTCCTGACCTGGGCGGAATGCAGGAACTCGGACGAGGTCATTAAGGTTGCCGGCGGTCCATGATGCGAATATGGGAGCTTCGGAACCGGGGACGAGGCGTTTGTAGCTGTTGACCCACTGGTTGGTAATCGCGGTGATTTCGGGCGCGTGGGTGACTAGGCCAGCGATGAATTTCTTGCCAACTTCGGATAGGTGGAATTCGTCTTCGTCGGCGGAGAAGAATGCGTTGTAGTCACCGCTGAAGAGAGACATGTGGGTATGCATTCCGGAGCCGGGGCGATCGGAGAAGGGCTGCGGCATGAAGGTGGCATGACCGCCCATACGTGCGGCGATCTCTTTGACGACGACGCGGTATGTGACGACGGAGTCTGCCATTGTGAGGGCGTTAGTATGTCGGAGGTCGATTTCGTGCTGTCCGTAGCCGACCTCATGATGGCTGTGTTTTACAGGGATGCCCATCTTTTCGAGGGCCAGGACGACTTCTCGGCGCAGTTCTGCGCCTCCAAGGTCGGGAGAGGTCTGGTCGAAGTATCGGCTGCTTCGATTGAAGCGCATGGAGACGTCGTTGTCCGGCTGGTTCGCCTTGAGGTTGAGCGATGATCGGTCGTCGGGGGAATGACGATATTCGTCGAGTTCATCGGCGTAGTAGAACTCGAGTTCGGGGGCGACGTAGAAGTTGTAGCCGAGGCTTCGAGCCCTTCGCATGACGGTTCTGAGAATGTGTCTCCCGTCGGTTGGCAAGGGTTCGCGGTTGGGTGTGCTGAGGTCGCAGAACATGCTGGCGACGGCGTCTTGGCTAGGTCGCCAAGGTAGGATCTGCCAAGTAGTGGGATCAGGGAGGGCTACGGTGTCGGCTTCGTCGGTGCGGGCGAGACCGTCGATCACGGCGCCATCGAAGCTGGCGCCGGAGTTCAAGACGTGCTCAAGTTCGTCGATTGTTATCGCGAAGCCTTTGATCGATCCGAGGATGTCGGTGAACCATAGACGGATGAATCGGACGTCTTGTTGGTTCGCGGATCGTAAGACGAATTCTTTCGCCTCGTCGTCCGGTGTCCGATTGGGCGAGGGTGGTGTATTTTGTGCGGTCTGCACGATGTGTATTCGAGGAGGGGTCAATTTGCCGGGGTTTAGGCCCAGTAAAACTTAAGTTAATTGACGCTTGTTACGACTAAGTTTCGTAACCTGCTGAGTGCACAATTCAGGATCGAATGGGAAGGCTAAATTTTACCAAAATCGCTAAGTTACAGAAACGCTTGCGCGGGGTTCGCCGTTGGTCGGAGCTTGACGCGATTCTGGTGCGCTGAAGCGATAGCCGACTCGCCACATGGTCTCGATGACGTTATGGCTGACGTCGTCGAGTTTGCTGCGAAGCCTTCGGACGTGAACATCGACGGTTCGGGTGCCGCCGAAGTAATCGTCTCCCCATATCCGGTTCAGGATGTCTTCTCGGCGGAATACTCGACCCGGGTTGGATGCGAATAGTTTCAACAATTCATATTCCTTATAGGTAAGCTCAATGTTGCGGCCATTCAAGGAAACTTCGAAGCTATTCACATCTATCCTCAGATCGCCATGGATGATCAAAGGTCTTGATTGGATCGTCGAGCGAGCGAGGACCGTCTTTATCCGTGCCCTCAATTCGAGAGCGGTGGGGTAATCGAAGGACAGTTCGATGTATCCGGAATTGAAGTCGAAGAGGTCGACGCGGGATTGATCGGCGATCGCCACGACGGGAGTCCCCTGCTGTGCGATCTCGTTGGCTATGGCGACGGGCAGGGGCATCGATGACCCTATGCACCAAACTAAGGCGACTTCGTCTCGTTTCGAACTTGGGTGATCGTTGACCTGTCCCCAATCTGCATCGACGGTTACGAATGTCTCGTCTTGGAGACGTAATTCGTCAATGATTGCTCGAGCGTGCGGATCATTGAATCCATATAGGACGAGGGTTGTCATGCCTTGGAGATGTGGCTGAATGTGCGATGAGAAGTGAGACGCGCTGACTTTTAGGCCGTGCTACGCAGCCTTGTGATGGGTTCAGGATATTACAGGCGCGTAGAAACATGTTTCCCAATGATTTAACGGTCGAGTTTTGGTTGACGGAAGGTTGTGCGATTTGTATGATTGAACGTTTAAGCGGTTGCAGCGCGGCTGCGGTTTCATCAACCTGTTTAAGGTGAGAAATCGTGGTGGGTTGCAGCCTAGGAGATGGAGATTGCGTTGCCGACGCTGAACCAACTTGTAAGAAAACCGAGGAAGCGGACTCGCAAGAAGCCGAAGACACCGGCTCTGCGCGCGATTCGTAACTCGTTTACCGGCCGTACCCGCGAGCTTCAGAAAGGCTCGCCGCAGAAGGCTGGTGTTTGCTTGCAGGTTCGTACGGTAACGCCGAAGAAGCCGAACTCGGCACTTCGCAAAGTAGCGCGAGTTCGCCTCTCCAACAACGTCGAAGTCACGGCATACATTCCCGGCGAGGGTCATAACCTTCAAGAGCACTCGGTAGTGCTGATACGGGGTGGTAGAGTGCGTGATTTGCCGGGTGTCCGGTACCACATTATTCGAGGTACGAAGGACACAGAAGGTGTCGAAGGCCGTCGGCGCGGTCGTAGCAAGTATGGGACTCCACGCGGAGTTTGAGCGGGGTGGTGGGTATATAATTTGTTGCTGAATTCGTAGCGAATCGCATAGGCAGGACATTTCGATCGGAAGGTTCCGACGAAATCCGTAGCGCCTATCGAAGCACACGACACCGCAGTCTCAAAGCGACGAACTTCTTGTTTGCTATTGAGACCTAACCGATCCCCGATTGAAGCAAGCATCGATCAACTAGCACGTATCGCGGCAACGCAACGCGGAAGCTGACGAAAAATGGCAAGACGACGCAGAGCCGAAAGGCGCCCGACGCAACCAGACCCTCGCTATGGCAGCGAGGAGCTTTCGCGATTCATCAACCGCGTGATGATCGGCGGTAAAAAGAGCGTAGCACGGCGCGCGGTATACGACGCTCTGCACCTGCTAGGCCAGCGTTTGGACATGAATCCTCTGGAGGCGTTCGAGCAGGCGATGGCCAACGCGACTCCGTTGCTGGAGGTTCGCCCTCGACGTGTGGGTGGTGCAACGTATCAGGTGCCAAATGAGGTCCGTCCTGAACGTCGAGAAGCCTTGGCGCAGCGATGGCTTGTGACTGCGGCTCGCTCGCGCAAGGGTCAGCCTATCGCGAGGAAGTTGTTCACGGAGTTGTTGGACGCCGCAAACAACACCGGCGCAGCAGTACGCCGTAAAGATGAACTGCAGCGAATGGCTGAAGCAAACCGGGCGTATGCCCACTTCAGGTGGTAGTCGAAGAATATGATCGCCGATTTGCGGATCGGCGCGGTTTTGAGAAGGAGCACGAAAGCAGAGACACGGAGATTTCCATGAATGGCGCACTTGCTGCCCGATTCTGATCAGTGACTAGCTATACCGCTTCGCAATCAAAACCCGAAGGACAATGACCACGACAACGAAAATGCCAGCTACATCCGAAAGTACGTCCGACGGACGTGCCCGTGACCTCCGCAAGTTGAGGAACACTGGATTCATCGCGCACGTGGACGCCGGTAAGACCACGGTAAGCGAGTCGGTTCTTTACTTCACAGGCGAGACTTACAAGATCGGCCGGGTGGACGAGGGGACGGCTCTTCTGGACTACATGCCGCAGGAGCGCGAACGCGGGATCACCATCACCGCGGCAGCCCAGAACGTCTCTTGGCGTGACCACCAGATCAACATCATCGATACTCCAGGTCACGTTGACTTCACAGCCGAGGTTGAGCGAAGCCTTCGAGTTCTTGACGGCGTGACGGTTGTTTTGGACTCGGTTGCCGGTGTTCAGGCGCAGTCGCTGACAGTTTGGCGGCAAGCGGACAAACACCGGGTTCCTCGGTTGGTATTCGTCAACAAGATGGATCGCATAGGCGCTGATTTCGAGTATGCAGTCTCGACGCTTCACAACCGGTTGTATGCGAACGCAGTTCCGATCCAGATCCCCATCGGGCAGGAGGCGGACTTTAAGGGTGTGGTTGATCTCGTGGATATGCGGGCGTACTACTACGAATGGGGCGACCCTTCGGTTGATGGTGATCGAAACGAACGATTGGTTCCTCGAGAAGCTGAGGTTCCGGCTGAATTCCTCGATCAAGCCAATGCGGCGCGCGAGGAGCTTATCGCCAAGGTAGCAGAGTTCGACGACGACTTGGCGGAACTGTACCTGATGGGCGAAGAGATCGAGAACGACGTCTTGAAGGCTTCGGTCCGCAAGGCGACGATTGATTTGCAGATATACCCCGTTTTGGCAGGGGCGGCGTTGCGGCATCGTGGGACGCACCAGCTTTTGGACGCGGTCTTGGATTATTTGCCGTCGCCGATGGATCTTCCGCCCGCGGTGGGATTCGAGCCATTGCACCCGGATAAGCAGCTCGAACGTTATCCGACAAACGATGATCCGCTTAGCGCATTGGCGTTTAAGGTCATTTCCGATGAACACGCGGGGCGTTTGATTTTCATTCGTGTCTACTCAGGCGTATTGAAGCGAGGGATGACGGTCTACAACCCGTCAGTGAGAGGTAGGGAACGGATTGGGCGACTTTTGCGAATGCGTGCAGACGATCGCGAGCCTGTGGATGAAGCGGGAGCGGGAGAGATTGTCGCGGCGATCGGACTGAAGTCGACAAAGACCGGGCATACGCTGTGCGCCGTCAACGCGCCAGTGGCGATGGCTCAGATCGAGTTTCCTGACCCCGTTTTGTCGATCTCTGTTGAACCTGAGAGTCGTCAAGACAAAGATAAGTTGACGTCGACGTTGATGAAGCTGGTGGATGAGGATCCGACGTTGATTCTTTCGACGGACGACGAAAGTGGTCAGCTTTTGCTTTCGGGCATGGGCGAGTTGCACTTGGAGATCATTCTGGACAGGATGAAAGCCGAGTACGGCGTGGCCTGCAACCGTGGTCGACCGCGCGTTGCGTATCGAGAGACGATCGGATCGATCGCCGAGGCTGAAGGTCGATTTGTCCGGCAGACTGGCGGTCGAGGTCAGTACGGTATCTGCTCATTGCGTATCGAACCGTTGGAACGCGGTTCTGGTCTTGAGTTTGAGAGCGAGATTACAGGCGCGACATTGAGCACCGAATGGTACTCGTCGATCGAAAAGGGTTTCCGCGAGGCGGCCCAGTCTGGCATTGTCGCGGGTTATCCCGTCGTTGATGTCAAGGCGGTGCTGACCGATGGTGCGCAGCACGACACCGACTCTTCGGAGATGGCGTTCCAGATCGCCGGTTCGCTGGCGTTCAAAGCCGCGATGCGAAAGGCGACTCCGCAACTTCTTGAGCCGATTATGCGACAAGAGGTAGTGATGCCGGCCGAAATGTTGGGTACGGTGATTGGCGACCTGAATTCGCGACGAGCAAAGATTCAATCGATGGAGACGGCGGAACCCAAGCCCGGGCAGGCCGGTATCGGCAGCGTGATGGCTTTTGTCCCGCTCTCAGAGACGTTCAACTACTCGACGGACCTGCGCTCTTTGACGTCTGGCTTTGGCGATTTCAACATGGAGCTGGATCACTACAACGTGATGCCGCAGCATGTCCTCGAGACATTAGAGAGATAGGAAAATACATTGATGGCGACCGGCAAGATGCGCATAATGCTTCGGGGCTACGATGCCCCGTTGTTGGAGCAGGCGACGGAGCAGATATTGGATGCTGCGACGCGAACAGGCGCGCAGATCTCCGGGCCGGTCCCGATGCCGACGCGTCGTCGTCGGTTCACTGTCATCCGGTCACCACATATCACCAAGGATTCGCAAGAACACTTCGAGCTTTGGCTGCACAAGCGACTAGTCGACATTGTGGAGCCGAGTTCCAAGACGATGGACGTTCTCCAACGGTTGAACGTACCGAATGGAGTGGAGGTCAGCGTAAAAGTAATTCAATAAAGCCGAAGCGGCCTTGCGAGGTCCTCGGCTTTTTGATCTGAACGGCGAGAGATGACGACGGAAACACAAGACAGAGCGGAAGAATCGGTGGTTGCTGACGACATCGCCGTTCCAGAAGCGCCAGAGTCGATGCCTGGTTTGCTCGGGCGTAAGGTCGGTATGACGACGGTCTACGATGATTCTGGTCGTGCCAACGCGGTGACGATGGTCGAGGTAGGCCCGTGTGTTGTGACGCAGGTCAAGACCGAGCAACGCGACGGGTACCAAGCGGTGCAGGTCGGCTTCATCAGGGCGAAGAAGACCAATATGCCTTTGCGCGGCCACTTCGAGCGCGCCGGCGGCACTTATCAGCATGTTCAAGAGTTCAAGGTTTCGGATCTAGGAGATTACGAAGTAGGACAAGAGCTAAGGGCCAACGTCTTTTCGTTGGGTGATGCGATCAAAGTGACGGGCATATCCAAAGGCAAGGGTTTCGCGGGCGGTGTGAAGCGTCACGGTTTCGCAGGCGGTCCGAAGACTCACGGTCAATCAGACCGACATCGTGCTCCCGGATCTGTTGGTGCCGGCACGGCCCCGGGTCGTGTTTGGCCGGGCACTCGGATGGCTGGGCACATGGGCGATCGACGAGTGACAACGCGTGGTTTGTCGGTTGAAGGTGTGGACCCGGTCAAGAACTACATCTTGGTGAAGGGTTCAGTGCCAGGGGCAAGGAACAGCGTCGTGCGGATTGAGAAGCAGGGATGAGGCAAATCTGACGATGGAACTATCGGTGAGAAACAGAAACGGCGATGTGGTCGGTAGCGTCGATGTGAGCGATCGAGTATGGTCTGCTCCGTCGAATGACGCGTTGCTCTATCAGGCGGTGACGGCGCAGCTGGCGAACCGCCGACAAGGCACGCACGAGACGAAGACGCGCGGACAGGTATCCTACTCGACGCGCAAGCTGCGTGCGCAAAAACACACCGGACGCGCTCGATTGGGCAGTCGAAAGTCGCCTACGTTGGTAGGTGGTGGTGTTATTTTTGGTCCGCATCAGCGAAGCTATCGTCAGCGGTTGCCCAAGAAGATGCGGCGGCAGGCTTTGCGTGTGGCCTTGAGCGACAAGGTTAGAGAAGAGCGATTGACTATCTTGGACGAATTTTCCTTGGATGCCCCCAAGACCAAGGAGGTCGTAGACCTCGTGGAGGCTTTGGAAATCCGAGGCAAGACATTGCTGGTCACAGAGGGTCATGACCCGACCGTGGTGTTGTCGGCACGCGGTGCCGAGCGCGTGGATGTGACTTTTGCGGATGGTTTGAGTGTGGCGAACGCAGTTAGCGCTGCGAATATCGTCGCAACGCGAGGCGCTATTGAGCGGATTGAGTCGCTTTGGGACGATTCGCGTGACGTTGAGGAGGCCGAGTGATGAAGATTGCGCGGACTTTGATACGGCCGGTCATCACAGAGAAATCTACGCTGCTCAATGAGCAGAACCGTTACGTGTTCGATGTGGACATGAAGTCGACCAAATACGATATTGCACGAGCCGTTGAGTGGGCATTTGATGTGAATGTCGTGTCGGTCAGCACGTATCGTCGGCGCGGCAAGATGAAGCGCCGTGGTTTTCGTGAGAAGAAACGGCCTGACGTGAAGCGAGCAATCGTGACCTTAGCGCCGGGCGACAGCATCGTCTTGTTCGAAGGCGCATAATCAACGGATTTCCAGATATGCCATTGAAGGAACATAAGCCAACATCCCCGGGACGTCGCAACAACGTTGTCGACGATTTTTCGGACATAACCAAGAAGAAGCCCGAGAAGTCGTTGCTGGCACCGCTGACAAAGAAGGCAGGCCGTAACAATAGGGGCAAGATTACGGTACGCCGCCGTGGCGGTGGTCATAAGCGACGGTACCGCATGGTCGATTTCAAGCGCGAGCGTGGAGGTCAGGCCGAGGTATTGGCGATCGAGTACGATCCCAACCGGAGTGCGCGGATCGCTCTGATCCGGTACGAGGATGGTGAGAAGTCCTACATCGTGGCTCCTCAGGATTTGGTTGTCGGACGCAAAGTGGAGTCTGGGCCGAATGCGCCGGATCTTCCGGGCAACACAAAGCCTTTGATGAACATCCCGCAGGGAACGATGGTCCATAACATCGAGATGACTCCGGGCAGCGGCGGGCAACTCGCCAAGGGCGCGGGAACTGGTGCCCAAGTTATGGCGCATGAGGGATCGTTCATCCTGTTACGCTTGCCGTCTGGCGAGATGCGTCAGGTCCGGCAGGAGTGCAAGGCGACGATAGGTGTCGTATCGAACCCGGACCACAAAAACATCAAGCTTGGTAAGGCGGGTCGTTCGCGCCATCGTGGCAAACGCCCCAAGGTGCGAGGGACTGCGATGGCACCCGACGCACATCCGCACGGCGGAGGCGAGGGGCGATCTGGTATCGGCTTCTCGAACCCGAAGTCGCCGTGGGGCAAGCCTACTTTGGGTTACAAGACGCGTCGGAACAAGAGAACGGACAAATTTATCCGACGACGACGTGGTCAACGCTGATCGCATCAGCAAAGATGACATCTAATCGGTAAACGGAACATTAGAACATGAGCAGGTCAGTCAGAAAGGGTCCTTTTATAGACCCGAAATTGATGAAGAAGGTGGACAAGGCCCGTCGAGAGCGAACTCGTGGGGCTATCCGCACTTGGGCGCGTGCATCGACGATCATGCCAGATATGGTCGGGCTGACATTCGCGGTTCACAACGGCCGTACGTTCGTGCCAGTGCTTGTTACTGAGAACATGGTGGGTCACCGATTGGGTGAGTTTGCGGCGACCCGGGTCTTCCGATCTCACTCTGGAAACCGCTGAGGAAATCAAGCGATGGCGATCGCACGAGGCAAGAACATAGGAATCTCGGCCAAGAAGCTTCGGCTTGTGATGGACGAGATACGTGGCAAGAGGGTCGACGATGCGTTGGCTTATCTGCGGTATATGACGACGCCTAGCGCGCGTGAGATCTACAGGGTCTTGCATGCGGCCGCTGCGAACGCGGAGACCAACGACCTGCAAGATCGCGACTCGCTGATCATCAAGCGCATCGTAGCTGACAAATCGATCACATTGCGACGCTTCCGGCCCAAGGCTCGCGGCCGTGCTGGAGCGTTCAACCGCCCGACATCGCATATCACAATCGAAGTAGACGAGGAGCAATAGCCGACGTTAATTTGTCGTCTGCCTCTGGACGATCGGACTGAATATGGGACAGAAGATACATCCGATAGGTTTCCGCCTCGGCATTTCGGCCGAGTGGCGTTCGAACTGGTTTGCCGGCAAGCCTGAGGGTTACCGCGAGCTGGTCCAGGAGGACTACAGGGTCCGAGAGATCATCGCGAGCGAATATGAAGGCGAGGGGGCGATATCCCGCGTCGACATTGATCGTGGCGGTGGCGAGATCAGTATCAACGTTTTCACCAGTCGTCCAGGGATCATCATCGGACGGAACGGCCAGAGGATCGATCGATTGCGGCATGTGATCGAGCGTTCAACGGGTCGTCGAGTTCGGATTTCTGCGAATGAGATCAAGGTGCCGGAGCTTGATGCGAAGCTGGTCGGCCAGAGTCTGGCGGAGCAGCTTGAGCGTCGTATTCCGTACCGCCGTGCAGTGCGAATGTCGATGCAACGGACGATGGACTCGGGTGCTGAAGGCATCAAAGTGGTGGTATCGGGTCGCTTGGGCGGCGCCGAGATCGCACGTGTAGACAAGCAGATGGAAGGTCGAGTGCCGTTGCATACGCTTCGGGCCAAGATCGACTACGCGGTATCGGAAGCGCACACCACATTCGGAGTGATCGGAATCAAAGTCTGGATCTTCACCGGTGACATGCCGGCGGAAGGTCGAACGCAGCTCAACGGGGGCTCAACGGGTGTTTCGCCAATTGGCCTTGGTCGTGCGCAGAGACATCGACGATAGGTTTTGAGGGCAAATCGCCATGCTACAGCCAAGAAGAACAAAGTACCGGAAGCAGCACCGTGGCACGATGAACGGTGTAGCGAATCGCGGCAGCAAGTTGGCGTTCGGTGACTTCGGCCTCAAAGCTATGGACGCTAGCTGGGTCACATCAAGGCAGATCGAATCGGGGCGTCGTGCGATCACAGGTTACGTCCAACGTGGCGGTCAAATTTGGATCCGCATATTTCCTGACAAACCGGTATCCTCTCGCCCTGCAGAGACTCGCATGGGCGGTGGCAAGGGCGCGATCGATCACTGGGTAGCCCCGGTTCGACGCGGTCGGATCATCTACGAAATTGCTGATGTGCCCGAGGCTGCGGCGAAAGAGGCTTTGCGACGCGCGGGAGCGAAGTTCCCGATGCAGGTGAAGATCGTGTCACGGGCAGACGAGCTTTAGGATCGAACGGGATTTTTCAGCGTAGCAGGTATTGCGAAGATGCACATATCAGAAGTAAGAGAGTTGAGCAACACCGAACTGTATCGGGAGTTGGTTCAGCAGGAGCGCGCGTTGATGAATCTGCGTTTCCAGAAGACGACGCGTCAGTTGACTAACACCAACGCGTTGCGGGACACGCGTCGGACGATTGCGCGCATCCACACGGTGATACGAGAACGACAGATCGTTGAAGCTCTAGGTTTGGTAGAGAGTCAATCGTAAAGGTTGAACTGATTTAAGCATCAGACAGTTAAGGACATCGGATAGGAATGGCAGGCACACGTAAGACGCGGACCGGCACGGTGATCCGCGACAAAAACGACAAGACGATCGTTGTCGCTTATTCATGGTCGCAACGTCACCGCGTGTACAAGCGCAATCGTCGTCGAATTACCAAGTTCGTGGCCCATGACGAGAACAACGAGGCTTCAATTGGCGACCGCGTCGTGATTGAAGAGCATCGACCTTTGTCAAAGACGAAGCGCTGGCGTCTGCGCCAGATCGTTGAGCGCGTGGAAGTTGTCGCTCCGGCCGATGCCCCGAGCCAAATCGATCAACAAGACGTCGCTTTTGGAGAAGGTCAGTGATTCAGCGAGAGACACGACTAAGAGTGGCGGACAACTCGGGCGCCCGAGAGGTGCTTTGCATAAACATGACTGGCGCCAGCAACCGTCGTTACGCCGGTTTGGGCGATGTCATCACCTGTGCGGTGAAGGATGCGCAACCCGGTGGGGCCGTTAGTATGCACGAAGTGGTCAAAGCGGTCATCGTTCGAACGAGCAAGGAGTACCGTCGCATCGATGGCTCGTACATCAAGTTTGATGACAATGCGTGCGTAATTGTCGCAGAAGACGGCAACCCGCGTGGGACCCGCATCTTCGGCCCGGTGGCACGCGAGCTGCGTGAGCGTGAGTTCAATCGGATCGTGTCTTTGGCACCTGAAGTTTTGTAGTTGAAGAGCAATGCCTAACAAGATCAAAAAAGGGGATACCGTCCTCGTAGTGTCCGGAAAGGACAAAGGTGCTCGCGGCGAGGTGATCGGCGTGAACCTGAAAAAGCGACGTGTGGTCGTCGAGGGCGTGAACATCGTGAAACGGCACATGGGCCGGCAACGGGGCGTGATGCAGACCGGCATCATCGAAGACGAAGCGCCCATACACATCTCGAACGTGGTTCTTGTCGATGCAGACACCGGCGCGGTTGGTCGCGTCCGGTGGCGTGAACTTGAAGACGGGACGCGGGTACGAACAGTGCGAGGGGCGCGCAATGGCTGATACAAACGGCACCGCAACGGCTTACATGCCGCGTCTTCTCTCCCAGTACCGCTCGGATGTTATTCCGGTTCTTACGCGCGAGTTCGGGTACACGAACTCTATGCAGTTGCCGAGTTTGGAGAAGATCATCGTCAACATCGGCCTCGGCGAGGCGATCGACAACTCTAACTCTCTTGACGCGGCAACCAGTGACATAGCGACGATCACCGGTCAGAAGCCGATCGTGAATCGTGCCAAGAAATCGATAGCGAACTTCAAGTTGCGAGAGGGTATGCCCGTTGGTGCGTCAGTCACCTTGCGGTCCAGCCGAATGTGGCAGTTCTACGACCGTTTGGTAAACGTGGCGCTGCCTCGTGTTCGCGACTTCCGAGGGACTAGCCGCAACTCATTCGACGGGAATGGCAACTACAGCTTGGGTTTGGCTGAGCAAGTGGTGTTCCCCGAGATTGACTACAATCAAATTGACAGGTTGCGCGGGTTGCAGGTTGTGATTGTGACCACTGCGCGCACCGATGAAGAAGGTCGCAGGCTGCTCGAACTTTTGGGCATGCCGTTCGCGACAGGACGTTGAACCACTCAGCAAACTGTAACCGCCGATAGATTCGACACAACAAACAGACGAAGATAACAATGGCTCGTAAGGCAATCATCGAACGTGAAAAGAAGCGTGCTCATCTCGTGGAGAAGTACGCGGAGCGGCGCGCGGAACTGAAGCGCATTGCGAACGACACCAGTCGTTCCTTTGAAGAACAGATGGAGGCGAGGCGTCAGCTTCATCTTTTGCCGAAGAACTCGAGCAAGATCCGACAGCGCAACCGTTGCTTCGCTACAGGTCGACCGCACGGGTACATCCGATTCTTCGGAATGTGCAGGATCGTCTTCCGCGAGCAAGCGCACCTCGGCAATCTGCCGGGAATTCGAAAGGCCAGCCTCTAGACGCCGAAATACGAACGGCGAGATCAACGAACTAAACATCCAATGCCAGTCACCGATCCCATATCAGACATGCTGACGCGCATCCGCAACGCGGTCATGTCGCATCACGAAAAGGTAGTGATACCGCATTCCAAGATGAAGCGCTCTCTGTTGCGTTTGATGCGCGACGAGGGTTTCGTCTCGAATGTGCAGACACACCGCGATGGCGTTAAAGCCGATTTTGAAGTGACGCTCCGTTACTACGAAGACAACGATGAATCGGTGATAACTGGTCTGAAACGCGTAAGCAAGCCGGGTCGCCGGATCTACGTCGGTAAGAATGAGATCCCGCGATACTTCGGCGGGCGTGGCGTCGCTTTTCTGTCGACTTCCAAGGGCGTGATGACATCAGAGCAGGCCCGCAGATCAGGAGTTGGCGGCGAGCTGCTGTTTTACGTGTGGTGATCTGAGCAGGTGAAACCAACCAAGCGGGATATATCGAAGTGTCCAGAGTAGGAAAAAGTCCAATCACGCTTCCCAGCGGTGTCGATGTCAAGGTCGCGAACGGTCAGGTATCGGTAAAGGGCCGTTTGGGCGAGTTGAGTCAGAAGCTCCAAGACGGCATCGGCGTTGATGTGAATGGTTCGGAAATCGTCGTGACCCGTTCAGACGAATCTAGCGACCAAAGGTCGAAGCACGGCCTGACCCGTAGCTTGATCAACAACATGGTCGTAGGTGTGAGCGAAGGTTTCAGCAAGCGGCTCATTATGTACGGCACCGGATATCGTGCCACGCAAAAAGGCAAGGGCTTAGAGCTGTTGGCCGGTTATTCACACCCGGTAGATGTAGAGCCGATAGGCGACAACTCGTTGAGCGTTGAAGGCAACACGACGATCATCGTGACTGGACCTGACAAACAAGCAGTGGGCCAACAGGCTGCGAATATCCGCGCGGTGCGCAAACCTAGCCGTTTCCAGAGCAAGGCCGGCCGCATTCCGCTATTCGGAATCGCTTACCAGGGCGAACAGTTGCGACTGCGTGTCGGTAAGACCGTAGCGGGTGTTGGAGGTTAATTGCTAAATGGCTAACAGAAAGTTCGACAGCCGTCCTCGCTGGATACGTCATCGCCGAGTTCGCCGACGAGTTGTTGGTGCGGATGATCGACCGCGATTGTCTGTGTTCCGAAGTAACAAGCAGATCTACGCCCAAGTGATAGACGACATGGAAGGTCAGACTTTGGTTGCTGCCTCGTCTATCGAACCCGGCATTGATGAAGCCGGAAAAATCGATGCTGCAAAGAATGTGGGTGCCATGGTCGCCAAGCGAGCGAAAGAGCGTGGGATCAACAAGGTGGTGTTTGACCGTGGCGGTTATCAATATCACGGACGCGTCAAGGCGTTGGCCGATGCTGCCCGTGCGGAGGGTCTTGAATTCTAACTATGGTTACCCAAACCAGTACTGGCGAACGACGTTCTGACGGCGATCGCCGCGGCAGACAACGAAGACGTCCCCGTCGAGAGGAAACTCCCGAAGGTCCTGAGCTTTTCGAGCGCGCGGTGAAGATTAGACGCGTCTCAAAGGTCGTCAAGGGAGGTCGTAACCTGTCGTTCAGCGCCATGATGGTTGTGGGCGACTATAACGGTCGAGTTGGCGCTGCGCTTGGGAAGGCTGCTTCGGTGCCCGATGCGGTTCGTAAGGGTCGACAGAACGCTGAGCGAGCAATGCAGCAGATCGTCGTTAGGGACGGCACGATTCCCCACGATGTTTCTGCGAAGTTCGGCAGTGCGAAGGTGCTGCTATTGCCAGCGGCGCCAGGTACTGGTGTGATCGCCGGCGGTGGTGTGCGTGCGGTTATTGAAGCTGCGGGTATCCAAGACGTGTTGTCGAAGACTTTCGGCGGCAACAACCCGGTAAATACCGTCCGAGCAACACTCAAAGCTTTGTCGATGCTACGCGACCCGGAGGCGGAACGCGCTAGGCGGCTCGGATTAGACCGAATTCACAAGCCAGAAGTTGCACCGACGGAAGAGACGCCTCAGGAATCACCTGAGAACGTAGCCGAAGCGGATACCGAGGACGAGAGCGAAAAGTCCAACGACGAGGACGAAACTGATTCGCCCTCTGAAGCGAGCACCGAAGAATCTACCGAAACTGAAAGTGATGAGAGCGAATCGTCACAATGAGCGAGATACGCATCAAACAGATTCGCAGCGAGATCGGGTCAATCCCTAAGCAGAGGGCGACATTAAAAGCGCTCGGCCTCAGGCGGATAAATCACGTAGTTACTCAACAAGACACCGTTCAGATCCGGGGGATGATCAAGAGAGTCTCCCATCTAGTGGAGATCGTTTCCTAACAAACAGACGAGTTATCGATATGCCAGGACTACATGAACTAAAACCCGCCGAGGGCTCACACCGAAAGCGCAAGCGCGTTGGACGCGGTGACGGCAGCGGCAATGGCTCGTACTCCGGTCGTGGCAGCAAGGGACAGTTGCAGACCGGCAAGGTTCCCTTCCTCTTTGAGGGTGGACAGAATCGTCTGGTCAAACGTCTGCCATTCATGCGTGGCTTCAACAACATATTCCGCGTGGAGCACTCTCCCGTGAATGTGGCGAGCCTGAACCTATTCGATGACGGCTCACAGATCGGACCTGAAGAGCTTGTGGCAACCCGCTTGGTTCGCAACCCGCGGTCAACAGTGAAACTACTTGGCGACGGCGAGATAGAGAAGAGCGTTCACGTTTCCGTCCATGCCTGTTCCGCCAGCGCACGTTCCAAAGTCGAAGCGGCCGGTGGCAGCGTGACGATACTCGGCGCCGACGAAGCCACATCCGAAACGTCCGATTCGGACGAGTAATCGAGACAGGACCACCCCCGTCAAATGCAGACTACGGGAGCACAGACAGGACGCCAATCCGCACTACCCGCATTGTTCCGGGCAGTTATCGATTCATGGCGAGTACCCGATCTTCGTTTCCGGATTCTCTTCACCCTTGGCATCTTGGTCGCCTTCAGGTTCTTGGCCCACGTGCCAAACCCCGGCGTTGACCAAGCCCTGCTAGCGAGAGCTTTCGAAGCCAACCCGGTTTTCGGCGTTCTCGATCTTTTCAGCGGCGGCGCGTTGAGCCAATTGAGCATCGCCGCGATGGGCGTCTATCCATACATCACGGCATCTATCATCTTGCAGGTTTTGACCCCTGTGATCCCACAGCTCAGGGAGCTCTCCCGAGAGGGTGGAGAAGCGGGACGACGCACACTCAACCGCTACACGCACTACCTCACCGTCCCGTTGGCGATCCTTCAAGGTTGGGCGTTGCTCAACACTCTTGAGCTTCAAGGAGCGATTACGGGAATTGGATTGGGCGGTGACGAAGTGATGAACACCGTGACCATCATCCTCTGCATGACGGCTACGACGATGCTGCTCGTATGGATGGGTGAAATCGTCACCGAGAAGGGCATCGGCAACGGAATCTCGTTGATCATCTTCGCCGGTATTGTCGCGTCTCTACCTCAAACGGCAGGCTCTCTGTGGGCGCTGCGCGACCAATCGTTCCAAGTTTCGATGCTCGTCGCAATGATGCTCATCATCATCTTCGTGGTTGTGATTTTCAACGAAGCCCAGCGACGCGTCCCGGTCCAGTACGGACGCAGCGTCTTCCGGGGCGGTCAGATGTATCGGCAGACTGGCGCATCGTTCATCCCGTTGCGCGTCAACGCGGCAGGCATGATCCCGCTGATCTTCGCCTTCTCAATCGTGACGTTGCCCGCAACCATCGCCACCTACCTTGCCGACCCGAGCAGCAGTAGTTTCACGGCACAAATTGCGAGTTGGGTCCAACGGACACTGACTTTTACCAGTGACCCCTATTGGGCGCTGATCTTCATCCTGACCGTGGGTTTCACCTTCTTCTATGCGCTGGTTGTGCACAACCAGCAGAACTTGGCTGAGAACCTGCAACGTAACGGCGGTTTTGTTCCCGGCATACGGCCAGGACAACCGACACGCGACTATCTGATGCGCATCGTGTTGCGGATCACTTGGGGAGGCGCCATCTTCCTTGGCGTTATCGCAATCACTCCATGGATTGCGAATCTAGTTACGAACCTAGAGGCATCATTAACACTCATTCAAAGCACGAGCATGATCATCATGGTCGGCGTTGCGCTGGACACGATGCGGCAGCTCGAAGCACAACTCATGATGCGCAACTACGAGGGGTTCGTAAGATCGTGATGCCCAAAGCGCCCATAAAGCAGGAGTTGAGCGCGACTAGCGCTTGAGTGAAGCGAAATGCGGATCGTATTTCTAGGGCCTCCCGGCGCGGGCAAGGGCACGCAAGCTACGATGCTCACCGAACAACTCGGGTATCAGCATCTCTCGACCGGCGACATGATCCGGGATGAGATGGACCGCGGCACCGAACTAGGTCAATTCGCCAAGACCTTTTACGACAAAGGCGATCTGGTGCCGGACGGGACCGTGATAGACATGATCAAGTTCCGTTTGGCAGATGCCGAAAACGTGATCCTCGACGGATTCCCTCGCACAGTGGTTCAAGCCGCGTCTCTCGACGACGAGCTGTCGAAGATCGGTGTGTCTCTCGACAGGGTTGTCTTCTTCAGAGTGGATGTTGAAGAGTTGATTGATCGGCTTGAAAAACGTCGCGAGATCGAAGGTCGAGTCGACGATGAACCAGAGGCGATAAGGCATCGCATGAATGTCTACAATCGCGAAACGGCGCCGGTAGTTGACTATTACCGAGACAATGATCGCGTGACCGAGATCGATGCTTTGGGGACGATCGACAATGTTCGAGGACGTCTGATCGAGGCGATTGAGTGACAAAGGCCATTGAACTGCGATTGCCGGAGACTACGAAATTCGTAAGTTCGGGTACAATAGCGATTGAAGTTGCGTTTTGAAGGATAGTCTCACGAGCAACCCAGATACGGCTCGCCGTATCGCGCTTAAAAGCAAGCGCGAACTGGATGCGATGCGAACTGCCGGTCACATTGTGGCCGTCGCATTGGATGCGGTTTTCGACGCTTTAGAGCCGGGAATAACGACCGCAGAGCTAGACGACATCGCTAGGCGAAAGATTCGCGCTGAAGGAGCGAAACCTGCTTTTCTCGGCCTCTACGGATTTCCAGCTGTGGCATGTATCTCGCTTAATGCAGAGATCGTGCACGGAATACCCAGCGAGCGCGTCGTCTCTGAAGGCGACTTGGTGAGCGTAGACTGCGGCGCTATAGTCGACGGCTACTACAGCGACCACGCACGAACCGCCGTCGCCGGCGAAACTGCCGACGAGGAACGGGAACGGCTAGTCGATGTGGGCCGCGAGGCTTTAATGCATGGCATCGCGCAATGTGTGCCTCACAACCGCGTCGGTGATATTTCCGACGCTGTTGAGCAGTATGTTCGTGACGCCGACTTCGAACTGGTACGAGAGTATGTCGGACATGGGGTGGGCCGTGCGTTGCACGAGGCGCCGCCAGTACCCAACGTGGGTCAAGCAGGAACTGGTCCCCTGCTCATGGAAGGAATGACTATAGCCATCGAACCGATGATAATGACGGGGTCTTGGGAGACCAAGGTCTTGGATGATGGCTGGACGGTCGTGACCGCCGACGGCTCGCTATCTGCGCACTTCGAACATACAGTGGCGATCACCGCCGATGGGCCAGAGGTCTTGACCTCGGCAAAGTAACGGTAATTACAAACGGTCAGTCTGGTTAAACAATGCCAAAAAAAGAAGCGATAGAAGTCCAAGGAACAGTGACCGAGGCGCACCCGAACGCATATTTTCGGGTGAAACTGCCGAACGAACACGAAGTCTTGGCGCACGCATCCGGAAGGATTCGAAAGAACTACATCAGGATCTTGCCAGGTGACAACGTCATGGTCGAGCTTTCGCCCTATGACTTGACCCGGGGCAGGATAACTTACCGCTTCAGGTAGTCATAAACGGGGGAATCCGCGATATGAAGGTAAGAGCCTCAGTAAAGGCGAAACAGCCCGGGAGCCGTGTTGTACGGCGCAAGGGCCGCGTCTACGTAATCAACAAGCAGAACCCGCGATACAAGCAGCGACAGGGTTAACCACTTAAGGAGTTGTGCAATGGCAATCATCGCCGGCGTGAACATACCCGACAACCTGCGCGTGGTTATCGGACTCACAAGTATCTATGGCATCGGACGCAACAGGGCGGCCGACATCGCCAAAGACCTCAACATCTCATCCAGCACCCGAATGAGGGAATTGAGCGACGAAGATCTGGCCGCTATCAGGAACGCGATCGATCGTGCGGGAATCATGATCGAAGGCGACCTCCGACGCGAAAACCAGCTCAACGTTCGTCGCTTAGTCGAAATCCAGAGTTACCGAGGTCAGAGACATCGTCGTGGTCTGCCAGTACGGGGCCAACGGACCAAGACAAACGCACGCACCAAGCGCGGCCGACGCCAAACCGTGGCGGGCAAGCGCCGGGCACCGTCGCATTAGTAACACTGGCGGTCGTGTCAGGCCGTCGTCCAGCAGGAGCAACCAACTAGGCTATGCCGAGAACTCGTCGAAGAAGCAGAGAACGGAAGTTCGTCCCTCAAGGTCGGGCGTACATCATTGCAACGTTCAACAACACGTTAATCACGTTTACAGATCCGAACGGCAACGTGGTATCGCAGAGCAGTTCGGGAGCGATGGGTTTCCGCGGCTCTCGCAAGAAAACCGCCTTCGCCGCCCAGCGCGCAGGAGAGACTGCCGCGAGGGCCGCTGTGACGCATGGTATGCGTACGGTTGATGTGCTGGTCAAGGGACCTGGTAATGGCCGGGAATCGGCGATACGCGCGATCGCCGGGGCTGGGATCCGAGTCAACTCGATCACAGATCAAACACCTATCCCACACAACGGTTGCCGACCACCGAAAAGGCGGCGTGTCTGATTCGTTAGAAACTTGCCGCATTTTTGCCGTTTGAGCGGCAAGATTGCGTTCCGCGTGAAGGCACCAAAGCTGGAGTTAAATCCGTATCGCCCAATTTAGAATCGTTAACTTAGCGCGTAACCCGAATTTGATGGGTCGCGCCGTTGATCCTTGGGAAAACGCCAAAGTCTGACAGTCACGAGAAACAGAGACGGTAATGGCAAGAAACACAAACCCGGTTTGCAAAATCTGCAAATCACAAGGCGAGAAACTCTTTCTGAAGGGAGAGCGTTGCTACACGCCAAAGTGCGCGGTTGATCGTTCGCGGGATAGTTCACGACGAGGCGCGGGGCCGATGGGAGCACAACGTCGCCGACGTCGCCTCTCGGATCACGGTATCCAGTTGCAGCAGAAACAGAAGGCGCGACACATATACGGCATCTACGAGCGCCAATTCCGAGGCATGTTCGACGAAGCAGCGCGACTGAGCGGTGTTACCGGTTCGAACCTCCTCAAACTGTTGGAGCGACGGCTCGACAACGTCATCTACCGCGCAGGTTTCGCCACGTCGCGTCCCCAAGCGCGTCAGACCGTCAACCACGGACATATCCAGGTCAATGGTCGTAAGGTCGATGTCCCTTCGTTCATCGTGAAACCTGGCGATGTCATCTCTTGGCGCGAGAAATCGAAGAGTTCAGGTCTTTACCAAGCCGCGAACGATAACGTTGGTCGACGTCGGCAGGCCACCAACTGGATCACGGTCGATTCGGAGAATTTGACAGCCGCCATCGACGCTGTTCCCAACGAAGATGACGTTGACACCACGATCGACACCCGAATGATCACGGAATACTATTCAAGGAGATAACCCCGCAACATGTTAGGCGGTATCCGCACGCCAATCTCTACCACCGTCCAGTTCGCAGACGAGACGGAAGATTTCGTACCTCAGCTCGAGGTAGTCGAAACCTCCGAAACCTACGGCAAGTTCCAGATCGCAGGTCTGGAACGCGGTTGGGGCACTACCTTGGGCAACGGCCTACGGCGAGTTCTCCTCGGCGCGATGCCGGGCACTGCGATCACCTCGGCACGTATTGTCGGGCAGCAGCACGAATACGGTTCAATCCCCCATATGCGCGAGGGTATTGGCGAGTTCCTGATCAATGCCAAGGGCATCCGTATCCGTGCCCGATCAGAGACGACTCAGAAGGTTCTCACGTTATACGCATCTGGCGAAGGCGAGGTTGTTGCGGGCGACATCAAACCGCACAGCGTGTTCGAGATCGTGAACCCCGAACATCATCTCGCAACTCTCGACAGTGGCGAGGGCGAGTTGGTCGTGACGTTCGGTGTTGAAAAGGGCGAGGGTTACAGGGCATTTGATCATGAAGACACGCCGGGTCATGGCGTGTTGCCGGTCGACGCTGTATTCACCCCGGTCTTGAAAGCCAACTACGAAGTGGAGGGCATGTCGGGACGTCTCTCGGGCCGCGATCTACTGACGGTCGAGATTTGGACCGACAGGACGGTTGAGCCGATCGAAGCTTTCCGAACCGCGGCAAACATCTTCAAGTCGAAACTCGACATCATTACTGCTCAACCAGAGACCGAAGATCGGCCACCGACGGACGAGATGTCGGATCTGCTGGATACCGAGATCAAGGATCTTGGCGACGAATTGAGTTCACGCATCATCAACGCCCTCTCGCGGTACCCCATCCGCACCTTGGGCGAATTGATGCGTTTCACCCCCGAAACCTTGAAGCAGGAAGTGCGTAACTTCGGCGAAGTCTCTTTCCGTGAACTCCACAACTTCATGGTTGAGAAGGAACTCTGGCCGCCTGAAGAGGCAGAAGCGGTTGACGAAGAGGAGCAGCAACCCTAAACGGTTTGCCGAATTGGGAGTATCTGAACACAATGCGACATCGCCGATCAGGACGGAAATTCGGTAGAGAATCAGCGCCGCGCAAGGCCATGTTCCGAGTCATGGTCACGGATCTTCTCAGGCATGAGGTGATCCGTACCACGCACGCCAAATCCAAAGAAGTTGCACCGTTGGCCGAAAAGATGGTCACGCACGGCAAACGCGGCGACCTCCACAGCAGGCGTCAGGCCGCTGCATTCATCAACGACAAAGAGGTTTTAGCCAAGACATTCGACGAGTTGGCAGACCGATACCGTGATCGAGACGGCGGCTACACCAGGATCATCAAACTAGGCAAGCGTCAGGGCGATGGCGCCGAGATGGCATTAATCGAACTCATCGACTAACACCTTCGCCGGATCTACCCGGCGGAAAGGCGCTCTCCTAATATGCGATTGGCGCTCATCGTCGAGTACGACGGCACCGATTTCAACGGGTCGCAGTTCCAATCTAACGCGCGCACTGTTCAAGGGGTTTTGGAAGATGCCGCTTGGACGATCTTCGGAGAGCAGATTGGGCGGATCCAGATGGCGAGTCGGACCGATACGGGTGTGCACGCGTTGGGCCAGGTGGCATCGTTTGAACTTGAGACGCGGATGCTTGAGGATGAACTCCGAAGCGCCATGAACGGAAATCTCCCTGCCGACGTTGCAGTAAAACGGATTTGTGTCGTGCCTGGCAATTTCGATCCGCGGCGGTCGGCGATTGCGCGCGAGTATCGATACGTCATCAATGACAAGCTGACATATTCTCCGTTGCGTCGACATTACGAATACCATGTGCGCCGACGGCTCGACGACGGAGCAATGGCAGATGCCGCGCGACACTTTGTAGGTGTGCACGACTTCGCGTCGTTCGCTGCCGCTTCGAGCGACGAGGGCTCAACGGTACGTCGCATTGAACGAGCGACCTTCAACCGGATGGGTGATGGCAGATTAGTCTTCGACATCCGCGCAAATGCGTTCGTCCGGCAGCAGATCAGACGAATGGTCGCGGCGTTGATATTGGTAGGCGAAGGTTCAAGATCGGCTGAATGGATCGAATCCCTTGTCTTTTCACCGAGGCAAAACAGTGCTACACGGAACGCACCTCCGCATGGATTGACGTTGATGCGCGTGGTTTTCGATCCTGAACTGGGTTTGGAGACTACGGAAGCAGAGAGCGGATAGCCAGATCACCGACCTGCTTGGTAAAGGGGTGAAACTTGGGCGCGCGCAAATTAGAATCAATCTGTTATGCCTACCAAAATCAAGCACTACAACCCTAGCGCGTCGGACATCAAGAACCGCTGGAGGGTATTTGACGCCGATGGCAAGGTTCTGGGAAGGCTTGCCAGCGAGATCGCGACGGTGTTGATGGGCAAACACAAGGCCGAATACGTACCCCACATGGCGTCTGGTGATTTCGTGATAGTCGTCAACGCTTCGAAAGTCGAATTGACGGGAAAAAAGGCTGAGCAAAAGATTTATAAGCGGCACAGTCAATACCCTGGCAACCTTAAAGAGATACCGTATGTCCGGATGCAAGAACGTACTCCAGAGCGGATCATCGAACTAGCTGTCCGCGGCATGCTCCCAAAAAACAAGCTGGGACGCAAGATGCTATCTCGACTGAAGGTGTACAGCGGTTCCGAACACCCCCATATGGCGCAAGTGATAGGGTCCGAGCGTGCCGAAGTGCGCGAGAAGGCCACCGAGTCAGCCGCCTGAAGCTTGTCCCCATAAATCGGTCTATGTCCTCAATCCGAAGCACTGCCTTGCGACGTATGACGAACCGGGCTGACAAACGCCTGCCCATAAGCGAAGTACGATCTCAAAACGTCATGGTCGTTCTCGCTTGTGCATTCAACAGATCCGCAACGGCGCGCTAGCCGCGTGAGGAGCACAACTTGACGACTGAAAACGACGATCACTATTATTACGGCACCGGCAGACGTAAGACCTCCGTTGCTCGGGTCCGCCTCTACAACCGCGAGGGAGGCGTGACCTTGAACGGAAAACCATTGAACGAGGTGATATCCGTTGATCAATGGTTCTCGGAGGCGATGCGACCGCTCAACGTAACTGAACTTGCTGGCAAAGTTACTGTAGTCGCCAAGACGCATGGCGGTGGGGTACACGGGCAAGCTGTCGCTCTCTCGCACGGCCTCTCCCGCGCATTAATCGCGTTCGATCCCCAGCTTCGCCCGGTCTTAAAGAGCCACAAGCTCCTAACGCGCGATCCTAGGATGCGTGAGTCCAAGAAGTACGGACTCAAACGGGCACGTAAAGCGCCACAGTACACCAAGCGCTAAATCTCGTCCATCAATGCCCGTTCACCGCGTGATTAATCGATGCCAACACGCGGCGGAATCGTTCAACGTTGCATCGAATTCCTAGGATTTTTCGCTATGGAAAATCGCACAATGCTTATTGGGAAGCTATGGATGTCTGTAGTCGCACGTCAGATGATCAAGCCCTTGAGAACTTGGGGCGCGGTCTTGGCGGCAACCGCTTTGGTAGCCGTCAGCCTCATCGCGGTGGCGACCAATGACAGAAACGCGCTGCAGGCGCAACAGAATCCTGGCGTCCCACCAACATTCCCAGCGATAGTGTTTAACGGCCACGTGACCATCAACGGCGAAGAACCGGAATACTCTGGTTTCAAGATCTCAGCGCGAATCGGCGACAAGTACGAATCCGCGCCTACCATCGTAGGCTCCTTGCCGAACCGTCCCTCAGCCTACGCTCACTTGGTCGTAGCACCAGACCCAGAACTGGACCTCTTCGGATCACAGATCGAGTTCTGGCTGGAAGACACCATTCTCGCAGCAACTACCAATTGGTATGCGGTCATAAACGAATTCAGCGGTGAGATCTGCGGCGGTTGCACGTGGACATTCCCAATCCTTAGGGAACTTGATCTCGATTTCCCTAACTTGCCGGTGCCGACTCCGACCGTGACACCTACGTGGACGCCATCGCCTGAGATCCTCAGCCCGGCATTCTTCTCAGGGAGAGCACGTACGCCTCGAGGTCCGTTGCCAGACGGATCGGAGATTTACGTTACGGTTGGTGAAGACTACCGTTCATCCAACGTCGAAGTTTACGGCGCTGAATACTTCATCACGGTTGATGTCATCGACAAGAAGTACCGAAACGCGCCCGTCACATTCTTCTTGGTCGATCGGAATGATCCTTCAGGTGCACCACGATTCCTGAAGGCACTATCTCCACCAGGGGCATTCGTAAGCGGTGCAAACTTTGAGAACGTGACTTTGGTGTTCCCTGACCTGTTACCGACCTTCACGCCGACCCCGACACCTACTGATACCCCCACAATCACGCCGACTCCGACGGTCACGCATACACCCACGATCACCCCAACGCCATTGCCGACGTTGACGCCGACGCCAACCTTGACGCCGACGCTGCCCCCGACGTTGACTCCGACTAACACGCCGGTCCCGCCGTCTACAAACACACCCGAGCCGACTCCTACCCCAGAGCCGACAGAACCACCGACGGCGACACCTACTGAGATTCCGACCGCCACGCTCACTCCGGAACCGACGAGAACGCCTCGGCCCACAGCCGAGGCAGGCGAAGCAACTGCTGCTGTACTTGAGATTGTCCGTCCTACCCAGTTCGTACCGGGTAGCAGCGGAGCGGAGCCCCCAACCGAGACTGAAAACGGTGGCGGTTTCTGCAACGCAACCACGAACCAAAGCGGATCGATGGAAGCGACATTGCCGTTGAGCATTGTGGCACTTCTGAGCGTCTTTGCATGGCGCCTCGCAGCTACTCGAAAGAGAGAAACAGCGCTTTTCGACACCGAGGATGAATCCGCCCTAAATCGGAAGAGATGAGGTGAATCCAGATGCACCACGTAAACGAGCGTGACAAGATCCCGGCCCGCCGCAATGGCAGGCCGACCCGGAACGTGGACATAATTAGATCATCAACGGCGCGAAATTGGGCAATCGCGCTCGTGCTCGCGGTGACAGTTCTAACAGCGGTTACGACCGCGCTGGTGGCAACTCGCGACGATGCTCAAGCGCAGTCACAGTTACCACCCGCACTTCCGGCCGTTATCTTCAGCGGTTGGGTCACAGTACAAGGATCTCCGCTCGGAGTGGAGAATTTGACCCTAACCGCCAAAATCGGCGATTGGCTCTCGCAATCCGTCATGATCGGTCAAGGCACTGCTGATCGTAACGGTTTCGAAGACCTGACCGTAAACCCACCCGTCGAGCTTGTTGGTAGCGAGATAAAGTTCTTGCTGGGCGGAACGGTTGAAGCGACAACGATCTCGTACTACGCGCTGGTTAACGATGATGGTACTTTCTGTCTGGCGTGTGAATTCAGCTTTCCGGTTTTCCTAGACGATTTCACAATAGACTTCCCATCTCTGCCCGCGACAACACCCGCAACGACACCCGCGACGACAACTCCAGCTCAGACACCCGAACCAAGCGGAACAACCGTAATGAGGTTATCTGGTCAGGCCTTCACTCCTACTGGTTTAGTACCTGATGGGTACCAGATTTTCGCGGTAATCGGAAACTTGCCACCGACCGACAAGGTGACAGTGACCGACGGGTCATACACGCTCGAAATCACCAACGCAGACGCCGGTTTCAACGGCTCACCGATCAACTTTTACTTGATCGATAAAGGCCATCCGACCGACCCGAATATCAGGATAGTATCCGAAGAGGAAGGCGTGTTTATGGCCGGTCAGCAAGCTGATGTCCGACTGTTCTTCCCTGCACTGGCTCCCACCGCGGTCCCGGAACCGACAGCGACACACACACCAGAACCGACTCCTGTGCCGCCGACCGCGACGCCAGAACCGCCTACTGCAACGCCAATTCCTCCGACACCGACTCCTGTGCCGCCGACGGCGACGCCGGAACCGACAGCTACGCCAGAGCCGCCTACCGCGACGCCAATTCCTCCGACACCGACTCCTGTGCCGCCGACGGCGACGCCGGAACCGACAGCGACGCCGGAACCGCCTACTGCGACGCCAATTCCTCCGACACCGACTCCTGTGCCGCCGCCGGCGACGCCGGAACCGACAGCTACGTCAGAGCCGCCTACTGCAACGCCAATTCCGCCGACACCGGTACCGCCACCTACGGCGACACCAGAACCGGAAGAGACTGGTGGTGGTTTCAACGCTACTATTCCTCTCGCCATCATCTTGGTGCTGCTACTCGTCGGCATCGCGGGCTACTTCGGATGGCAGTACAGCCGAAGGCCCAGCGAAGAGACTTAGCCAGCGGATCAAACCGGTTAGCGGACAACAAAAGCGCCTGCCAAAACCAACTTGGCGGGCGCTTTCTTATTGGAATGGTGTTGCCTACGATCGCGGTCGCAACACAACCAACTGACGATCATCCGGCAGGTTGCTCTTAGTCACGCTCACACGGGGTTGCGGTTCCTTGTTTGCCTGGTCGCTTCCCGTCTCTCCAAGCAACGATTTCAGCATCATGCCAGGTTCTTCGGTATCGGGGTCAATCCCGTTTGCCAACACCAGCGAAGGATCCAACGCACCGATTAAAGACGATAGCTCCTTGACGTCCATCTCCAATCGTGCCGCGTCGAGAAGCAAAACATCCACGCGGCCGATGATCTGAACCGTGCGAGAGTCGGGCGACGCTTTAGGCCGACCAAGCATGTAAACAGCTAAGCTCTCAGCGTCGATCCGAAACGAGGTGACAGTCTTCTTCGACTCTGAATCAACAGGCAGGGCAATTCCACGCAGACCGAGATCGCCAATCTCGTACTCCCCAGGATGTGAAATCACGTCAGAACTGGCGAATCGACCCTGCCTACGGAAAGTAGAGTTGGCGGGACGACTCCTCAACACCGCAGTCAGTACCGTGTCGTCAGCGGCCGACGAAGGCACGAAGGTCGCTTCCTCCTCGTTCGCGGGATCACAGATCACGGTGCCCGAGGCCGTCTTCACAAGAAACGCGTTCTGTCCGTTGAGAGATATCTCCATCGTTGGTTTTCAACTCCGATCTGAGGGCGAGAATCACTTCCATTATCGAGTGTACCCTCCATGCCTCCGTGACTTCATAATTGGACGGACATGAAGAACACCAAAACAGTTATCTACACTATCGGCCACAGCAATCACTCGTGGGAGCGATTCATCGAACTGATGACCCCGCACAAGATCGAACTGCTAGTCGATGTCAGGTCATACCCGTACTCCCGGTTCGCCCCATGGTCAAATCGGGAAAAACTGGACGCAGGTTTGCGCCAGCACGGGATCAACTACCTCTGGATGGGAGATGGACTCGGAGGTATGCCTAGGGGGCCTCAAAAACGCACCAGTGACGAGGCAGAATCCAGTAACGATTGGTATCGAACCAGATTGAGTGATCCTGATTTTCAAGTTGCAATAGCCCAAGTTTCGAACCTCGCCTTGGGAAATCGGTTGGCCTTGATGTGCTCGGAAGGCGATCCTGCCAATTGCCACCGGACTATGTTGCTAGCACCAGCATTCTCAAGCAATGATTTCGAAATCCTTCACATTCTGCCGAAATCGGTTGGCGCGGCAGTCCAAATGCCGTTGGATTGATCAACCCACAAAGCGCCCTCCGTTTGTCGAATTGATACGCCCCGTGTTAGATTCAGTTAACAGGGATCGGTTCTTTTTCATGGCGAATCGAGTACGATGATTCCCATCAACGATGGCGGTCCGACGCAGCTGATCTCAGATTTCCAATAATGTCTCTACCAGAGCGAAGAAGCACAATTCTCACCTTTATCGTGGACGACTACATCTCGACTGCGATGCCGGTCTCATCCAGCGCGGTCGCGAAATCCGGCGGCTTCAATGTAAGTTCCGCAACTATACGCAATGAGATGGGAGTCCTCATCGAAGAGGGCTATCTTTTACGCCCTCATACTTCGTCAGGTGCAATCCCGGTTGAGAAGGGGTACCGTCACTTCGTCGGTGGTCTGGATCTCAATTCGCCACCTCCCGAAGACTTGGTGACGCTGCTCAACCACCGGATGGACATAGCGCCTGACGATGTCGATGCTTGGGTGCGAATCGCCGCGACCGTCATCGCCGATCTGATCGGTGCTTTGGCCTTCATCACCGCCCCACGTGCCAAGATGCCAGACGTCAAACAGATTGAGCTCCTACGGCTTCACGACATGCTGGTCATGCTTGTCCTCGTCCTCCAAGAGGCGCGTGTCTACCGTAGCGTCTTGCAGTTGAAGCGCGAGATCAACGACTCTCAGCTCGAAAAAACCCGCAACAAGGTGACCGCCGAAGTAGCTGGGAGAGAGGTTCGAGAACTCGTAGCAAAAAAAGACCGCGAGGATCTCGACGACGAGTTCGAGCAATTGGTTTGGGAAGCAACCATTGAGGCCCTAGTGCACGCCGATTCAGTCCCCGGTGAGCGATTCATGAGCGGCTTCGGCCACTTCATGTCGGACCCCGAACTCGCTACGCAGCCGGCTAAAGGCGCACAAGCAATCTCGACGCTCGAAAACGACGACGCCTTCGCCGACTTGATCGCTGGAATCGCCTGTGGCAGCCAGCCAGTGGTCGCTATCGGCTCGGAAAATAACCGCCCTGAACTCTGCGATTACAGTGTGATCATGTCTGGTTACGGAGGTGAAGTGAACGCACGCGGCGTCGTGGGGCTGATATCGCCCATGCGCACTGCATACGATCGCGCAATCCCGACGGTGACATTCGCGGCTGACACCCTAGATGCGATGGTCAACCGAAGCTGAGTCTTCCCCGCCACAACCACCGTCACACACAACACCCGAACCCGGAAGAACCCACCTAATCCGATGAGCGACAAGCGCGATTATTACGAGGTGCTCGAACTCCCTCGAACTGCAAACGAGGAAGACATCAAGAAAGCATTTCGTCGGAAGGCGTTGCAATACCATCCTGACCGCAACAAGGAGGAAGGCGCGACCGAACGTTTCAAGGAGATCAACGAAGCATATCAGGTGCTCAGCGATTCCGAGAGCAGAGCACGTTACGATCGCTTCGGCCACCAAGGCGTCAACGGCAATGGAAGTCGTGGATTCGAAGGCTTCAGCGATTTCGGCGGTTTCGGGGATATCTTTGAGTCGTTCTTTGGCGGCGCGGCAGGGACTCGCGTCCGACGCGGTGGGGATGTTGAACTAGGTGTGAGCATCTCCTTCCGCGATGCCATATTCGGGACCAACCTCGAAACCGAGATTTCGCGGCGTGAAATCTGCTCTCGTTGCAGCGGGACAAGAGGAGAGCCCGGCAGCGCCACAACAACTTGCCAGACCTGTAGCGGTTCGGGTAAAGTCCGTCGTGCACAAAGGACCCTGTTCGGGAACTTCGAGCAGATCAGCGAGTGTTCAACCTGTAGAGGCGTCGGGACCAGGGTGGATCGTGCTTGCATCCAATGCCACGCGACCGGCACCTCCAATAATCGGCGCAAAATCTCGATCGATGTCCCTGCTGGTGTAGACGACGGCACACGCATTGTCATGCGAGGGCATGGCGACGTCGGCGAGTTCGGAGGACAAGCAGGCGACCTTTACGTCCGCGTTCACGTCGAACTGGATCGGATCTTCACCCGTAGTGGCAACGATGTCCTGATCCGAGCCGAATTGAACGTCGTTTCTGCAATGCTCGGGGGGTTGATCACCGTTCCAACCTTGGAAGGCGACAAAGAGATCAAAATCGATCCTGGTGTTCAGACGGGGCACCAAGTCATCCTACGCGGCTTGGGAGTTCCGAGGCTCCGGAACGACGGCCCACGCGGCGATCAGGTAGTGCAGATCGCCGTGATCACACCACGATCTCTTACCAACGAACAGAAAGACATAGTCCGCAAACTTGGTGACACGATGCGTGCAACAGACGCCAACGCGCTGGAGCCTGTCATTGTGGAGAATGACCAATCTTATGGTTCGCGTTCAACTGAAAATGAGGACGACAACGGTATCTGGAGCTGGCTCAAGGGCGCTTTCACGGGCCAATAATATGGTCGTTGACACGCGGTTGCATTTCGGCGTTGAGCCATTACCGCATAGCCGATGAGTCGTTCAGACTCCCAATCTGATCGCTGGCTAGAGATCAGCATCGTACTGCCGTCAGAGTTCGCAGAACCCGTAACTCACCTCTTCTCGCGCTACGGCGATGGGCGGGTCTTCGTCTCGCAGACAGGTGATTGGGATGCAGACGTAGTTGGTTCAGACTACTCGTCGGATGGCGAGGTTACCGTCTACTGCTATCTCAAAATCGATGAAACGATCGAAAACCGTAAAGGCATGATCGAAATCGGACTGCGGTTAATCTCTGAACTTACCGATACGGAGCCGCACGAAGAGCGCGTTGTAACGCCAGACGAATGGGTGAACCAGACTTTCCCCACCATCCGGGTAGGTGATCGGATCGTCATCTCCCCAAGGATGCCTGATGAAGGGATTCCAGACTACTCTGAAACTGAGGATATCTGCGTCTACTTGTCCCCCGGGCTGGCGTTCGGTACAGGCAATCACCCGACAACACGCCTTTGCCTGAAACAGATCCTGCTTGAAGCGGAATCGGGTGGGCTCGTAGGACGACATGCCCTCGATGTTGGTTGCGGTTCTGGCGTCCTCTCGATAGTTGCCTTGAAGTTGGGAGCATCCAAAGCATGGTGCTTAGACATTGACGAAACAGCCATTCGTGCAATCCGAGACAACCTAGAGATGTCTGGTGTAGACGACCGTGCCCATGTTCTCGAAGGATCAATCCCTAACCCGGACCTGCCTGATACCCAATTCGATTACGTATTCGCCAACATCACATCGCGCGTCTTGATCGACATCGCCGAACCTCTCATAGACAGTACCAAACCTGGAGGGATTGTCCTTGCTTCGGGAATCCTTGATGACCAAGCCGACTCAGTCCGAGATGCTTTTCTAAATGCCGGGAACGTATCCATAAGTGAAACTCGCCAAGAGGGCGATTGGTTGATGTTGCGTATCGTCAAATCCGACGATAACTAACGATCCAATGCATCGCTTCTACATCGATAAATCCTTGGCTCCAAACCTCGAGGTGGGTGATCGACTCGATCTACCTACGCGCATCTCCCATCAGATTGTCAACGTCCTCCGACTTAGGAAGGAGGAACAGATCACCCTGTTCACGGGGGATGGCCTCGAATGGGTCGCCGAACTTATCACGACATCAAACCGCGGGGATTCAACTGTGCGGTTGCTCAGCGTAGCAGAGCCGAACGTTGAGATGGAGACGGGAATCTCGATGCTCATGGCCCTAACCAGACCGCAACGTTACGAACTCGCACTAGCGAAGTGCACCGAACTGGGGGCGTCCGAATTTCGCCCCGTCATCACTGAAAGAGTGCTGAAGTCCGAAGCGACAATCAGTGCGAACCGTATACAGAGATGGCAGCGCATCGTCTGCGAAGCCGCCGAGTTGTCAGGGCGGGTTCGCGTTCCAAGCATCAAGGAACCATCTCAGCTGAAGGACACCATTTCTGATGCGTCGAACCACGGCGCGTCAGTAATCCTGCTCTGGGAAGGTGCGACGAAACCGATGTTCGCCGATTTGCTGTACTCCCTGCGGATCATGCCAAATCGACCACGAAAGATTTCCCTCGTCTTGGGTCCAGTGGGCGGATTCTCTGACAACGAGGCTCAGAAGGCAATTGATCTTGGAGCGACCGTCGCCAGCCTAGGCCCCCGGGTCTTGCGTACTGAGACTGCCGCAATCGCCGCGATGTCCCTCTCTGCGCAAATCCTTCGCTAGAACGGCCTCTCAAAACGGATTTCGTCGAATCGTGCTAGTATCCTTGCGCATTGCCGCAATGTAAGTCTGTGCGACTGAAAACGGAGGCAACCCGGATGAAACTTCGCCCCGGACCAGCCAAGAAAGCCATTTTGATAGGCACCGATGGTGCAAGCATGGAGTTATGGCGACGCATGGCGGCGTGGGGACGGGCGCCCAACATGAAGAAGCTCCTTGAGAACGGCGTTTCGCGTCCTATGCTCGGAACTCATCCGACGCTCACTCCCTGCGGATGGACATCCCTCTTCAGCGGCAGTTGGCAGGGCACTCACGGCATCATGTGGTGGGGCTCCCACCGCGAGGGTGAGTCGATGAAGACCGCCCAGTGGACGATGGCGGCCCATACCTCCGAATCCGAACAGATCTGGACCACAGCCGAACGGGCCGGCAAGACGCCGATTATGATCAAGCAGGAGATCACTTGGCCCGCAACTCTCGAGCGCGGCATGCAGATCGAGGGCTCTGGTCCCGGCATCTCCAACTACCACCAGATCGCTGGCTACCACCTCTTCGTCTCCGGCAACTGGAGACCTCGTCCCGTTGGTGGGACTATCGACCCGGAAGCAACCGACCCAAGCCGCGGCGGAAGCGACGCGCCATACGACTACGTTGAACTCAAACCGGCAGCTGGGTGGTCCAATAGTCCATCATCCGCTCTCCATCCACTTGAGGCGACCTTAACCCTGACTCCGCTCAAACGAGGCCGGGCAATCCTCCATCGCGGATACGAAGGCACTCCGCAAGATTGGCATGCTCTCATCTACGCCTCGGGTGACGACGGGTACGACCGTGTTCTGGTATCAAAATCGAAAGACGCCTCCGAACCATTCACAAATCTAAGTGTTGGCGAGTGGGCCGACTGGAAACTCGCCTCCCTCCAAATCGACGGTGAGGATGTGGAGGGCTACGTCTCGTGCAAACTAATCACCCTCACTCCCAACGCCGACAACTTTGAACTCTTCTTCCCTCAAATCTGGCCACGACGCGGATACTCCAACCCGCCGTCAGTCTCCGACGAGATTGATGAAAAGGTGGGCAACTTCCTCCAGAACCCGGCTCGCGATGCCCTGGGTTTCGTCGACGATCGAACCTACATCGAACTATGTGATTTCCATCATGGTCGTATCGCCGACATCGCCGAGATGCTCACACGCGACCACGATTGGGACATCCTTATGGCGGAAACCCATGCCACCGACTATTCCGACCACTTCTTCATGGGCTCCGCCGACCCTGTCAGCGGTGCATCGCCCGATGTTGTCGAAAGATGCCTCAACGGTCTTAAAGACACCTATGAATCGACAGACAGGATGATCGGCAGGTTGATGGATCTAGCGGACGATGACACTGTGATTTGCATCGTCTCCGATCACGGCGCAACCCCCAACCGTAGCGAGCCACCTGACATTAAGGACATCTTGGTTGATGCCGGCCTCCTCGTCTTCACTGACACCCCATCCAGCCAAGACGCTGCTCGTACCGGTCCATTCGGCCCAGGCGAGGTTCCCGATCGTGTTGATTGGGACGTCATGATGCAGAACAAATTCGAAGTCGACTTTGAAAAGAGCGTCGCCATCCCGATGAACTCTATCGACATCTTCATCCCTGTCAAAGGCCGCGATCCCGAAGGACACGTCAAGCCAGAAGACTATGAGAAGGTCCAACGCAAGATCATCGATACGCTGATGTCTTGCACCGACCCCGAGACTGGTGAACACCCCTTCTCGGTCGTAGTCAGCCGTCAAGACGCCGAGATGCTCAACATCTGGAGTTCTTCTGCTGGCGACGTCATCTACGCGATGCGACCCGAATTCGACGGAGTACACGGCAAGCACCTTCCGTCCTCCGTCTTCGGCATCGGCAGCCAGCACTCCACATTCGTCTTGGCGGGCGCGGGCGTCCGTAAAGGCGTCGAACTAAAGCGCAAGGTCCAAGTGGTGGATGTTGCACCGACACTGTGTCACCTTTTGGGTTGGCCCATGCCAAAAAATGTGGAAGGCGGGATTGTTTACGAAGCGTTGGAGGATCCCGATTGGTACCTTCGGGAGTAATGAATTAACCTGTTTCAGAACATTAAGTCCTAACCAACCGAAATCTTTACATGAGCAAACGTAGAGAATCGCTCCTAGGAGGAGAAACAATGCGCAGAATCTGGATATCCAAATCAGGCACCGCGATGGCGTTAGCCCTAGTGCTATCAGCCATTGTGTTCGCTTGTGGCGGTGAAACGATCGTTGAGGTCACCCGCGAAGTTGAGGTGATCAAAGAGGTCGAGAAAGAGGTGATCAAAGAAGTCGAGGTTGAAAAGCAGGTCGAGGTCACTGTAGAGGTGGAGAGGGAAGTCGAAGTAGAGGTCGAGGTGACACGCGAGGTCGAGGTCGTCGTGACCGCGACTGCTGAAGCGTACGGCGCAGGCGCGGGCGCCCAGGTCGAAGCCGCGGCAACCGCAGTGGTCGAAGCGCCGACGACGCAATCGGGCAAATTGATCGTCGTATCGCCTGATATCGGAGCCGGTTGGTTCACAAGTTCGCCGTATGACGACTACACTAGCGACAACTTCGGTGTTGCGGATGCCATCATTTACGCGGATCCAGCACCGATACCGCAACGTGGCGAATTCAATCCCGCGATCAGTATTGCGAACGGTTGGAAGGTCGCAGAAGACGCGCGCTCGATCACATTCAACATCCGCAACGGTGTGCAGTTCCACCACGGTTGGGGAGAGTTGACCGCGGAAGATGTTGCCTGGTCATTCAACGATGCGCTCCGCGAAGGCAACACCAACTCACGTTCCGGATTTGTCGGCGAATACCAAGGGTCTTGGGAAGCGGTTGATGACAACACCGTCATTATGCACGTCAAAGAAGGCGCCACTCTAAGCCCTGTGTGGCTACTCGAGACTTCAAATGTCTGGCGTAACACATTGACCGCGACTTCAAAACGTGCTATCGATGAACTGGGCAAGGAAACTGGTGGCAGGAAGATTGGACAAGGCCCGTTCATGATGATCGAAGGCGAGGCCGACAACTTCATCGAGTTCCAAGCCGTAACCGAGCATTACCGTAAGGTCCCGTCCATCGAAGCGATGCGCATGGTCGCTATTCCCGAACCGGCTACTCGTGTTGCCGCGTTTGTGAACGACGAAGTCCACATCTCTGTGATGTCAGCACAGTTCGTGCTCGAAGCCACGCAGCAGGTTGACGGGTCACGCGTCCAACCGCTGGGCGAAGGCCAGACGCTCCACATCTACATGGGCGGTAACTTCTGGCAAACCTCAGACCCGGTAGACCCTTCAACAGAGTTTCCAAGGGAAGGCTGGAAACCTGATGCGGATCACCCGTGGATTAGCGACCCGAACGATCCGGCTTCGATGGAACGCGGAAACAAATTCCGCCGAGCGTTAAGCATGGCAGTTGACCGCGTAGCCATCAACGAAGTTATTGGTCAAGGTCTATACCCGCCACACTTCACCTTCACCGGTTTTACCAGCAACGACCCGTTGTGGAAACCCGAGTGGGAAGTCCCGTTCGATCCTGAAGGCGCCCGTGCGCTGATGGCTGAGGCGGGGGTCGAGGAAGGTTTCACGATGCCGGTATGGCTGACTCCCGACTCCGGTTCGCTCCCATTCGACATTGCAGAGGCAGCCGTGTTGCAATGGGCTGCCAACCTCAACCTGAACGTCGAAATCGAGGCGACAGCATACTCGGGCCGCCGTCCGACGCTCATCGGACGAACCATCGACATTCCGCTGTATCACCACATGAACTTGGGTTACTTCGACGAACCCAAGGGACGCCTGATGACCGCTGCCAAAGGCGGTGCCAACCGCGGAATAGAACTGCCTAACGAGATCTTGGAAAAGACCTATTGGGCAAACCTGGTCGAGACCGATGCCCAGAAACGCATCGAGAACAACATCTTCCTCACCGACTGGCTCGCCGAGACTTCGTTGGTGATGTCGATGGTGCGACAGAGCCAGCTCTACGCAGTCTCACCCGAAGTCGTCGAATGGATGCCGTACACCGAAACATTCGGTTCATTCAGTGGTGCAGACACGGTCGTTCTCAGGTAGAAACCAAAAAATCGTGTCGGCCAGCCAATTGGCTGGCCGACACACGGTGGCCACCGCACGTCGAAAAGGGGACACCAGCAGTCTCAACGACTGTTGAACAACTACCATGTGGCGAATCATCGTTAACCGTCTAGCCTTCGGGGTAGCGATCGTATTGTTGATTACGATCGTCGTGTTCGGCCTGTCACGTGCCGCCGGCGATCCTCGCAACATATATCTCGATGAATACGCCACGCCCGAGGCATGGGACGCTTGGGGTGAGCGTATGGGGCTCGACAAGCCGCTCTATATCCAATACGGAGTGTGGCTGTGGGATGCCCTGCAAGGTGATTTCGGGGAATCGCTCTACTACGACGTGCCGAGCATCAGGTTGGTGAGAGAACGCGTCCCGAACACCCTGCAGTTGGGAGGCGTTGCATTTGGCGTGGCGATCCTCATCGGAATACCGATGGGCGTCATCTCGGCAGTGCAACGCGGCTCCATCATCGACTACGCAGTTCGCGGTTTCGCACTGCTAGGACAATCAGTACCTGTCTTCTGGATCGGGATAATGATGATCCTGGTCTTTTCCGCGACGCTAGGATGGCTTCCATCGAGCCGCAACGAAGGCTGGAACCATTTCATCATGCCGTCTATAGCCCTCGGATGGCTCCCGGCAGCTGGACTGATGCGCATCACCCGCGGGGCCATGTTAAACATCCTTGACAGCGAGTACATCAAACTCGCTAGGGCCAAGGGTGTCTCATCCGGCAAAATAATCTGGGCACACGGTTTTCGCAACGCGATAATTCCACCCCTAACCGTAGCCGCCCTTATATTTGCCGCGTTCCTTACCGGCACCGTAGTTATCGAGACTGTATTTGCCTGGCCAGGCGTTGGTCGCCTCGCCGTTCAATCGATCAAAAACAACGACTTCCCTGTCCTCAGCGCTATCGTGATTCTCTTCTCATCCTTCTATATCCTGCTGAACCTCATCGTCGATCTCCTGTACGCCCAATTGGACCCGAGGATCCGACTGGATTAGCGGACGACCTAGATGTCGATTGAAGCAACATACGTGCCGTCGCCTCTCGACGACACATTGCCGAGAAATCCGGTATTGCGGGTGTTACGCATCAGTTGGGCGTGGATGCGACGGTACCCCGTCATTCCCTTTGCCGTCCTCGTTCTGATGATCGTCTGCGCTCTATTCGCGGAGCAACTCTCTCCGCATGATCCCTTAAGAGGCAACCTTAGAGCTGCATTCACTCCGCCGATTTTCATGGAAGGTGGAACATGGGAATATCCGCTCGGGACCGACCACCAAGGACGGGATGTCCTGAGCCGCGCCATCTACGGCGCCCGGATCTCTACGATCATCTCCACCGCAGTTATCCTCGCAGGGGGCATCGGCGGCACAGTCATCGGACTCGTCGCTGGATATCGCGGCGGATGGGTAGACCAAGTCGCCATGCGAGCCGTAGACTTCACCCTCGCTATGCCGTTCCTCCTCGTCGCCCTCGTCGTCGTCGTAGTATTCGGCCAGAGCCTCGAGCTCATCATCGTCCTGCTCATACTCTTCGGATGGGACAACTTCGCCCGCGTCGTTCGCGCTGAAACCCTCACCCTCCGAGAGTCCGACTATGTCAGCTACGCTCGCATCCAAGGTGCCTCGCAAGCACGCATCCTCTTCCGACACATCCTCCCAGGAGTCGTCGGTAGTGTCTTGGTAATCGGCAGCCTCCGCGTAGGCTCGCTAATCCTCACCGAATCGACCCTCAGCTTCCTCGGCGTTGGCGTCCCACCAGACACACCCGCGTGGGGCATCATGGCATCCGATGGTCGTCAACACCTCTCCCGCGCATGGTGGATATCGACCATGCCTGGCATAGCTATTTTCCTAGTCGTCATGGGCTTCAACTTCCTCGGCGATTGGCTCCGCGACTGGTTCGACCCCAGACTCAGACAGCTACGCACTAACTGAGCACAGCGACTACTCCCTCTGCAATTCTCGACGCATCAGTTCTCCCATCGCTTCGGTCGGCGGAACCCCATCGAACATGACTTTGTGCGCCGTCTCCGTAATCGGCATTTCGACGCCTAACTGTTGCGCGATCTGTAGCGTGGCCCGTGTCGTAGGTACTCCTTCCGCGGTTTGACCGAGATACTCCAGTGCCTCTTCGACGCTATCGCCTTCGGCCAGCCGTGTGCCCAGCCGATAGTTCCTGCTTAAGGGGCTGTAGCAGGTCGTAAGCATGTCGCCAATTCCGCTCAGGCCGGCAAACGTGGAGGGTTTTGCACCGAGAGCCAATCCCAACTGCGTTATCTCGTGCAGCCCTCGAGTGACGTACGCGGCCTTCAAATTCGATCCCAGGCCCGTCGCGTCGATGAATCCCGCACCGATCGCGATGATGTTCTTCAGCGTTCCGCCCAACTCGACGCCAATGATGTCGTCTGACGCATAGACGCGGAGCCGCTCTCCGCTAGTCATCATCTGAACCTGTTCAGCCGTCTCGATTGAAACCGAAGCGGCTGTTGCAAGCGCCGGTAGTCCAATGGCGATCTCAACAGAGAGATTCGGACCCGAAAGGGCACAGATCGATCTCATCGCCTCGTCCATACCTATCTCATGACACTCGGAGATACTCTCCGCTATCACTTCGCTCATCCGCTTGCCCGTCTCGATCTCCAGGCCCTTTGTCGCGCTCACAACTATCATCCCCGGAGATATGTGGCCGACGTGCCTATCTATTACCTCCCTCATCGCAACCGAAGGGACTGCGATGATCACACAGTCGACATCCGATAGCGCAAGCTTAGGGTCATGATGGACCGACATCCCCTCCGGGAAGTCCATCCCTTCCAGATAACGTTTATTTTCCCGGTCGGCCTCCAGTTCTGCAGCGCGCTCAGCGTCGCGGGCCAGCAGTCTGGTCTCGCTCCCTTGCCGCGCCAGCAAGACGGCCAAAGCCGTGCCCCATGAACCGGCACCTATGATCCCGATTGCCGAAATCGGATCAGGCTCCCCGACCGTCAGACGCCGATGAACCTTCGGCGGCGTTGATGTCCAACCGGTTCTCCGTGCCTCGACGCAACCGCATCATGTTCTCGCGATGACTGTATAGGATCAGGACCACTGCGGGAACAGCGAAGGCAAGGTATTCGATTGTTGCGTACTCGAACGCAACGGAAAGGTCGACGAACGACAAGACGATCAACGCTATAACGCCTAGCGACGCCCCGATCATTGATCCAAGCGAAACATATCGAGTCACGAGGGCAACCGCCAACCCGACCAACGTGACCGCAGCGGCAATAGGAGACAACACCAGAATGGCTCCCCATCCAGGGGAGATGCCTTTTCCACCTTTGAAACCTGCAAATAGCGGCCAGGTGTGGCCGACGATCACGAAGGTGCCAGTCAGTGCGTGAAGCAGTTTCGCATCAGGCATGAGAAGCAGGGACAACCCGATCATCACCGCACCTTTGCCGAAGTCCAGGACAAAGACCAAGGCGGCTGCCTTCTTGCCGGCGGTGCGCAACACGTTGGTGGCACCCATCGAGCCGCTGCCGTGCTCGCGGGGGTCTGCTCCGCCGAACAGCTTGCAGACGATGACGCCCACCGGTACTGAGCCGATGAGGTATGCTGCGGGGGCGATGATCACCCACGCCAACCATTCGTTCATTTGACCTCAACCAGCGTCACGGTAAAGCATCCTGACAGGCGAACCTGCAAAACCAAACGCGTCTCTCATGCGATTTTCGAGGTAGCGCTTGTATGAGAAGTGCAGATACTCGGGGTTTTTGCAGGTTATCACGAATGTCGGCGGACGTATAGAGACCTGCTCGATGCCTGATATCCGCACGCGTCTCCGACCCCTCGTCGGCAGCGGACGCTCGCCCAGAGCCGAGTAGAGAGTCCTCGACAGTTCAGTATCGTCTACGCGCTTCGTGAACTGGGAGAATGTCCGGCGCACGGCATCGGGAATCCTGTTGATGCCTCGGCCTGTGAGCGCCGAAGTGACGATAACCGGCGCATCGACGATGAACTTGAACCGCTCATGTATCTCGTCCATCGCGTCTTCAAAGGTAGTTTCGGTGCCTCTTGAGAGATCCCATTTGTTGACCAAGACCACTCCGGCCCTGTACGCGTCCTGAGCAAACCCGGCGATGTGCGTGTCCTGTGCGGTCACGAACTCAGTTGCATCAAGGACGATGATCGTCACATCGGACCGCTCGATGGCTCCGATGGTACGGATGGCGCTGTACTTCTCGATGCCTTGCTCTGTTTTTCCTCTGCGTCGCAAACCGGCGGTGTCAAGGAACATCATCGGAGTGCCTTCGTACTCGTAGATGGCGTCGACAGTGTCGCGGGTGGTGCCGGGGACGGGACTGACGATGGATCGCTCTTCGCCGGTGAGTGCGTTGAAGATCGCGGACTTGCCCACATTTGGACGTCCTGCTATTGCTACCTTGATCACATCGGATGGCAGATCTTCATCTGATTCGTCGTCGATGTGCTCGAAGGCGTTGTCCATCATCTCCGCGACGCCGATGTCGTGGTAGGCGCTGATTGGGATCGCGTCGCCCATGCCTAGCGCGGCGAAGGTGTAGAGTTCTGCCAGTCGGGTGGTGTTGTCGGTCTTGTTGGCGGCTAGGACGTAGGGCTTGCCGGAGCGTCGGAGGAGTTCGGCGGCGTCATAGTCTGATGCGGTGACTCCGTCGGCGGAATCGACCAACATGATTACGACGTCGGCCAATTGGATAGCGCGTTCGGTCTGCGTTCTGACCTCGTCCCAGAGCTGTAGTTCGGCAGATGGGGCGTCTTCGATGCCTGCGGTGTCGATGAGGAGGAATCGTCGGTCGAGCCATTCGGCGTCGACGGATACGCGGTCACGCGTGGTCCCGGGTGTTTCGCTGACGATTGCGATGCGGCTTCCGGCGATGCGGTTGAAGAGTGTGGACTTGCCGACGTTGGGGCGTCCGACTATGGCTATTACGGGTAATGACATCTTTTATTTACCGTACCCCTCCCATTTGTCCGCCCCAGGTCACCCTCACCCTAGCCCTCTCCCGCTGAGCGGGAGAGGGGAGATGCCCACCGCTTACGACCGTTTTGCGGTGGGCTGCCAGACGTGAGGGATTTGGGTTAGGACATTATTGTTTCCATGAGGGCCATTTGTGCCCACATGCGGTTTTCGGCTTGTTGGAAGCAGACTGATGAGGGGTGGTAGAGCATGTCTTCGGAGACTTCTTCGCCGGGGTGGGCGGGCATGTCGTGCATGAAGCGTGCTTGCGGCTTCGCGTACTCCATCAACTCGGGGTTGACTTGGTAGCCATGGAAGTCTTTTAGGCGCTGGGCGGTTTCGGCTTCTTGGCCCATGCTCGTCCATACATCGGTGTAGACGAAATCGGCGTGACGCACGCCCTCGACGGGGTCGCGGAGCTGGATCACGCTTCCGGCTCTGTCGCTATCCGAGATGTAATCGGCATTGTCGCTGCGGACGCCGTAGGGCAGTTCGTACCCGTGGGGCGAGGCGATGACCATCGTGCCTCCCAATCCGGCGACGGCGTAGGAAAGGCTGGCCGCGACGTTGTTTCCATCGCCGACGAATGCCACGCGGACATCGTCCAGATAGCCCCGAATCTCCAGCATCGTCATCACATCGGCGAGTGCTTGGCATGGGTGTTCCTCGTCGGTGAGAGCGTTTATGACGGGGATGTTGCTGTTTTCGCCGAACTCGTCGAGTGTTACCTGTGCGAAGGTGCGGACGACGGCCATGTCGGCCATGCTTGCGACTACCTTGGCCACGTCGGCTACGGGTTCGCGCTTTCCTAGTCCGACTTCCTCCGGCGAGAAGTAAAGCGGGTTTGCGCCCAATTTCTGTGCGCCGATCCAGAAGGAAAGCTTTGTGCGGAGGGATGGTTTCTCGAATATGAGGGCGACCGATTTGCCTTCCAAGGCTCGACTCTCGGCACCGCTCTTCAGCTCAATAGCGCGGTAGAGCAGCGGCGAAATGTCGGTCGCCGGGAGGTCGCGGAACCTCAGGAAGTGCTTGTTCATGTCGATGTCCTCGGTTGAAGCGTGGTTTGGTTCTGCTTCGAAACGATAGTTAAATTGTGCAATATGGTTTTGGCGCGTTTAATTGGCCGTTTCCGGCCCTTCTTGATTTTCCGATTTCTCGGTTCTTGGTTTTGCCGGGGGCTTCGCTCGGTTTTCTCCCTGCCGCGATCGCCTTGCGATGCGCCCTTCCGGACTTACGGTGGCGGCCGAAGGAGGGCCGTGTGCTCTGCCCGGCTCCTGCTTCGGAGTTACGCACTTTTGTCCGCTCCTCGAAGGCGCAGCGTTTTCGCGTCGCTGCGCCGTCGATTGACGGTCGACTTGCGCCGTTTGGCGGGGCAGACACAGGATCCGTCCCACAGCCAGGTTCTGCGGGAGCTGCCAGCGCTCCTGCCCGGACGACGACGGGCATCCCCCGCTCGCTTCGCATCGCGCCCCCTTACGTCTTCGACGAAGGGGGCGTACGCGCCGCGCCTCTGAGGGTCGGGGAGCGTACGAGGACTCTCCCCGAAGGGGGTTGACGAGTTCGTCGCCTTCCATCGGCCTTGCGGCCTGGAACCTGTAGCCGTCCCCGTGGCGAGCGGGTACGACGTCTCCCTGCATCCGCGCACGTCCTCCCGAGCCCCTTCGCCTAACCGCATCTCTGCGGCTCGGCGCTGACCGGCTGGTCCTTCCGGACCGGCGGCGACTGGACAGCCCTTCTCGCCGCGGCTGAGACAATGGTCCGAGGTGCGTTTCCAACAGGACCCGGTTCTCCTTTCAGCGACTCGGCAGCCGCTGCGGGGGCGTCGCCATGGACGCTTGGGCGGATCCGCGCCTCGCCTCTTTCGGAGGTCCGGCCGCGGGCGCTTTCACGTCCGACGCTTGTCCCGATGGTTCCCCGGGCTGGGGGTGGCCGCTTCCGTTCTGCGGCGCAAGTCTGTCGATCAAACTGTTGTTAATGATACATGTGTTTCTATAGATGTCAAGCTGTTTCTGTCTGAATTGGGATTCTTGGGATTGGGAGGATTTTTGGGATTTCGGTTCTAGTTGTTTGGGGTATTGCGCTGGGTTGCGTTGTTGGATGGGGGAGTCCTTCTGGCCCCTCCCGTCCCCTCGCCCTCACCTCCGGCCCCTCTCCCGCCCAGCGGGAGAGGGGGAACGTGCGTAGTCGTTGGGGGTTTTAGTTGAGGTTTGGGGGTGTGGGAGGAGTGGTGGTTTTTGAGGGAGTCCGTCACTCTGCGAAGGGCGCTTTGCTTCCTTCGCAGCACCTCCCCGGGCCGTTCTCGAACGGCCCCTACCGTGTGTTCCCTTGTGCTTCGTGAAGGGTTTGGGTTATTAGAATTCGGTTCGTTATGCATCGGTATGTGGCGTTTCTTCGGGGGATGAATCTTGGTCGTAGGCGGATCAAGAATCCGGAGTTGTGCGCGGCTTTTGAGGGGATGGGGTTTTGCGGTGTTTCGGCGTTTTTGGCTAGTGGGAATGTTGTGTTTGAGGTGGAGGAGGGTGATGCGAGTGTTATTGCAGGGGTGATCGAGGTTGGGTTGGAGGAGGCGCTTGGGTATGAGGTGCCGACTTTTTTGCGGTCGGCGGATGAAGTTCGGATGATTGCGGGGTATGAACCGTTTTCGGGATTTTCCGGGGAGCGTTCTGGCAAGTTGCAGGTTGCGATGCTCAAGGATGCGCCTGGGCGGTCGGCTCGTGATGCGGTGCTTGGGATGTCGTGTGAGGAGGATATGTTGGAGGTTGTGGGTCGGGAGCTGTACTGGTGGCCTGAAGAGAATTTATCGTCATCGGAGTTGGATTTGAAGGTTGTGGAGGGGATTTTGGGTCCGATGACGATTCGGACCAAGGGGACTATTGAGCGTTTGACGAAGCGATTTTTGATTGAATGAATCGAGGACCCATCATGTCCGCCATAATCTCTCGAATGCGAATCGTGTGGGACCTGTTTGATTGAGCATGAAGACGTCGGGGTTGGTTAGGGATTGCCAGCCTCGGTAGCCGAAAGTTGAGTTTACGGAGTGTAAGAGAATGGCGAGGAGGTTGCCGTGAGTGACGATTAGGGGGAGATTGTGGTTTTGGTTGAGGATGTCAGCAAGAGCGGATTGGGCACGGTGTAGGACTTCGTTGGCGGATTCGCCACCGGGGGCGCGGAGGTTCGGGTCAGCGAAAGAGTCGTGGACGATTTGTTGCCAGTTTTCGAGGGGTTCGGCGGATAGGGCTCTCTCATTCAGGCGTAGATCGGTGTGTATGGGAAGGCCGTGTTGGTTGGCGAAGGGTTGGATTGTCTGTTGGGCGCGGAGGTATTTGCTTGTGGTGATGTGGTCGATGGCGTAGTCGGAGAGGAAGGTTGCCAAGGATTGGGCTTGTTGGTGACCAGTCTCGGATAAGGCCGCGTCGGGATGTTGCCCTGTTGCTTGGCAGTGACGGACGAGGATGAGGTTTCTGGATTTGGATGTTGGTTGATGGGGTGTCAACGTTATGAGGGCGAACTGGCTTTCGTGTGGAGGCTAGGTGTTTACGATTTGGATGCGGTTGGTGAAGCGTTGGAAGTCTGAGGTGTTAAAGGTTAGGAGTCGGTTTTCGCCGTGTGCGAGCATGGTGGCGACGATGTTGGCGTCGTGTATTTGTCGTCCGCCAATGGGGGTTTCCCGGCAGAGTTGAATTAGGGTGTCGGTGACTTGTGGACCGTCTTCGAGGACTTCGAAGGTATCGAGGAACCTTTGGACGTCGGACAACGCTTCTTCGAGTGTGATGGGGTCTCGCCAATTCTGAGGTCTGGTGACAGCGGCCAGGTATTCTCGGACGATTTGCCGGCTGATTCTCAATGGTTCTTGGTTGTTTCGAGCCTGTTGGATCCAGTTTCTAGCTGTCTGGTGGTTGGGAGTTTCGACGACTTGTGTATAGATCAGCGCGTTGGTATCGATGAACATTACGTATCAAAGCCTGTCTGAGTAGAGTTCTTCTCGCCTGAATTTCGGCACATCAATCCACTCTCCGACACTTCTGGGTGGCAGGATTTCGTCTAGGGTTGGACGCTTGGGTTCGTCTTCTGGTTCTTTTGGTTTGAGTGACAACATTTCGGATTGTAGGTTTACGTTTGCGGTGTCCCATCCGGCGGCGTTCCATGCGAGGGCTTGGCTGTGTCCGTTGCCGTTTCGCTGGTTGGACCACCATGGTCGGTGTAGTCGTGCGGATGGTGGGAGTTGGAATCCTAGGATGTTTTCGATTTCTTGGAAGGTGGTTTGCCATTCGCGGCGTGGGCGGGATTGGAGATGGTTGTAGAGGCGGCGGTATTTTCCGCGGCTTGCCATTTTTCGGTATTCGAGTTCACGGTTGATGGTCATGGGGAGGGGCTGGTGAGGTTGTATTAGTTAGTTAGGTTCAATGATATCGATCGAGTAAACAAGCGGCGGGTTAGGTGAGACGGAGGTTTGGTTATCTGGTGGGGAGTTGATCCGGTGCTTCGCCAATTCTGAAGATTTCGAGGAAGCGACGCGAAGCCTCTCCGCGATCTGGGTACGTTCCTTCGCCTAAGTAGGTCACGTTTTCGATGCCTAGTTTGGCCATGTCTTCGATGGAGAAGGTCCAGCCGTTGAAGAGGTGCATGGGGAGCCCATAGTCTTCGTAATCGACACCGATGAATCCGTAGACCAAGGCGTCTTCCTTGACGCCGGTGGTGTCAAGGAACCGGCGTTCCTGCTCGATCGCGTCCCGTACGTAACTCGCGATCATGTCTACGTAATCTTTTCGGCCCTGTTCGTCGAGTTCGGGATCGACCCCCAACGTTCCCCGTTCGATGTCTCGCAAGTTTCTCTCTTCGATCGTCATTCCCAAGGCGCGGGCTGCATATTCTTCATCTTGCGGGGAGCCGAACCAGCCGACGAGCGCGCCGTCCTCGATGATCTTGTTTTTCCCGGCGGTGAAGATGTAATTTGCGCAGGCTTCGAAACAGGCTTTGTCTACGATTACGTCGATCTTGTTTTCGTGGACCCACATGCCGATGAGCGTGGCGATCTCGAGAACGCCGTAGTCGGAGTTGATCCTGAGAGTTGTGATTTCGTCTTGGCTTAGGCGGATAGATTGTAGGAAGTTGTGGTAGGTCGCGTGATCGATGAAGCCGTCGATTACGATAGTGTCGCCTTCAACGGTGACCACTGCCGACTCAGTGTCGAACCATGGATCGATTTCATTATCAGGTTCTGGAGTCGGAGTCGGTGTGCTTCCCGGAGGCGGAGTGGGCGTTGGTAACGGTGTCGGGACGACGGCAGGCGGGACGGTGTCATCTGGAACCTTGAAGACTGCGACGGGGAAGGTTCGGAGGGCTTGTTTGCTCGGGTATGTGCCCTCGCCTTCGTAGGTCACGTTATGGACGCCGAATTTGGCCATGTCTTCGATGGAAAATGTCCAACCGCCGAATTCGGTTTGTTCGGTCACGTAGTAATCGAACTGGTCAGGCAAGAAACCGTAGACCATGAGGTAGAGGTTGACGTCGGCCTTTTCGAGGAAGTTTGGTTCGTCATCATCGCCTTCAAACGCGTCCATCTCTAGCATTGAGGCGACGAATTCCCCTTTGGTTTCGCCGGGCAGAAGTTCGCCCCATTCCTTCATTTCGTCGTAGTGACGGGCGTAGAGTTCCGCCATGGTGATGCCATATCCGGCCGCGATGAACGGGTCCTGTTGTTCCGAGCCGTGCCATCCGACGATGGCGTCTTTTTGGATGATCTTGTTCTTTCCCGCGGTGAAGATGTAGTTTGCGCAGGATGAGAAGCATGCTTCGTCGACGATGACGTCGATTTCGTGTTCGAGGATCCATTCGCCGATTTGGATGCCTTGTTCTGTTATACCGCCAAACGAGTTGACGCGGATAGTGGTGATTTGGTCTTCTTTGCCTCGGACGGCGACGAGGAAATCTCGGTAAGTCGAAGATTCGATATCCCCCTCGAAGATGATCGTGGGACCTTCGACCGTTATGATTGCCGGATTCGGTTCATACCAGATGATGCCTTCTTCGTCAGGTGTTGGGGTTGGCTCGGGAGTTGGTGTTGAGGTTGGCGATGGAGTGCTTGTTGGTGTGTGAGCGATTGTTGGGGCGATGGTGGGAGTAGGAATTGGAGTTGGAGTGGGTTCCGGAGTTGGTGTTGGTTCGGGTTGAGAACATGCGGCGACGGTAATGAGCAGCCATAGAAGGCACGGAACGATAACGGCACGTGAAAAGATCAGCTTTGATTTAGGCATCGGATCGGCTTCAACGATGGATATACGACTACGTTTGGGTGTTACGAACCCAAATCAATATCGGATGTTGGCTGGGAATTGAGTGATACATAATCTCATTATTGTGTTTGTTGAATAGAATCGCTGTTCGTGTGAATGGCAACTTGATTCGAAGTAACGAAGGAGATTGATACTGTGACACTGGAGCAATCGGAGAATTCGACGTATGCGATGGGGTATAGCGACGAGTTTACGCAGATATTGCATCGTCGGAATGCGGAGACTCACGCTGCTCATTTGCTGCCGCACCTGAAACCGGGGTCGCGGGTGTTAGATATCGGTTGTGGGCCGGGGACGATTTCAGTGGGATTGGCGAAGGCTGTTGAGCCCGGGGAGTTGCATGGGATCGATATGGAGGAGTCGCAGGTGATGATTGCGAGGGCGTCGGCTGCTGCGGGTGGTCATGGCAATGCGACGTTTGATGTGGGTGATGCTACGGATCTGCCGTTTGAGGATGAGTCGTTTGATGCGGCGCACACCCATGCGGTTTTGATGCATGTGCCTGACACGGAGAAGGTGTTGAGCGAGGTTTTACGGGTGTTGAAGCCTGGCGGTGTGTTGGCGAGCAGGGAGGTGATTACGGATGCGTCGTTCGTCGGGCCTGAAGATGCGGTGGACGATGAGGCGTGGAATACGTTCAGCAAGTTGGTAAGTGCTAATGGCGGTCATCCGAATATGGGTCGGGATTTGAAGGATGTGTTTGTGAGGGCTGGGTTTGTGGATGTGGAGGCTTCGGCGTCGTTTGATGTTTTCTCGACGGCTGAGGATGTTGCGTTTTTCCACGGGTTTGTGAATCAGTGGTTTTTGTCAGATGAGGTGATTGGGCCTGCGGTCGAGTTCGGATTGGCGACGTTGGAGCAGTTCGAGAAATGGCGGGGAGATATGGATCGTTGGGATGGTCATCCGGGTGGAGTTGCTGGGCTTGCGTTTGGGGAGGCTGTGGGATTTAAGGCTTAGCTTTGGATTCGACTTCACCGAAATTTGGACGTCGGTTCATACAGCCGTGAGGTCAGGTCGGCAGGAGGTCGTCCTGAGGCGTTGCCCATGGCAGTTTGGTTGTGAATGAGAACTGAGGGGCGCGTGGCATCCTCAGGTCGTGGACGGGGACATCTATCAAGACAGGGGCGTTTAGTTCCAGTGCTTTAGGGATCAGCGTGGCGAGATCATTGGCGTGAGAGGCGCGAAGTCCGATTGCGTTGAAGGATTCGGCGAAGTCTACGAAGTCGGGGTTGTGCAGGTCAGTTTCATAGGTGCCGTCGAAGACCTCGACCAAGTCTCGTTCAACATTTCCATAGGAGTCGTTGTTGAAAATGACGGTAACGACATTGATGCCGTATCTGACTGCGGTGGCAAGCTCGGAGGCGTTGAACATGAACCCGCCGTCGCCAGTCATGCAGATGACTGGCCGGTCGGGTTGTGCAATCTTGACTCCCAGCGCTGTTGGGAAGGAGAAGCCGAGGTTGAAGGCGTATCCTGAGTCGATGTAGGTCTTGGGTTGATTAACTTTGTAGTGGGTTCTGGCGAACCAACCGAATTGTGTGACGTCCCATGAGATGAAGGCGTTTTCGGGGATTGCAGCTTGGATGTTCTCGAGGATTTCATATGGCGGATCATCGAGCCTCTGGTCGTAGTGAGAGATGAGGTTTCGAGCGGCGGTGACGGCTGCTGCGGGAGAAGGACGGTTTCCGGCTCCGGCTTCGACCAGGTATGGGATCAGAGCGTCGATGGTGGCCTTCGCGTCGCCGTGCAGTGGCACCGTGTTGGACTGAATGCGGGTGAGGTCGCGGTCGTCGATATTGATGTTTATGAGAGTCGATGCTTCGCCAGCCGGGTTGCCTAGAGAGAAACGTGCGCCGATGCCGATGACTACGTCAGCGGACTGCATGACCTCGAAGAGTTGGTTCATTGAAGGTTGCTCAGCCATTGGACTGAAACATGATCCGTATGAGAGCGGGTGATTGTCCGGTATGGTTCCCTTGCCGCTGTTGGAGGTTACAACGGGGATGTTTGTGGCTTCGGCCAAGTTGACCAGAGCTTTTTCCGCATCGGCAATCGCGACACCTCCGCCGGCGTAGATCAGAGGAAGGCGGGAGTTGGTGATGATTTGAGCCGCTTCGCGCAGCTGCTCTGGACTTGGCACGATGCGAGAGATGCGAGCTGATTGGCGCAGGACGACTTCTTCGCGTTCGACTCCGGTGTCGGGCGGTATTTCAATCAGGACGGGGCGAGGTCGGCCTGTCCGCATCTGCCTGAAAGCTTCAAATACGGCGTCAGGGACGTCTCTGGGTCTCGTGACTCTCGTGCGCCACTTGGTTACCGGTTTCAGCACGCTGGATTGATCGAAGACTTCGTGGATGCTTCCGATGTCTTTATCGATCAATGCGCGTGGGATCTGCCCCGCGATGAGCAGGACGGGAGAGTTACGGGCGAAAGCGTTTGCGATGCCGGATGCGGCGTTGTAGAGGCCGACGCCGGGGACGACTATTGCGACGCCTGGGTTGCCGGATGCTCTGGCATAGCCGTCGGCCATGTAGGCGGCGGCCTGTTCATGGCGCGTCGTGACCATTCGTATGCTTGGCTCGTCGCGCAGCGCGGCGATGATGCCGTAGATCTGGATGCCAGAGATGCCAAACACCACTTCCACGCCCTCGTTGACGAGGGATTTGACTAGGGCTTCTCCGCCGCTGATTTTCATCTTCGAACTATTCCGAACGGACTGACTCCACTGGGTTTAGCATTTTATCGGGCGTCGAACAGATCGAGTCATGGGACTAGTTGCGATTGTTTCGATATAGTCATCATTGGCGAAGGGATATGTTGCCTTCCGCTGTGTACAGTGAGATTGAACTGAGGAGATTGGATCATGAAGCGAGTTGGGTTCTTGATGAAGATCAAGCCTGAGGCGATGGAGGAATATACGCATCACCACGCGAATGTGTGGCCGGACATGTTGGAGGCATTGCGGAAGCATGGTTGGCGTAACTACAGCATCTTCGCGAAGGATGATGGGACTTTGTTCGGGTATGTGGAGGTGGAAGATTCGTTCGAGGGGGCGTTGGAGGGGATGGCAGGAGAGGAGGTGAATGATCGGTGGCAGGAGTTCATGGCGCCGTATTTCGAGATACCGGAGGGGGCGCGTCCGGATCAGATGATGATTGAGTTGACGCAGGTCTTTTACACGGACTGAACGTCGAGTAAGAACAAAAGGAGGCTGAGATGGCTTTGCCGCCGTTTATTGATACACATCACCACCTTTGGGATTTGGAGAACAATCCGTATCCGTGGTTGACGGAGGGGATCGATCACTTTGTGGGTGACTACTCGATATTCCGTAGGACGTATCTGATTTCGCATCTGCATGAGGATGCGGCGGGTTTGCCGTTGGTGAAGTCGGTGCATGTTCAGGCTGAGTGGGACCATGAGGCGGATCCAGTTGGAGAGACTGCTTGGTTGCAGTCGGTGGCGGATTCAGAGGGGTCGCGAGGGATGCCTCATGCGATCATCGGGTTTGCGGATTTGTCGGAGCGTGGCGCGCCGGATTTGGTTGCACGTCATGCGGAGCACTCGAACTGGCGGGGTATTCGGCACATGCTGAATTGGGCTGAGGACCCGAAGTGGCAGTTCACGGATCGTAATGATCTGATGACGGATAGTGATTGGTTACGGGGATATCGTTCGTTGGCGGATCATGGGGGATCGTTCGATTTGCAGGTCTGGCCTTGGCAGTTGAAGGATGCTGCGGATTTGGCGAATCGGGTGCCGGAGGTGCCGATTGTGTTGGATCATACGGGGATGCCTCGGGACTGGGATGATGCGGGAGTCGAGGTTTGGCGTGATGGGATGAGAGCGCTGGCGGATACCCAGAATGTGTCAGTGAAGATATCGGCGTTGGGGATGTTTTCGGGTGAGTTCAGTGGCGATCGAATTCGGCAGTTCGTGTTGGACACGATAGAGATTTTCGGGGTGGACAAGTGCATGTTTGCTTCGAACTATCCAGTGGATATGCTCTTCAGCTCGTATCGTGCGATCTGGGAAGCGTATGACGAGGTCACGGCGGATTTTTCGGTCGAGGATCGAGAGATGTTGTTCAGGACGAACGCTGAGAAGTATTACAGGATCTAAAACCCCCTTGTATTACTCCTTGGCATCAAGGGGGAGGAAATGGTTCGCTTATAGATAATGTTTAGGGCAACATGGTTTGTTGCGCCAATAGACAAGGAGAAAGAGACCGATGACGGTTGCACATCTGCGGACATACACGATCAACAAGGGGATGATGGATTCCTGGTTGAAGCTGTTCGACGAGACGTTGATTGACGTGATGGACGGATTTGGGATGAAGGCGGAGACAGTCTGGGTCAACGAAGAGGAATCGCAGTTCATCTGGATCCGGTCGTACGGCGACACGATGGAAGAGTTGGAAGCGAAGGAGGCGGCGTTTTACGGCTCAGATTGGTGGGAAGAAAACATGCCGCTCGTGCGCGGTCACCTTGCACACCGTGACATCAAGGTGATTAAGTCGGTGGACTAGCTCTCGCCGACACTCGAAAGCAGAATCCTCGCCGAAACCGCGTCGGCGCGTACCGAGCAGTTTGAGCTGCTGGGTGCGCATAGAAGCGTCTCAAGGACGTTCGTGGTGTTGGTGTTGCCGGTGTTGAACTTGCTTGGATGGAGGGTCAGTCATCCGGAGTTTTGGTTCATTCCGTCGACGATGGATGATGCTGATGCTCGGATGGTTCATGCCCTGCGATCGGACGCGGTCCCGGATCGGACGTTGGCGGTAGTTGAGACGCGGGCGTTGGGTGCGGATATTGTGAGTGGGATTGAGTTTCACTTGCAGAGATGCATCGAAACAGGGGTTGCGGTGTTTGCGATCACTGATGGTCGTTATTGGCATCTGTATCCGATCGTTCGGGGTGTGACGCCGGGAGAGCCTGCTGCGGAGTGTGATCTGTTTAGTCGTGACGAGAGTGATGTTTCAGCGATGAGTATGCTGGTTTGTCGGACGCCGGCGTTTGAGAATGCAGTAAGTTAGCGAGGAGATCGAGACGATGACCGATTTGTCGAGATGCAAGGCCTTGACGTTTGATTTGTTTGGGACGGTGTTGGATTTGGGTGGAAGTTTGACGCCGTTTATTGCGGAGTTCATCAAAGGACGTGGTGAGGAGGATCGTGTGGATGCTTCGGCATTTTGGGCGGAGTTGCGGCATCGACAGCGAATCGAGCAGTATCAGGACTCGCTGGTTGAGTTGGGGCATTCGGGGTATCTGGAGACTGCTCAGAAGGCTTTTGTGTATGTTGCAAGATTGAATGGATTGGATCCGACGACTGAGGAGGTCGATGCGTTTATGGCCGGTTGGCAGGTGTTGAGTCCGTTTGAGGATTGTCTGCCGGGGTTGGATCGATTAGCGCCCAAGTTTGAGCTGGTGGCGCTGTCGAACGGCAATCCTTGGTTCTTGGATCATCTGGTTGAGAATCGGATCGGGTTTGATTTTGACGCCGTGATCTCGGTTGAAGTTGCGGGGGCGTTCAAGCCGCATCCGGGGGTTTATCGGAGCGCGGCCAGATTGTTGGACAAGGAGCCGGGGGAGTTGATTATGGTGTCTTCAAATTCGTTTGATGTGATGGGTGCGCGGACTTGCGGGTTGAGGGGGATCTATGTGAATCGGTATAGGTTGCCGTATGAGGATACTGATGCTCGATATGAGCCGGATTTGACGGTGGCGGATTTTGGTGAGATGGCGGATCGTCTCGTAGGAAGTTGAGGGGTTTCTGAGGCATGGTTGATTTATCCGAGACAGTTCAGCCCGGGTTGACGCATGAGCGGGAGTGGGTGGTTGAGGATTCGATGCTCTATTCGCCGGGTGGAGATCCGGCGCGGGCGACGCTATCGAGTCCTTCGATGATCAATGAGTTGGAGACGACGGCGATGCTCGGGTTGGATCATCGGTTGCCCAACAGTGGTTTCACAGTAGGGTTTCACGTGGATGTGAAGCATGTGGCTCCGGCGTCTCCGGGTGCGAGGATGCGGACTACTGCGGAGTTGTTAGAGGTGAATGGGACACGTTTCCGGTTTCACGTGGAGGCGCACGATTTGGATAGCGGGAGGTTGATCGGGATCGGGACGCATCGGCGGGCGGCGATCTTTCCATAGGCCCGGCGAGTTTATGCTTGGTCAGGACCTGTGGCAGTAGAGTCGGACGTCTGCTGATGGCCATCTGTGAGGTTTGATTGGGACACAGTGCCCATGAGGTAGCCGTTTTCATAGACGAGGAGGAGGTCGATGCCTCGTCGGGATAGGAGTTGGCGAGCTACGGAGAGGTCGGCGTCAGGCTCGATGGCGAAGGTCGAGACGTTGTGGGCGACGTCCGCCACTGTCAGGCCGGAGCCTTGGTTTTGGGTTAGTCCGAGAGTTGCGACGTCTCGCATGGAGATCATTCCGGTGACGCGCCCGTTGGTGATGACGGGGATCGAGATGTCGGGGCGGATGGATAACACGTTTCGGACTGCGGCGTCTAGCGGGGTGGAGGCGTTTAGGGCTGTGGGGACCGCGGACATGACAGACCGGACGGGGATGCCAACGGTCTGCTCTCGTTGACGGTCGCGGCTGGCGTGGCGGGTTTCGGCGGAGGAGGCTGGAAGGATGAACATGGCGATGACGATTAGCCATAGACCGTTGGAGAGGTTTTGGCTGGTGATCATCATGTAGACGCCAGCGAGAATGAGAGCGATGGCTAGGATCTGTCCTGCTCTTCCGGCGACGCGAGTGGCGAAGTTTCGGTTTCGTGTAAGGCCCCAGACTACAGACTGGAGGACGCGGCCACCGTCGAGAGGGAGTCCCGGGAGCATGTTGAAGATGGCGAGGGCGATGTTTTGGAGTCCTATGTAGAAGAGGATTCCTTGCAACATCGCTGCTCCGCCAGTAGCGAAGGGGTCTCGGTAGACGAAGTAGAGGAACGATGCAATAATGCCGATGGCGAGAGATGATGCGGGTCCAGCGGCGGCGATGAGGAAGTCGTGGGAGGCACGGGATCGGAGTTCTCTGATGAGGCTGACGCCTCCAAAGATCATGAGAGTGATAGAGATGACCGAGTAGCCGAGACGTTTTGCAGTGAGGGAGTGGGCTAGCTCGTGGGCCAGTACGGATAGGAATAGGCATATTGTGATGATGCCTGCGATGATCCATTCCTGAGTATCGGTTAAGCGGAGGTTGATGAATGGGAGTCCGCCTGAGGCGATGATCATGGTGATGAGGACAAAACCGATGAGCCACGACCAGTGGACGCGTATGGGGATATCGAAGAGTTCGCCGATGCGCATGCTGAATGATGTTTGGGTGAGTAGGAAGATTAGTGGCGACGCGTTTTCGCCGCGGCGTCTTTCTTTAGATACGTTCTTTGAGGAGAATCATATCTGCTGGGCGATGGGTCAACGCGCGCCCAAAAGGAAACGATACGGTCCTCGAGACGACGTGTGAATTGGGATTTCGGTTAAGGTTCGATGCGGCCGGCGGCCTGTCCGCGCCGTACGCGATCCCAAGCTTGGCGTAACTCCGGTGCCCGTTGTTCCGCCCACGCCAACAACTGCCGACGTTTTCGGTGAGGGAATCGCCCATAAACTATCTCGATCGGATCTAATGAGACCCAAACGTCGTATTCGGCATATTCTGCGTGGAAATGGGGAGGGTTGTGTTCGTTGGTGTGCATGAACACGGTGATGCCGTCGAACCTGCAAAGTTCAGGCATGCGTCATCTGTTGTCTCGACCGGATTTCAGCTTCAGGGATCGTGATGCCAGTGATCTCTTGGTAAAGCGGATCAGGACAAAGGTCTAATTCCCCGACCCAAAGATAGTTGCCAGATTCTGAAATGCGGGTGTTCTCAAATGCGGCTCTTTCGTCCCAACTCTCAAATACACCCCCCAATTTCCTCAAATGCGATAGGTCAACCTCACCTTCGACCCCGTCCGAGAAGCGCACCCAGATACGGAACCCTTCAAGGGCCTTGATGTCTGTGGGTTTGATCATTCTCCAGGTCCTTTCAACGATGAACTCATTCTACGATATTGATTGGTCCTGATTTTCACTGGTTGCCCAAGATTAAGCCTTACCAGATATACGCAATCGAATCGTTCGACACCACAATCGCTGCGGCACGGCGCGCTGGAGTGCGTTTTGATGATGCGCGTCCGCCGACGGCTCACCGGATCGAGCAGGATGGTGGATTCGAGTTGAATTTCATTGATTGGGGGGATGAGAGCGGGACGAAGCCAGCCATCATCTTCATCCATGGATTCCTTCAACAAGCACGAACCTGGGACTTCACTTGTTTGGCGTTGCGGTCTCGGTTCAGGTGCGTTTCTCTGGATTTGAGGGGCCATGGGGATAGCGGGAGACCGGAGGAACCTGATTACACGACTCACCACTACCAGTCTGATTTGCGGCGGTTTATACGTCACATGTCCGAGGAGATGGGGATTGAACGGTTTGGGCTTTGCGGGTTGTCTTTGGGAGGACACCAATCGTATATCTACGCGTCGGAGCATCCGGATGTTGTTGATGCGATTGTGGTTGTGGATGTTGCGCCTGAAACGAACCGGCAGGCGAGTCGGGGAATAAACCGGTACATTTCTGCGTTGCCGAAGGATGGTCCGTTTGAGGAGTTGGTTGAGAAGGTGTCAAAGATGAGCCCTATGCGGAATCGCGAAGCGGTCAGGGGATCGTTGCTGCGTGCGACGCGGGTGACAGAGGGTGGTGGTTGGGAGTGGAAGCATGATCCGCGGCTGCTTGAGTACCATCGGCCTAGCTTCACTTCGGAGGACTATTGGCAGGCGTTGCGCAAGGTGGTATCGCCGACCTTGTTTGTGTTGGGCAAGAATTCGAAGCTGGTGACGACTGACACGGTGCGACGGATGGTTGAGATGGTGCCGGGGAGTTCAGCTGGTTACGTTCCGAACGCTAGCCATCGTGTTCCGGGGGATAATCCGGTTGGGTTTATTCGGGCGATCAAGCCTTTTCTTGAGCGTTACGTGGGCGGAAAAACCGTAGAAGGTGACAAAGTCAAGCAAGCGTCGACCTAAGTTTTTCTACGGATGGTGGATCGTTATCGGGAGCGGTACGGTCCAGTTTTTCACCTCCGCGGTATTTTGGCGCGGGTTTCAGGCATATGTTGATCCGGTTCTTCGTGCGTTCCCGGGATGGGGTTCGGGAGTGTTTGGCACGGCGATGGCTATCCAACGAGCTGAGAGTTCGTTGATAACTCCGTTCGTCGGGGCGGCGATTGATCGCTTCGGACCTAGGCCGGTGTTGGCGTTCGGGGCGTTTGTGACGGGTTGCGGCTTCATTCTCATGAGCCGAGTTCAGGAGCTATGGCATTTTTATGCGGTGATGCTCGTGTTGGGGATCGGGTTGTCGTTTGGTGAGTTCATCGTGTTTGTGGCGACGGTGGTGAACTGGTTTGTGCGATATCGGTCTCGTGCGCTTGCGTCTTTCATGACGTTCTCGGCGATGGGGGCAGTAGCGTTACCGCTGCTCGTTTGGTCGATCTCGACGTTTGGCTGGCGGGCGGTGATGGTCGGAGTTGGGATCGGGTTCTGGGTGATCGCTATCCCGGCTGTGTGGTTGTTGCGCCGTCGGCCTGAGGAGTACGGGCTGCGTCCAGACGGGGATTCCGAGCCTTCGGGTTCGATGGTGGATTCCGATCGTGGTTCACTTAGGCGACCGCCCGAGGTGTCGATTGGTATCCGTGAGGTGTTGCGGCTCCGGGCTTTTTGGCAAATCGTGGTCGCTGTCAGCATTGGCGAAGTGGTGGCGATGTCGAATCTGTATCACCTGCCGGCGTTGCTCGAGTATGAGGTGGACCTGTGGTTGGCTTCGGTTGCGGCGGGAGCCGTTGCGATAGGCGATGTGTCGGGACGGGTAATCGTCGGGTTGATTGGAGATCGTTTCAGGTTGAAGAATCTATTGGCGACTGCTCTCGGGATTCAGGTCGTAGGTGTGACGTCGCTGGTTCTCATCAATTCTGATATTTTGGGTTTGAGTTGGGGTTTGGTTCCTTTGCCTTTGTTCGTGCTGTGTTCGGGATTGGGTTTTGGCGCGTCGATACCGCTTCGGCTCGCGATCCTTGCGGACTACTTTGGGAGGCGGAGCTATGGGACGCTCGTTGGGACCGCGAGTTCGATCAGCTCGTTGTCGGTGACCTGCGGATTGTTGTTCATTGGATTCATGTCTGACTTCACAGATTCGTACAGGCCGGGCTACATGGTTCTGGCGGCGCTGCTCTTGCCGGCGGTGCCGCTTATGTTGATGTTGGAGTCGCCGCGTCGCGTTGCGGCAAAGGTTAGACAGATGGCGCGGGCGCGGATGCTGGGGGTGACATAGAAGGTTTGGTGCGAACGAAACTGACGACTCTACTGCGTTCGGAATAAGGGTTTCGCCAGTAGCGTACGCTATATTCTGATTCGGATATCGGTTCATGCGCGCGTAGACGTTGTGTGTCCGATCTGAGCTGATATCGATGACACTCGAGGCCGTACGTCGCTAGGTAAGTCTCCAACCAAGATCTTTTATGGCTGGTGGATCGTTTTTGGCGGCGGTTTCATGCAGTTTTACGCGTCGGCAGTTTTTTGGCGTGGTTTCCAGGCGTTTGTGGATCCGATATTGGCAACGTTCTCGGGTTGGAGTTCCGGGGCATTTGCGGCGGCGATCTCGTTGCAACGGGGCGAGAGCGGTTTGATATCGCCGTTTGTGGGTGCGATGCTGGACCGGTTCGGACCCAAGTGGGTGATGCTGTTCGGGATTGTTGTAACGGGTGCCGCGTTCGCAATCATGAGTCAGATGCAGACGCTGTGGCATTTCTATGCGGCGGTGTTGCTGTTGGCGTTTGGGATGTCGTTCGGAACGTACATCGTCTTTGTTGCGACGGTGGGTAACTGGTTTATCCGGCAACGTGCGAAGGCGTTGTCGATGCTGATGACATTTTCGGCGGTTGGGGCCTTCGTGTTGCCGCTAATCGTTTGGGCTATCGCGTCGTTTGGGTGGCGTGCTGTTCTATTGTGGATCGGGATCGGTTTTTGGGTGTTCGGGATTCCTGTGGCGTTGATGATGCGGCGGCGGCCGGAAGATTATGGGATGTTGCCTGATGGGGAATCGGAGTTTGAGGTGAATGCGACGAATGAGGCGGGCGGGCGGTATAGGCGTCGGGTCCGTGAAGTCTCGATCGGCGTTAGGGAGGTACTAAGGCTGCGTGCATTTTGGCAGCTTGCGATTGCGGTGAGTTTGGGACAGTTGGTGAGTTCGACGAACCTGTTTCACTTGCCCGCGCTCTTGGAATATGACTTGAGCATCTGGTTGGCGTCGGCTGCTGCTGGTGCGGTTGCGATCGGAGATATTCTCGGCAGAGTGAGTATCGGGTTTATCGGGGATCGTTTTGACAAGCGATTGATTCTGACGCTGGCGTTTGTTGTTCAGATGGCAGGAGTTGGGGCGTTGGCGATGATTAACTCTGACTTTTTCGGGATTTCGTGGGGGCTTATACCTTTGCCGGTGTTTGTGCTTGGGTTTGGGCTGGGATTTGGCGCTTCGATTCCGCTGAGACTGGCGATATTGGCGGACTATTTCGGTAGGCGCAGCTATGGATCGGTGGTCGGCATCGCCAGTTCGGTGAGTGCGATATTTGGGGTCGCGGGACCGCTGTTTGTGGGGTTCATGTATGACTTCACGGATTCTTACCGTCCCGGGTATGCGTTTATGGCGTTGATGATCTTGCCGGCGTTGCCTTTGACGATGACGTTAGAGTCGCAGTCGAGGGTTGCGGCCAAGGTTCGTCAGGCGACTAGGCACCGAGTCAGGCGATTGGCTATAGGTCGGTAGTCGGCATCTGGCAGTTCGATCGAACTGAGGTTAAACATCGTGCTGTTAAGATGATTTCTCGGATTCCAACTTAAATCTGTAGCGAAATCAGGGGTAACGTCGAGATATGCCGGGCAACATAATTCTTCCGCAATGGGGCATGGGAATGAACGAAGGGCAGGTGGTTAGATGGCTCAAGTCCGTGGGCGATCCGGTGGTGAAGGGAGAGCCGTTGGTTGAGATCGAATCGACGAAGGTGAGTGCGGAGGTCGAAGCGACGGCGGACGGGACGTTGGGTCGGATCATCGTTGAGGAGGGTAAGACGGTTCCAGTGGGAACGGTTTTAGGGATGTTGTTGATGGCTGGTGAGAGTGATAGTGATTTACCAGAGGAGGAAGCACCGAGGGAGAGACGATCCAGAGGCGGTGCTGCGGCTCGTAGATCTGCGCGTGCTGGTCGGTCTGGTGGGAGGTTGGTGGTTACGCCGCGAGCACGGCGATTGGCGAGGGAGTTGGATGTTGATCTGGACAGCATTACAGAGGGAACTGGTCCGAGTGGGCGAGTAACTGAGGATGATGTGCGGGCTGCTGCGGAGGGAGGAACGGCGGTTTCCGATGACGAGATAGCGGCGAGTCGGACGATACCGTTGACTGGTATTCGGGGGACAATTGCCAAGCGGATGTCTGAAAGTGCGTCTGCGGCGCTGGTGACGCTGAACACGACGGGCGACGTGACGGAGGCGGTTGCGATGCAACGTAGATTGACGCGTGAGTGGCGTCGGAGTCGGGTCAGGCCGCAGTATCAGGACCTCGCGATAGCGGCGACGGTCAGGGCGCTCGAGGACCACCCGTTGGCGAATGCCCATATTACGGACGACGAGGTCAGGATTTTCGACACGATCAACCTTGGGTTTGCGCTTGCAGTGCCGGATGGGTTGGTTGTGCCCGTCATCAGAGATGCGGAGACGAAGACGCCGCTGGAACTGGCAGTTGCGGTTCGGGATTTGGTCAGGAAGTCAAAGTCTAACGAGTTGCGCGTAGCTGAACTGACGGGCAGCACGTTTTCGCTGACTAATCTGTCGGCGTATGATGTGGAGCACTTCACGCCTTTGATCAATCCGCCTGAGGTGGGGATTCTTGGGGTCGGTCGAGTTGTTGAGCAACCATCAGTGACGAAGTCTGGTGAGATTGAGTTTCGGTCGATGGGGTACTTCTCGTTGACGTTCGATCACCGCGCTTGGGATGGCGCACCTGCCGCGGAGTTTTTGCAGGCAGTGGTGAAGAATTTGGCTGAGCCGGAGTGGATGGCTGAGGGGTAGGTTTTGACGTACCCTCCGACTGACCTCCACACCGCCCGCCTGCTCCTCCGCAAGTTCGAGCTCTACGACGTCGACGACGTATTCAACTACGCGAACGACCCGGAATGGGCGCGGTTCCTGACCGCGCCGACCCCTTACACGCGAGCAGACGCCCAGAGTTTCGTGGAAGGAAACTCGAAATCTGAGTGGGAAAGCAACACGATGTTCGCCATCGAATTTGAAGGGAAAGTGATCGGCGCGATTGGTTTCCGGTTCGATGCGCCCAACGAACTTGCGATGCTGGGATACTCGATAGCGAGACCCCACTGGAATAAAGGTTTGATGACTGAGGCCGTTCTGGCAGTCAACGATTGGGCATTTGAGCAGTTCGGGTTGGCGAAGATCTACTCTTTCGCCGATGTGGAAAATGTCGGTTCTTGGCGCGTCATGGAGAAGGTCGGAATGACGCGGGAGGGCACGTTGCGCAGCCATGGCGTTTTGAGGGGCGTGCGTCAGGACTTTCATTACTACGGCATTTTGCGGAGTGAGTGGGCGGGCAACCTTGGTTGCGAACCCCAAGGGATGGCGGAGAGATAGTGGCTTTGTGACCGCTCCGACGACGCTACGTACCCGACGTTTGGTGTTGCGACCGTTCATGATCGATGATGTCGACGATGTCTTCGAATACGCCTCAGATGCCGAGTGGTCGAGGTTTATACCGGTTGCGAGTCCGTACACTCTCAGGGACGCGGAAGAGTTCGTGACCCGTCAGACATTGAAGAATTGGGATGAAAAACCCAGGTTTGCGATTGAATTCAACGGTGTCGTTGTTGGCAGCGTGAAGCTAACAGTTGAAAAACTGCTTTCGATCGCCTCGTTGCGGTACTCGATCGCCCGTCCGTGCTGGAACCGCGGGTTGATGACCGAGGCCGTTGCGGCTGTGGTTGATTGGGGGTTCGATGAATTCGGACTGCAGAAGGTCTATTCTCGGATGGACGTTGAGAACGTCGGGTCTTGTCGTGTGATGGAGAAGATTGGCATGACCCGCGAAGGGACGTTGCGAAGTCACGGGGTCAATCGAGGGATTCGTTATGACTACCATTGCTACGGTATCCTGCGTTCCGAGTGGGAGAATCGTCGCAATTTGATTTAGAGTTGATTGGCAATCTGGCATTGAAGCAACGAACGAGGTTTGAAAGTTGAAGACTGAAAACATTCGAGATTGGCTGTGCGGCCCGATGGTTGCGGTGGCGACTCCGTTCAAGGAGGACTATTCGCTCGACCTTGATGCGCTACACACGAACATTCGATACATGGTCGAGAATGGGGTGCACACGGGGCAAGGGACGTTGCTTGTGGGTGGTGCAGGTGGGGAGCATCCGACGATGAATGTGGAGGAGCGCAAGGCGGTGATGTCTGCGGCGATGGATGCCGCTGATGGTGAGGCGCCGGTTCTTTCGAGCGTTCAGCACACGGATTACCGAGTGATCATCGAATTGGCGAACCATGCGCATGAAGTTGGGCTTGGCGGTGTTCAGGTTGGACCGACGTATTACTACGAGCCGACGGAGGGGGATGCGTATCGGCTGTTTGAGCTGGTCAATCGGGAGTCGGATGCCTCGATCATGATCTACCACACGTGGTGGGAAGGTCTGACGATGAGTCTCGGGCTGTTGAGCGACTTGGCTGATCTCGATAATGTTCGGGCGCTGAAGTGGTCGGCACCTAATGAAGCGCTTTACAAGGATGGCTTGTGGGAGCTTGCGGATCGGTTGGTCTGTATCGACAACTCGGGTCAGCAGATTTTCAGCCACATCATGGGTGCTCGTGGGTTCATCACGCACCTGAGCGGTTTCTGGCCGCAGTATCCGGCGGAGATTTGGAATCTGTTGGAGCAGCGGGACTACGAGGCGGCGAGGCAGCGGTTGGCGGATTTCAAGTGGAAGTGGACCAAGTGGCGGGCCGACGTAGCGGCGCGAACCGGTGGTGAGGGCCCGTTCATCAAGTCGGCGATGGAGGCAGTGGGATTGAAAGCAGGACCTCCACGTCCGCCTTCGGTTCGAGCTCCGCAGCAGATGATGGATGAGTTGGAAGTGTTGCTGGACGAGTGCGGTGTGCCGCGGGTCAACATGGACCAAGGCGGCGCGATGGCGGCGGGCTGATCTCGCCATCACTGCTATCGCATTTCGGTTGCTCGCGTGTGATGGCTGATCGCTTCGTGCTACGCTCAAAGGTGTAGGTTGTCGCGTACTGCGTTGCTTGGGGAGTCCATGCTAGCGACTGATCACATAGAGACTGCACAACAGTTCCTGCGGGACGCTGACCGCGAGTATGGGGCGGGGGATATCTTGCAGGCTTCGGAGAAGCTGTGGGGTGCTGCTTCGCATGTTGTGATCGCGGAGTTGAAGAATCGTGGTGTTGCGCATCGGACGCATAGATCGTTGGTCGAGGGCGTCCAAAAACTCGCCGAGGAATGGGATGCGCCGGAATTGTCGGATTGGTTCATCGCGGCCCAGAGGCTACATTCGAATTTCTATAACGGCGATTTGGACGACTGGAACTACGAAATTCACAGGCTTCGCGTGATTTGGTTTGTTGAGAAGATGGTGGAGTTGGCGGGTTAGGCGCGGTTGCTAGTCTAAGTTCCTCACCTCCACGGTGTCCTCGGGGATGTTGTCGGACGGTTCGAAGCCTAGGACTTTGCCGTAGAAGTGTAGTTCGGCTTGTTGGGCTCGGATGATGTTTTTGGCTTGGCGGAAGCCGTGTTGTTCTCCGGGAAATCCGATGTAGGCGTAGGGGAGGCCTTTTGATTCGAGGGCGTCGACCATGATCTCGGCTTGGGACGGGGGGACGATTTCGTCTTCTAGGCCTTGGAGAATGATCATGGGGGTGGCTAGTTGGTCCATGAAGTTGATGGCGGAACGGTCGTGGTAGCGCTGAGCCTCTTCGGGGTAGGGGCCGACTAGGGAGTCGAGGTAACGGGACTCGAATTTGTGGGTGTCGCCGATGAAGACCATCAGGTCGGCGATGCCGTAGAGTGCTGCACCGGCGGCGAAGAAGTTGTGGAAGGTGAGGGCGTTGATGGTTGTATATCCGCCTGCTGAGCCGCCTCGGATGATGATGCGGTCTTTGTCGACTAGGTTTTGGTCGATGAGGTGCTGGGCGGCGGCGATGCAGTCGTCGGTGTCGTAGATTCCCCACTTTCCTTTGAGTGCGTCGCGGTAGGCTTTGCCGTAGCCGGAAGAGCCTCGGTAGTTGACGTCGACGACGGCGAAGCCTCGGCTTGTCCAGTAGTGGGTTGAGAGGTCGAGACCAGTGCCTGACGCTGAGGTTGGGCCGCCGTGGCAGATGGTTACGAGGGGCGGGAGTTCGCCTTCGGGGGGAGCGAAGTCTTTGTTTGTGGGTTCGTAGTAGAAGGCGTGGGCTTGGCCGTCGTCTGTTGTTGGGAAGACGATGTGATGGGGTGAGGAGAGGTAGCCGCGTTCGATGTCTATGTCGCTGGGGGCGTAGATTGTGGAGCAGGTCTCGGTTTCGAGGTCGAGGGAGATGATTGCGGGTTCGGCGGTGGGTGATGCCCCGACGAAGAGGATTGATGTGCCGCCGGGCCCGGCGGTGATGGATCCAGTTTCGCTGTAGGGGATGGGGATGCTGTGCGGCAGGTGATGGGAGGCGGTGTCGATGATGTTGATCAAGCCGCTTGTTGCCATGCCTTTTCCGAGGGCGATTTTGTTTTCGGGAAGGTGGGCGTATGAGGTGAAGGCGAATTGCCAGTCGGGGCGTCCGTGGTCGGAGTTTTCGTTGAGTAGGTTGACGGGTTCGCCGTCGCGCCAGGCGTGGATGTTCCACCATCCGGTCTGGTCGGTTACGAAGTGTAGGAGACCGTTTGGTGCCCAGGTTGGTTGGACGATGCTTTCGTCTTGTTCGCCGGCGATGGGAGTGGTTGTGCTGATGGTAGCGGTTTCGGAGTTGAAGGATCCGGAGACTAGGGTGTTGCCGTCCCAGGGCATGTTTGGGTGGTCCCATTCGGTCCATGCGATGCCGTCGTGGGTGGGACAAGCTCGTGGGGCGCAGTAGAAGTCTCGTCCGGACGCGATTGTTTTCTGTTCTCCTGTTGTGGTGTCGATGGCGGCGATTTCGTTGGTGGCCTCGGTGCCGTCGTCGTGATGAGTCTCTCGGATGCAGAGGATGTATTTGCCGTTTGCGGTGATGGTTAGGTCGGCGTAGCGGATGGATCGAGGAAACGGAGGTTCGGCGGTTAGAGGTCGGGGTTTGCCGGTGTCGATCTGGACATATATTCGCTGATCTTCCCAGTTTGTGAAGTAGAGGATGCGGTTCTGGACGGCGTATGATCCGCCGCCATATTCGTGGACGGCGTTGCGGGAGTTGAAGGGGGCTGGGGTGAGGTCTTGGATGGTACCGTCAGCGGATCGGCGCATGATGACGATGCGTCCGGCTTCTGCGGGTCGGGCGTCGAGCCAGTAGATGTCTGAGCCGTCGGTTTTGATTTCGTTGAGGCGTCGTTTTCCGCCGCTGATGAGCATTTCGGCGGTGATGGGTGATTTCCAAGAGCCGTATGGAGCGATGGTGGGCATGGTTCTACTGGGGTTGTTTTGTTGTGTGGGTTTGATTTTTGATTGTATGTTTCTCCTTTTTGTTGACGCGTTTAATTGGGCCTTTCGGCCCTTCTTGGTTTTTTCCGATTTCTCGGTTTCTGGTTTTGCCGAGGGTCATCGCGAGGTTCTCTCCCTGCCGCGATCGCCTTGCGATGCGCCCTTCGGACTTACGGTGGCGGCCGAAGGAGGGCCGTGTGCTCTGCACGGCTCCTGCTTCGGAGTTACGCACT
>JAJEGY010000014.1 GCA_022819585.1 Dehalococcoidia bacterium | reverse complement strand
ACCGCCCTCGACGGCCCTGGCTGGGCCGTATGACTCGTGTTGCGAGGCCCCCACCGGGCGACGCGACGGTCCATTCTGGGAAAACCGCTTCCCGCGCGACCTGCGGATGGCAACTCTTGCGAGTGGAGGCGACGTTGCCTACGCCTTGGGCCGGGCGCGACGAGTGACGGGCGGATGGTTCCCCCGTCGCGGTCACCGATGGTTTCGGTGGCTCTCGTGTTGTCCGTTTTTGCCGTCAACGTACTGTTCGTTGTTCCTCTTGCCATTGCAGGCTTGGTAATTTGCCCAGATCCGTCGATCCGGGGCCAAATGTGTTAACAAACACAAGTGTAGCATGGATGTTGGGGTTGTCAAGTCTGAACGGGGATTATTGGGGGTTTTGTGGGATTCTTGGGATTTGGTTCTAGTTGTTTGGGGTGTTGCGCTGGGTTGGGTTGGTGGTTGGGGGAGTCCTTCTGGCCCTTCCCTTCCCCTCGCCCTCACCCTAGCCCTCTCCCGCCGAGCGAGAGAGGGGATTTATCCGTAGTCGGTGACGTGGTGGTTTTCGTGTTGGCGTTGTTGGTTGTTTGGGGTTTTACCGCCTCGGCGGGCATCCCCTGCGATCTCGTTTCACTCGCTCGCGTCCCCTTACGCTTCGCGAAGGGGAGGGCCCCCTTTGTCCTTCGGACATTTCCCCCACGAGTGGGGGGAAACCTGGCCCACCTTCCGCCCCGGTTGCCCTCACCCTGGCCCGCTCCCGGTGTTGACGGGCGTGTTGGGGGAGTGGGGAAGCGCCTGCGGCGCTCTATGCGGAAAGGTTTGTTTTTCTCTGGGTTCCCGCGTTCGCGGGAATGACGTGAGGCGGATGCGGGAATGACGGGGTTGCGCGGGAATTGGGGGGGGGGGGGTTGCGATAGGATTAGGGGCTAGACAGGTAGGCTAGACAGGATTTTGGTGTTGCGATGACTGATTGGCAGTTGCAGGATGCGAAGAATCGTTTCAGCTCGGTGGTGAATGCGGCGCTGGCGGGGGAGCCTCAGAGGGTGACTCGGCGGGGTAAGCCTGCGGTTGTGGTTTTGTCGGTGGAGGAGTATGAGCGTCTTTGCCAGTTTGAGAAGGCCGATGCGCCTACTTTTGCGGAGTTGTTGCTGGCAATCCCGCAGGATGGTCTTGAGTTCGAGCGAATGCCACTACGGCCACGGGAGATCGAATTCTGATGTTCTTGATCGATACTGACGTGTTGTCGGCCCTGCGGCGAGGGGAACGGCACCCTGCGGCGGTGCGTTGGCTTGAAGCACAGCGGACAACGGATCTTTACCTGAGCGTCGTGACGATTGGTGAAGTGGAGCGTGGCATCGTTCAGCAGCAACGTCGCAATCCACCGTTCGCTCGTGATCTGTCGCTGTGGCGAGACGCGGTGGTCTCGATGTACGGTGATCGAATTCTAGGTGTCGATCTTCGGACTGCTCGGCGATGGGGTCAGCTGTCCGGCGAGCTGGGGCACAACAACGACGATCTGATCCTCGCTGCCACTGCTCTGGAGCATGGCTTGACCGTGGTTACTCGCAACGTTAGGGATTTCGAGCCGACGGGAGTTGCGGTGCTGAATCCTTTTGTCTGAACTGGGGTTTGAACTAGGATGTGAAGGATTTTGAAGGATGGAAAGGATGGGTGTTGGTTGTTTGGGTTTGGGTGTCGCCGGTGGTGAAGGTGAGGTGGTCGGGGGAGTCTTGGAGGTGGCGGAGTCATTGGAGTGGCGCTCCGCTGCAGATTAACGCCGACGCTTTGCCCTAGTGTTTCTAAAACCAACTTGGCGTACTAGCGTGTCACGAATCTGGGCGCTCAACTCCTCAAATCCGAAATAAGCCGCAACGAGTTCGTCGATACGAATGTGTTCGTCTGTCATTACCTCTTGGGCCACAGGCATCGGATCGCGATCAGAGAGCGAAGCGTAGATACCACGTGCTTCATCGGCAAAATCGAAATCGAATTCAACTGGTAACTGCTTCATGTCCGTAGCCTCGGCTTTTAACATTCCTCCGCCAAGATTTTTCCTTCCGGTAATTTCACGATATAGCCAGGCGAATGAAGAATTCAAATATAACCACAACGTGTAATGCAAATCGGACAGCAAGTGTCGGTCGGGAAGGTACGCTTCGACTGCGCTGTAGGACAGCCCCCGAGCAAAATTGAAAGCACAAAAATAACGGTTCCCAATCCCGCGAGGCATGATCAAAGCGGGGATTTTGGTGATTCGTCGCCCGGCGAGATCGGATCGAATATGGTGACGAACGATCTGGTAAACGAAAGTTCCGTCGTCGTCGAAAATCGGCACATCTGCGTTACCGACATCGATTTCGGATTTTGTGAAGTTTAGTCCTTGACCAAACTTCACTTGCGAGCGTCGGATCTCTGATGCCTGCACGGTCGCAAAAACATCACGGAAAAAGTCCGGCATCGCTATCAAAGAACCCCATTTAGTGTCACCGTAAGGATCGATCAACTTGGTACTTTGAGTTGTCATCGTTTCGTCGATGATTTCGAACTTGATTTTGTCTGCCGATGAGCGCGAAAAAACGGAAATTACGGCGTTGATATTTTGGCTGTCCGTGTCTGGGAAAAATTTTCCAGTGCTATCAACAATCCGTTCAAATGAAACCCTATTCTTTGTGAAACATTGAAATTTGAACCCGTAATCGGTGTTCAACCATGCGTTCTGAGTGATGAGGCAACCGATAGCGTCATCAGCCAATAAATTTGCTGATTTGGCGAAAAAGTAGATCAGCAAGTCACTACCGCGTGGCAATGATGTGTTCCAATCGATTTTTATCTGAGATCCATACAAAGCTTTGAGTTCAGGTGTCAACAACTTATTCCTAGCTTCTACATAAGGTGGATTCCCGATCACGATGTTGAAGCCACCATCAACGTTGAACATATACCACGGATCAAACCAATCAGATGACGTGTTTTGGTCGAACAGATCCAGTTGGGCGATTTTCCCGGCTTCCGCCGCTGGCATACCATTTTGTTGGAGTTCTTGGGCCAAACTGGCCCTTAACCGAGCGTCGCGACCTATGCAATCGAGTTTCATCTGACGCGCATTAGCGTGGAAATATCGTTCTCGATTGTCGTTGATCTCATTTTGTATGTTGAGGATCGTGGAGGTTTGACCGAGAGAACCTTGCGTTGTGTTTTCGAGTCCCACGAGCGTATCCGCAGCGACGAATCGAGTTTCGAGGTTAGGTAAGGGTTTCACACCGAAGTTATCGTTGCTGTCTTGGCTCGAATGTTGCTCGACGGCTAGAGATATGAAGAAGCGGAGCTTAGCGATTTGACAAGCTATGGATTGCTTGTCTACGCCGAAGATGCTGTTTTGGATGAGATAGAGCTTGCGCCCAAAGTCGGAATCGCGATACCTCTGAAAGGTGTCGCTGATCGCGGTGAGTTCGATGTCTCGCTCGCGCTGGCCCAGCATGCCGAAAGCGCGTTCGGCGCGGTCAACTGCTATCTGTTTTTGGAGTTCTTCCCACTCTTGGTTCTCAGGATCCAACCTTTTCAGCGCCAAAGTCAGTTTGTGCAACATTCCCATAGGAAACGCACCGGAACCTACGGCTGGATCGAGGACTTTGAGCTTCGCAATCGCATCTACGAGTTGGGAAGTTTCGTCGGGTTCGAATAACTCGCCGCCGTCGTCGAAGGCGTCGTTGTAGTCCAGAAGGTACCGGATTCGGTCCTCGAGGAAATCCCGCTCGCCGACTACGGGTTTGACAGTGTCGGACAATGATGCCACGAGAGCCTCGTCAACCATGTATTCAACGACCGGGCGCGGTGTGTAGTAAGAACCTGTTTGCTTGCGTGCCGTCTCTTTGGTTTCGGGGTTGATCGCGGCGAGCAAGTTCTCAAATACGCTCCCAAGTAGCTCGGGGTCTAATGCGACCTCTTGTTCGGCCGGAGTGTTCTCCTCGACAGTGAACTTGTATTTTTCGAAAAGCGTGATGATGCCGTGTTCGTCAAAGAACAGTCGGTTTGGTAGGGACAATAAGTTGCGATGTGTTTTGTTGTCGGAGAAACAGTCGATGCGATAACCGCCAGATCGGGTGGCGAGGAAGTCATCAAGGCAGTCGAAGAGTCCACCATTGATGAAGGGCGTTTTGGCGAAGAGGTCCCTCAAAGATCGCTCGTCAGCAATCTCGTCGCGGTACCGGTAGACAGAGAAGTTGCGGTGGTCATCGCGAGTCTTAGTGCTGAATCGACGATCTTTGATCTCGGTATTCAGAGTGCCGAAGAATAGGTTCTGCAGGATGGCGCGATAGTATGAATCGCCCGTGTCGCGGTCGTAATTTTTCAGCAGATCCTTTATTTGTGATTCATTGAATAGTTGGTCGGCAATCAGGTCCTTTTCCTTGATGAACCACACGAACATCAACCGGGTAATGAGTCTGACGACGTGTTCCTGAGCAGGAATGGTTTTGGCTTGGTTGGTGGGGAACTTCGATTCTTCGACGGCGCGTTCAAACCAATCGAAGAGTTCGCTGTAGAAGCGCTTGTTCAGTTCCTGTGTGTCTAGCGTGTCGAGCCACGCGTCGAGCAGCCCGTCGAAGTCGGTGGGTTTGTTGTGCTGATCCATCCATTTGAGCATGTTGGTCAGCGAGAGTTCGGCGAGGATATCAAGGTGCGCGGTGTGCGGGTCGGCGGCTTCGACCTGTCGGATCAGGCTGACGTTGCCCAAAACGTCGCGGTCTTTATCGCGCTTGTGCTCACGTCGATTGACGAAGGCTAGAGTGACGAGATTTGCAGGGTTCTTGAATACGACGACACAAGCGCTGGCGAAACGTTTGTTTATCTCGCGGGTGAATTCGGCGTATTTTCCTCGCGAGTAGTCGTCGCCTTTTAGTTCGAAGGCGACAAATATGAAGCTCCGGTTGTGGCCTTTGTCGAACGTTCCCTCTTCGTCCATCAAGACGCCTTGGATCGACGCTGATGTTCCGATCTCGTTGTCGGTGAACTGATGGATAATCTTGACCGACTGGACATCCTCGCGGAATCTCTCTTCGGATTGGGTTCCAGGGTTGGGCGCGGGGAGTTCGTGGATGAACTCGTCGACATCGCCGGAGAGTTCCAAGGTTAGGTCGCTCTTGTAGCCAAGGTCGGCGAGCAGATCGGTGGTGCCATCAAGAACGTCGGCTTCGAGGAATCTGTGTAACGCGGTTCGGACGCGTTCTCGAGATTTGGCGGTTGTTGTGGTCATGGTTCTAGGGCTGAGGTGATTTCAGGACCAACCAAGTGACGAGCTCGAAGTCGCTGATGTCGCGCGGGGCCTCGGATCTTCTGGTGAGTTTGAAGTCTCGTGATCCGGTCCGTCCCAAGTTTCGGACCTGCGTTGATGTGTGTCGGCGGTTAATGTGTCGTGCCACTACATCCAGTAGGTCGTTGTAGGTCGACATGTCGGTGCCGTTGCTGATCTCATTGTCGAACTGATCGCAGAGTTGCAACAGAGGCTCAGTGTGCCCAGAAGCGGCTTCTTCGAAAAGTTCAAGCGATCGCTTAGCGTTGGCACAACCGATCAGGATGTCTCCGTTATTGCGGATATACACGAGGTAGTGGGGATGTACAGGACTGGCGACTCTGGAGTTCTTGAGAGTGCTGGCGTTGCGTTGACGGAGCAGCCATATCACGCCGGAGTGGTTCTCTTTAGGGGGGCTTGGCACGACGGCATAAGCGCCTGGTGGTGTGGCTTCGAGTTCGTCGCGGTTCTGTTCGAGATAACGGAGCAGTTGGGCGAAGAAGTAGTCGAGAGTGAAGTCACTCATCGAGATCGAGTCGTCGAGGTCTTCGATGTCCGGGACGTTCTCGATGAGTTGTTTCAGCTGGGTGTCTCGGAAGCTCAGTTCGGCTTGGATGGATTCCTCTTGCTCTAGGAGGTCGTCGTGGCCAGTGGCGGTTGCGTCGGCGAGTGCCATGCGGGATTGGACGCGGGTTTGGAGACGCAGGTAGTCTTCCAAGTTTGAAGTTGGCCAGTAGTTCATCATGTGAACGGCTTTGGCGCGGCTGCCGATGCGATCGATTCTTCCGAACCGCTGGATGACTCTCACGGGGTTCCAGTGGATGTCGTAGTTGACGACGGTGTCGCAGTCTTGCAGGTTCTGACCTTCCGAGATGCAGTCGGTGGCGATAAGGATGTCGATCTGTGATTGATCGGAGTCGGGTTCTTGTGCAGATCTGGCTACAGGGGCGAAGTTCGTGAGGATGTTGTGGAAGTTGTTAGTTCCGAGACTGGTGTATGTCTGATCGCCGGAGACCACGGCGATGTTCAATTCCAACTCGTTCGCGAGAGGCTTTAGGTTTTCGTAGAGGTACTCGGCGGTGTCTTTGAAGGTGGTGAAGACAAGCAGCTTGCGGTTTGGCGCGTCGTTTTTGTCGGCGGTCGGATTCTGCGCGCGTTGGCGTATGTGGCTACGAATTTGGCGCAGTTTTCCGTCTCGCGACGAGTCGATTCGCTTCACATTGTCGTACGCCTTTGTAAGTGCCGCTCTATCTGCTACGAGGTCTGGTTTCCAAAGTGAGAGGTTCAAGTCGGTTAATCGGTATGGGTTACGTCCTCGATTGACCAGGAACTCTTCGTCGTCATCATCGTCATCGGGTAATGTGTCGTCGTCGACAACCGACTGATCGTGTTGTGACGATCCGAAGCGATCAATCTTGTCGAGCAGGTCGTCAATTTTGCCTATGGTGCGTCCGAGGGTGAGAGTCAACGAGTGCGCGGAGCTTTCGAGTCGCTTTAGGAAGTTGGTGCGGATCATGCCGACGAGGTAATGCTCGCGGTCGGCCTGATTGAAGCGATACTTCCTTTTCTCCTCTTCAAGGCTCTGTTTGACTCGTTCACTGGTGAGATAGTCTGACGGCCGGTAGATCGATAGCTTGAATCCCTCGATCTGGTTGGCGAGAGTTTTGTAGTTAAGTTGACCGTTTAGATCGGTTTCGGGATAGAAATTCTCGGGTTTTGCGCGTTCCGGAAAAGTTCCGATGTCAACCATCTCGTCGGCATAGAAGTTCTCGATGTGTTTGCGCGATCTTGAAATGGATACACCGCCTAGCAATCGGAAAAAGTCTGCGCCCAAACTATCGATCAACTCTGATTTGTTGCTGCGTCCGTTTTGCGGGGATTTTCCTTCCCACTGTTTGAACCTTTGCTGAGCGTTGCTTAACAGAGTGTCGATATTGCTGATTCCGAGGGATTCGTTGAAGGAATCTTCCCTCCGCTCGGTCATGAGGTGGATTTGATTTCGAAGGTCGATGAGTGATGTGTTGACTGGGGTGGCGGAGAGCATCAAGACCTTGGTTCCGACGCCGTCGCGAATGACTTCGTCCAAGAGTCGCTGATACCGCTTGCCCTCGTGATTGCGGAAGTTGTGGGATTCGTCGATAACCAACAGGTCGAAGGTGCGCCAGTTGAAGTTATCTCGATCCGGGTCAAGCGACAAATCGGTGTGGGCTTTGAGGCTGTAGGCGAAACGGTCGTCGATGAATGGGTTCGCATTGTGGCTGTTGTAGGCGGGATAGAGGGACCAGTTTTCTTCGAGTTTCTTGGGACTCAATACGAGGACGCGGTCGTTCTTCAACTCGAAGTATTTGATGACGGCAAGAGCGGTGTATGTCTTGCCGAGTCCGACGCTGTCGGCTAGGATGCATCCGTTGTAGCGGTTCAATCGATCGATGATGCTCTTGGCGCCGTCTTTCTGAAACTCGAACAGGGCTTTCCAGATCTTGGTGTCGTACAGGTGAGTGTCCCGTAGCTGTTGATCATCAAGCTCGCGTGCTTCGATCTGGTCGCGGAAGAGTTCGTAGAGGGTTTTGAAGTAGATGAATTCAGCCGCGTGTTCTTTGCCGACGCGGTTGAGTGCATCAATGACTTGTTGCTTGGCGTCGCTGGTGAGGGTGGAGTTGGCCCAAAGTTCGTCGAACCAGTCGGTGAGTTCCTCTAGGACAAAGCGGTCGTCGATCTTGAGGTTTATCTCGATATTCGAGCCTTGTCCGCTACCGAGACCGCTTTTGGTGAAGTTGGAGCTTCCGACGATCGCGGTGCCCGTTTCTTCGATGTCTCTGGTGAGGTACATCTTCCCGTGAAGGAAGTTTGCCAGCGAAATGGATTTGATCGCTACGCTGTCTTTTTCGACCCATGCCTTGCATCGCTTCGCGAGATGCTTCTGGACGAGTGCATGATTTGGTTCAATGCCGTTCTCGGTGAGCGAATACGACTTTGGTTCTTTTTGACCGGGGTCGACCTCGCCGACGGAGCTTGGGTCGCCGTATAGGAATCGGACGTTTTCGAGGTTATCGAGTTCGTCTTGCAGGGTCTCGTATCCGTAGATGGAGAAGTAGGCGGAGACGACGCGCAGGAAATCGGCGTTGGTCAGGTTTCGACGTAGGTGATCTGCGACGGTTTCGTCGCGGTTGTCGATCATGTGCTTGGCGGGTTGCATCGGGGATTGATTTTAACGAAAGCGGGTTAGAGAGCGTGTTGGGTTGGTGGTTGTTTGGGTTTCCCGCCTCGGCGGGCATCCCCCTGCGTCTCGCTTCGCTTGTCGCGTCCCCCTTCGCTTTGCGAAAGGGGAGGGCCCCCTTTGTCCTTTGGACATTTCCCCCACAAGTGGGGGAACCCCGGCCACACGTCCACCCTTGGGTTCCCGGTTTCGCGGGGGCTGGCGGGGGACGCGGGAATGACGTTGGGGTGGTTTAGTGGCCCTGGGCTTCGGTTACTACCATTTCTAGGATTTCGTGGGAGGCTATGGATCCTATGAATTGGTTGGATTCGACGTCGATTACGGGGAGGATGGTGATGGAGTTGTCTGTCATTTGCTGCAGGGCATCTTCGATGTAGTCTTCGGTGGTAGCGGTGGGTGTGTTGTGGCGGAGGGTCTGGGTGAGGGTTGTGGTGTCCCATTCGTCGCGCGGGAGGTATCGGAGCATTCCGATGGAAACGATTCCTGCGAGGTCGCCGTGGTCTACGACTACGTAGTCTTGTTGTTCGGGTATGAGCCACTGCTCGGTGAAGGTCTTGACGGTGAGGGTCTGGTCGGGGTAGGTTCTGGCGGGGTCTATGATGTCTTTGACTTTTATGCCTTCGAGGGCGAATCGGTAAAGGGATGGCGGGATGTCATTGGGGGATCCAGATGTTTGGGCAGGTCTGATGCGTCTGATTGCGCTGGAGATGCCCATGGGTGTGATGAGGATGTATGCGAGCATGACGAGGACGAGAAGGGAGAAGATGGATTTGTCGATGGCGCCGGTTTGGAAGAGGAGCAGGAGGAGTGCGATCTCGGCGACTCCCTTTGCCATGAGTCCTGATGCGGTGGCGAAGGGTGCGTCGAGACGAGCGGCGTATGCGCTGATGACGGATGTGGCGAATTTGCCGATGAGGGGGACGAATGTGAGGACGATGATGGTTATGAGGGGGAGCTCGAGGAATTCGAAGCTGAGGTATAGTCCGGCGGAAGCGAAGAAGAGCGGTACGAAGAATCCTTCGGCGGCGCCCTTCATGCCGGGCATGATGTCGTGTCGAACTTGGAATGGCAGTACGGAGAGAGCGGCTCCGAACAGCAGAGCGCCGATGGATCCGTGAAGTCCGACCTTTTCGGCGCCGAAGACGACGAGGAACAGTCCGCCGAGGAGGAGTCCGAAGGAAAGCTGTGGCACCTGTAGGACGCGGAGGAGGAGGACGATGATCCTGGGGAGAATCAGGGTGGATGCGAACCATGTGATGATTGCGAATCCGATGATGGAGCCAAGAAGGGTCAAGACGTCGATGGGGTTGAGGCCTTCTCCATGTCCTCCGCTGTAGAAGTGTTCGCTGATTGCGAATCCGAATACGAATAGGGCGATGAGTTCAGCGATGATGGCGGCGGTGAAGATCTGAACGCCGACGGGCTCTTTGAGTTTGCCTTCGTCGATGAGGACCTTGGCGACGAGTCCGAGGCTTGAGAGGGATAGGACGCTTGCGAGTCCTAGAGCCTGAGTGAAGTTGAGGTTCAGTTCGAGGTCGATGACGTAATCGGTGGTGATGGCGAGCGATACGAGCATCGAGATGACAACGGAGAGGGTTGCGACGATGAAGAGCCTGCCGCGTATGGCGGCTATGAAGCCTTTGATGTCGAGTTCTTCGAGTCCGATGAGGAAGAAGAAGATGAAGATTCCGATACCGAAGATGATGTCGGTTTCGGTTCCGGTCTCGACGAGTCCGGTGAGAGGTCCGAGGATTACGCCAGCGACGGCGTAGGCGATGATGGAGTTGAGTCCGAATCGCTTGAAGATACCTTCAATGAGTTTTGCGCCGATGAGTAGAAGGCCGATTGAGAACAGTGTCTCGTGGATGTGCAAGCGGGTGTTTCCTTACTTGTCGGCGCGGTGGTAAAAGGTTCGGGGTAGTTGCCGTTTTGATGTCGGCGTCAGGCAATAGATATCGGTAAGAGGGGATTTTACTAGGGATACGGGGATGTGGGTTGGGCGCGTGTTGTTTTCGGTTGCGAGGGTGGTTGTTTGGGTTGCCTCGCCCGTTTGTCCGCCCCGGTTGCCCTCACCCTGACCCTCTCCCGCTGAGCGGGAGAGGGGAATCCACTCTGCCCCGTTTACTTGTCGTGCGCTGGTTTGCAGTTGGGGTGATTGCTTTTAGTGGTTTCGCGCCTCGGCGAGCATCCCCGCTCGCTGCGCGAAAGGGGCTGGTATCCGACTTGCGTCGGGAATATGTAAGTTATTCGCCTTGGCCGACGGTTTCTACGTGTCTGGAGGAGTAGGCGTCGGAGAAGGTTTCTTGGAGGGATGTGCTTACGGCGTCGAGTCGTGCTATTGCTGCTGGTGGGATGTTGCAGGATGTCTCGGATATGCAGTCTTCGGCGAAGTCTAGTTGTATGTTGTGGAGGTCGTCGCAGGCTTGGGCGATGCCTTGGGTGTATTTGCCTTCGGGGAATTGGGCGAGGTTAGCTTCGTGGCAGGGTCCGAGTTTGAATGAGATGCGTCGCCAGTCGGACTGGGTTTCGGCGTCTTTCATGAGTTGGATGTTGCGTTGGAGGAATGGGTATACGTGGCTTGGAGTGGCGACTTCGAGGAATTGGACGAAGGGGTCTTGGCGGATACGGACGATGCCTTCCTTTGCGCCGGAGTAGAAGCCGGGAGCGACGATCGCTAGAGGGATGGCCAAGATGACGAGGGCCATGATGAAGAATGTGAGGAGAGAGGGGTTTCGGACTTGGCGACGGAGTTTGGCGAATAGAGAGTCTGAGTCGCCGTAGTCTATGGCGCCGATGCGTGTGAGTTTGCCGCGGCGAGAGTCGGGGGTCTCGTATTCTTTGTAGTCGCGGATGTCCACGGATGGGAGGTCGAAGGACGTGACTTGACGCAGGTAGCCCGCGCCAAAAGGTAGGTTTATTGATTCTACATCTTGGTTGAACGGGTTGTGAGTGTGGAGGTTGGTGTCTCAATTTTCTGCCACATTGGTTAGAGGAAATGAGGCTTGTGGGGTAAAGTCGATTCTTGGCGCTCAAGAAGAGTGTTCGATATGCGCATTGGAAAGCAGGTGCATAGAAACAAATGGCGGAGCATGTGGAAAGGGTCATCGGGTTGCAGCTCGACAAACGAGGCATCCCTTTCCAAGTAGCCGCGCTTGCGGCGTATGGACTCTTGGTAACAGGTGTTCTCACCTTATACTCGGAAACAGGGACGTTGCATATTCGTTATTTGGAGATAGCGACGACGCAGTTTTCGTGGGCGTTCGCGCCGTTGGTAGGATACGCAGTAGAAAGGAGTAGATCGATGTTCAACACAAGGGCCGAGACAAGGGCGGCGGTTAGGGCCAAGGTGCGTGAGGAAGGGCGCGAGGAGATGTTGGAGTGGATGCGATCGAAACTCGAGGATCGGGGTCAGGAACTGGACCCTGAGATTGAGGAGGAAGCGAAGGAGTATTTGAAGAACGGTCGCGATTGAGGAGTTCTCTTCGTGTCGATCAGTTTAGTTTGGCGTCTAAATTCCTTTTAGATATTGCATTGCGACGATTAGTCCCGGCCACGGTATTCCCATGGTCGGATCCATTCGGGGGAGATTTCCATGCCGAAGCCTGGGGCGTCGGATGGTGTGACGAAGCCGTCTTTGGCGGTGGCCATTCCGGGGATGCGGTTGAGTTCTTCGAGGGGGATACCGGGCGGTGAGCCAGTCCAGTATTCGGCGATTGGGGATTCGGGTGCGGCCATAGCGACGTGTTGTCCCCAGGGAGTTCCGCCGCCGCCGTGGGGGATGGTCTGTATGCCGGCGGTCTCGGCGATGGTGTAGACCTTCATGGTCTCAGAGACGCCGCCGCTCCATCCGATGTCGGGTTGGACGATGTCGATTGCGCGTCGTTCGATGAGTTGTGCGAAGGCGTGTCGACCGCGGTGGTCTTCGCCGGTTGCTAGGGGGATCCAGGTGATTGCGCGTTTGAGTTCGGCGTGTCCTTCGATGTCGTGAGGAGGGAGAGGTTCTTCTAGCCAGCGGAGGTTGTAAGGACGGAGTCTTTCGGCGAGGCGGAGGGTGAACTCGACGTTGAAGGACATGACGGGGTTGATCATTAACTCGGCGCGTTCACCGACGAATTCGCGGGATTTTGCGACGTGTTCTTCGATGAGGTGGAGGCCTTCGTCGCCCTGTGAGTAGTGGGCTGGGTTGGTGATTTTGAATCGGGTGAAACCGAGTTCTTGGAACCAGTCTAGGTCGTCGCCGGTGGCGTAGAGGGCGACCTTTTCTCGGACGGGTCCGCCTAGGAGTTCGTAGACGGGTCTATCGAGGAGTTTGCCTTTGAGGTCCCAGAGTGCGATGTCGACGCCGGAGAGCGCGGTGGAGACGATTCCTGCGAGTCCGTGGCGGTGTCCGGCTCGGATGACGAGGTCGTTCATTAGCTCGATGGCCATGCAGTTTTGACCTTCGACGAGGGGTGCGATGACGTGGTCGATGTAGGATGCGACGGGCTGTCCGAAAGAGCAGTGTCCGAGTCCGAAGGTGCCGTCTTCTGCGATGGTTTGGACCCATACTTCGGGGAGGCCGCGAGCGCCGGGCATCTCTTGTGGGAATCGTGAGTATTGGGGGTAGAAGTTGATGGGCATCGCGCGTGGGGATTTGGTGGGCCATGGCGCGCGACGCGCTGGGGTTTTGGGTTGAGGTGCGGGTATGTCGATGTGGACAGCTCGGAGGGTTTTCAGCTTCATAGTGATGTCCTTTTGGGTTGGAATTCAGCTAACTTATACGAAAATCCCCGCTTGACCAGTTGCCCATGCCTTGATGAGGTGGTGAGCGATGGCGATGGGGCCGGGTACGCGCAAGTTTTCGCTTTTTTCGGCTAGGGCTAGGAGGACTTCTTCGCGGTCCCACCATCGGACGTCGGTCATCTCGAAGTCGTCTTTGTTGATGTCGGTAGTGAGGGCTTCGGAGTGGCTGCCGATCATGAGGGACGAGGGGAATGGCCAGGGTTGAGTGGAGTGATATTGGACGCGTCCGACTCTGATGCCGGCCTCTTCCCAGACTTCTCTGCGGACGGCTTCTTCCATGGATTCTCCGTGGTCCATGAAGCCTGCGAGTGCGGAGTACATCTTCATCGCGGAGAGGCGTCCGGCGGACTGTCCGAGGATGCATCGGTCGCCGTGGGTGACTACGGTGATGATGACGGGGTCGGTGCGGGGGAAGTGTTGGGCGCTGCAGCCGACGCACTCCCGCATCAGACCGCCGCGTCGCATCTCTGTGGGGTCGCCGCATCTTGCGCAGAATTGGTGGGTTGAGTGCCATCCGAGGTTTGCGCGGGCTTGGGCTAGGATGCCGGTCTCTTCGCCGGAGATGAGCATGGCGGACTCTCGGGCGTCGCAGATTTCGAGGTTTAGCTGGTCGAGGTCGGATTGAGGGAGTTGGTCCGAGCCTGATCGTGCGCTACCGTTTAGATTCCAGGCGACCAAGGGATTGCCTTCGGATGTGACGCCTAGGAGTGCGGAGAGGTTGGGTTCTGCATTGACGAATTCCTTTGCTTTGCCGTATGGGAGCCAGCCTAGGGCTGTTGAGGGGTTTCGGGATGTGGTGATGAGGGGATCTAGGCCGGCGAGGATCAGGATCCTTGCGTTTGGGGAGTGCATGAGGTCGTGGATGTCAGACTCGTCGCGTCGAAGCTGGTCGGCGCGGTCGATGGGATTGCCGGCGAAGGTGTGTGGAGTTTCTTGTTGGCTCAAATTGTGGGCACCGATTGAGATTTTTGGGTGATAGCCAAACATCACTTTACCCGCGTTCGTATATTGATACAGCGGCTTGATAATTGAAGGTGGTCAGATGATGGAGTTTGTCAGAGATTGGCGATTGGTTGCTGCGCCTGTTTTGGGCGCGGCTTTGATGTTGGTTGGGGTGGTTGGATGTGAGGCGGGCGAGGAGGTTGTTGAGCCTACGGTTGAGGCTGCGGCGGCGGCGACCATTGTCCCGGATACACCCACAGCGGTTGTCGAACCGACCGCGACCGCGTTTGCGGCTCCGGAGCCAACGGCGACGACAGTGGCAACGGCAGTGCCGACGGCCCCACCTACCGCGACGTCGGTTCCTCCTACGGAGACGGTCGACGTAGAGGACGAAATTACGGCGGAAATCGATCCGTATTTGGCGTCGTTGACGGATCGGACGTATGAGTTGACGATCATGTTGGCGGAGGAGCTTAGTCCGCGGCAGAGTGCTACTGAGGAGGAGCTTGAGGCGGCGATGTATCTATTGGCGGAGATGGAGGAGTTGGGTTATGAGGTGGAGATCCAGGATTTTGACGTGACTGAGGCTAATGCGGCGGGGTCGATTGAGGTTATCGCCGGTGTGGATAGTAGTGGGCCTAACGTGAAGTTTTCGCGCCCGGATGGTGATACGGCTCGGATATTCTTCGTACCATTCGAGCCGGTGATAACGGGGGAGATCGAAGGGGAATTGGTTTACGTCGGGCTTGGCGATGATGCGGACTACGAGAGCGTTGATGTCGAAGGAAAGATTGCGTTGATCGCTCGCGGTAATCTGACGTTTGAGGAAAAGGAGACCAACGCGGCTGAACGCGGCGCGATAGGTGCGGTGGTGTTCAATAATCAGCCGCGATATTACTTCGGTGGTAGGTTGGAAGAGGAGCCGGATGTGTTTGTTGGTGGGATTCCACGTGAGGACGGCGTGATGTTGCGAGATGCGTTGGAAGATGGCGAGGACGTAGTTGTCGAGTTGCTTGTTTATCCGGATGGAGATGGGCCGTCTCGGAATGTGATTGCGGAGTTGAACAATGACATTGATGGGGACAAGGTCTTGGTGATCGGAGCGCATTTCGACACTACACCTTGGTCGCCGGGAGCGAATGACAACGGGAGCGGGGTTGCGTCGGCGGTGATCGTTGCGGAGGAGTTGGCGGATGATGAATTGCCGTTTGATTTAAGGTTCGTGTTCTTCGGGTCGGAGGAGACGGGGTTGCATGGGAGCAACTACTATGCGGGAGAGTTGTCGCAGGCTGAGGTTGATCGGATCGTTGCGATGGTGAATTTGGATGTTGTCGCTACCGGAGATTTGGAGGTTTTTGGTGATGAGGAGTTGACCGGATACGCGGTGGAGGTTGCAGGGGAGTATGGGGTCGAGGTTGCGCTGGCGGAGCCGTTCGAGTGGGGAGCGTCGGACTACCTGGGTTTTGATGAGCGGGAAGTTCCGTTCATCATGTTTTATGCGGATGAGTTGGACTACATCAACCATCCGTCGGACACTGTGGAGCATGTCGAGGCGGAGCCGTTGGGCGGGACGGTGGCGACTGTGTTGGGGTTGGTTCAGGAGTTGGCGGATAGTATCGAGGAATGACGGGACCGAGTTCAGAAGACGCGGCGGATCGTCTGGTTATCCGCGGGTTGGAGTTGCGGTGTGTGATTGGGGTTGAGGACTGGGAGCGGTTGATGCCGCAGAGGGTTGTCGTGGATATCGAGTTGAAGGGGGATTTTTCGGCTGGGGCTGAGTCGGATGATTTGGAGGATGCGGTGGATTATCGTGAGGTTTGTGTCGCGGCGGTTGAGGTGGCGGAGGAGGGGGAGTATCTGTTGTCGGAGACTTTGGCGGATCGGATCGCAGGGGCGGTTTTGGGGGTGAATGAGTGTATCGCGGAGGTTCGGGTTGGGGTGTTTAAGCCTTTGGCTTTGGCGGGGTTTGGGGATGCGCGGGTTGTAGTGGAGGTTGGGAGGGAGAGGTAGGCTTGCCACTAGTTGGTAAAGACGCTAGTTGGGTAGAGTAAAGTTCGTTGGTTGATGACTACTAACGGACTGGCACGTTGTGTGCGGCTTGCGCGCATATAGCATAGGTGATATATTGTGGTTTCGAAGAAGTGGACTGTTGAACCTCTGAATGGAACTATTCGGCGTGAGATCAGATCTCTGCCGGACGACATGATGGTGAGTTTATTCGCATTTCAAGGTTGATCGAAGATTCTGGGATCGAATCAGTCAGCATGCCACACGTCCGGCATCTCAGAGGACGTCTCTGGGAAATGCGCTTGCGCGGACGCAGCGGTATTGCTCGGGCACTCTATGTAACCGTCCATGAACGACGAATTGTGATCGTGAGAGTGTTTGAAAAGAAGACGCAAGGTACGCCCAGGCGCGAAATCGAATTGGTTTTGCGTCGGGCTCGGGAGATTGAACGTTGACATACATTGACGAACTTCACGACGAGATGATGCAATCGCCGCGTTATCGAGAGGCACATGAAGCGTCTGAACCGGTCTATCATCTTGCCAGTGCGCTGATCGGGGCCCGTGCAAGCGCTAAGATGACGCAAGAGGAGGTGGCGGAGCGGATGCAAACCACGCAGTCGGCAGTGGCGCGGCTTGAGGGAGGCAGATCCAATCCGTCAATGAGAACTTTGGATAGGTTTGCGAAGGCAACCGGTACAAGATTGCGGATCAGCTTTGAGCCGATTGACGCAGATGCGACGGCTAATGAGGAAGAAGCAGATACGTCCTCGGGAGTTGTGGTGGAACCCGCAAGCGTTGGGGCCAACATCGCTGAGCCGATACCAGTCTCAACGTAGCGCATTTACGTACGGGGCGCGTTGCTGAGTTGCGAGTCGGGGTCTCTATTCGCCGTATAATCCTCTCCAAACACCGCGCTATCTATTCAAAGGCGACCCAATCATGAAGGTTTTACTAGTTGGCGGTTCCGGGCATGTCGGGACGTTTATCACTCCTTATCTGCGGGAAGTGCATGATCTGCGGGTGTTGGATTTGGCGGAGCCGCGGCATGACGGGGTTGAGTTTGTGAAGGGGTCGGTGACGGATACGGGCGCGATTAAGGAGGCTGTCAGCGATGTGGATACGTTCGTCTGGCTGGTGATGCAGAGTCCGCAGGGCGGGTCGGTGACGGATCAGGATGAGAAGGTGATCCGGGAGAACTACACGGTCAACAATATGGGGTTGCATCTGTTTCTGTGGACGGGTTGGAATGAAGGTTTGAGGAATGGTGTCTACACGAGCACGATGAGTGTTCACTATCGGATTCGCAGGTGGTACCAGTCTGAGGAAGAGATCCCGTTGGATACGCCTAGCGCCTACGGGTTATCGAAGGGACTCGGCGAGTTGATTTGCCGATACTTTGCCCGGCATTTCGATATGAATCTTGCGGCGCTGAGGATTACGGGACCTCGCACGAGGGAGCAGTGGATCGACTACCGGTCAGCGGAACATGAGGACGATCCGAGCGGTGCGCCGCCTCTGCATGTGACGGATGAGCAAGACTTGGCGAACGCGTATCTGAGGGCGGTCGATTTTGTGCAGATCGGGCATGGGTCTTTCGAGCCGTTCTTCATCGCTGGTGATGAGGATGGGGTCGAGCACAATCTGACCAAAGCGGAGCGTGTTCTGGGTTGGAAGCCGATGACGCATCTGAAGGTCGAGGTGCCGAAGATTCGGCGGAAATGATTCGGAAGGCGTGCGCGAGGTTTTAGATGCACACGCCCAATTCAATCGAAGCGTCGTTCATCTTTTTCCCGCAACCGCAGTTGCGGGGCGATCCGTCGCATGTGGGGTTGCGGTTTGAGGATGTTTGGCTGACGGCGGACGATGGTAACCGCACTCATGCTTGGTTCATCAGGGGTGATGAGAGCGAGAATCCGAGCACGAAGCGTATCTTGATGCTGATTACCCATGGAAACGGAGGTAATATCAGCGTTCGGCTGGACCAGTATCGGGAGTTTGTGGACCGCTTTCGGTTTATCGACGTGCTGGCGTTGGAGTATCGGGGTTACGGGTTGAGTGAAGGTAGTCCGAGCGAGGAAGGGATTGCTTTGGATGCGATTGCCGCCCGGCGGTGGATTGATGAGCATGTCGCTAGTCTGCCCAAGGATGAGAGACCATCGATTGTTTACTTTGGAAGGAGTCTGGGAGGTTCAGTAGCGACGCGACTAGCTTCGGTGATGCCGCCGGATGGGTTGATTTTGGAGTGTCCGTTGTTGTCGATACCGTATCTTGCCAAGACGATCCCTCCTTGGAAGTATTTGCCGATTGAGAGGTTCATTCACAATCGTTTTGATACGGAGTCGTACATGCAGGAGGTACGGTCTCCGGTGTTGGTGATGCACTCGGAGTTTGATGAGATTATTCCGATCGAGTGTGGTCGGATGGTGTTTGAGGCGGCGGAGGGGCCTAGGCGGTTCTATGTAATCAAGGGTGCGCCGCACAATGGGGCGGACTACTACGATCCGGAGGGGTATTATGCGGTGATGGAGGAGTTTTTGGGTGTGCTGATGGACGAAAAGCACTAACGATCGGTGTCCTCTAAAAATGGGTTGGGGCGATCGGTTTCCCGTCGGTCTGGGAGTTCCAGGTTTGTTCCCCGCGGCGTGTTTTCTACCAGCCATTTGCCCATGGGCATGCGGTCTTTGCTTGGTTCGGCGGTGGTAGGGTTGGGTTTCCAGTCCTTTTCGGGCACGATGACGTAGGTTTTTCTGATGCCGACGCGTTGGGGGCCTTGTTCCTCTGCGAGGCGGAGAATTTCGGAAAGGCGTGCTTTGGCTTCGGGAATTGTCCAGATGTGTTGGGGATTAGGTGATTGGAACGTTATCTCCTTGCGATTCCAGGTGGGCCGAGGTTGCGTAGCGGTTGGTATGATTTCATTATCCGAAGATTCATGTGAGGTTGATATGCGAATATCTGAACATGGGCAGATAACCATCCCCAAGCACCTGCGTGAACGGTTCGGGATGCATCACAACGTCGAGGTTGAGGTAACGCCTACCGATAAGGGATTGCTGATAAGCAAACGCGTTGATGAGGAAAATCCTGTGGACCGGGTGTATGGCATCCTGGGCAAAGATGCCTTGGGCGAAGGTGTAAGCGTTGACGAATATATCGAGGAGATTAGGGGGAGGTGATTACGGCAGTTGATACTAATGTTTTGCTCGACGTATTTATTCCGGATGATCAGTATGGCCCCCAATCGAGGGATTGGTTGAGTGCTGCTTATGTAGCAGGAGCAGTAGTGATCTGTGATGTGGTTTACGCGGAGTTGGCGCCCTCATTCTCCGATCGGGCGATGCTGGATGATGCCCTACGCGAGATAGGGGTCACGATCTTGTCCATCGACGCTGATGTTGCTTTCGAGGCAGGCTCGCGTTGGAAGCTATACCGCGCTGCGGGCGGGCCAAGGGAGCGGATCATGACCGACTTTCTGATCGGTGCTCACGCGCTGGTATCAGCGGATGCTTTCCTTACTCGGGATCGCGGTTTCTTCTCGACGTACTTTCCAGAATTGCAATCGCCCGTCACCTCTTAGCCGGATTCAGAACCTACTCCCACCGGAAAGCTTTGACGGCTAGGGCGAAGCAGATTGCGGCCCAGACTGCTAGGCCTAGGATGGATGCGCCTTGGATGAGGAGGGTTTCGCCGCTGTTGACCATCTCTCGCATGGCGTCGGCGAGGAAGGTGAGGGGTAGCCATTTGGCAAAGGCGACGACCCAGTCGGGGATGACGGAGTGGGGGATGAATACACCGGATAGAAACATCATGGGCAGTGTGACGATGTTGGCCAAGGGAGCGGCGGTGTTTTCGGTCTTGGCGATGCCGGAGATGGCTAGGCCTAGAGAAGCGAATACGACTCCTCCAAGAATGATGAGGGGTATCACTTCTAACCAGAACATCGCGTAGCCCGGCGAGACGTCGACGCCGGATACGAAGATGCCGACCATGAGCAGGACGTAGGTCTGCATGATCAACAATAGGAGTCGGGTGAAGAGGGTTCCGGCGAGAAAGTGCTTGGGGCTGATGGGCGTGGCATGGAGTCGTTTGAGGACGCCTTGGTTGCGGAGTCTTACGAGGGTGAAGACGACGCCGAAGAGCGCGCTCTGCATGATGGAGAGTGAGACGATGCCCGGGACGACGAATCCGGTGTAGCCTTGGCCGCGTCCGGCGACTTCTGTGAGGGAAATTTCGGCCCAGTTTTCGACGCGGTACTCGGCAGGGACTTGGGCTACGTCTTTGAAGACGGCATCGAGGACTTGGGTGAGGATGGTCCGGGCGATCTCGGTTTCTTGGGCTTTGCGTCCGTCGTATGTGATGTCGATGACTGATGTGGCGGAGGATTGACCGAAGTTTTCGGGGATGACCATTACGGCGGTGATTTCACCGTCCTCGACTTCGGATTTGAGGGATTGTTCGTCTTCGGAATCGGGGACGTTAAAGAGTGGTTCGCCGCCGTATCCGCCGGTTAGTGCTGAGACTAGCGAGGTTGAGGCTTCGTTCTTGGCTTTGTCGACGATGCCGACTTCGGGTGGTTCGAAGCTGCCGAAGTTGAAGAGTCCGAAGACGACCATCATGACGGTGGGGAATGCGAGCGTCCAGAAAAGAGCGGCGCGGTCGCGGAAGAACATTTTGAGTTCGGCGATTATGAAGGCTTGGTATATGCGCATGGTGGTTGTTTTCGGTGGCCCCTTTGCCTTGGCATTTCTCCCGCGAGCAGGGGCAACTGTGCCAGCTACTCGACGAGGCTGCGTCCGGTTAGGTCTATGAAGACGTCTTCTAGGGTTAGAGCGCCGTCCTTGCGGACTGCTTCTGCGCCCCGAGTTTTTAGTTGGTCGATGAGGTTTTGGGGAGTGTCTAGGGCTACGATTTGGCCGTGGTCAATAATGGCGATGCGGTCACAGAGGAGTTCGGCCTCTTCCATGTAGTGGGTTGTGAGCATGATTGCCATGCCGTCAGTTCTGAGGTTGTCGATGAGATCCCACATTCGGCGTCGGGCTTGGGGATCTAGCCCGGTTGTAGGCTCGTCGAGGAACATTGCGACGGGGTTGTTGACGAGTGCGACGGCGATGGAGAGGCGTTGTTTCTGTCCGCCGGAGAGGTGTTTGTATTGAGACTTGGCGCGTTCGGCGAGGTCGACTTTTTCGAGAGCTTCTTCGGCAGGCATGTCGGAGCCGTAGAGTGTGGCGAAGAGTTCGATGGTCTCTTTGAGATTGAGGTTGTCGAAAAAAGCGTTTTGCTGGAGCTGGACTCCGATCATGCCTTTTACGCGAGTAGGATTTTTGGTTACGTCTATGCCTACGATGTAGGCTTCGCCGCTGTCGAGGTCACGGAGGCCCTCAAGGATCTCGACGGTGGTGGTCTTGCCGGCGCCGTTGGGTCCGAGCATTCCGAAGATTTCGCCGCGCTGGACTTCGAAGGAGACACCGTCTACTGCGACGATGTCTTTGTATCTCTTGTGGAGGTCGCGGACTTGGATTACCGTGTCGTTGGAGTGCGTCAGAGGGTGCGCCTGAGCAGAAGATTGTGGTGTGAAGGTCATGTCTAAACTCGAGATAATGGGGATCTGATTGCTGCGCGCTAAATGATAATCGCTGGGTTTATCGTGGGTTCTTGGTTGGACGAGTTGCGTTGTATTGTAATGCAAAATAGTTTGTATTGCAAACCGAAGTGAAAAGGATAACCCTATCCATCGGGGTAGCACGAGTCCGACATACGCTTACGCCGATGTGGAGTTGCTGGACCAGCTGAGCTTGGTAGCGGTGTCGCCGAGGCGGATGGTGCCAGATTTGATGATTTTGGCGTTTGCTCCCCGGCGGCGTTGGCGCATGGCTTCGGTGCCGCTTACGAATCGGAGGGCGTCTTTGCCGAAGCGGGACATGAATTTGGCGCAGCCGGTGTGTGGCGCAGCGGTCAATTCGATGATGGCGGAGCCGATGTTCAGTCTGGAGCCGGGCGGCAGGTTGTCGTGGCTGAGGTCGATGTCGATTACGAGTTGATCGCCTGCCAAGTGCCATCGTGATTTGGAGCCGGCGACGGCGTCGACTATGCGAGAGTTGATGATGGTGATCTGCGCGTCGGGGTTTGCTGAGCCGTCGGGGGTGCTTGCACTGCCCCGTTGCTCCCAGTTATCCCCCACGAGACCGTGGGTTTCGTCGAGCTCACATGCCTCCAAGATGTCTCGCTCACCGACCTTTGGCCTGCGGGTGATCATCTCGACGGTGCCTTGGTCAGCGGGCGAGACTGAGATGTCGGGGATTGCGGTTTGCAACTCTTGGAGTGTGAGGTGATTTGACATGGCCAAAGTGTAAACTCATCTCATGCAAGCGTGGGTGGGGATTGATCCCGCCCGGAACCTAGGAGTTGGAGATATATGTCTGCCAATCGGATCAATCGGGCCGTTGAGTTGCTGTCGCAGGACCAGCCGGTGTATTACACGGGCGGTCACACGGGGGCGATTCTGATGCATGAGCAGGGGATGAAGGACGCGAAGACTTGGGCGGACTACATCAATGTGGGGATGGAGCATGGGCCGTTCGATATGAATGGGTTGCGAGACTATATGTCAGGGCTGGTCGCGGGAGGACCGACGAACAGCGGGCATCGGACGCCGACGGTGATCGTGGAGGCTCCGGTGGATGGATCGACGGAGGATACGATCCGGTACAACGCTTGGCAGTTCCGACAGATCTTGGCTCGTGGCGTGCATGGGATCTTGCTGTGCCAGGCAGAGACGGCAGATGCGGTTCGGGCATTTGTGGAGTCTTGCCGGTATCCTCGGGCGGCGAATGGTGTCGGATATGGTCTGCAGCGGGGGACGCGAGGGGTTGGCTCTGAGCCGGAAGCGGCGGAGGTATGGGGTCTCAGCAATCCCGAGTACATCGCCAAGGCGGACCCGTATCCTTTGAACCCGGACGGCGAGTTGATGCTTGGTATCAAGGTGGAATCGGTACGTGGTGTCTCGAATATCGAGACGATGCTGGCGGTGCCCGGCTTGACGTTTGCGGAGTGCGGTCCTGGGGATTTGCACATGTCTTATGGCGTTGATCGTGGCGGGCCGAATATGCCGTTTGATCCGAGGGTTCAAGAGGCGAGTGAGCGTGTGCAGAAGGCGTGTGAGGAGAATGGTGTCGCGTTCCTCGGAGGTGGGACTGCGGAGACGATCGCTGACCGGCTGGATGCTGGTATCAGGGTTGTATCGGGTGGGAATCCGGAGATTGCAGCGATTGGACGGGCTCACACTGGGCGCAAGATGGCTGTGTGATGCTGCCGGTAGTCGTCGATAGTTTCGCCGAGGCGGTCGCCGATGTGCCTGATGGCGCGAAGGTGATGATCGGAGGTTTTGGCGGTGCGGGAGGTCAGCCGACACGATTGATGCTGGCACTGGCTGAGCGCGGGCCGAAGCGGTTGACGATCATCGGGAACGTGGCAGGAATCTCGAAGACGACGGGTTATGGTTGGCCGCCTGGTCCCGAGCCCATTGATCAGGGGATTTTCTTCGAACTTGGTCTAGCTGAACGGATCATCTGCTCGTTTCCAATACCCGGGCAGACGCGGCCGTTGTCGGAGATTGAGAAGGCTTGGCGCGAGGGGCGTGCCGAGGTGATCGTGATACCGCAGGGGACGTTGGCGGAGAGGATACGTGCGGGTGGCGCGGGTATTGCGGCTTTCTATACGCCTACGGGTGTTGGGACGCCGGTTGCGGAGGGTAAGGAAGTGCGGGAGTTTGACGGTCGTGAGCATCTGTTGGAGTACGCGTTGAGGGGTGATTTCGCTTTGATACGGGCGAAGCGGGCAGATACGTATGGAAATTTGGAGTATGTGGGGACGTCTCGGGCGTTCAATCCGGTGATGGCGCCAGCGGCTGATGTGACGATTGCGGAGGTGGATGAGATCGTGGAGCCGGGCGGGATCGATCCTGAGAGGGTGGGGACGCCAGGGGTTTATGTGAATCGGATTGTTAAGAGGGAGGATGGAGACCCGATTCCTTAAGGCGAGTTGGCTTCCTTAGTCTAGTCGGTTCGCGGTTTCACTCGCTCGTCCTTCCTTGCGACGATGATGAGGAAGGTTGGGACGATGCGGGTGTCGTCTAGGCCGGGGTGTTGGGCTATAGCTTCGTCGGTGGCTACAGGTTCGATGAAGTCTTCGATGATGAAGCCTGCTTGAATTACCCATCGCATCCAGCGTTGGAGGGTGTGGTTGTTGCCGGTGGTTTGGAAGCGGTATTTGTAGCGGTCGCTCATCCATGTGAGGGTGAATGGGGTTTCGTCGAAGTAGTCGGCGATTTGGAGACCGAGTTTCTTGCCTTCAGCGTCGCGGACCCATTCTCGGGACATGGTGTCGGTTAATGGATGGGTGTTGGTGAAGACTAGGCGGCCGCCGTCTCGTAGAACGCGGCGAGCGCCTCGGATGACACGTTCGGGATCGGGCATATCGACTAGCGAGACGCAGGCGGTGACGAGGTCGAATGAGGTTTCGGGGACGGATTCGATGACCGTTGCGGCATCGCCTTCTATGTATTCGATACCCTGTCTTTCTTTTTCCTCGATTTGGCGGGCGTGCGCGAGTTGGTTCGGTGAGATATCGATACCTACTACCTTTGACGCTCCTTTTTCGGCCATTTGACGAGAGAAGTAGCCGATACCGCATCCTACGTCGAGGACTTCCAATCCCTTTACGTCGGCGCAAGCATCAATCATCGCGGGGCCGAAGAAGTTTAGTCGGTAGTAGTCGAGGCCGTTTAACTGGGCGTGTGCATAGGCATTTGACGCGATGTCCCATTCACGACGGACAATGTCCAAGTTGAAGCGTTTTGCAGGCTTTCTGGTCTGGTTTTGTTTCGTCATGGCGGGTTTTTAGTTCCGTATCATGCTCTGTCCTGTGTACGATACGTAGTATCATTACGATACGTGGTATCATCCCGTTTGATACTTGCTGTCTTTAGTGAGCAGGAGAACTGAACGATGAAGAGCATCTCCCAAAGGATGCGTTTGGAAACGATAGTACGGGTATGGCTTTTGGCAGCTGTGTCCGTGTTGGTTTTGTCGGCCGCGGTGGCGTGTAGTGAAGACCCTGAGCCGACATCTACCCCGCTACCTGAGCCTACAGCAACCACTGCTCCGCAACAAGCGGCGGCAGCCACTACCGCGCCGGAGCAACCTACGGCAACCGCGGTGCCGCCCACGGCAACCCCTGAACCAGTAGTGGAAGTGGTTGATGCCGAGCCGTTGAATATCGTAGCTACCAGCAACATCGTAGGGGAGTGGGTTTCAATCGTAGGTGGCGATCGAGTCGATGTGCTGAATCTGGTTCCGCGCGGCGTAGACCCGCACGGGTATCAACCTGGTGCACGAGACATTGCGAGAGTTGCCGATGCTGAGGTGGTTTTCGCGGTTGGTCTGTCATTGGAGCAGCAGTGGCTGGAGGATCTGATCGATAATGCGGCTGCTGACCACGAGGCTGTCATTGAACTCGGCCAGCGTATCGACCCGATTGAGTTCAGTTTCGAGGGTGGAGATGATCATGCGGAAGAGGGCGAGGCCATGGGGCACGGCGAAGAGGCGGAGGCGACCTTGACTGGTCGGTTATTGGTGGGCGATGCGGATTCGAACCATGTGATGGTGGTTGATTTGATGACCGAGGAGGTTTCAGAGTTCGACCTTGGTCTACCTGGACCTGTCTCGGCGCTTTACGCGAGCCCGAGTCATCGATATGGCTATGCGATATACCGCGGCGATGCTGGCGATCATGCGGTCCACGTGATTGACGGCGGAGTGTTGCTGGTGCCGCATGGGGATCACGAAGATTTGGTTGTGGTGCCTGTTAGCGAGGTTGGTTTGACCATCAACGACGATCGGCCGATCCACTTCACGAACGGAGGGGAATGGTCTGCGATCTTCCACGACGGCTCTGGCCGTGTGGCGTTGATGAACGAGCACGAGATCGAGGAGGAGGGTCACGCGTACGAGATTCCCTATCTCGATGCCGGGCCGCAACATGGAGCTGCGGTTCCGATCGAGAACGATCTCTTTGCGGTGACTGTTGAGAACCCGGATCCTGATGACGCCCTGCCGATCGGTGTCGAAATCAGGAACCTCAATGATGAAGTCGTGTGGGACGAGAGTCGCGAAAGCTGTCCAGGGATGCACGGTGAAGCGCACAACCACGACGGTTCGATCTATGGCTGTATCGGCGGTGTGCTGTTCATCGAGCAGCACGACGATGAATTCGAGCACTGGTTCATAGAGAACGGCGAAGGTATGCCTGAGGCAGCACGCGTCGGTACGCTGTGGGGCCACGAAGATGCAGCGAACTTCTTCGGTAAGGCCGTAACGGTTGGACCCGGGGGATTCGGAGACGCTGGTATTTGGATGATCGATCCGGAACACCAGGAGATGGTGGAGGTTCTAGCTCCGTCAGAAACCAAGAACAGTTTGACGTCGGCATTCAGCAGCGACGGATCCGTTCTCTACGTTCTCACTCATGACGGTATGTTGAACTCGATCGACGCCGCCGATGGCGACTTGATCGGTGAGGCGCAAATGATCGATCCGATCGATCCCATGGGGGGATTGGATGGTGCACCTAACCTCATCGTCGTAGGTGAGACGCTGTTCTTCACTGATAAAGCGAACCGCCACATCATAGCGTTCGATCTCGACCACATGGAAGTTGCCGAAGAGTGGGAAGTCGACGGAACGCCGTCTTCGCTCGCGTTTGTGGGCATTGTGTCGTCGGAAGACCATCCTGAAGAGGGCCACGACCACGAGGAGGAAGAGGGCGAGCATCATGACGACGAGGAGGAAGATGCTGACGAGGAAGGGCATCATGATGACGAGGATGAAGACGCCGAGGACGAGGGCGAAGAGCATCACGGTGACGAGGACGAAGATGCCGAAGGTGACGAGGGCGAAGGCCACGGCGATGAGGATGAAGATGAGGACCACGCCGAAGACGAGGTCGAGCACCACCATGAAGATGACGGGCATGGGCACGGCGCGCTGGACCCGCACTTCTGGTTCGACCCTGAGCGCGTGATCGTTGCAGTGCGGCAGATCGCAAAGGAGTTGAGGGAGATAGACCCGGCCTCCGCCGACTACTACAACGCAAACCGTGATGCGTACATCGCCAAGCTCGAGGAGCTGGATGGCTGGATAACGGACAGCGTCTCAGTAATCGACGATCACGACCGAATCATGGTGACAACCCACGATGCGTTCGGGTACTTCGCCGCCCGGTTCGGTTTCACGATCGCTGGAGTGATCATCCCCGGCGGCGGCACCGAGTTGGAGCGTTCGCCTCAGGAGTTGGCAGAGCTTGTCCATGAGGTGGAGGAGGCAGGTGCATCCGTCGTCTTCGCGGAGGCGCAACTCAGTGATCGACTTGCGAACACTTTGGCGCGGGAAGCGGGGATCAGATTCGTCGGCGGATTGCATGTGGGTTCGCTTGGCGCTGACGACAGCGGCGCGGCGACGTACATCGATTTGATGCGCACGAACGTGGGTATCATTGTTGGCGCACTGGAGGAATAAAAATAAAGGCAGATGAACCATCCCGGCCACCACGATCCCGAGCTAGAGACGCACACGGCTCCCCTGCCGGCGGTTGACGCGCACAGAGCGCGCGTCACGTACGGAGAGAACACAGTATTGAAAGACGTGACTTTCTCCGTGCCGTCAGGGGCGTTCGTGGGGATTGTGGGGCCAAACGGTGCGGGCAAGTCGACCTTGCTGAAGACGTTGGTCGGTATTATCGAGCCTACTGCCGGATCAGTGCACATCTACGGCATCGACCCGGCGAGGTCCCGAGGACTGGTCGGGTATGTCCCGCAATCGGAGGATGTTAACTGGCAGTTTCCGGTTACGGTGTGGGATGTGGTGATGATGGGCAGGACGCCCAGTTTGGGAGCTTTCCGGTACGAGTCGACTACGGATAAGCACGCGGTGATGGATGCTTTGCACCGAGTGGGATTGCTGCATCGCAAGGATGAACTCGTCCACTCGCTGTCGGGCGGGCAACGTCAACGGGTGTTTGTGGCGCGAGCTTTGGCGCAAGACGCGAGAGTCCTGCTGCTGGACGAAGCGTTCAGCGGAGTCGACGTCGGTTCGCAGTACGAGCTGGTTGCGGTGTTGAGGCGGCTGTGCGAGGAGGGGCAGACGATACTGCTTTCGACTCACGATCTGGCGAACATGGCGCGGAACATGGATCTGGTACTGTGTCTCAACGGCCATGTCTGCGCTTGGGGACCGCCGGAAGATGCCTTCACTCCCGATGTGCTGGAAGAGCTTTACGGCCCTCACGTGGTATCTGCTGAAAGCACATACTCGATTTGACGGGCTAGTAGGTTAAACATCCATGGATGTGATTTCGTACATCGCCGAGCCGTTCCAATACGGCTTTATGTTGCGCGCTCTCGGCGTGGCGGTCATCATCAGCATCGTATGCCCGTTGGTCGGTGTCTTCGTGATCACCCGCGGGTACGGTTTCATGGGTGATGCGATGGCGCACTCGATATTCCCGGGGATGGCTCTGGCATTGATCGCGGGTTTGAGCCCTTGGTTCGGAATGCTGCCCGCGGCGCTTGTCTTCGCGTTCCTGATAGGATTCTTGATCCGCAAGACGGGTATTCAGGCCGACGCGGCGATCGGCATCCTATTCGCGAGCCTATTCGCGCTCGGAATCGTTTTGATCTCGTTGTTCGGGTCGCAAGTATCGGTCAACCTTGAAGACATCCTGCTAGGACAGATATTGGCAGTTACGGAAGGCGACATCTTGGTCACGTTGGGAGTGGCGTTGCTGACGTTGCTTGTGTTTGCCGGGTACTTCAAGGAGCTGGTATTCGTGAGCTTCGATCCTATTGGTGCGGAGGTGGCCGGTATCCGCGTTGGGTGGATCGATTATCTGCTTCTGGCGCTGATCTCGGTTGTGATCGTAGTGACGATTCAGGCGGTCGGTGTGATTCTAGTGCTAGCGATGCTAATCGCACCAGCGGCGGCGGCATCGCTCGCAGCGAACAAGATCTTCCACATCATCGGGTTCGGGGTGCTGTTCGCGCTTATCGCGTCTATTACCGGGTTGTACACCTCGTACTACGGCAACCTGCCGTCCGGCGCATCGATAGCCTTGGCATCCGGCATCATCTTCGCGATAGTTGCTACGTTGAGACGACGGATCGCTTAAGAGGTGCATCATTCCCGCGTTCGCGGGAATGACGGTGCTATACGAAGCGACAGGATGGTGCTATACGGGAATGCCGCGATTTCTCCGCGACCTGATCGATAGCAGGATGGCTCCTGCAACCAGAATCGTCAAGCCAATCCCTAAGATCCGCAATGCGTTGTTGATGGTCATAGAATCGCCACCTGTTCTGGGCAACTGGACGACTTCTTCCATCTCAACTGGCTCCTCAGGTATGGGGAGTTCGAGTTCGATCAAGTTCGGAAGAACGGCTTCAAACTCCTCCATTGACGGGATGGGTTCCAACGGGTTGCCATCTAGATACAGGTAGTAGAGGCTGTCCGCGAACTGCCCCAGAACTGCAGGATCGAACGTAGTGATCTGGTTGTTGGACAAGTGCAGATCTGACAATACCTCCCACTCTTCAAACCATGAAGCATCGATCTCTGTGACTTCATTGTTTGAGAGTTCGATCCTGACGAAGTTACGTTCGCCAGAGGCTCTGGCCACGTTCGTCAGGATAGTTCCCGCGGCTGTTGAGTCGATGGAGGTATCGTTGAGCTCAACGAACCACCATTCCGATTTCGGCAACCGGGAAAAAGCTGCCTCCAACTGGTCTTGGACTTCGGGATCGTTCCAGCCGCTGAGATCGTTTTCAGAGAAATCGACTCGGCGCAAGCCAGGCTCCGCGTTTTCGAGTATCGCAATCGCGGTATCGCCATTGATGCCGATATGGGACAGGCGCAACGTAACGAGGTTTTCGTTCTTTTTGATGGCTTCGAGCATCGCGTCGCGGTCTATGCTGTTCCAATCGCTCAAGTCGTTGGACGATAGGTCAATACCGTCGAGAGCGGTTGACGATCGGTTGGCAAGGAAATCGATCACTGCTTCGCTAGTCGCCCCGGTCTCGGGCATCGAGATCCACTCCAACTTGGAGAAGTCATCACGGATCTTCGCCAGATCATCAGAGGCCAACGATATGCCGTCTACCCAGAGATCGGTGATGCCATCGTCGGGTTTGCAGCCTTGCGTAGATGGTTGCGGCAAGACATCCAAAATCCCGTATTTGACACCATCGATTGTCGCGCTGGGCAATTCGCCGAATTCGTTTCCGTCGATCCCTACGACCCGTAGCGAACAAGGCGGCGAGACGAAGAGGTCTTCAGGCATCCCCGCCCGCATGTTGCCCTCAAAGTCGATGTTCCTGAGATTGACTTGGTCCGAAAGGTCAAATCCACGGACGTCTGAAAGTTGGTTGTGGAAGAAAGTCAGGTCCTTCAGGTTAGTCAAACCTTTGACGAGTTCGTTTGGCACCTCGGTCAGCTGGTTCCTATCAAGGTGGATAGTTTCAAGCGAATCTAATCCTTGAAAGATGTCTGCCGGTAGGCGCTTGATGTTGTTGTCGTGGAGGAAGAGCTCCCTCAACTGGTCCAATCCGTTGAATGTCCCGCTGGGCAAGGTCTCCAGCGCGTTCCCGTGCAGGTGCAGATGGGTGATGTTTTTCAGATACCTGAAAACGCCTGGGGGCAATGAAACGATTTGGTTGTCGTTCAAGTAGAGACGCCGCAGGTTGTGAAGTCCTGCAAACGCGCCGGAAGCCATCTTGGTGATGCCGCTACCTTCTAGATAGAGCCATTGCAGATTTCCTAAATCGATAAAAGCACCGCTCTCAAGCACGCCAGTCGCCTCGTTGCGGAAATGCAAAGCGCGGAGATTCGGCATACCGGTCAGGATGCCGTGCGACAGATTTTTGACTCCGCCCGTGTGCAGGTCGAGAGTTCTCAACTGCTCTAAGCCTGAGAAAATGCCTATCGGCAACGAGCCGATCCGGTTGCCGTACAAACTCAGCGCTTCCAAGGTTCCGAGACCGTCGAAAATGTCTCGCGGCACGGCCTTGATGTTGTTGCCCTGCAAGTGTAGGGTCTTGATTCTCGGAAGACCACTGAACGCGCCGCTGTGGATAGTGGAGAGAGAGGGGCTTTGGACCTCCAGAGTCTCCAGGTTGTCCAAGCCCGTAAATGTGCCGGCTCGAAGCAGGATCAAACCGGAGCCCGCGATCTTCAGCTCCGTCAGTGCTGTCAGCGCGGCGAAGTCACCGGCTTTGAGCGCGGAAGGTTTGATGCTGATGGGCCCTTCAATGGAACCCAGCTCGTCTTCTGTGATGTCTGCACAAGACGCTTCGGGGCGAGTGCTCTGGATTTCGGCGACTATGGCGTCGGCGACTTCAGGAGTTCGATCGCATATCCCAGTAGTCTGGGCAACAGCGTTTTCGGCAAAAGGTCCGACGATGCCTGATCCGAAACCGATGATCATCAGCAACACTGTTATTAATCCAAAGTAGACGTTGTATCTTAAAGATAGTGGCTTTATTGATGCTATGTTACAGTTCGCAACATTGTTTGAAATCTTAAGTTGTGATACATTGTCCACTTAGTTTTGCTCCTTTTGATACGATATCTTATCTATGTTGGCGCACAAGATGATTCTAAATTACGGCATTTGAATGAACTCAGCATGGGTCAGTAAGCCAAGATTGCTCCGATCATTTGGACATCTTCGATAAAAACATGTATTATTTACTCAGGATCGCTGAAACTATATGGTTTATATAGTTGGCGACAACGGAACGCTCCATTCGTTGGAGCGATTGAAAATAGCCTCAAGGAGAGAAAAATGGCCGCACATGCCCATGAAGTTCACGAGTGCGACGACCACGAGCATCACGCCGGCGAGCACATGCACGACCAGCACGAGTGCGACGACCACGAGCACCATGGCGATGAGCCCGGACACGTCCACGACCCGCACGAGTGCGACGGACACGAGCACCACGCCGGGGAGCACCTTCACAGCGAGCATGAGTGCGATGACCACGAGCACCACGCTTAGAAACGCCTGATTCTCGACAAAATACAAAACGCCCCGCATCGTGGTTAGGATGCGGGGCGTTTTTTTCTGTCTGCGCCTAGGCCTTGGCGAAAAGTTCAAATAAGGATAACCATAAGGACGAAGCGTTTGGCAGGTTCACCTGCCTTGTGTTCCATGCCCTTAAACCTAAAAAGTCTGCCTCTGCAGCAGATGGCTGACCAGGTGGTTCTCGGTGCATCCGGTCAAAGTCTGCTCGACTTCAATAGTGACATGGTGGATGTGATATTTTCCGGTTGCGATCTCTCGAATGTGTCTGAGTATGAAGTCGGTCTGTTCCTTGGCCAAGTCTGGATCTACGAGGACGTGCGCGGTCATGGCTTCATAACCTGACGCTATGGTCCAGACATGAACGTCGTGTATGAGTGCGACTCCCGGCATGTCCTCGATCTCATCGCACAGTTTCTCGACATCAACGTGTGCTGGCACTGCCTCAAGTAGAACGGCCACGACCTTCTTGGCGAGGCCCCACGAGCTCCAAAGTATCAACAGCCCGATCAAGACGCTCAAGATCGGGTCGATCAATACCCATCCGGTGGTGATGATCACGATGCCTGAGATGACGACACCAACTGAACCCATCAAGTCACCCATGACGTGCCAGAAAGCACCTTCCACATTCAAGCTGTGTTCCGAATTACTGTGCAATATCCACGCCGCGGCGATATTCACAATCAGACCTAGTGTGCCGACGATCAGCATCAACGGGCCTTCGATGTGGATATCTTCGATTCCTCGCAACCGGTGATACGCCTCAAAGAAGATCCAGGCGACGATAATCCAGAGCGATATGGCATTTATCGCAGCGGCGAGGACCTCGGCGCGCCGGAAACCGTAAGTTCGACCAGCATCTTCGACACGATCGCCTATCCACAATGCGAACAAAGCCAGCGCGATCGCCATCGCGTCGGTGATCATGTGCCCTGCATCAGCCAGCAGCGCCAGAGAACCGGATAGGATACCGCCGATCAACTCGGCGATCATAAAGCCGCCTATCAGGAACAGGGAGATGAGGAGGCTTCGTCGCCCTGCCTCGCGGTAATCGTGGGAATGATCGTGGTGGTCTTGCCCGTGACCATGGTGATCATGACCTGAGTGATCGTGATCGTCATGGCCGTGTTCGTGGTCAGAGTGATCATGATCGTCGTGACCATGCGAGTGGCCGGAATGATCGTGGTGGTCATGACCTGAGTGGTCGTGATCGTCATGGCTGCGTTCGTCGTGAGCGTGATCGTCGTGGCCGTGCGAATGACCGGAGTGATCATGGTCCGCATGATCATGGTGACGATGCTGCGACTCTTCTGTCGGCTGGCGAGGTGTCGAAGTCATTTTAGGCTTTTATCGCACATTTCCGAGATTCGCGTCATTTCCGACAAAATCATAATCACGGATTGTAACGTAAACCCTCGTTTTAGGCATGTTGTATGACCATAACTGCCACTATTTTGAAGAGCCGCTGGATTTCTTCGCGGCTAGAGGTTGCGTGCTGGACTCAGCAGGACGATTAATGTCGTCTCGGACTGCCTATTCAGTTTCTGGATTTTGGGCCACGCACCTTGGGCAGATGTCGTATACCTCGATGCGGTGGTCGATTATTTCTCCCATAACGCCCTGCACGGATCCGCTCAACGCGTGGATAGCGCGTTCGATTGCCTCGGCGTTGAAGTATCGGACCGCGGTGCAGACAGTACAAACTGCGTGATGGTGGTGCACAGGTATCCGCGAGAGACCTGTTTCCTGATCAAGGTCGGCAGAGACACTGTAAGCCATCTCGTCGCTGGGCATCACCACCTTGCAAATGATGTCCGAGTCTTGCAGTATCTTCAGCGTTCGATAAACGGTGGCTCGACCTATATGCGGAAGCTGTGCGCAAACATCCTCGGCGGTGAATGTGCGCGGAACCTTAGAGATGCAGTCGATGATCTCGCGACGCGGAGCCGTTACTCTGGCATTCCTATTTACAAGCGCTGTAACTATCGATTCTGGTGTTCTGGGCATGAATCAATCCTCCAAAGTGTCGCGAACCGCGTCAGCTATCTTTTCTGATGATGGGTATACCAATCGCTCAAGTACCGGTGTGTAAGGGATATGAACCTGCTCTGCGGCTACCTTAATGATGGGCGCCTGAAGATCCCAAAATCCTTCTTGCGAGACTATCGATGCGATCTCCGATGCGGCGCTGCAGACCTTGTGTGCGGGATCGGCGATCACCAATCGCCCGGTTTTGGCGACGGATTCCAAGATTGCGGCCTTGTCAAGAGGCACCAGCGTGCGTGGATCGATCACCTCGACCGAGATCCCATCTTCTTCGAGCTCTTCCGCAGCTCGCAGCGCCATTGGGACTGCGCCTGCGATGGCTACGACGGTCACATCGGAGCCTGTGAGGGGTACATCGGCCACGCCGAACGGCACCAAGGCCGCCTCTCCTTCTTCGACATCGCCAGACGCGCCGCCCAATGTCCCGTCTTCAAAGACGATACATGGATCGTTATCGCGGATAGCAGTCTTGAGCAACCCTTTGGCATCGCGCGGCGTTGCCGGCACCAAGATCTTGAATCCGGGCATATTCATGAACATCGGATACGAACGGTCCGAGTGGTGCGCTGCCGATCCACCGCCGTAGAACATGGTGGCGCGGTAGACGACCGGGAGCGAGGCCTGACCGCCGAACATGTAACGCATCTTCGCGGCTTGGCTCACGAGCTGATCCATCGCCACCCACATGAAGCTGGTCAACGTCTCAACTATTGGTCGCATGCCGACGAGAGAAGCACCGATGGCTGCTCCGAAGAAGCCGTTTTCGGAGAGCGGAGTATCGAGGACGCGGCCCTCTCCGAACTGATCGAGTAGTCCAGCGGTTGCGCCGTAGACGGAACGACGAATGTCTTCGCCCATGATGAAGACGTTCTCGTCGCGCTCCATCTCCTCAATGATCGCTTGGTTGATAGCTTCGACGTAGATCGTGTTGGATGCCATTTCGCGGGTGCTTTCTAGGTCTCAGAGTCGGCTTCGGTCGGTCGATACGTGTTGACTATGGCGCCGGGATGGGGTCGGCCCACATATCCTCAAACAACTCTTCGGGTTCGGGATACGGGCTGTTCCTTGCGAACTCTACAGCTTCTTCGACCTCAGCCTCTTTCGCTTTTGATATGGCGTCACACTCTTCTTGAGTAAGAATACCTTGCGAAGTGAGAGTACGTTCCAAAACATCGATCGGGTCACGCTCGCGCCACTCGTCGATCTGGTCTTGTGTGCGGTACTCACCGCGACGGACGCGTCCGAGACCTAAGGAGTGTTCTTCGTACCGATAGGTCAGGGCCTCGATAAGAGTGGGTCCTTCTCCTGCTCTTCCCCTAGCCACCGCCTCGCGTGTAGCTTCGTACATTGCGATGGCATCTTGACCATCGACCAACACACCCGGCATGTCGTAAGCCGCTGCGCGGTCAGAGATGTGCTCAACTGATACCGAGTCGTGATAAGAGGTTGTGACTGCGAACTGGTTGTTCTCGCAGAGGAATATCACGGGAAGTTTCCAGAGCGCGGCAAGGTTCATCGACTCGTGGCAGGCCCCTTGGTTCGATGCGCCGTCGCCGAAGAAAACCATCGATACAAAGTCCTCGCCTTTGATCTTGGCGGCTAGGGCGGCTCCAGTAGCAACAGGGACTGACGAAGCGACGATGCCGGATTCGCCCAAGATGCCGATGGAGAAGTCTGCGAGGTGCATCGATCCGCCTTTGCCCTTGCAGTAGCCATCTACCCGGCCGTAGAGTTCGGCCATCGCACGTTTGACGCTTCCGCCTTTTGCCAGTGGATGCCCGTGGGAACGATGGTTGCCCGCGATGTAATCGGTATCTTCCAGCGCAGCGCACGCACCGACGGCCACAGCCTCTTCGCCGATATACGGGTGTGCCGCGCCTGTGAACTCACCAGCCGCGTGCACCTCCATCACCCGGACTTCGAAATGACGTATCAACCACATCCTCTCCAGCATCTGAACCAGTTTTTCCTTGCTGATATTCTCCAACTCAGGGTCTCCCTAGGTTTACATTTCGTCCAGCAACGTGATCGAGGTGCGAGAACCTTTCTCACCGCGACAATGTTATTGCATAACAGCGGCAACAATTCGGTTGTTGGGTTGGAATCTGTAGCGGCTTGGTCGAAGCGATCGCCGATCGTCACATCATTCATGCGTGATAGGTGCTTTAGAATCGACGAACAGGTTAGGTTGATTTACGAGGCTTTTCATGTCTTCGGAGAAAAATCGATACAACTTGGCGATCGAAACCGCCGAGAAGATGTATCACGAGCGCATCAAGGACGAACTTGGCGACACGCTCAACGGCCAGTGGGTGGTCATCGACGTCAACACCGGCGAGTATGAAGTTGATGAGGATGGATACGTCGCGCTCGAAGCGTTAGAGGCGCGGTTGCCCGACGCGGATCATGTATTTGTTCGGGATGGGGAGTTCTTGCCTGGGCACTTGGGTGGATTGGCTAAAGTGTTGTGGTCAAACATCCCGCAGGAAGAGAAAGACGCGATGCCACATGACGGCTCGCTGAATTACAAGCACTACCTATACGGTTTTCCTAAGCGCGACAAATACCCATGGGAAGAGTGATCTACGTTGACTCGGGTTTTCTGATCGCCCTATTCGACTCGAGTGACAACGGATGGTTGGCCGCATGGGACTTGTACAACGCATTCGTTGCAGACGACAACGTCCGCTTGGGTTGCGCACGTGACGTCATGAACGAGTTGCTTGCTCATTACAGCCGGAGCGGTTCTCGGACGAGGCGAGAGGTGGCTAGATTTGTCAGACGTGCCTTGGCTGACCCGAAATACCGCGTTGAGATAGTCGATCGTGGCCTGTACAACGACGCCCTGGATCTATACGAAAGTCGCCACGACAAGCGCTACAGCATGGTAGATTGCGTCGGAATGACCATCATGCGCCGCGATGGCATCGACGAAGTAGTCACAACCGACCGCGATTTCGTCCAAGAAGGCTTCACCAACCTGATGCGCTAGTACCCCGCAAGCGTCGCTAATCAGTCGCAGATTAGAATCGCGACATGATTGACGAGGCGATCATCGAAGCGAGGGCTGGCAACGGCGGAAAGGGAATGGCCACGTTCCTCAGGGAGGCGATGCGGCCCTTAGGCGGCCCTGCGGGCGGTAGTGGCGGAAACGGTGGATCCGTTACTTTGGTCGCTGACCCATCCCTCAACACCCTGCTGAAGTTCAGGTATCGGCGTCATTTCATCGCGGGAAATGGCGGCAACGGCGCTAGGAATAAACGGCACGGAGCCAACGGTGATGATGTAGAGGTGACGGTTCCTGTCGGCACCGAGGTTTGGGAGCTTCCCAAGCGCTCCAGCGGCTCCGAGGTGTTTCTAGGCGATCTCGTCCGCCCCGGTCAACGAATCGAAGTCGCGCGGGGCGGTCGTGGGGGACTCGGCAATGCCGCGTTCGTATCTTCAGTGAATCGCGAACCGCTCCTTGCCGAAGCTGGCGAAATCGGTCAGACCGTCAACCTGCGCCTGAATCTCAAAATCCTCGCCGATGTCGGCCTCGTCGGGATGCCAAACGCCGGCAAGTCCAGCCTGCTCACAGCAATCAGCGCAGCTCGTCCCAAGATCGCCGATTACCCTTTCACAACGCTCGAACCAGTTCTCGGCATCGTGGAACATGGAATCGACGCCTTTGCCGCGGTTGACATCCCAGGTTTAATCGAAGGAGCATCGGAAGGCGTCGGGTTGGGCCACGAGTTTCTCAAGCACATGCAGCGAACGAGGTTGCTGGTGCACGTCGTTGACGGTAGCGAAGGCGAACCGGGCGAACGGATACGAACCATTAATCAAGAGTTGGACGCGTTCGACGCTCGATTGGCCAAGACGCCTCAGATGATCGCAGTCAACAAACTCGACATCGAAGAAGTTGAACTCTTGCAGGACGAGATCGAGGATCAAGTTTGCGAGGCGGCCGGAGACGACACACCGATCTATTTCATCTCTGCCGCAACCCGACGCGGCATTGACGATCTAGTTGCGGCGATATGTTACCGACTAGCAGACATGCGGCGAGAAGCGAGCGACGCGGAAGCCGCGATGCTCGGGCCTGAATACTCCAATGGCGCCGATCCCTTAGACGATGAGAACCTGCCCGTATTCCGGCCTCGAATGAGCAACACCAAGGATGTCGTTCGCTCTGGCGAAAACGAGTTCCGCATCCTCCACGACCGCGCGGTCCGTCTTGCCGCCGGTTCCAATCTCGACAATTTCGACGCGTTGGTCCAGTACCACGAGCGGCTTGAGCGGATGAACGTCACCGAAGCCTTGAGACGTGCCGGGGCGAAGGAAGGCGATGTGATCTTGGTTGGCGATTGGGAGTTTGAGTGGCAGTGAGCGATCGGCCCGGCAAAAGCCGAATCGTCGTATTCGGCGGCACCTTCGATCCGATCCACAACGGCCACATCGCAATAGCCCGGTGCCTGCGCGACGAGTTGAGCGCAGATATAGTGCTGATGGTCCCGGCTGGTCAACCTTGGCTCCGCGAAGGCCCCCCGCTCGCTTCTGCCCAGGACCGCCTGCAGATGGTGGCCTTGGCGACCGAGGGCGAGGATCGTATCGAGGTTTCTGATGTCGACGTGGTACGGCAGGGAACCACATACTCGCTTGACACGATTCGAGACCTGAGCAACATCTACAGTCCGCACAGCGAATTCATTCTCGCTGTCGGCGCAGACGCTGCCTCAACGTTGCACCGCTGGCATCGACACGAAGAGTTGCTGGAAGAATGCACAATCGCCATCGTTGAACGGCCCGGCGCTTTGGCAGAGACGCGACCCACGCCCCCACCCTGGACGATCACGATCCGCGGGCCAATGATCAATGTCAGCAGTTCGGAGATAAGGCGCTTGTACGCCGATGGCGAATTGACCGCGGCGGAAGATCGCGTCCCACCGATGACACACAGATTTATCATCGAAAACAGACTCTACCGATGCATTCCACAAAAGCAATAGCCAAAGCCGAGCGCCTTCTTGAGCGTGCTTTGGAACTGGAAGCCCTGCGATACGGCGACTTCACTCTCACATCCGGCGCCAAGTCAAGCTACTACTTCGACGGACGGCTTCTGACCACTGATGGCGAGAGCGTGGGGATCATCGCTGATTTATTCGTCGATATCTTGATACGACGCGGCATCTACCGCTTTGGTGGGCCAGCAGTCGCCGCGGTCCCGATAATCGGCGGCATTGCGCTGTCGGCCTACACCAAGGGACACGACATCAAGGGCTACTTCGTCCGTTCCGAGCAGAAGCAGCACGGGATGGGCAAGCAGATCGAAGGCCACATCAACCCGGGCGACCGAGTGGCCATCTGGGACGACACGATCTCAACTGGTGGCTCGCTCCTTAATGCTGTTGATGCCGTTGCTGAGTTGCCAGCTGACATTGACGTCGCCTTATGTATCTTGGATCGGAATCAGGGCGGCGGAGACAAACTGAGGGATAGATCGCTTCCACTGTTCAGCATCCTCAGGAGCAGTTCGGATGGTCGGGTTGAAGTCGACACAGCCACCCTGCAGAGCTGGTTTGGGTAGCCGGCAACTCAAGGCCTGCGTCCAACCCTGACCCTTGGAGAAGGCCTAAACCAGTATTGCACTCGTCAACATCTTCGCGATTCAAGCGCGACAGATTGTCAACAAACCAATGTCACCGCGGCTAGATGCCATCAGACAGGCCTCCCGTCATCCCAGCAACAAATCTATTGACACTGAACCAACGCGATCTTGACATCATCACATTCAATAGGAAAGCACCGTTCTCAGTTCAGAAAACACCGCTTAACCGAACTTCCTGACAAAGTCGACGGTCTTTTTGTTGTTACTTAGAAATTGAGTATTTAGGAGTACTTATCTAGTACTACCTAAACATCCAAATTCCTAACTTCCAACGCGTTTGCCCGGATGAAGTCGCGCCGCGGACCAACTTCCTCACCCATCAAAGTCCGGAAGATGTCATCAGCGCTGATCGCGTCTTCCGCGGTTACCCGCAACATCAATCGGTTGCCTGGGTTCATGGTAGTGTCCCAGAGTTGGTCCGGGTTCATCTCGCCGAGGCCCTTGTAACGCTGGATGTTGATGCCGCTGGTGTCGGAATTCTCCTCCAAAGCCTCAGGTAGCTCATCCCAGCACAGGTCGTCATTCACAATCGCGTCTGACTTCTTGAGAATGAACCCGTCAGAAGATATGAAATCAACCACATCGGGATAGATCCTTCGAGCACGTCGCATCGCAGGGTTGTTGTACACGTCCTCTGAGAGTTCATATCCGTGGATGCTGAACGTGATCGGGGCAGGTTCGTCCTCTTCGACATCTAATGGTTGCTCATTGACTTCCCTGGTGAAAGACGTTCCATTCTCATCGACGCTCCCATTGAAAAGGCCGACTTGGAATGAGTTGTCTTGGTCAAAGAGATCATCATCGTCCAAGTCGCCAGCCGCCTCGGGAGACCTGTCTCTGGCGAACGATAGATTCTGCCAATCGGGGTCGGTGAGAAGGTCGAAGAACACTTCCTCAGGCACGCCAAGAGCTTTCGCGATGTCGAATGCTTCTCTGAACTCCCTGAGCTGCGTGATGGTGTTGCCAAGCCGCTTGCCTTTAACGGTCAACGACACTTCGTCATCGGCAGACTCGATAGTCAGGCCGTTGAACGCTCTCTCAGCCATCCAGTTGTCGAGATCGGCATCCGCGTAGAGCCAGTTGCTTCGACGTCCTTTAGACGCCTTGTACAGCGGTGGTTGGGCGATGTACAGGTAGCCATCATCTATTAACTGCCGCATGTTGCGGAAGAAGAACGTCAGCAATAGGGTGCGGATGTGAGCGCCGTCGATGTCGGCGTCGGTCATGATGATGATACGGTGGTAGCGCAGCTTCTCAGGGTCGAAATCCTCACCCATGCCAGCACCGATAGCAGTGATCAGAGCCGCTATCTCCTCGTGGGCGAACATACGCTCCGGTCGTGCCTTCTCCACATTCAGAATCTTGCCCTTGAGCGGCAGGATGGCTTGGAATTGGCGGTCCCGACCTTGCTTGGCCGAACCGCCGGCGGACTCACCCTCGACGATGTACAGCTCCGAACGTGAAGGATCCTTCTCGGCGCAGTCGGCGAGCTTGCCCGGTAGCGAACCGCCATCCATGGCGTTCTTGCGGATGATGAGGTCACGTGCCTTCTTGGCGGCCTCTCGTGCCCGCGCCGCGGTCGACGCCTTGTCGATGATGATCCTCGCCTCGTCCGGGTGGTCTTCGAGGAACTCGGTCAAATACCGGCCCACCAGAGTCTCTACGGCGGGCCTGACCTCCGGGTTCCCAAGCCTTCCCTTCGTCTGTCCCTCGAACTGCGGGTCCTTCACCTTCACGCTGATTACCGACATCAACCCTTCCCGCACGTCCTCGCCGGAGAGAGTAGCCACTCCGTCCTTGCCGCCGCTCAAAAGGTTGTTCTTCTTCGCATAGTCATTGAGCACACGAGTGAGCGCGGAGCGGAAGCCAGTGACATGCGTGCCCCCGTCGCCAGTGCGGATCACGTTGGCGAACGACAAGCAGTTCTCGACGAACGACTGGTTGTATTGGAACGCCACCTCGACAGCGACGTCTTCCACTGTGCCCGCGGCGTAGATCACGCTGTCATGAATACCGCCTCGGCGACGGTTGAAGGTCCGAACAAAGCTCCGGACACCGCCGTCGAACCGGAAAGTGACATCGTTGTGAGGCCACTGCACCTCTTCGTGCCAATCGCTGCGCAGACGGATCCTGAGCCCTTGGTTGAGATAGGCCATCTCACGCAGCCGACTTGTCACTCCGTCCCAGTCGTACGCTACCTCTGGGAAGACATCTTTGTCGGGCAACCAGGTGACCATGGTCCCATTGCCCTCAAGGTCTGAGGAATTTTGAGGCCGTCGACTCATCTCGTTAATCGTGATGCCGCGCTCGAATCGCTGGCTGTAGACGTAGCCGTCTCGCCTAACTTCAACCACGGTCCACTCGGACAGAGCATTGACCACCGACGCGCCAACACCGTGTAGTCCGCCAGAAACCTGGTATCCCTTGCCGCCGAACTTACCGCCGGCATGGAGAGTGGTCATCACCGTCTCAAGCGCCGATTTGCCGGTCTTGTCATGCGTATCGACAGGAATACCTCGACCATCGTCTATCACCGTCACCGAGCCGTCGGCATGGATGTGGATGTCCACCGTGGTGGCGAACCCCGCCATCGCCTCATCAACGCTGTTATCGACGATCTCACGGACGAGATGGAAGACACCTTCCGGCCCAGTCGTGCCGATGTACATCCCCGGACGCTTGCGGACGGCCTCCAGACCCTCCATCACTGTGATGTCTTCAGCGGTGTACTCGGAAGAACCGGCGTGTCCGTTGCCGTTCGTAAGGACGGTGGTTTCGGTAGTCATAGGCCTCCAGGCTGGGACTTCGTTGGTCTCTCAGAACCTGACATCTCGCCGGTGCCCGAAACGATCAGTTTTGACCGATCCAGACAGCGCCATGATCGCAATGGCGCGCGCACGCGCGTATACGCGCGCGTAGATGTAAGGATAGAATCGTCGATATTTCAATGATACCAGTTCGGGGTGCCAAAGTCTCGAATCCAGTTGCAATCAAACTGGATTCAGGCTCCGATTTTCCCAATCTACGCGGATTGCACCGAGTTCGGGGTCTCGTTTGCGTCGTCAAGACCATCTTGACCCCGTCCTCCATCCGTGACCAGCTCCCGCAATATCGTGTCCCATGCTTGGGCCTGTTCGTATACGGGCATGTCGCTCATCGCTTCGACCACCGCGCTCGCCGCTACCCTCACCGCTTCATCTTCAGTAACGCCCAAGTCCGGCGCGACTATCCTCGCCTGTCTGATGACCGCCCGAGGTAAATCGACGTCTGTGTAGCCAGATTCGATAGTCCCCGCCACAGCCCCTCTTACTGCTCCGGCTAGCACTTCACGCGGATTGCCAGCCACTTCGTTGGTTGCTGTGATCGCTGTCCGCAGTGCTGTTCTGAACTGCCGAGCGCTCCCCGTTCCTGCCTCGGCAATCGACTTGACCGCACCATTTGTGACACCGAACGCGATCTGCGCGCCCTGCGAGCTGGCATCGCGCGCTCCTTGTGATGCATTCCTCACGGCGTCTCTAACATGACCACGCACGCCGCGGAGAGTTGTTCCTCCGAGCGTCGTCGCATCGATCAACGACTTTGTCGCCGCCGAGATCTGATACGCCGTGACACCCACCGCTATATCCAACCCCGAAACCCTAGGCGCGTATCGCATCGTGGATACGGATAGGTTGGAGACGGCTCCTCCGCCCGGTACTGCGCCCAACCCTCTCAGGTTTTCGCGCGTCTGCAACCTCAATTCCTCTAGCACCGTTTCCGTATCTGTCTCACCCGCTTCTGGAATCTTTGACAGCACCGGTATCACCGCGAATCCTAGCAAAAACGCAACGGCGAAGAGGAAATCGAAACCAGTCAACGAGAACGCAGGCAGCTCAACAACATTTGACGGGTCGATCCACTGAACCTCGATCCTGAAACTCCGGGTATCGAAAAAATCCGCAAATGCACCACCGATCAACGGCGCTGAACCAGCACCCAGGTTTAATGCCAAAGATGCCGCGGCCATGTATGAAGTCGCCTGTCCTGCCGGCGCCATCTTCATCCGCAGCGACGTCACCCCGATATTCACCCCGGCAATCGCTACACCTAACAGTAGATGCATGAACACCAAGATCGGTATCGTCCCCGCATGCCGTTCGGGCAAAGTCGTGAATGTCCATCCGATTATCACCAAGAAGTAAAGCGATGCCGAGATTGACAAAATCACTTTGCTACCGAATCGGTCCGCCCAATTGCCCCAAACCTGGTAAAAGATCACACTGCTGACCTGGCTCAGCACCCCTAAGCCGACGACTAGCGATAGCGGCAGATCCAATCGCTGGAGCATGTATACCGCGAAGAAGGGGACCGCTAGGTTGATCACGAAATAGAACACGAACAGGAAGTTAATGAACTTCCTAAAGTCAGAGTTGGTGAACGGATCCGACAGATTCTTCAACATCCCACCCACCGAGTTCGACGATACGCTCACCATCCGAGGTTCAGGTATCCGTGACATGAATACAACGGCACTGTAACCCAAAATCACCGATCCGAATAGAAACGCAATCGAGTACCCGACAACTTCATCCGCCGGATCGGCAAATCCTTTCCACCAGTCCACGAAAATCGCGGCTCCTAGACCTGTGATGATCGCCGCGATCGTTGCTCGCCTCAACCGCTGACCGAAGAAATTACCGGCAGTAGCAACAGGGATTATGTCTCGCAACCAGCTGTTCCAGCCTGTCACCACGAACGACGTGGCGACACCACGTATCGCAACGAAAACCAATAGCAGTGTCACCGCACCCGCGTGCGGCACGTCCAAGATGAATGGAATCAATGCCACCGGAGCCCAAGTCGAATACGCAATCAGATAACCGACCACTACCACCGCTTTCCGCATACGGACTCGTTCGATCGCCACCACTGCGACGATTTGAAGCGCCTGCGACACGAATGGGATCGCAGTCAAGATCCCGATGTGCAGATTCGAAGCCCCGATCAGCAACGCGAACGCCGAAAGGAACCCGGCCGAAACGAAACCATCCGCACCCGCTGCCGCGAATGTCTGCTTGCTCATCACCGAGAGACCATGCTCTCGGTCAGCATCCGTCAGGTTGTCCTGTGGCTTGAGAAAGCTAAACATTCCATAAATCTCCACCAAAACGCGATGCTCATATTCTAAGACCCCTGTGCGGACAAACGCCTGCGGGCTAGATGACGCACCTACTCGAACGCCACCGGGTCCACTGCAGCACCCCGTTCAAGAGCATCATTGATCAACGCCACCAGACGCTGCGCCGACTGAGGCGTCAGCTCGACCGCAACCCTCGCGCCCAGCCCTTGCGACGTATCTGTGAAGTCGATGTTCAGCGCATGCTCCATCGTCATGTGGCTGGGGTGGTCATACGACACCGCCACCTGATCGACCTCGATCCAACCGGGCGTTCCTTTCCCGCTGCCAGTCACAGCGGCCTTCTCAGCAATCATTGTGCACATAGCGTGTTCTCCTGCGATTTGACGGACATCGACATTAGGCCTACGAGAGATGCCTGCTCAAAAACGCGAAAGTCTTCTGCCAACCATCCACCGCCTGCTCCTGACGGTACGCCGATCGGTCGTGGTAGAAAAACCCGTGTCCAGCACCGGCGTACATATGAAACTCATACTCCTTGCCGTGCTTCTTAAGCGCCGCTTCGTGAATCGCCACCTGATCCGGCGAGGGACTCCCGTCTTCCTCTCCGAAGAGACCTAGAACCGGACATGAAAGGTCCGCCGTGTAGTCGACCGGCGCCACCGGACAGTTTTCAGTGATCTCCGATTCATCCATCACAACCCTCCCTCCCCAGCAATCGACAACCGCATCGAATCCCCCAACCCGCGAAGCCGCCAACAGCACATGACGTCCCCCCGAGCAAGTCCCAAAAGCGCCGACCTTGCCATTGGAGTTGGGCAGCGACCTCAGGAACTTCATAGACGCCTCAAGGTCCCCCACGACCTGATCATCGGGAACTCCGCCTTCAGAACGCACATGCGCGGCCACATCCTCAGGAGACGCATGGCCGCTGCGGTGATACAAGTCCGGCGAAATCGTCGCGTACCCATGATGCGCAAACTTCCGCGCGCATTCCCGATACCACTCATCCCAACCAGGCATATGATGCGCCAGCACCATCCCGGGGTGAGGACCCGGCCCCAACGGACGCGCAAAATAAGCGTTGATCGCAGTCCCATCAGACGTCCCCACAGTGATCGTCTCCGCAATCATCCCCTCATACATATCAGTCGTATACAAGACATGCCTCCAATCAATCGAGGTTCTAAGCAACGATTCGCATGTTACGACATTGACGATAGCGGTTCGAAACATAACGGTGTAAGCCACGAAAGGCAACCGATCGTCACATCCAGTGTTATATTCCAAATCACCATGACCGAGAACGCATCCCAAAACGGTGCCCAAGAAAACGGCGCACAAGACAACGGCGTCCACCAAAAAGGACCGCTCGAAGGCATCAAGGTGATCGAATTCGGAAACTTCGTCGCCGGTCCATTCGCCGGACAGATCCTCGCCGACATGGGCGCTGAGGTCATCAAGATCGAGCCTCCCACCGGCGACCCGTGGCGAGTTTCACAACCCTTCGCACCTTACGAGAGCCGCACCTTCCTACCACTCAACCGTGGCGTCAAAAGCGTCACACTCAACCTTAAGGACGATAAAGGCCAAAAAGCCCTTGAGAAGATCGTTAAGATGTCCGACGGCGTCATCTCAAATAACCGTCCCGACACCGCAAAAGCCCTTGGCATCGACTACGATTCGCTCTCCGCAATTAACCCCGCCATCGTCTACGTCGAGGTCACCGCATACGGCATGAAAGGCCCTCTCGGTGGCGCTCCCGGCTTCGATCTGGTGATGCAAGGCTTCACTGGTGCCGTAACCTCCGAGGGCAAAATCAACCCCGGTGGTCAACCCGAAGTCGTCTGGTCATCCTCATACATCGATCTCTCTTCCGCTTACTGCGCCGCCGCAGGCGTCATGGCAGGAATCATCGGCAGAGGCGACAGCGGCAAGGGCCAAAAGGTCGAGACCAGCCTGATGATGAACGCCCTAGCCATGCAGTGCATGAGGATCATGCACATGCTCGATGCACCCACGCCATCCATGACCTGGTACCAGGAGCGATACCCGCAACTCATCGCCGAAGGCAAAAGCTACCAGGAGATCCAGCACGACTACCAAAACGTCGTCCGACCCGCCATCTACCGCTGCTACTACCGCGCCTACCGAACCAAAGACGGTGGCCTATGCCTCGGCACCCTCGACTGGGCCGCGCGAGCACGATTGCTCAACCACCTCAACTTGGAAGACCCCCGGGTCACAGACCCTGACTTCGACCACAGCTCCCCCGAAGCCGAGAAACTCGCCGAAGACATGGTCAAGACCTTTGAGGAGATCTTCGACTCCAAGACCACAGCCGAGTGGGTCGAAGAGCTAAACGCCAAAGACATCCCCTGCGGCCCCATCCGCTTCAGCGAAGATCTCGTCTGGGACGAGCAAGCCGTCGCCAACAACTACATCATCGAACTCGAACACCACACCGGGCACCGCTACCGGACCTCCGGCCCCATCCTGAACTTCACCAACGGAATGCCCGACCTCAAACCCTCCCCAGCCCTAGGCGAACACAACTGGGAGGTCCTCCGAGAAGCTGGAATGACAGAGGAAGAGATAGCGGCGGTCGTAGAGTGAAACGTGTCTACCTAGCAACACCAATAACCAGCGTCTCAGAGGCGGACCGCCGAACGATTGTCCGTTGGTGCGAGCGGTACATCGAAAACGAATTAACCGACAAAGACGTCTTCTGCCCCGCCATCGAATACGACCGACGCTGGGCGAACGGCCCTCGTCAGACCGAAGGCGACCTCATGGTCATCCGAGACCGTAGCTGGGCGAAATTGGACTGCAGCGACGAACTCCACGTCCTACACCGGACCTCTCAACCAACGCCGCGATCGAGTTCGGATACGCGATGGGCCGAAACCTCGAGCGCGTCGTGGTCATCGCATTCGAAGAGTGGCTGCAAGGCTCAATCAAAGACTACCCGCTGCGAATACTCATGCATCAACCTGACGTCGAATTCGTCGCACATAGCTTGGCAGAACTTGGATTGATGCCTATCCCCGCCTCTAAATCTTCGTAAGAAATCCTTAAGAAGAGTTAACCCCGAATCGCTTCGCAACTGTTATAATAATACTTAACCCCGAATCGCTTCGTAATAATCCCCTGCGAAGATTTATGCACTCTTGGAGGTTTATCTCGCCATGCGTCGAGGCCCTACCGGCTCTTATGAAACCATCAGAGACCGCGATCTCCGCGTCAGCGCGTTCGTGCCCCAGCCGTTGCCTCCCGATCCTCCAGTCGAAATGTCCGGCGAGTTGTTGGAGAAGTTCGCCGATGCCTTAACCGCGATTGGCGGATTGAACGCGTTGTCGTTGAATCTCCCCAATGCCGACATGCTGATCTACAGCTATCTGCGGAAGGAAGCGGTCCTCTCCTCGCAGATCGAAGGGACACAGTCCAGCCTCCCCGAACTTCTGATGCTGGAAATGGGGCAAAAACCCTATGAAGTCCCGATTGACGATGCCCAGGAAACGGTCAACTATCTCAACGCTCTCAAATACAGCACTGATCGACTCGCGGAAGGCGCACGGATAGACACCGCGATGATCACAGAGATCCATCGGCGGCTTCTGCAAAGCGGACGGGGCGGCTCCAAACAGCCCGGCGAATTTCGCAACCGACAAAACTACATAACCGCGCCTGGCGGTCGTCTTGTCTTCACACCACCGCCCCACGGTAGAGTCAGCGCATGCATGGCCGACCTGCTGGATTACATCCGTGGCGAAGCCCCGCGCTCGGGCATGATACATCCTCTCGTACGGGCAGGCACGGCCCACGCGCAGTTCGAAACCATACATCCATTCCGCGATGGCAACGGGCGCGTTGGACGCATGATCGTGCTCTTAATGCTGCTGCAATCAGGCCTTTTATTGGAGCCCACGCTATATCTGAGCCTGCGCCTCAAAAGTGAACGCCTACGCTACGGCGAGTTGCTAAACGAGGTCAGGTTCGAAGGCGATTGGGAAGGCTGGCTCGGGTTCTTCTTCGAGGTCGTCAAAGACGCCGCTGAAGCGGTAACCGATTCCACAGCCCAACTCTCCAACGTCTTCGCCGACGATCGCGAGCGCATCGAGCAGACCGGCCGACGTCGTTTTACCGCCCTACAAGTCCACGACATCTTGATGGAACAGCCCTATGTCCGCATCAACGACATCCTTGACCGAACCCAACTTTCCCGTCCCGGGGCGACCGCGGGCATCAGAACCTTGGCCGACCTCGGTATCGTCCGCGAGATCACTGGCAATGCCCGAAACCGCGTCTTCGCATACGACCGCTATATGGATGTGCTAGCGGCCGGAACCGATCCGCTATAGTCTCAGCAATCCCGCTAAATCTTCGTATGGGTTCCTTAAGAAGAGTTAACCTTGAATCGCTTCCTATGAAATCCATACGAAGATTTAGCTCCCGAATCTTGAAGCATCTTCAGTCGTATTCCCACAGCGCCCCAGGATCAGAATCTCCAGCCAGGTACGCCAACAAAGGCTCGCGCATCGCATCGTACGGTATCTCTTGGAGCAGCGATACGGCTTCAGACATGGGGACAAACCGACATTCGGTGATTAGGCAGTCGGGATCGTCCGGTTTCGGCGCACCGATCCATCGTTCCGTCTCGAACACAAATACGATCGATGTTGATCCCCCGTCGACGTGTCGGGATTCCTCGATGTAGGCAACGGAACCAACCTCAAGAACATCGATTCCGGCCTCCTCGCGGACTTCGCGCTGTAGGGCCTCGCTCAGAGTTTCTCCGTTTTCCACAACTCCACCAGGTATCGTCCAATACGATATGGGGTCATCCCGTCCGCGCTGCTTGACGAGGAGTATCTCGTCCTTTCTCCTGACGATAGCCGCTACGATTTTTGTCAACGATATCCCGGCCCTCGCCCACGCTCCCAGCGGTGCGCCCGCGCAACCTCCTCGTCTAGCTCTACTCCCCATCCCGGCTTTGTCGGCACGTCCAACACCCCGCCGTCGTGGAAAGTCAGCGGACCACCAGTCAGGTCATCCTTCCAAGGCACGTCGTCAATATCGATCTCGCATATCCTCACGTTCGGCAACGTCGCGCAGAGATTGATCCCCTGCATCGTAGCCAAGTGAGAGTAATAGTTGTGAGGCGCAACGTTGATCTCGTGCGACTCCGCCAACATCCCGACATCACGCCCACGCGCAAAGCCCTGCCACGGCACATCGATCATCGCGATATCCATCGCCCTAGCCGCGAAATACGGCCGGTAGTCCCGAATCGTGAAGAGGTTCTCACCCGACGTGATCGGACAACTCGTGCTGTCCTTGACCTCCTTCAACCCATCGACCTCATACATGTCGATCTCCACCCACATCATGTCGAACTGCTCCAAAACCCGGCAGATCTGCTTCGCCGCTTGCGGTTTGACGTTGAAATTAAGGTCCAGCGCAATCTCAACATCAGGCCCGACCGCTTCTTTGAACGTCCCGATGTACTTTTCGACGTGCCTGAGAAGCCCCGGTTTGATCGTTTGATCCGGTGCATCGGTGCCAAACCCGTAGCCGTAACCATGCGTGTCCTCGTCAAAGAAGATGATGTTCGTCTTCAGCGCTTTAAAACCACGCTCCTTGACTTCGTGACCTAAATCAGTCACTGCCTGAAACGAATCCATCGGTGGCACCCCGATCAACTCGTGATTCCTCGACCGAGAAGACCCGCAGTGCGACCAGTAGACCTGCTGACGTTCTCGAGTCGGCCCGCCGAACAGACTGTGCACCGGCACCCCCATCGCCTTCCCCTTGACATCCCACAACGCGAGCTCCACACCCGCGATCGCCTTAGCCGCAATCCCTCCCGGTGATTGCCGTGCCATCCGATACATGTCCCAATACCGCGCCTCAACCGCCAACGGGTCCTGACCAAGCAATATCGGCTCGAAGTCCGCTATCGTGCCTATGATCCCATACGGATTACGCCCATCCGACATCTCCCCATACCCGGTAATGCCCTCATCAGTTCTGACCGCGCAGAACTGCCAAGGACGCCAACCTGCATCAACTACGAAAGTCTCAATCTCTGTGATCTTCACGCTTCAACTCCTAGATCTGACAGCCAGTCCAGCAACCGCCAGAAGGCTACGTCGAAGGTTAATTCAGCATATCTTCGACGGCAATCGAACGGTTGGCGATAATTGAAGGTAGAGGGATTAAGTCCCGCCAAACCAGATTCCCAACACATAGTCCTATCGCAATGGTCGCCGATAACCACAGTTCAAACGACGTCGCCCTAATCACATCCAACGGTTACGAACCCGGCATGTTCAACGCTGGGGTGACTCTAAACCCCGCCACCAAAGCGCAGATCGCCGACAGTGTCAACGAGATCCTCAAGGCCATAGGACCCGACAACCTTGACCCGCAAGGCACGGAGCGCACACCCCTACGCGTCGCCGAGTTATTCGACGAACTCCTCAGCGGCTACTCGATCGACCCCGAGCAACTCCTCAACGGCGCTCTTTTCGATGTCGAATACGACCAGCTCGTAGTCGTCAAATCCATCGAGTACTACAGCCTCTGCGAGCATCACCTCCTACCTTTCTACGGCTACGCCCATGTCGGATACCTGCCCGACAAGAAGGTCGTTGGCCTATCCAAGATTCCCCGCATCGTCGACATGTTCGCCCGTCGCCTCCAAGTCCAAGAGCGGATGACGCAGGAGATCGCCAGCTTCCTCGACTCGCTCATAGACCCCAAAGGCGTCGGAGTAGTGGTTGAAGGCACTCACATGTGCACCGTAATGCGAGGCGTCCGAAAGCAAGACCCACGCATGGTGACCAGTGCGGTAATGGGCTCCCTCCGAGACAACCCCGCCACTCGCGACGAGTTCATGGATCACCTCCGCAACACCTCGGTTTGAGTTGGGTTGCTCTCGTTGATAGGGCGGTTGCGCAAGTCCCATCCTCGCCCCCCCCCCCCCCGTTGCAATACCACAACATTGGTATCAGGGTGTATGCTGGGGGTAGTTGAACCCAATGGGTCCTTCCATGACATCACTTAAAGGAGGTTCAAACATGGGCACAATTTCCGTCAACCGGCTAGCGGGACTCTCCCTCATATTCGGCCCGATAATCGCCTTCGTCTTCTTTCTCATAGAGCCCGGCGGACTGCTGATAGACAGCGTCGAACCGTCAGACGCTGTCGGCTCCATTACGGCCAAAGGTGCCAACGCCGCGCTGACCAATGTAACCAACATCGCGATAATCCTTGGCCTCGCATTAATCCTCTCGGGCCTCTATGCGCTGATGCGGAACGTAACCTTGGAGGGCAACGGCAAGGCGTTAGTTCAGATGGGCTTCTTCATGATCTTCGTCGGACTGACCGGTTGGATTTTTGCCGGCGGCGTGGACTTCATTCTGGCCGACGCACAGACCAGCGAACAGATAGCAGGAAGCGTTCCCGTCTACTATGCTGGTTCCGCTCTCTTCTACGCTGGTGGGATTACGCTCGGGTTCGGCGGCTGCATATTCGCGTTGGGCCTCTCCACGAGAGACGACTTCAACCGGATAATCTCCCTGTTGGCCGCTCTTGTCAGCCTAGCCGTAATGATCTTCTTCATGGTGGCCGTACTCGACAACGGCGCCCGCGACACCTTTATCAGCCTGGCCCGGGGATGCTACGTGCTACTGGTTATCTGGTACGGATATCTGGGTTTCGGACTGATGAACCGACGCGATCCCGATCTGTGGCAATAGACAGAGCCTAGGGCTTTACAGCGATCAACCACACGACAGGTGGCATTTCGCATCCCATCAAGTGTCTGGCAGCCAATCAGACTAGCGCCGCTTAGGGATCGCCTGCGCCTAGCCCCTACTGCAACGGCGAAAAACTCATCGGAAGCAGGAGCTTGTTTTCCTGCTTGATAGGTGCGATCCCGCCCGGAGGCGGCCAGATCCCTTTGGCACGTGTCTCCTCGCGAATAGCCGCCCGTTGGTCGTAGCTCTCGTACGCCCACATATGAATCCAAGTGTTTAGCGCGCCAAGTTCGGAGTACCAAGCACCCACCAGCGGCGAATACTTCACTCGCTCCTCGATGTGATTGCCCCAGATCTCGATCACCTTCGGTATATCCGGCGGCGCGTACTTGTAGATGCGCATCTCATACACCGGCCCCAGCTTGGCTTCGCCACGATTCTCCATGAACGGAGCAGGCAGGAATATCTCGGACCGCATATCGACGACGAACTCGGCGTTGTCCGGCGGCCAAATCCCCTTCTCAGCGACCTCCGCTCGGACCTTCCTCCGCTGCTCCAAATCGTCATACGGCCAGACGTGGACCACCTGATTCAACGGCCCTACCTCACTGAACCAGAACCCGAAAAGTTGCGAGTAGTCCTGACGCCCCTCCTTGATCTTCGCCGCCGCTCTAACCTCAAACTCCGGCACAGAACGCACCTTGAGGTCATAAGTCCTGAATTCGTAGATCATCTCAAGTTCCTCGATTGCCTCGACTTTGACTGCTCGAAGGCTAACATGAAGGCGAGTAGCGCCGGTAGGCAGCCAGAAGGGCAGTGGGTGGATAGACGCACATCGATTGAACTTGGTTGGGTGTTCCGCACGCGCGGAGATTTGAAATCGCTTCGCTGCGCCGCATGTTGTACGATATTCTCAAGGCCGGAGGGAGTGTTAGCAGGGTTCTTTCAAGAGGCGCTAACACCATTACGCTTGCTAGGCGACCTCCGGCCGTTCGATTCTATTCCCACGTATCTCCAACATCTGACCCGCGTAGCCTCCGTTATCCCGCGGCCCATGCGGTGATGGCGCTGGCGCAGGAGCGGACTGGCCCCACTAGAGCCATCGTTCGCTGAAGAACCCGGCTATTCGCTTATCAGCGAGCCATCGCCATGAACATAAAAGGATCGACAGCCCTAGTAACCGGCGCATCCCGACGCATCGGACGCGCTCTCGCTCTCGCATTGGCCGAGAGCGGCTGCAACGTCGCGGTCCACTACCACAGCACCGAGGCCGACGCCACCGAGACTCGCAATCTGGCGCGCGGTTTTGGCGTAAAAAGCGAAGCGATACAAGCCGACCTCGCCATTTCAGATCAATGCCACCGCGTTTGGAGCGAAACCATCGAAAAACTCGGCGACATTCCCAGAGTCGTCATCAACAACGCCTCATTCTTCGACCAAGTAACCATCGAAGACCTGACCTCGGATGACTTCGACCGCGCAATGTCCATCAACGTCCGCGCCCCGATGCTGCTGGCACAAGCCATGGCACGAGATCTGCCCGAGAACAGCACTGGAAAAATCCTCAACATCAACGACCGACGACAAGCATACCGTTCCCGAATAACCTACGCGATCACCAACTCGGCATTGACTGGCCTCACAAAAACCCTCGCCGTCAGCCTCGCCCCCCGCATCCAATCCAACGAACTCCGCCTAGGAGTCATACTCCCCCTAACCGCCTCCGAGAACCAAGAACGCGAATCATACTCAAACCGAACAATGGGACCCGCAGGTCGAGTAGGCACCCTAGACGAAGTCAGCCAAGCCGTAATCAGCATCATCAGCAACGACTACATCAACGGCGCATCCCTAAGCGTAGATGGCGGCCTAAGCGCAATCGACTAACCATCCTCGCCAGAGGGGCCGAGGAAGAACCGGGTTTTCCCCGCCAAAGAGACCGAAAACTCAGGGGAAATGTCCGAAGGACAAAGGGGCCCACCACGAAAACATCCCAAACAACAAACCACCCCCTCAACAACCAACACCAAATCCCCAGAATCCCACCACCTACCCCTCCTCATAAAACGCCATCTGCAACGACCTGTCAAACGTCTTGATCTCCCTGATCCCGCGTCGCTCGCAGCTCGCAATATGACACAAGTCTCTGGCACTCAAGCCGGGATGACGTTCGTGCAAATGCCGCGCCAGCTCGACATCCTCTTTTTCCAACGCCAGCACTTCGATGCCGCTCACACGGAGCAGCGTCATCGCACTGTCCAGATCACCCAATCGGCCGACCGGAAGATAAACGTGAAGGATCTCCTGCAAAACCTCCGCCGAGGTGAACATCCGAGTCCCTTCCAACCGAGTGTCAGCCAAGAAGCTCCTCGCATCCTCTCGACGGGGATGCCTACGCCCAACCGCATACACGAAGACGTTGGTATCTACAAAAATCAAACGTCTTGCAACCCACGCATGCGCGATTCATTAATCGTCTTCAAATGCTCTTCCCAATCCGGCTCCCGACCCGGTCCGGCAACCTCATCGCAGCGCTTCCAAAAATCCTCGAACTCCTCCCTCGTCTCGAACTCCTTCACCTCACGCGGCTTCTCCAGAAACTCGGATCCGTCGGCAGAATCTAGCCACAAACCCGAAACATCAACCACGAAATCACGCCTCGCAACCTCCTGAGCATCCGAATCCGGACCGGCCGCACGACGTCGCCATTCCTTATCAGATTTCGAAAACTGTTCTATCGCCATCTCGCACCTCGCCGGATGAGTTGCTATGACCTAAATCTTACACATCATCACCAACCCCAAACCCCACCCAAAAACAGCGGGTGAGGGTGACCGGGGCGGACAAACGGGAGGGGCACCCCCAACAACCAACACCAAATCCCAAGAATCCCAATCTCAAAATTCCGTAAAAATCGCCGAAAATTGCCTTGACATCGAAATACGTATATTATTTGCGCACGCGCGGGTGCTGTTTTCAACTAAACAGCCGCCAACAATACTTTGAAATCCAATGCGCAAAACATTGGTCACCATAGATGGTCACATCGGTTCAGGCGGATTCGATGTCGGAACAAAGATCGCCCGGATGCTCGGGTGGAGACTCTTTGACCGAGTCAGATTGCAGGCAATCGAAAATGGGCAGGCTCAGAATCTCGCCGACCCACGCAGGGAAGCCGAATTCTCAGACCGGCTGTGGGCGTGGATCGAACGGGCCGCATCCTACTTCGCCGTCGGAGCTGCCGGTGATGACCCGCTCCTACAAGGCGGTGCTGATCTCCATCTGCCCTTGACATGGGACAGAAACGGACCGACTTCAGGCAACTCACTCGTCAACTCGTACAACCTCAGCCAGGTAGCCAAAAATGGTAAAGCGGTAATCGTGCACCGTGCCGGTGCCGTTGAATTGGCCGAAAACGAAGACGTCGCCCGCGTGGGCATCTTCGCCGACTGGGATGACCGAGTCCGAAGAGTCATGGCCCGTGAAGGCCTGAGCGATGTAGCAACCGCCGAACGCATCATCTTCGAACGTGAACAAGCCCAACGCGAGTACTTCGACAAGATCCACGATGCCGATCCCGAAGACCCACAGCTTTACGACTTCGTAATCAATACCTCGGACGAAAACTTAGATATCGCAACCATACAAGTCTCCCGCTACGTTAAAGAGGAGCGCGACCGAGCCGCGGTTTGATCGCGGATTCGATGACGTTAACCGGGTAATCCCCGCCGTTTGGTCCGCCGACCTCCAAAATTAGCTCCCGGTGAATTAAACGTGAACAAAGATATCGAACTCACGGTTAGGGATTTCATGACAAGCCCGGTCGTGACTGTGAATCTCGACGATGTAGTCGCCACCGTTGCAGACCTGATGATTAGGCACAGCATCGGATCGGTGGTCGTCGTAGACGCTGAGGGCGACCTGTGCGGCATGGTCACCGAGCGCATGTTCATGCCTCAAGAGGACCTGTTCCCGTTTGTGCGCGGCACCGTGACACGCCTGATGGGTGCAAACGTAGGTAGCGACCACACTTCGGCGTACTACGACGCCATCGAAACGGTGCGCTCAAAGAGCGTCCAAGAAGTCATGGACCACGACCCGCGATACGCGAATCCCGATACCACGATCGACAAAGTAATCGAGACCATCGCCGAATCCGGTGAGAACCACGTCCCTGTCGTCGACAACGGTAAACCCGTTGGGATGATCGCCCGTCACGATCTATTGCGGCTCTTTACCAGCTAAGCGCTTCATTTAGGCGTTCAAATGATGGAGCGCGGCAACAACTCCTGAGACATCATCTCCTCTGCCTGCCGCAAGTCCTTGTGGCTGTCCACCGAGATCCAATTCGCGCTCGACCTGATCGCCCTCATCCCACCCTCGGCAACTATCTGCGGAAACGTCGAGTCTTCATGGTCCCCGACGTCCGGAAATAAGCCCTCAAGCCTTCGTTCCAACACATAAATCCCGCCATTTATCCAAAACGGCAACTCCGTCTTCTCCGCAAAACTCGTCACCACATCATCATCCGAGACGAGAACAACCCCGAACTGACTGATATAAGGTATCAACGTGATCGCAGCCCTAGCCCCGTGCTCGCGCCTAGCCTCGATCAACGGTGCCAACGACTGGTCCGTCAAAACATCCCCATTCACAACAATCACATCCTCCACATCCTCAGGCACCAATCTCATCCCTTGCTTGACCGCCCCCCCTCGACCCAAAGGCGTCTCCTCCGACGAGTAGTGGGCCCTGAAACCAAACCGTGCCCCATCCCCGAAATGCTCCTCAACCTGCTCAGCCCGATAGCCGGTAAGAAACACGATGTCCGTAACCCCATTCGCGCGAAGCCAACTCGCCTGATGCTGCAATAACGGCACCCCATTCACAGGCACCATCGGCTTGCAGATATTGTCCGTCAACGGCTGCAACCGCTCACCACGCCCGCCAGCAATCGTCAATGCCCACATCAGGCTAACTCCAATCGAATAGCCAAATCGCTCTAAACAATTGTCGAAAGAGTTAGTTAGAGTTCAACCACTCCCAACAAGCATCAATCTCCTCCTCCGTCATCGGTTCCTGCACCACAATCGACGGCGATGCCGGCTTGCCTTCCGTCCCATCACCCATCCACTTCGGCCAAACTGCTATTCCCGCAGCCAGCTCCTCTCGAGTGATCTCAACATCCCGAGGTCTCCACCTAACTTTGCACCGGTCTAACCATTCGACCAATGTTTCCGGGCTTTGCTGCGTCCGCCAAGCAATGATCACCGCGCCCAACGCGCACATCTCTCCATGAATCCAGTACTTGTCCGCCGCAATCTCCACCACGAAGCAAAAGGCATGGTCCGCACCCGGAGCCCGCTCATCCTTCACCAGAGCATCGTCCCGCGCCTGAACCGCATCCATGATCACCTTCACCGATGCCGGCGTCAACTCACCCTCCTCATCTAGAGATGCTGGGAAGTCAGTGATGATCTTGTCATAGAGCGCCAAAGCGTTCGCAATCTTGTCCTCCTCCACCGGACCAGTCTTACCCAACTCCGCAGATCGTCGCCACTCCGATATCCCCGCATATCCGCACAACACATCGCCTAGTCCCGCTGTGTTCAATCGCTCAGGAGCCTTCAACACCACGTCGTAGTCAACAAGCACATACTCGCAGTTCACCACCGCAAGTTGCCCGATGATCTGACGCCCATCCCAATCAGCCACGAACCCATGAATGATCGCCCCCGTCGAAACCACCGTCGGAACCTGCACCAACGGCTTGTCCTTGCGCTTCGCCACCAACTTGGCATGATCTAGTGCCCGCCCAGCACCGAGGCCGACGACCAGATCTATGTCATCAGGCAGCGAATCCGAAACCTCGATCAAGTGCGTCCGATCAAGCCACTCGTTATGTCCGATACCCGCTGGTTCATGATCCAGCTCGTCCTTAGTCGCTGCCCAAGCCGAAGGCGTTGTGATAACAACATACCGCCCCCACGTAGCGGAATCGGATCTCAACAACCCATGGCCAAATCGAATATCGTAGTCCCTCGCAAGTCTCGCTTCTGTCATCGCAACTCCTCGCTCTCAAATGCCTTCGCGCGTGAATAAGGTTACTCTAATCTCAAAATAACGACGCGAATTTCATGCCTAATACAAAGCGAACACACTGGACCAACTGCTGGATGGCCGGCCTACTCGGATTCTTCCTAATGTCCGGCAGGCGAGCCAGGCGCGAACACAACGACACCACTCCGACATCAGCCTCCGCGCCACCGTCCGATAAATCCGAATCCGTCTACCGTGACGTAACCAACACTCAGGCGATCAATTCCGATCGACCACCAGATCCAACTCCCACCAGCATGACCACCGATTCCGACGAAAACAACGAGCAAACGACCACTAACCCGTTTGCCCAAATCACCCCCAAACAGTGGGCAATAGCCGCCATCATATTCGTCGGAATACCCATCATCGCATACCTCGGCACCTTCTTCATCTACCCATACGCCCAAGACCTCATCGAAGGCGAATCACCCATCGACGCCGTACTAGCCGACTACGGCGTAGACGAAGATGCGGAAACCCAACTCCTGACCATCCGCCGCGGCGATCTAGTCAACTCCGTAGCCGTCAACGGCACCCTCGAATACGCAAACCGCGAACGCCTTGGATTCGGAACTTCCGGAACCATCGACACCATCGACGTCGAAATCGGCGACTTCGTCTCCGAAGGCGACATCCTGATGTCCCTCGAATCTGAAGCCATAGTAACCGCCGAACAAAACCTCCAAAACGCCAGCGTCGCCCTACAAGATGCCGAAGAAAAGCTCGACGAACTGATCAACCCCGACGATCAAGCCGTCAGCGAAGCAACCCTCAAAGTCTTGACCGCATACCAATCCCTAACCGACGCCGAAGACGCCATTGACAACATCCTTGAGCCCTCGGCCACCGATATCGCAAATGCCGAACTAGAAATCGCCAAAGCCACCGCCGCACTCGATGACACGACCGAAAAACTATCCGATCTCAGAAATCCGTCGGACATCGATCTGGAGAACGCAAGACTTGAAATCGCCGAGGCCGAAAAGTCGCTCAACGATCTGGTCCTAGAGCTAGAAGATCTGACCAGCCAGAAGAGCGTCGCCCTTCGAGCCGCAGAACTCTCCGTCAACGAAGCCGCAAAAGCACACGACGACGCGATTGAAGCCCACCAGAACACCATCAACATCGACCAATCGGCGGTCAACCAAGCTGAACTAGACCTCGAAAAAGCAAAACTAGCCGTGATTGAAGCCGATGCCGCGGTCACAGACGCACAAAACGCGCTGCGCGACGCCGAGAAGAACGTTGACGACGAAATCACCAGCAAAAAACTCGAAATCGCACAAGCCGAAGCCGAACTCGCAGCCGCAGTAATCGCAGATGCCGACGCCCGAGAAGCCTACGCTGACGCCAAAAAACCTTTCGACGAAGACGAAGTTGCCGATCTCCGAGTCAAAATCGCAGACACAGAGGACAACCTAGAAGTAGCACAAAACCAACTCCGGCAACTCGAGATCGAGACCGAAGCCGAAACAAGAAAGCTCAAATCAGACCTATACGAAGCTCGCAACACATACCAAGAGGTCTTCTACAAATGGATCGGCATGGACATCTCCAGATACGAATGGAAAATGTCCCCTCAAGAAATCTTCGCCGACATCGGAAGATCGCCTCAAGAGTTGATCTACCCGACCACGTATCCAGGCGGATTAACAGAACTCGGTTGGGAAAGTTCGAGTTGGGTTACGGACAACCCGGACACGCCATGGAACGAAGTCGTAGTCGCTACATGGAACGAATTCTTCCCCGGTCAATTCCGATTCGACTGCGCCGCGACCGACACCAGCATCAACCAAGTCTGCGTAAATCTCGAATTCGACAACGCATGGGACGACCTCCTCATCAAAACCGAAGCATACGAGACCGCGATGCTGGCAAATACCCAGCAGTTCGACAACGCCGAAGACGCCATCGACAACACCAAGACCCAACTCGAAGACCTGCAAGAACAGTTGGCAGATGCCTTAACCCCAACCGACGACGAAACCCTCCAAGACCTCTTCGCCAAAACAGAAGTCGCCTACTACACGCTCGTCGACGCGGAGATCAAATTGGAAACTCGGCTCGAAGAGTTGGAACGACTAGAACCCGAACTCGAGACACGCCGTATCGAAGCCGGTCAAGCCGTACTAGTCGCTTTAGAAGAGGCTGCCGTGGCACGCAGCAACTTGGCAGACGCTTACGAAGCTCTTGGCGACATAAAAGACGGCGCTGACGAACTCGAGATCGCTATCGCCGAGACGAAAGTCAACAAAGCCGAAGCGGACCTCAACGACGCCATCAGAAAACTGGAAGACCTGCGAAATCTCGAATCACCCGATCTCATCGTCCTAAACCAGAAAATCAACGCCGCCGAAGCCGACCTCCAACTCAAAATCGACGACCTAAACACCCTAGTCAACGGAGACGAGACGCAGATCACCCTCGCCCGATCCGAACTCACCTCGGCACAACAAGACCTCAACGACAAACTAACAGTCCTCCAAGACCTACTCTCACCAGACCAAGCCGACGTCGAACTAGCCCACCAGAAAATTGAAGTCGCGATAGCAGACCTCAACGCTGCTGAAGAAGACCTAAACACCCTGATCAACCCCGATCCCACCACCGTAGCCCTCCGACGCGCCGAAGTCGCCACAGCCCGCGAAGAACTCGAATCCGCCATCGCCGCAACCCAAGGCACCCAGATCATCGCACCATTCGACGGCGTAATCGCCAACATATCCGTCGAAGAAGGCCAGAACGCCAACCCCGACACAGCCGCTATAGTCATCGCCGATCCATCAATCGTCGAAATATCCGGCACCGTCGACGAAGTCGATGTCCTATTCCTCCAAGTAGACGACCCGGCATCCATCGAGCTCGAAGCCCTAGGCGACGAGCCGCTCGTCGGCAGCATCTCCGACATCGCCGCCTTCGGAGAATCAAACCAAGGCGTCGTCACCTACCCCGTAACCATACAGACCGAACAACCCGCCGGCACCCAACTCCCCGAAGGCCTCAGCGCCGTCGCCGAAGTCGTTATCCGAGAGCAAAACAACAAGCTCCTTGTCCCCATCCAAGCCCTCTTCGGATCCGTCAACGACCCCATCCTGCTCATCTCAAACGAGGACGGGACCATTCAGCCCCGCAGTGTGACCCTCGGCATCTCAGACGACTTCTGGACCGTCATCGAAGACGGCGTCTCCGAAGGCGAGACCATCCTCATGACTGTAGTCGGAGCCGACACCAGCCAGTTCGGCGGTTTCGGTGGAGGATTCCGTGCCATCGCAGGCGGCCCCGGCGGCAGAAACTAGACCGCAAACAATGTCCACCACGTCCACCAAAGACGCCCCTGTAATCCAGATCCGGGATGTCACCAAGATCTACGAGATGGGCGACGGAACCATCCAAGTCCGCGCTTTAGATGGTGTCTCACTAGACATCAGCGACGGCGAATACGTCGCCATCATGGGCGCATCCGGCTCCGGAAAATCCACACTCATGAACATCATCGGATGCCTAGACGTCCCCACCGAAGGCACTTACCACATAGACGGACAAGCCGTCGAATCCATGTCCAACGACCGCCTTGCCGACATCCGCAGCCGAAAAGTCGGCTTCGTATTCCAGACCCACAACCTCCTCCCACGCCTCACCGCACTAGCCAACGTCGAACTCCCTATGATGTACGGCCGTTGGCCAAACCGCCGAACACGCGCCGAACACGCCCTCGAACTAGTAAATCTCGCCGACCGCATGGACCACCGACCAACTGAACTCTCCGGCGGCCAGCAGCAACGCGTCGGCATCGCACGAGCCCTCGTCAAAGAACCCTCCGTCCTCCTCGCAGACGAACCCACCGGCAACCTAGACACCTCAAACACAACCGAAATCCTAAACATCATCTCCGACCTCAACCACCAGAACGGCATCACCGTCATCGTTGTAACCCACGAACGAGACGTAGCGGCAAGAGCCGACCGCGTCATCACTCTAAGCGACGGCCACATCATCAGCGACGAAACCCGTCCTCAGGCGACAGCCGCGTAACTCACGCCGACCTATGTCCCCCCTAGACATAATCCGAACCTCCCTCTACTCCCTGTCATCAAACCGACTCCGCGCTGCCCTAGCGCTCCTCGGCATCGTCCTCGGCGTATGCTCCGTAATAACCCTCATGTCCATTGGACGCGGCTCCACAGACCGAATAACCGAACTGATACAAGGCCTAGGAAGCAACCTCCTTACCGTAATACCCAGCGGCGAACCCCTAACCCTCGCTGATGTCGACGCCCTTAACGACCCCCTGTACACCCCCTCCATCAAAGCCGTCGCTCCACAAATCGGCACCTTCGGCACCATCCACGTAAGCAACAACACAACCCAAACATCCATAACCGGCGTCACCCCCGAGTTCCTGCAGGTTCGCAACCTCGAAATGGCAACCGGAACCTTCATCGGCTCTCCCCACGTCGAATCCCGCGCCGAAGTCGTCGTCCTAGGATCCCAAGTCTCCGAAGACCTCTTCGGAAACCAAGACCCCACAAACGCAGAAGTACGCATCAACGGCCGACAGTTCCGAGTCGTCGGCGTCCTCGCATCCCAAACCGGCTTCGGCTCTCTCGACGACCAAGCCCTAATACCCATCACAACCGCTTACTACCGCCTATCCGGCCAGCGAATCCCCGGCGGCAACATCAGCGTCGACCAGATCTCAGTCCAAGCCCGCGATGTCGAATCGGTCGACCAAGCCATCGAGGAGATCGAGACCGTCCTCCGACTGAGCCATCGTCTCACCGACGCCGACGACTTCACAGTATTCAATCAGCAAGAGATCCTCGACACCTTCGAAGAGACCAACCAGACCCTTGTAGTCTTCCTCGGTGCCGTCGCCGGCATCTCCCTCCTCGTCGGCGGCATCGGAATCATGAACATCATGCTCGTATCCGTCACCGAGCGCACACGCGAGATCGGTATCCGCCAAGCAATGGGCGCAAAGCGACGCGACATCGTAGCCCAGTTCGTCACCGAAGCCGTATTCCTCACCTTCGGCGGTGGAATCATCGGCGTCATCGCTGGCATCACCCTCGCAACCGCCATTGACGGACGCTTCCTAATCGGCGCCGAGTGGAACACCCGAGTAACCAACGACATCCCCATCATCGCCCTCATCGTATCCGTTGCCGTCGGCCTCTTCTTCGGCATCTACCCCGCCGTAAGAGCCGCACGCCTAAACCCAATCGAAGCCCTCCGCTACGAATAACCCGAGCCACACACCATGAAAAACCCATTCGCAATTCTCCTAGTGATCGCAGCCGTCATCGGCATCGTAATCTCCGCAGTCGTCATCATCGTCCTCCAACCTACCGACGACACTGACGAAGAAACCATCCCCGTCGCCTCCCAATCCGACCTACCAACCCCGTCGTCTCGCAACGAAGCCCTCTCCCGCGATACGGCCCAACCAACACCCACCACAGAACCCGCCGAACCAACCGAAGCACCAGAAGTCAGCACAACCCTAGACGAAACCCCCGATCAAGAATCCGAAGACACCGAAACCGAATCCACCCAAGCCGCCCCAGGAGGTCGAGGCGGGTTCGGCGCAGGAGGCGGAGGTCCCGGCGGCGGAAACTTCCAGGCCATCATCCAAGAAGCCATGGCAGAAAATCCCGAACTCGCCGAACTCTTCCAGAAAGCCCAATCAGGCAACATCACCCAACAAGAACAAGCCCGAATGCAAGAACTGATGCAGGAACTCTTAGCCGAAGCCGGCATCGAAGCCCCCGGCGGCGGCCAAGGCAGAGGCTTCGGCACTCCTCCAACCCAAGGCACAATCTCCGCAATCTCTGGCTCAACCGTCACCATCGACCACTCAGACGACAGCGGCCTATCCACCGACATCGAAATCACCGACAGCACCAACATCACCGTCATCCGCGAACTCACCCCCGCCGACCTCTCCGTAGACACAAACGTAGCCGGAACCGTCCAAAGAGGCGAAGGTGGACGCATATTCATTCTCAACCTCACAGTCCTACCCGAACAACAAGACCAAGGTTTTCTCGGACCCCGCGGACTTTTCGGCGGTGGTTTCGGTCTAAACGAAGACTCCACAAACATCTCCAACATCAACGGCACAATCGCCGAAATCAACGACCAACAAATCACCGTAGAAACCACCCAAGGCACCCTCCGCCTAACCGCCAACGAAGACTCCAGCATCATCACCACCAACCCCGGCACCATCTCCGACATCACCCAAGGCATGGCCGCAATAGCATTCGGCGGCAACCCTCCAAACAACCTAATAATCGGCCCCGAAACTCTCCTCCAACAAGACGCCAACACCCCCGGCACCCGAGGACAGTAGGCCAATATCTCCTCCCCCTTGATGCTCAAGGGGGAATACAAGGGGGTTTAGAATCTCTTCCCGCTCGCCAACTAAAGAAACGCGGACCAATAACTAACACCTTTACCCACCACGAATAAAATCCCCTCTCCCGCTCAGCGGGAGAGGGCCAGGGTGAGGGTGACCGGGGCGGACAAATGGGAGGGGCACCGCAAACAGCCACCACTCCGAAACCTTGCGACTCCCTAGCTAAACAGGGTCTACCATATAGTTCCCATGCCCGAACTACCAGAAGTCGAATCCATAAAACGCTACCTCATAGCCCAAAACATCCCTGACTCCACCATCCACCGCGTCGAAATCGGATGGTCAGACTCCATTGCCGCACCTGCCGCCGACATCGAAACCTTCGCCAACCGCGTTTCCCGCAAGCGCATCGCCACCATCAAACGACGCGGCAAATACATAGTCTCAACTCTCTCCGATCAACAAGATACCCAATCTCATCTAGTTCTGCACATGGGAATGACCGGTTCACTTCACGTCCGAAACCCCTCCGATCCACCCGTCAAATACCGTCGCGCCGCCATCTATCTCGACGATAATCGACGCATCGAACTGAACGACTACCGAAGATGGGCCAAATTATGGGCCCTCGACGACCCCAAGGATGCCTACCCTAAACTAGGCCCCGAACCATGGGACTTAACCCCCGACGAATTCGCCAACCGCCTACGAACCCGCCGATCCCGCATCAAACCAGCCCTACTAGATCAGTCCATCATCGCCGGAGTAGGCAACATCTACGCCGACGAATCCCTTCACCAAACAGGCATCTCACCCCTTCGACGCGCCAACCGCATCAGCACCCAACGCCTGACCCGACTCCACGCCAACATCATGGACACCCTCAACCACGCAATCCAATTCATCTCAACACACCCTTCCCAAGACGGCAGCCCCTACGTAGTGGACGCCTACGACGACCGAATGCGAATCACCCGAATCCCCAACTCCCCCTGCCCAACCTGCCACCAACCCATCAAAAACACCAAAATCGCCGGCAGAACCGCCTACCACTGCCCAACCTGCCAGCACTGAGCGCTCGATTCCTTCTGGAATCACCGGACTTTGAAGGTATGCCGTCACGACTTTCCCACCCCGATCAAATCCACAATCCTCGCTCTGCCAACACGTATCAACCAAACCCAACTTTCCCGATAGAGTAGTAGTAACTACCAACCTCATTCAAGACACAGCACCACTGATTTATGACTTTGCACATCACTAAACCCAAAGCGCCTGAGCGACAAACAACCCTCACTCATGAACACGACATTGACGACCAATCGCACATTCCCATCCTCTCGAACAAAGTCGTCAACGTAGCATCTGTCCCCCAACGTAGCCCCTTGCGCTACCCCGGCGGCAAAACATGGCTGATACCGCAGATTCGCAACTGGTTGATCAGTCTAAGTCCTCGCCCAACCATATTTATCGAACCGTTCGCGGGTGGGGCAGTCGCTTCGCTCACTGCCGTAATGGAACGATTCGTCGACCGCGCGATCCTTGGCGAAAAAGACCCCGAGCTGGCAAACTTCTGGCGTTGCATATTTGAAGACGGGGAGACCTTAGCGCGAAGAGTCGAACGCTTCACGCCAAGCCCCGACGACGTTCGTAGAGAGTTCGAACGCGAGCCGACCAACGGTCTCGATGCCGCATTCCAAACCCTCCTAAAGAATCGGGTGAATCGCGGTGGCATTATCGCAAAAGGGGCATCCAGAATGAACAGAGGGGAGAACGGCAACGGCATAGCCTCGCGTTGGTACGCCAAAACAATCGCCGAAAGAATCAGGGCGATCAGCAGATGCGCTTCGCGTTTCGAATGCGTAGAAGGCGACGGCATCGAACTGATTGGCAGCACTCAAGACAGTGCTGAGGCAGCCTATTTCATCGATCCCCCCTACACTGTCGCCGGAAAACGCGCTGGAACCCGCCTTTACAACTTCAACGAAATAGACCACGAATCACTCTTCGACCACACGGCTATGGTCCAAGGTCCCTTCATGATGACCTACGACGAAAACCCAGACGTGATCGAAATGGCTACAAACCGACATTTCCATCTGGCAAAAGTCGCGATGAAAAACACTCATCACGCCATAATGTACGAACTTCTGATTACCTCCGGCGAGTTGAACCCGTGAGCCCCAATCGGCGCTTCGGCATCGGCGAGTGGTACGGCCACTCCTACATAGACCTCTACCAAGAGAAGCGTCACCGATTCGTTGCTGGAGACTCAACCCGCAACTGCCCTTTTCGTATCGGCGGCGGAGCATGCACCAAGAAGGGCGGTGTATGCTCATTTCGGTTGTATGAGGATGCCAAAGGCGAGATCACCGAAGTCCAAGGCCCGGAAGACGGATTGCGGGTCCTCTGCCCTCGTCGATTCGAAGAAGACATGGCAATCGTCAAATGGGTCGGCGAAACAGTACTGGGTACTCCCGAACCCGAGGTCGCCACGGAAATCGGCTTCCTCCGAGCGCCAGATAGTGCTTCGCATGTCGGCCGCATCGACATGGTCCTGACCAACGGTGAATCTGACACCCCGGCATTCAATTGGTGCGCCTTGGAAATCCAAGCCGTTTACTTCTCCGGCAGGAGCATGGCCGAGGAGTTTCGCAACATCCTCACACACCAAGGCACACGTCCTCCATTCCCTAGTCACACCCGACGCCCTGACTACCGCAGTAGCGGCCCTAAACGTCTCATGCCACAACTCCAAATCAAAGTCCCCACCCTGCGACGTTGGGGCAAAAAGATGGCGGTTGTCGTTGACAAACACTTCTACAACTCCCTCGGGCACATGGAAACCGTCAACGACCTATCAAGCGGCGACATCGCATGGTTCACCGTCGATTTCAAACAAACCTCCCCCAATGGCCCCTTCAAACTAACCCCCGACACCGTACACGTAACCACACTGGAACGCGCCACCGAAGGCCTCACCGGAGGGACCCCAGTCACAATAACCGAGTTCGAACAAGCCATACGATCCAAACTACAAAGCTGACAAACGCCCTCCGCAAAAATACGGACTCCCTCCAAAAACCACACACTTTTCTCACAACCTTTTCTCCAACCAAAACCATCACAGGCTATGGACACATCCCCTCTCCCCCAAAACACCCAACAACAGCGGGAAAGGGCCAGGGCGAGGGCGGCTGGGGCGGACAAACGGGTGAGGCACGCCAAACAACCACCACCAAAATCCCCTTCATCCCGTCCATCCATGCAGATTTCCGTCCGCGTCAGCGCAAAACCCCAGCAACACAACAACAAAATCCCAAAAATCCCTCTGATCCCAAGAATCCCAGTTCAGAAAACAACTTGACAACACCAACATCCATGCTAATATAGATAACAGTTTGATCGATAGACTTGCGCCGCAAAACGGAAGCGGCCACCCCCAGCCCGGGGAACCATCGGGAAAAGCGTCGGACGTGAAAGCGCCCGCGGCCGGACCTCCGAAAGAGGCGAGACGCGGAACCGCCCAAACGTCCGTGGCGACGCCCCCGCAGCGGCTGCCGAGTCGCTGAAAGGCTAACCGGGTCCTGTTGGAAACGCACCTCGGACCATTGTCTCAGCCGCGGCGAGAAGGGCTGTCCAGTCGCCGCCGGTCCCAAAGGACCAAGCCGGTCAGCGCCGACGCCGCAGAGACGCGGCATCGGCGAAGGGGGTCGGGAGGACTTGCGTGGATGCAGGGAGACGTCGGCCTCGCTCGCCACGAGGACGGCTACAGGTTCCAGGCCGAAAGGCCGATGGGGGGCGGCGAACTCGTCAACCCCCTTCGGGGGGACCTCATGTCCCCTCTCCCGTTGGACGGGAGAGGGTTAGGGTGAGGGCGCCGTCGTCGTCCGGGCAGGAGCGCTGGCAGCTCCCGCAGAACCTGGCATGGGACGGATCCTGTGTCTGCCCCGCCAAACGGCGCAAGTCGACCGCAGACCGACGACGCAGCAGCGCATAAAAGCTGCGCCGTCGAGAAGCGGATGAAGCGGATAAGAAAGAGGACGTAACTCCGAAGCGGACCAGCTTGACTGTCTGGCTCCCCTTCGGCAGTCCGATAAGTCCGGAACGGCCCAGCGAGGCGATCGCGGCAGGGAGTGAACCGAGCGAAGCCCCCGGCAAAACCAGAAACCGAGAAATCGGAAAATCAAGAAGGGCTGAAAAGCCCCAACTAAACGCGTCTACAACCAAACAAAAGAAAAGCGGCCCTGCCGCCCGCCTCACATCACCGGCGGATGCGGATATACCCGCTCCCAGCTCTCCCGACCAAACCCAGGATCCTGCGACATATCCCCATGCTGAGCCAACCGGTCCTGCGAAGCCGCCTCGATCGAACCCATCACCTCCTCAAACAACTCACCCTCCAACCGATGCCGAACATCCGCATACCTCGGGTCATCCAGCAAATTCACCTGCTCCTGAGGATCATTCTCAATATCGAACAGCAACGCCTCCCCCGACTTGTACCGATGCAACTTGAACCGACCGTCATAGTTCATCCACCCATCCGTCAACATACCGAAAATCCGATCCCGACCACGATCCCCCGGCATCCCCTCACCCGGCAACGGCACCGCATCATACCAGACCGGCAACTCCACACCAGCCCACCGCAACATCGTCGCCGTAACATCACGCAACTCCACCAGATCCTCAACCACTTGGCCACCTTCAACACCAGGCCCCATCGCCAAAAACGGAATCCGAATCGCCGACTCGAAAAACGAAGCCTTCCCGATCAGATTATGGTCGCCCAGATAGTCCCCATGGTCCGAAGCCAGCACGACGTAAGTATTCTCCAACTCCCCGATCCGCTCCAAAGCATCCAAAATCGACCCAACCTCATAGTCGATCTGCTGCACCAGCCCCGAGTAATGCTTCCGGACCGTCACCTTCGTCTCATCCGGAAACTCCTCATAATCAACCCCGTTCCAAGGCCGACGATTCCCGCTTACATTCGTCTCCCTCAAACTCGAATGATGCCCCGGAACCTCAGGTGCCGCCGCCGGCAACTTGCTCTCATCCACCCCCTCCAAAAACTGCTCATTCGGATCATAGGGACAGTGCGGACCCGGGAACCCCACCATCATCGCAAACGGCCCTTCATTCCCGTAACGCTCGATGAACTTCACCGCTTCCGACCCCACAAAGTGGTCCCAAGAATGCTCCCAAGGGATGTCGTGGATCACCGCCCCCTTGTTCTCGTGATACCCATCCATCTCATCCCCATGCAACTTTCGCAACCCATGCTTCTTCAGATGGTGATAGTAGTCGTCCCGCACATGCAACCAACGCTTGTCCTCGCACACCACACGATACTGAAATCCCCTGCGCTCATCCCACGGGTAGAAATGCATCTTCCCGATCCCCGCCGTGTAGTAGCCCGCATCATTCAAAATCTCCGGCCAAGTCCGCATCCCTGCCTCACGCCAGTCCGCCCTCAAATTCTGAGAATTGTTCGTAACCCCGTTCCGAATCGCATTCGCACCCGTCAACAGAGCAGTCCGAGCAGGCACACAAACTGGCGACTGCGAAAATCCATTCGCATACCGCACACCCTCACGAGCCATCCGATCAATATTCGGCGTCCTCAACCAGTCCGCACCATAGCAACCCGCAAAATCCGCCCGAAACTGGTCCGGAAACAGAAAAACGATATTCGGCCGATCCCCGCTGCTGCTCATTCCAATACTCCTATCTCAATCCAACTCCGCGACCGCCGCCGTGAACGCAGGCAACACCTTCGCCCAATCCCCAACAACACCATACCGGGCATGAGAGAAGATATTTGCCTCACGGTCCTTGTCGATCGCTACGATGTTCCGAGCCGACGAACACCCCGCCATGTGCTGGCTCGCACCCGAAATACCAACCGTGATATACGTCGTCGGGCTGATGCTCTTCCCCGTCAAACCCACCTGATGCGAGTGATCGATCCATCCCGCATCACAAGCCGCACGACTCGCCCCCAAAGCAGCGCCAAGCAACCCGCACAACTCCCGCAACTGATCAAACGGCTCCACTCCGCCAAGCCCACGACCGCCAGAAACCACAACATCCGCCTGCTCCAAAGGCACTCCCTCACTCTCCTCAACCACAGTCTCAACCAACACCGGCACCGCGCCATCGACACCAATCCCAGAAACATCAACCCGATCAACCTGAGGCATCCCACTCACTCCCTCAGTTGCCTCAAACGCACCAGGCCGAACCGAAACCACCTGCAACCCATCCCCGGCAAACTCGTACACCGCCAACGCGCTGCCACCATGCACAGGCCGAGTTACCGCCACTCTCCCTTCGGCATTCAGAGCCAAATCGATACAGTCCGAAGCCAAACTAGCACCAAACCGAGCCGCCAATCGCGCCGAAACCACCGATCCAGCATCCGTCTTCCCAACCAAAACCACACCTGGCTCAAACCTCTCCACCGCATCGCAGACCAACTCCGTCAACAACGAATACACTCCACCAATCCCATCCGACACCGCATCCGGATGCTCAAACAAGACCACCTCACCAACACTCACACCATCAAGACCCCCCTCATCAAACGACCCATCAACAGCCAGGCACAACGTCACCTCCGACGCATTCGCTACACGCCCAGCTGCATTCACCAACTGCCTAACCGTCGGATGCAACCCACCATCCACCACCTCGCCAAAGATCAACACGCCACCACTCATATCAACTTCGCCTCCCGCAATCTCAACGCAAGCAACCGACCCGAATCCGCCTCATCCTCACCCTCGATAATCTCGACATTCGACTCCGATACCGGAACAAACAGCCGCGTCATCTCCACCATCTTGCCATTTACCAACTCTCCTAGTCCCAGATCCGCCAGAGTCATCGTCTCCGGTTGCTTCCGACTCGCCGCCATAATCCCCCTCAAATTCGCATACCGCGCCTCTCCAAGCTCATTCGTAACCGTCATCACCGCGGGCATAGGACACGCCACACGCTGGAACCCACCCTCCGCAACTCGCTCCACCTCAAACGAACTTCCATCACCGCCAACACTCAAAGCCCGAACCAAAGTGACCAGCGGAGCCGACATCATCTCGCTCAACATGATCGGAACATGCCCTTGGTCCCAATCCGAAGCCTGCCTGCCCGCCAGAACCAGATCCGCTCCACCATCCCGCTCAATCGCCGCCGCCAACACACTCGCCGTCCCCATAGCATCCAAAGACTCCGACGCCTCATCATCCACCAGAACCAACCGATCAGCACCAATCGCCAACGGCTTCTTCATCACATCCAAAGCAAACTCCGTCCCCACCGAAAAGACCACGATCTCGACTTCGGCGCCAGCATCCCGCAACCGCAACGCCGCCTCCACCGCATTCATATCGAACCCATTGACAATCGGCGGCACCCCCGCAGGCGGGACCACACGCAAAGCCCCCTCATCCACCTTGAACTGCGAAGGCGGGATGTCCGTGTCCGGCACCTGCTTGGCGCAGACTGCAATCTTCAACATGCGCTACCTGTCAACAAATCCATCCTTCTCCCAACTCATGCGTGAACTCATCCGCAACAATTCTAACCATTGCCCGCGCCACCTAAATCCGATCCCTAGAATGTCACGTATCCTTCAGCGAAACCGCTTCCTGTCAATCACAAACTCCGTCACGGAGCGAGACAAATGAAAACCCGCGTCATAGGCGTAACAACAGCCATCGCCGCCATCGCAATCGTATTCATAGCCATCGTCTTCACCATCGCGGCGATCCAAGATTACCAAGAAAACAAAGGCCAATCCTTCATCGAACGCGCCGCAAGCATCATAGGCATCGGAACCCTGACAGAACCGGAAAAAGCCGTCCAAGTCAAGATTGAAATCGCGGATGACGACGTCGCAGACCCAGATGCAAAATCATCAGACCTGCCCGAACTCTTCCGCTTCTTCCGCGAACCCGAAGACACCGAAGAATGGCTTGATAATCTCTTCGACCGAGAAAAGCTAGACCGCGATTACGAATACAGATTCGAAGATCGGATCGAGCGTTTGCCCGACTTAACGCCGTTCAAGGAATTCGACGAACTCCCCTCCGACAGATTCGAATTCGAGGACCCACGGCGAGCCGAGTGGATTGACCAACTAGTTGAGCGTGGGTTTATGACAGAAGAGGATGCCGACGAATTCAGGTCATGGTTCGAAGATTTGCCGAAAGGCCTTGACGAGTGGGCCCCAGACTTTTCCGAAGACCGCGAGTTTGAATTCGATAGCGATGACGGACGTTTCCGGTTCCGATGGCGTTGGGATGGATCAGGCGACGACAAGTTCTTCGAGAATTACGAGGAGGAATACGAGAAGAACACCAAGAACGGTGCTTAGTCATGTGCCACGTCGCGCCGTTCCCACCCCGGCCTGAACATCCTCAAGAAATTAGATTTCCCGTACGGATGCTTCTTGGCCTCCGCCTCATCCAACTCAACCCCAAACCCGGGAGTATCCGGTATTCTCAACTTCCCATTCTCGACCCGCTCGAAACCGTGCAACACATCTGAAACCCACGGCTCCAAGAAGTCATCGAAACATTCTTGGATGTAGATATTCGGCGTAACCGCGTCGATGTGCAGAGCGATCATCGTCTTCAGCGGACTCTCCGCATTATGCGGCGCCAGTTGAGCATGATGCGCCCGAGCCATCCCCGCAATTTGCAGCGTCCGCCAAACACCGCCGACTCCCAACGGCTCAGGATTGATGATGTCCGTCACATCCGCATTCAAGAACCGAGCGAAATCGTGCAACTCATGCATCCTCTCCCCAGCAATCACACGCACCGGCACTCGCTTGGCAACCTCAATCAACGCATCAACATCATTCGACAACACCGGCGTCTCAAACCAAGTCACATCAAACTCTTCCAACCAATTCCCAATCTCAATCGCCGCCCCTACACTGAAGCGGTCATGTGCCTCGATCATGATCTCGACATCGTCCCCAACTGCATCCCTCACCGCCCTAAGCAACGCCTGAACCTCACGCGTCTCCGACTTGCTCAACGCCAGATACGCAGTCCCGAACGGATCCAACTTCAGAGCGGTATAACCCTTGGCAACGACCTCCGACGCCTTTTCCGCAAATCCCTCCGGCGTCCGATCCCCCGAATACCAGCCGTTCGCATACACCCGAATATCGTCCCGCACTTTCCCGCCCAGCAAACGATGAACCGGCACATTCAACGATTTTCCAAGGATGTCCCAGCACGCCATCTCAATCCCAGACATCTCCCGGTTGATGTTCAAGAACCCTGCCAAATAAAGCTCGTTCCAGATCGCATGGATATCCCGCGGGTCACGCCCGATCACCAGATGCTTTACCTCATCAACCGCCGCAACCGTAGGTTGTGTGCTCAAACCACCTGTAGCCTCTCCCACTCCCTGATACCCATCGTCTGTCTCCACAACCACATAGATCCAGTTCTTCCACGGATTGCCGACCACCACCGTCCGTATATCAGTTATCTTCATCGCAACCGTTTCGTTTCTACTTTCCTACAGTGATTGCAGCGAAACCGCCGTCAGTGCCTGCACATCTTGTGTGCCCCAGCCCGGCGCACACTCCTTCAACACCAACCCATCATCGATCACGGATATCACAGCGATATCGGTAACGATGTCGGTTACGCATCGCTGAGCCGTCAACGGAAAAGTGCACTCTTCAAGGATCTTCGGCTCGTTACGCCGAGTAGTGTGCTCCATTGCCACAATCACACGCTTGGTGTTCGCCGCCAAATCCATCCCGCCACCGATGCTGCCGATCCCCCTCGAAGGCAACATCCAGTTAGCCAAATCTCCCTGCCCCGACACTTGCAGCGCTCCCAGCACCGTTGCATCTATATGTCCGCCCCGTATCATCGCGAAGGAATCTGCCGAATCGAAGAACGCCATACCAGGCGTCATCTTGGTGAACTTACCGCTCGCGTCGATCAGATCGGGGTCACCCTCTTCAGGCGGAAGCAACTCGCCATAGCCAAGCACCCCGTTTTCTGCCTGATATCGCAGATACACCCCTTCCGGCACAAAATCCGCACAAGCCGACGGGATGCCGATACCCAGATTGACAACCCAACCGTGTTCAAGCATCCGAGCAGCACGTTGCGCGATGTCGATACGGGTTAGACGTGGTGCGGGGTCAACAAAATCGAGCGATTTATGGCTGGCAACGGTAGTCATCGATGTGTCTTGGACAATTCGTGAGACTAGATTATCGCGTCAGCATCTAGTTGCCACAAGACCGAACCACTGACGCAGATTTCAGGCGCGAGAGTTCAGCCTAGTTCAGCTACAAGATCAACGGCGGCTTCAATGTCGGGAAGCACGCCTCGCTGCGTCGATTCTTCGGCGTGGATGATGGTACCGTCGGTGTCGATCACGAACAACGACCTTACCGACATGCCGCGCTCTTCGTTGAAGACGCCGAATTTGCGACTCACTTCCCCGTGCGGCCAGAAATCTGAGAGAACCAACGGTGCCTTCATTACCTGATCTTCGTCGAAATTCGCGGTCACCCACGCGAGCTGGACAGGCATCGAATCGCAACTGACTTCAAGCAACTGGACCCCTGCTTCGTTCGCCCGTTCTCGAATCCTACCGAGGATCCCGAGTTGATTGGTTCAACCGCCAGTAAATGAAGCAGGGTGGAAGGTCAGGATGACGCGTTTACCAGATTCGAGCAAATCATAGAGATTCACCCTGTTCGAGTTATGCGCAGTTAACTCGAAGTTAGGTGCTTTTTTACCTTTGATAAGCATCGCCATTCCAACAAAACCGTTTACTAGAAATTGATTGTTTCATCGCGCGATTTCGTCAGCGAAATCGTCGATCCAATATATTCGATCTGCCCAAGATTGCAATTCTGTTGCTACGCCGGCGCGGAAGACGGCAAGTTCGATCTCCTTGCCAGAATCGCTGACGAAGCGGATAGCGTCAAGCAGGTCGCCGTCGCCGGACGACAGCATCAAGGTGTCGTACGAATCGAGGTGAGTAAGTGCGAGCGAAGCGATGCCGACGTCGACACCCTTCTGCGAACGGCGAGTAAGGGGGTGTGGATCAGTGGTATAGCCCGCGGCAGGACATTCAAGCTGAACCGTCGTCGCACATTCTCGACAGTAGGCGTGGCTCGCATCAGAATCCCGCAAGTTATAGAGCTTAGTGATGATCTTCGGACCGCTGGGAGGTGCCGACTGCAACCATGAGTGAAATCGCTGCATCCCATCGTTCCGGTCGCTGTCCGGTTGGAGGGCGTTGAGATAGTATGTGCGCCAAAACGTTCCAACGAGTTTTTCGAGCCTGTTTTTAAGCAGCAAGTAATCGAAGTTGTATCCTTGCCCCACCGATGACTGTGTGCTGAAAAGATAGGCCCCGTCAATTAACCAAAGCCTTTTGGGTTCGTCACTTACCCCGTAGTCACCCATGGGTTCGGCGAACCTGCTCGCAGTTCGATTACGCATATTGTCCTCCACAATTCCTTCATTAAAGTTGCGCGGTCTTCAACCGCCTCAACCCGTCCGTGGCTCATGTAATTTCTATATTTAATGTCTTCGCGAAACAAGCTGCAAAAGATAAACTTACGGCACGGTTTTCGAACTCAGTATCCTCGGGACACAAAGCTATGCGTTACGAATCTCCTCACGGCACAACCGGCCAGTCATTCCGCCCACCTCGCATGGGTTCTAAAGGCGCGGTCGTCGCTAACCATACGCTCGCCGCGCAAGCGGGGATCCGGATCCTGCATCGCGGAGGTAACGCCGTAGATGCCGCCATCGCCGTAGCTTTTGCACTTGGAGTTGCGGAACCCGCAGGTTCTAGCATCGGAGGGGACGGGTTCGTGATGACGCATATCAGGTCCAAAAAGTCGATACAAGTCGCCAATGGCACTGGCGCGGCACCTGAAATGGCAACGCCGGAACGTTACTCAAAGGGTATTCCTTTAACCGGCATATTGGGTGTATCCGTTCCCGGAATCCTCGATGCGTTGTTGGCCACTCACGAACGGCACGGAACTTTGCCGTTGACCACCTGTATCGAACCCGCCTTGGAGCTCTGTGAGGACGGCGTACCGGTCTCGCATCAACAAGCCGGGTCATCAATGCAAACATCGTTGCTACGAGACGCTCCCACGTCTGCCGAAGTATTCGCACCAAACGGCGAATGGCTGAAACCGGGCGAGTTGAGGAGGAACCCGAATCTCGCGAAGACCTACCGAAGCATCGCTGAGCAAGGTCGCGACGCATTCTACGAAGGCGACATTGCGAGAGAGATAGCACGCTTCAGCGAGGAGTGTGGAGGACTTCTGCGTTACGACGATCTCAAAAACCACAAGGTCAAATGGCAGGAGCCGATCTCGACGACATATCGCGGTCGAACCGTATACGAAGCACCTCCCAACTCATCGGGACACGTGCTTTTGCAGGAGCTAAACATCTTCGAGAATTTCGCAGCGGCAGATTTAGGCTATCTGTCCGCAGAAGCAGTCCATGTGATGACCGAATGCAAGAAGCTGGCATTCGCTGACCGCGAGGCATACATGGCAGACCCCGATTTCGTCGATGTGCCGGTCGAAGGAATGCTCAACAAAGATTACGCGGCTGAACGTGCAAACCTGATCGACTTCGAGCAATCTCTGAGCGAAGATGAGGCGCGTGAAGGCGACCCGTGGGCGTACATGCATCGCCAACCAGACCGCCAGAAGAAATACCGTCGCGACGGAATGATTCACTATCCCAACGGACGCAGCGTCGCCCACGATGCGTTCGTAGCACCTGGCGCGGCTGGTTCAGACACGACGCACTTCTGCGTCGTCGATAGATGGGGCAACGCGGTTGGTGAGTTGCAGAGCATCCAGATGGGCTATGGCTCCGGCTTGATTGCCGGCAACACCGGTATCCTCCTCAACAACCGGATGACCTACTGGCATCTCGACCCCGACCACATCGATTTCCTGCGCCCAGGCCAGCGCGTCCGCCACACGATGAACCCGGTGATGGTAACCGATGCACCTGTTGAAGATGGCGGCAACTTGGAGCTAGTCTGCGGCACTCCTGGCGCCGACACGCAGGTTCAAACCAACTTCCAAGTGGTGAGTGCAGTCTTCGATCATGGTTTGACAGTAGCCGAGGCCATTGAAGGTCCGCGTTGGACACACTATCAGGGACGCACATCTTCGACGTACCCGCACACCGAAGCGAACCACCTCGACATTGAGGATCGCGTCGATGACGGCGTTATCGAATCGTTGCGGGCACGGGGACATGAAGTGAATGTCATTGCCCCGTTCGCGGGTGCTGGTAGCGAAGGAGCAATCCAAATTCACCGGCAGGCTGGAACGATGGCGGCCGCCTCCGATCCGCGCCGAGACGGAGATTCCGCCGTCTGGTAGGGAGCTATTCGTCCCTAGCCCACTGCACCAACGCCTTTTGGGGCGATGTGATCTCGCCGAACGATGTGTAATACCAGTCTTGCCAACTCTCTTCCGGTAGACCTGTGAAGATCATCAGGTTAAGAGGATATTCCTCGCACTCGGTCACTTTTCGATGATCGTCGCGGAACAAGAAGGTGGGTTTGCCCAGAGCGATAGCTGCGCCTAGCTCAACCATCACACCCTCATCTGGAGGAATCCCATTCAAGATCGCGAATATCGCATCAGCATCGGCAACATCGCGGATGTCCGCCTGCCCGATCCGGTAAGCCCATCCCTCGGTCAAGTTGGCTTCTTGGTTGTTCCGCTCGAAGGGTTCCCAAACCTCTAAACCAAGCGATTCCAGCACCTTAACGAAGAGCGGCAGGAGCGTGCCACGTTGCTGCTCGGAGAATCCGTAAGGGTTGGCTAGATAGATGGTCTTCATCGAGTCTCCTTCAGTACGTGTTATCTGCGCTGGTATGTGCGGTCAAGATTGTCCCGTTCATCTTACGGCGTCTATTCAAATAAATGACACATCGTATCTGAATGGTTAGCGCGCAGTCTCCACGAGTGTTATCGTTACGGGAACGGAAGCGCAAGGAGGTTCGCATGAGCGACCGCGAGAAAGATGTGCCCGCGGGATCTGATGAGAACGTAGATCCTGAAGACAAAAAACTTAGTTTGGACGATTTAGGTGTTGTTTATGGGGGATGGCATCCGGCACCGCCGGAGGATGATCCAACGCTGCCTGATAGGGGTTCATAAACCGGAGAAGTCGCAGACGCGTCTGGCTGTCGTATGGAAACCCCTAAGAGGCCAGTAGGCCCAAGGCTCACCAAACCCTGCAGGCGGTATAGCAAACTGGATCGGCGGTGATGCTATCTTTTTCAACCCTAGCTAGACTGCCGAGGCAACGTCGGCGACGGTAAAAGGGTCCCACACAAGAAGCAAACCTAACTACGCCATGAACCAAGTACTTAATCTGGCGAGCCGGTTGATCACAGCCAGACCCTATGTCACGATTGGCGTGCTGGTCGTCATCACCATTGTGCTGGGCGCGGGTGCGACGCTACGGGCTGAGATTGACGAGACAGACGGGTATTTTCCGCCTGATAGTCCCGTAGTCAAGGCGCTGGGCGAGATCGATGAACTATTTGGCGAATCGGGAGAAGTCGTTGTAATCTCACTGCTCTTCCGTGGAGAGGCCCTGACTCCTGAAGGTCTCTCGCAGATGTCTGATTTGATCGACGATATCTCGAGCGACCCTGAAGTGGCGGGATTGCTCGCGGCGATCGATCCGTTAATTGCGCCTTCATTGATCGTCGAGACTGCGCTCCAAATAGACGGTTTAGAGTCCGTCACGCAGGCAGAGATAGACGCCGTGCGAAATGTTCCGGCGATACAAGGCGCTCTCGCCCTGATGACTGGGACCGACGCCGACGGCTCACCGGTGGCGGTTGCAACGATCCGTCTCCAAGACGTTGATATCGAGCGATTACAGGATGCGGAACGCAGGGTCTACGATATCGCGACCAGTGATGAAGGCAGTTTGCGCGTGAGCAGCGTATCTCCGGTGGTGATTGAGGATGAGTATCAGCGGGCGTACAGGGAGGATACGGGGCCGCTGGTCGGAGCAGCCTTCGTGCTGATCGCGGTTCTGATCTTCCTGTTCCTCCGGTCACCTTCCGATCTGGTGCTGTCGCTGGCGGGCTTGATGATGTCCATCGTATGGGTGGTCGGTGCGGAGGGCTGGTTGGGGCCGAACGGGCTAGGCCTGCTGGGGCGGCCGAGCGGAGTATCAGTGATCATTCCGATACTGATCATCAGTCTGACAGTGGACTATGCGATTCAGGTGGCGTTGCACTACCGCGAAGCGAGGGTGACCAACACGTCGGTGTTGGGTGCCTCTCGGTCCGGGCTGCAAGTGGTGATACTCCCCCTTACCTTGGCAGCATTTACGACGATCGGCAGCTTCATGGTGGGATTGCTCTCTCCCATTCCTGCGATCCAAGACTTTGGTGTCGTGGCCGGCTTGGGTGTGGGGATGAGCGTATTCGTGATGCTTACGCTTTTGCCATCGGGTCGGCTCATCATAGACCGCCGGCGGGAATCACGCGGCAACCTCGCTCAGCCTCGGCAAGTCTCACAGGCGTTGCCGGGTCTAGATCGGATCGCGGAAGCGGTGGGGAGAAGCGTCACTCGCAAGCCCATGCCCTATATCGCGGCCATAATCGTGGTATCGATCGTACTCGGGGTTGCCTCGACGCAGATCGAGTCGAGGTTCAGCATATTAGACCTTCTGCCTAGCGGCGGAAGCGTTGCGAAAGACTGGGAGACACTGGATGCAGCCTTTGGTGGTTCATCAGAAATTGCGAATATGCTTCTGCGCGCCGAGGTCACGGATACTCGAACACTTGTGGACCTGCACGATCTGACGACAGCTTTCGAAGATGAAAGGCAACGGCCGCAGGCGGCAGCCGGACCGTTTCAGGCATCTTTCGAGTTAGTTGTGGAGGACTGGACTAATGACAGCGGCGAGCCCGGGGACAAATACGACCCGGAACTAGCCGTTCTGTTGGCAGAGGCCACGGCAGGGGTGAGTTTCGATCCGGTGCTGATGCAGGAATTTCTGGACAAGCTCGAGGCGAGGGAGCCGTCCGTACGGCGTCTATTGGTGAACGACCCGCAGGGCATCGATACTCTGCTGCTCCAGTTCCCAGTCTTCACGAACGACCCGGATAAGACCAAGGTCCTACAGGAAGAGATCGAAGGTGTCTGGTTCGGAGAAGATGAAGCCATAACGGTGACTTCGGGAAGTGTGATCTCGGTGACGGTGACGGAAGAAATGACGAGCCGTCAAACAGAGGCCATAGTGTTTACGATTGCCGCGGCTCTCGGCATCCTCTTTGTGTTCTTCTGGGCAACGCTTCGCCAACCGTTTCTGGCCTTCATCGCCGTCGGGCCGATCGCGCTCGTACTGATCTGGATACTCGGCACGCTGGCGCTGCTCGGAATTCCCTACACGATAGTGACGGCAACCATAACGGCTCTCTCGATCGGGATCGGCGTGGACTACACGATACATGTGATCCATAGATACAGAGAGGAGTACCACCACCTTCGCATTCCCGAGGTAGCGGCGGTACGCACCCTGAAAACCACTGGTTCCGCTCTTCTGGGTTCGGCCTTGACGACGGGCGTCGGGGTTGGCGTCTTGATCATTTCACCGGTGCCGGCGTTACAGCAGTTCGGCATCACGGTTGTGATCACCATCGCGTATTCGCTGATCCTATCCGTGGTGCTGGTGCCCTCCGCCATGATGATCTGGGGCGCGTACCAGAACATGCGGCTGCGTTCGATGGTTCAAACCTGGTCGGATGATCTCGACGACGAAATCGAGGCAGTATATAGGCGGCACGAGGAAGAGCAACAGGCAGGGTCGTAGTCTTAACGGATTGAGGTTTGCCGTCTCACGCCAGGGTTGACAAAATCATGAACTTTCACTTGTATTGATAGAGATGATACATCGGCTCAAAATATCCTTTACATCGTTATGATTATTGGAACATGACTCGAATGACGGATTCAGGCTCAAGCACAATCGACCACCATTCCCTCTCGTTGCCCGAAGAGCTAGTCCTGATGCTCCTTAACGAGGAGAGCGGGTATTTTCACCAAGTGCCGGGCTGGAGCCTCAATTGCACCGTCGTCGGTGCCGTGCTGGCGGAACTTTCGCTCCGCTTTCGCATCGACACCGACACAGAATCCCTGTTCCTGACCGACGAGACCCCGATCGGCTTGTCTATCCTAGACCCCATCTTGGCGGAAATAGCTGACGAGCCGGAACAACACAACACACAGTACTGGATCGAGCGGCTCGTCCCGCGCGCGGAATCGATCATCGACCACGTGCTCAGCGACCTGGTACGGCTCCAGTTCCTAGAGCACCACGAGGGCGATTTCTGGACATTGGGGCGGTCCGCCCGGCAGACGTACGTCGGCACTCAGCAAGGCACTGCGGACGCTTTCGTCAAGACGCGTATCCAAGCGCTCATCCACTCGGATGAGATTCCCGACCCGCGCGACATCATCAACATCGCTCTCCTCAACGCTTGCAACGTGATGCATCTCATCATGCCTCTCGACGAAGAGGCTGAGCAACGCATTGAGTTGATCTGCCGGATGGAAGTGATCGGCCGCGCCCTCGCCGAGGCGGTGAGCAGCACGATCGCCAGGCCCCCACTGCCTTCGTTTACCACCAAGAAGATACCGCGTCTCCCGCTGCGGAAACTGCTGTTCCATCCCCATGTACGCTCCGGCAACATTCCGGCCCTCTTCGCCGACCTCGCCAAGCAGTACGGACCGGTGTTCGAGCTGCGCCCTCCGTTCTCAAAGGAGTCCTACTTCTTCCTCGCAGGCCCCGAAGTAAACCAGTGGGTCCAAAAGCATGGCCGCCTGTTCCTGCGCGCCACAGAGTATCTAGACAGCGTCGAAAAGGCCCATGGGGCCTCCCGCACGATACACACCATGGACGGTGCCGACCACTTCCATTTGCGCAAGGCCTTGCAGCCCTCGCACTCGCCCGAAACCTTCGTCCGCCGCCTCGATGAGGTATATCGGATCGCGCGGCAGCAAATGTCGTCGTGGGAAGTTGGCGACGTCATCCAGGCCGGCCCGGCTTTCAGGCGGTACCTAAACGCGCAGATGTCCCCGCTCCTGATCAGCCACGACACTACGGACGTGTTCGAGGACATTCTTATTTTCAACAAGCTTCTGCTCATCACTCACCTCACCGGCATACTGCCCAAGTTCTTGTTGAAGATGCCGGGCATGAAGCGCCGTGCCAATCTGATGGCCGAAATGTCCGAACGCATCAAGTCCAGCCATACCCCGGCCCAGCGCACCGGCCAACCTCCGGACGTCATCGACGGCTACCTTGCCGCGCATGCCAACGAGGAGCATTTCCTCCCCGAGACCGACCTCGGCTTCCCTCTCGACACGTTGTTGCTGACCGGGATGTACCTCGCTGACCTGACCAGCTTTACCTTCTACCACTTGGCTTCGCATCCCGATGTTTACAAGCGCGTCCAGTCGGAAGCCGATGCGCTGTTCTCCGATGGCGACCCAACCGGAGAAGACTTGAAGCCAGACAGCATCGCTGTCACGCATCGCGTGCTGATGGAGGCACACCGACTCACTCCCAATGTCAGCCTCTCGATGCGCCACGTCATGAACTCGTGCATCGTCGAGGGCTATCAGTTGCCCCTGCGCGCGCAGGTGATTATTGCCCAAACCGCCCCCCACTACATGGAGGAGGTTTTTCCGGACCCCTTCATGTTTGACATCGACAGGTACCTGCCACCGCGCAACGAGCACCTCAGCCCGGGCTATGCTCCCTATGGCTTAGGCACGCACAGATGCTTGGGCAGCCACTGGGCCGAGATGCAAGTGTGCCTCAACGTGCTCTTGTTGGCGCACCACTTCACATTCGATCTTTCGCCACCGGGCGATGATCTGCATATAAGTCCCCTGCCGACGCAGTCCCCGGGCAAGAAGATGAAGTTCGTCATCAAGGAAAAGCGCCACGAAATTCCGGCCTAGTTTTCTGGGCGGCGCTGCTCGTAGAGACCGAGAGCATGCAGGGGAAAATACTGGCGATACAGCGCGTAGTCCAAGAGCGCTGTGCGAAAGAATATCCCTGCCATGTCCTGTCGGGCCAGGTCCCATCCGCACTCTGCGTACCTATTAGGAATTGGGCGCCACGGGTAATCGCGGTCCAGTCCGTATCATCCGTCTCAAGGAGAGCGAGCATCGCCCACGCGGTCTGGATGACCTGACTCTCGTTGTGCTCGACGTATTCACCGGTATAGCAACCTCGGTAGTGTTCACCCCATCCCCCGTCTTTTCGCTGACGGTCAAGCAGCCATTGGCAGGCCGAGCGCAGGGCAGGATCGTCAGGCCGTGCGCCGGCGGCAAGCAATCCCCTGATTCCGAAGAATGTGCCATAGATGAACTGAACGCCCCATTCCCCGCGCCATGAGCCGTCTTTCTCTTGGGCGCGGCGCAGCCATGCTTCGGCCCGTGAGATGGCCTTGGTTTCCGCTTCGCCAATGACCTGGGGGAAGCGCTCTCGGCAAGCCACGAGGGCCGCAATACAAGAGGCGGTGCACTCAACATATGAGTGTTCGGTCATGGAATCGGCAAACATCTCGGCAGGATTAAGCCATTCGAGACCAACCACGGAGCGCTTCGCTTCGTAGGTGCCAAAGCCACCGTCTCGATTCTGACCCCGCAGCATGAACCGGACCGCGTTGTCCAGCGCCGTGAAGTCCGTTGCATCCATGTCGGCGGCGAGAAGTCCGAGGACCGCCTCGGCGGTGCAGTCAGTCACTGGCCAGCCGTGCCATCCCGCGGCGAAACACCAGCCGCCGTGGGGGTCGTTACGATAGGCCTCTTGATAGCCTTCGAAGCTTGTGCTGATTTGTTGGTTGCGCAGGTAGTTTGCCCCGCTTCGGAGCCCATCGCGAACTCCGTCGAATTCGGACGCCGTCGAGAGCGCTTGCAGGGCGAAGGCTGTATCCCAAGAAGCGCTTCTGGCCCCGGAGACTCGCAACCCTGCCTCGTCGTCTTCCCAGATCCAGCGATCCAGTTGTGCGAGAGCGCGGAGTCCGTCGGCAACTTCGGGGTCGTGCAGCCACAGGGCGAGGATGTTGAGGATTCCGCTGACTGGCGATATGGAAGTGTGGTTGGTGGTTTGCAACTCCCATTTGATGTTGCGGACCATCGCCTCCACGTAGCGAGAGCGCAGACGCTTGCTGTGCCACCGATCGAAAAGCCGTGCGAAGCCGAATCCCACGCGGAGCCACATGCTTGGTCTGGCGTGCAGGTCAGCGTCTCGCAGGCGATTGCGACCTGCGGCAAAATTGGCGTTGGCGAATCCATCGGGGTACAGCTCTTCTCGTATGGAGGCGATCAGGGGCGTGACAGGCACTTGGAAGCGATGCGCGTAAACGGCTGCCATCCCCATGTAGATGAGCCGGGTATGGCAGTACCAATTCGAGGGATGCAACGGCATCCAACGAGGCAGTCCCCAGACCTCGGGCAGGATGGCGTTGACGCCGCGCCAGTCGTAGAGATTAAGGATTGCCAGCCAGAACTTGCCCCAAGTCGGGATACCGAGGACTCCCTCTTTCTGCAGGAACTGCCGTGCCGGTTCGATTAACGGATCGCCGCGCTCGACGCCGAGCAATCTGGCCGCGACGTAGACCAGCGCAGTGACAAACAGATTTGGCGGTTCATGTTCGTGGAGACTCCACAGACCTCCTTTGAGGCGGGACCGCTGGAAGTAGCGCAACACGCGACGGCGGCGGATGGGCGCGAGCGGACGGTCGAGAATATGGTGCAGCAGCACGTACTGTGCGGAGAGCATGGGGCACCAGACAACTTCGCCTTCAAAGCTGCCATCCTCATTCTGAAGGTGCAGCAAACGCTCGGCTGCCATCCTCAATGCGGAACGGGCATCAGGGCGCATGACATGCTCTCCTAGTCGGGCGGTGAGATGAGGCGTTCCTGGTGTGAAGAGGAGGCGAGAAAGCTACGTGCCAAGTAGTCATGGAATTGCTCGTTCTGCACTTCGCCTCTGGCTCTCGATTTGCGAAGCTGCCAAGCGGCCCTTATGAACCATCCAATGCGTAACGCGAGACGATGAACAGTGCGGCCTGCCCGGCGCCAAGCGCGTGGGCTCACGGATATCGGGATCGTTCTTGCAACAGCTAGGGCAACCACCATGGCGCCTATGAAACCCAGACGGGTCTCTGATGTATCTTCGCAAGCGAGCAAGCCCATGCTTCGGTGGGAGTGCCTGTCGTCCTTCCTCCATACCCGATAGACCGCGTGCCTGAGCGCTGCAGCCTCGTCCCGATGATCGGCGAACATCTCATATAAGCCCATGGCAAGCATTTCGGGGGCGCGGACCTCCTGGAAACGGTTTGCAACAAAATCGTCAAAGTCCTCGCTCTCGGCTAGCGCCATGGCATCACCGAAACCGAGGGTTAGTCCCACAGCCGTCATCGGGTGGTAATGTCCGGCCGCATCGCCGATGACCACGAAACGGGAGCTACCGTACGAGATGCGCGGTCTAATCGTGTTTCCGGCGAACTTGAAGCGCCGCTTGTGCACCGCTTCCTCGAACAACGGTCTGATATCTCTTGGCAGCCAGCGGGCGTACGAGTTCAACAACAGTTCGGAAGCCTGACGGCTTGAGTATTCATGTGGTGTGACCACAACGGCAGTAACACCGTTGTCTCCCAATCTGTACATGAATATGGGGCCCGGGCCACCACATAAGACGTGGCCAAAACCCTCCATAGGCAACGCTGCTTCGTCCATCCGGACGCCTATCATGCGCGAACGGACCGTAGGCTTTGCTGTGAGGCCCAACAAACGGAGCACGACGGCGCCCCGGCCATCGGCACCGACCAACCGATCGGCGATCACAGATTCCTCGACACCGTTCTGCGTATATGCGACACGCCCGTCATAGGTAGGGCGTGCGAGCCCCCAAATAAAGTCGATATTAGGCTCGTCATGCGCAGCCTCCCGCAGTCTCAAGACGAGGGTCTCGTGTGGCAATACCAATCCGCGCGATCCTTCCGGGTAGGGAAGAGGGATCGGTTCAGAGCCGTCCTCGGGGAATACCACAAACCCTTTGGTGACATGAGCCTCCGTATCGAAACGAAGCCCGACCTGTTCCAGCATCCGCGAGGCGGGAGGATGCAACCACTCGCCCTTCAGTTTGTCGTACCCGTTGGGTTTTGCTTCGAACAGCGCCACCCGAGCGCCCCTGCGTGCATGGGCAAGCGCACACAAACTGCCCACTGGGCCAGCGCCGATTATTGCCACGTCATAGCGCCGAGAATTGGTGCTGTTCAATGGAACGATGCTCGCTTCAATGCGTCCGATGGTCGTGAAGCCCACATTAAGCGCATCGTGGCAATATTCACGTGTTCTCTCACATCCATCTAAGCAAGTGCTCGCCAACTCCGAGGCATTCTCGTCAGATGTGTGGGCAACGTCGTCTCCTCCAACTTCCACGAGCGTCGGCAAATACAACCGCCGATCATTGTAGCACGGACGCCCACTATAAATGCCGATGTGTCGGTGCTGCTGTATCCACCGTATCTTTCATTCGCATCAGTTCCAGAGGCACAAACGCACGCCCTTATCGGCTATGGGCGCTGACAACACTCTCCCAGAAAGAATCTCCCGTCATTCCGGCGCAACCTCCCGTCATTCCCGCGCAAGCAGGAACCTAGGGAAAACAAACCTTGCCGCCACATCATGGTGGAGCTGGGGGGATTCGAACCCCCGACCTCATCATTGCGAACGATGCGCTCTCCCAACTGAGCTACAGCCCCGATTAAGTCCTATTAATGCTACAACTTCGGGTTCGTTGTAATCCCGTTGATGCGACGTTCCGTGCTATTCGTCCTCTTTAGGTTCAGCGTCAGAAGACGACTCTGCCTCGACGGTCGCCTCCTCGGCGATCGCGGTGAATGTTGCCTCGACCTCTTCCGAAACAGCGGTTATAGTGGCCGCAGCAGCTTCGTTGACCGCCGTGGCGGTTGCCATCGCCTGCTCGCCGGTGATTCCAGTCTCGAGCTTGACGTCGAAGTACAAGACCGCATTGGCGGGGATGCGAGGAGGTGAACCGGCCTGACCGTACCCTTGGTCTGGCGGTATACGGATCCGGCGCCGTTCGCCGATGTTCATGTCGAGAAGCGACTGACGCCATCCGGGGATGACAAATCCGAGGAAGAAGCGGGCGTCACGTCCTGATCCGTATGTGGTTCCAAAGACGCATCCATCTTCGAGCCAACCGGTGTATTTGACTTCGATCTGCCAGTCGATCGCCGGTTTCTCACCATCCCCTTCCTCTAGGACTATGTAGTCAACGTTATTGGCGCCGGGACGGTAATCTGCTTCGGCCACTTCTTGGAATGTCGGTGCGTCGGGCGGATAGACCTCGTTGAGGCAGGTACGTTCTGACTGGGTCGGTTCGACGAACGGTATGACGAGATCGTCGCCGCCGGGATTTGCTCCTCCGCCACGGCAACCCGTGAGTAGGAGAACGGAGATAACGCCTGAAGCGATGACAATCGCTGTCATCGCCAAGGTTCTGATCTGGAGACGTGAAACGCTCGAGGTCCGCATAGTCTTACGCTAGCATGGCCACCACGCTAGCCACTCAATTGCGCAGTAGTTGGAGACCGATGGACATGATCATCAACTCAGTGATTGTCAACGATGTCCATGAAGTTTGCAGCGCCTTGGTTGAGCCATTCCGGGGTGGTTGTGAAGAGGAGTTTGACGCCTAGGTCGAGGAATCGAGTGACGTTTCCGGAACCGCAAATCGCGCCGGCAGTCCTGCCTGAAGCGACGATGCGTCGGTAGGCATCGTTCATGGTTTCGACGACGTCTGGATGGTCGATGTTTCCTTTGTGCCCCATGGATGCGGCGAAGTCCCCGGGAGCGACGAAGAAGACGTCGATATGGTCCACGTCCAGAATTTCGTCCAGATTTTCATAGGCGATGATGTCTTCGAGGAGGATGATGAGAAGGGAGTTTTCGTCCGCGACATCCATGAAGTTGGAAACGCCGAGGCCTTGTCGACTGGTGTAGCTGCCGCGCTTGCCGATGGGTGGGAACTTGCCACCGTCGACGACGTTTTGAGCCTCAGAGGCGTTGTTGACGTGGGGTACGACGATACCCTGGGCACCGCGGTCCAAAGTTCGATAGATCAAGCCTTGGTTGTTGTCGTTCACCCGGCAAACGGATGTAAGCCCCCAGAGGTCGCAAGCTCGTGTGAGGTTTCCGAGTTCGGAGGCATCAACCCATCCGTGCTCGCCTTCCAGCCATATGCCGTCTAAGCCATGATCGACGGCGATGGGGCCGAACGCGTCGATGTCGTCGGGATGCGTCATTCCGCCGACGATGGTTGCGACCTCGCCTGCCGCTAGTTTGTCTTTTATTCGATTGGGGCGGATGTCCAAGTCAGTTGACACCTTTCTTCATCACGTCGTGGTCTATGTTGCTTCAGAACCAGCATGAATCTTACTTTGAATGGCCTTTGACAATATCCATGAAATTTGCGGCACCGTCATTCAGCCATTCTTGGGTGGTGGTTAGGAAGAACTTTGCGCCTAGGTCCAAGTAGCGTTCGAGGCCCGCTTTGCCGCAGGTGGCACCTGCGATCCGGCCAGCTGCTTGTATGCGACGGAATGTATCTTCCATGGTTTCGGCTACCTCAGTGATGTTGGCTACCTGATCCCAGATGCCCTTGTGTCCCATTGAGGCGGCGAAATCGCCCGGCGCCACGAAGAAGATGTCGATGTGTTCAACTTCGAGGATTTCGTCCAAGTTTTGGTAGGCGATGATGTCTTCGATGAAAACGATCAGCAACGAGTGATCATCTGCCAGTTCCATGTAGTTGGGCACGCCGTGCCCTTGTCGACTGGCATAGTTGCCTCGCCTGCCGATAGGAGGAAACTTCCCGCCAAGGACCACGTTTTGTGCCTCCGCGGCCGTATTCACGTGCGGGACAGCGATCGCTTGGGCTCCGCAATCGAGTGTGCGGTAGATCAAGCCTTGTGAATTTTCATTGATCCGAACTACTGGGGTCAGACCCCAGAGGTCACAGGCGCGCGTCAGATTACCGAGGTTGGCGTGGTCTACACCGGCGTGCTCGCCCTCCAGCCAAACGGCGTCGATGCCAGTTTCTTTCGCAATAGGGCCGAAAGTGTCGATATCATCCGGGTGGGTGAAGCCGACCACCGAGACGGCCACTTCGCCAGCGTATATTTTTTCCTTTACGCGATTAGGCCTGAGTTGCATATCTTGGATCGCTTTTCTCTGATGTTTGAAGGCGCACGATTCTCTTGGACTGGTGCGTTCTTATCTCGAGTGGTTGTTTACGACGTCCATGAAGCTGGCGGCGCCTTCGCTTAGCCATGCTCCGGCGGATGTGAGCAGGAATTTCGCGCCCAGATCAAGGTATCTCGGTGCTTCAGCTTTCCCGCACGTCGCACCCGAATTCCGTCCTGCCGCTTCGATGCGACGGAACGCGTCGTTCATGGTTTCTACGACTTCGGGGTGGTTTATGTCGCCTGTGTGTCCCATAGAGGCGGCGAAATCGCTGGGAGCGACGAAGAAGACGTCGATTTGGTCGACTTCCAGGATCTCGTCGAGGTTGTTGTAGGCGATGATGTCTTCGATGAGGATGACGAGGAGGGAGTAGTCGTCGGCGATATTCATGTAGTTGGATACGCCGTGACCTTGCCGGCTGGTGTACGCGCCGCGCTTGCCGATGGGCGGGAACTTGCCGCCGTCTACGACGTTTTGAGCCTCCGCGGCGTTGTTGACGTGCGGCACGACGATGCCCTGTGCGCCGCAGTCGAGGGTTCGGTATATGAGACCCTGAGAGTTCTCGTTGATGCGGACTACGGGTGAAATGCCCCATAGGTCGCAGGCTCGTGTGAGGTTTCCGAGGGTCGAGGCATCGACTCCCGCGTGTTCGCCTTCGAGCCACATGCCGGCGATGTCGTTTGCGTTGGCAATGGGTCCGAAGGCATCGATGGCATCGGGGTCTGACATTCCTCCGACGACTATGGCTACTTCACCGGCGGCTAGTTTGTCTTTGGCGCGGTTGGGTCTGAGTTTCATGTCACCTGTTTCTCTACTGAATTGTGTGGCGGTCGCGCTGCGGCACTCGATATCTGCCGGGCGCAACGACGCGATTTTACGTGATTGACAGCGATCTCGGGACGCACGTGCTCTCTACATTCACCATCAGATTTCGCTTAAACTACTACAGCGAATGCGGGTATTTGGCCTGCGCTGTTCTGAGAGGAAGTTCGACATGCTGGAGCGTTTCAAGGTACCGGAGGCTGATCGTGTTTACGTGATGCCGGAGAAGATGCATCGCGTCACGAAGGACATCTTCTTGAAGATCGGGCTGGATGATGATGCGGCGCAGGATTCGACTGATGTGTTGCTTGGGAACGATCTGCGGGGGAATGAGTCGCATGGGGTGTCGAACGGGCTGAGAGGATACGTGCGAAGCTACGCGGCAGGTCAACTGAATCCAAGGACAGAGTGGGATGTGGTTCGCGAGACGAGTACGACTGCGAACATTGACGCTAAAGATGCGCTCGGAGTTCACGTCGGACCGACGGCGATGGAGATGGCTATCGAGAAGGCGCAGCAGCATGGCGTCGGCGTCGTGACGGTGTACAACACTGGGCACTTGGCTGGTTGCAGTCACTACGTGTACCAAGCCATCGAAGCCGGGATGATTGGTCACACGATGACGGCTGGCGGCGCGGGGATCACGATCCCGACTTGGGGTTCGCGCCCGTTTTTGGGGACGAACCCGTTGGCGTATGGGGCTCCGGCTCGGACGATGCCTCCGTACATGTTGGACATTGCGACTACTCAGGTGGCGGCGAACAAGATTTGGTTGTTGCGTCGCACGGGTGCGACGGTGTTGCCGGGTTGGATTACTGACGAGAATTACGAGCCTGAGCTTGAGGAGACGCCCGCACCGGGTCCAGAGTCGCGTGGCAAGTATGGGATGTTGCCGATTGGTGGAACGCGGGAGAATGGTTCGCACAAGGGGTTCGGGCTTGGGCTGATGAATGAGATCATGTGCAACGAGCTGACAGGCTTGGGGCCTGGTCCGTTGAATCCTCATCAGGGTGGTCATTTCTTTGTCGCGTACGACATTGAGGCCTTTACGGACAAGGAGAAGTTCTTGGACGACATGGATGAGCTTCTGCAGGCGGTTGTCGAGCATCCCCCGGGGAAGGGACATGATCGGGTGGTATATCCGGGGTTGTTGGAGGCTGAGGAGATTGAGAAACGGTCGAAGGACGGGATTCCGTATCACACCGAGGTTATCGAGTGGTTCGAGGGTCATTGCGCCGAGGTTGGTGTGGAGTGTGATTTGAGGTAGGGATTCGAGAGTTCGTAGCAGTAGGAGGCTAGGCCGATGCCTGGGCCGATCAAATTCGTATTCATGCCGCCGCAGGATGAGTTGACGCGGTGGTTTGCGGCCCGGTTGTCCGATTCGATGCCGGAGTATGTGGTGGTTTCGCCGGAGGATGATGACGAGGCGGCGAGAGAGATTGTGGATGCGGATGGGGCGTTTGGCTGGGTTTCGCCAGAGATGCTGCCCTCGGCTCAGAAGTTGCGATGGTTGCAGAATCCGGATGCGGGGCCGTTCTTTGGGTATTACTACGAGGAGCTGGTTGAGCATCCGTGCGTGATCTCGAATCCTAGGGGGATTTATTTCGATCACATCAGTCACCACGTCATGATGTTTGTGTTGGCGTTGTCGCGTGGTTTGCCTTGGTATGTTGATGCGCAGCGCGAAGTCCGTTGGGACAGGGATGCTCGGAAGTCAGGGTATGTGAGTCTGGGGGATGCGACTGCTTTGATCAATGGGGTTGGTGGGATCGGTGCGGAGGCTGCTCGTTTGTGCGGTGCGTTTGGGATGCGGGTTATCGGGATCGAGCCGAGGGTTGAGAGGGAGGTCTGGGGTGCTGAGATCCATCCGCCGGAGGAGATTGATCGGTGGTTGCCGGAGGCGGATTTTGTGATTTCGACAGTTCCGCATACACCCGATACGGAGGGGATGTTCAATGCGGAGCGGTTCGGGTTGATGAAGTTGACGGCGTATTTCATCAACGTTGGACGGGGGATGGTTTGCAGGATTGATGACTTGGCTGATGCGATCGAGTCGGGTGAGATTGCTGGTTGTGGTTTGGATGTTTTTGAGATTGAGCCGTTGCCGGCTGAGCATAAGTTGTGGCGGTTGCCGAACGTCTTGATGACGCCGCATGTGGCGGTGCGGGATGCGGGGGATATTCCGGAGCGTCGGTTCCAGATCATTTTGGAGAACGCTCGTCGGTTCGCCCGGGGGGAGGAGTTGATGAACGTGGTCGATAAGGAGCGGTGGTATTAGTTCAAGATCAAGCTTATGGTGTTCTAATCATTTGTTGATACCGGACATCCAGGCTTGAGACCGATGAAGAAGGCGGATCCGCTGGCGCCAATGGCGATGGGTCTCCACAGGGACTCGTTCACTACAAAGGCATCGGCGATGAGTCCGGTGGCGCATCCGATAAGGGCAACGCCGAGTAGCCATTTGGCGGTGGCTGAGCGGTTGGTTCTTTTCGGTCTGTTGCGTCGGTTATCGTCTTGGGGTTGCATTTCGAGCTAGGAACGGGTTGGATAGGGCTTTGGCGGTGCATGTTACTCGGGTCTACCCAAAGTTTCGTTCAAGGTTAAGAATGGGCTTAATTTGTCGGGTCCACGTTAACGGTGACGATGTCGACTCCGTGGTATTTCTGGTGGCGCACGGATGATGCGTAGTGGCGGAGGAGGCGGAAGGAGACCTCGCGGTCGTCGGTGATGTCGGGGGTTTCTCCGAGGTATGAGAGCTGGTCTTCGATGTTTTCGCCTTCGTAAGCGGCTACGAACTCCAGTTCGATCTGTTTGCCGTCTAGGTGGGCGGCGACGATCAGCTGCTTCGACCTCTCATCTTCTGCATCTTCAGCTTGTATGCTGGCGAGGGTTTCTTCGCCTACGAGGGCGATGCGGTTCTGTCCTGCCTCGTCCCATCCTGACGAGGACGCGAAGGATTTCAGGAAGTCTGTGAGCTGGGGCAGCGCTTCGTCGTTGAGTGCGAGTCTGAGGCGTTTGCGTCGTGGAGATGTGATCTCAATGAAGAGCATGGCGAGGATGGCGACGATTGCGCCTGATGTCATGCCGTTGCCTAGAAGGATTCCGAGGAAGCCGTCGCCAAGTTGGTCGGGGAAGATCCACTGGTTCTGGAAGCCGATGCCGATCCAGAAAGCGACGCCGACGATGAAGGCTTTTCGATGGTCGATTCCGTCGTTGACGACGATCTTCATTCCTTGAATGAAGAGTAGTGCGATGAGGACGAGGATGTATGCGGCGGCGACAGGTGTGGGGATGGCGATGATGACGGCCGCGATCTTGGGGAAGAAAGCGACGATGATGAAGACGATTCCGATGGCGATGCCGACTCTCTTGGCGGCGACGCCGGTGACTTCGGCAAGGGAGATGCTGGTGGAGTAGGTTGTGTTGGGCAGCGTTGCGAGGAGTCCGGAGAGGAGATTGCCAACGCCGTCGGTGTTTAGAGCGCCTTGGACAACTCGGTAGTCGGTGGCGCTGGGTTTGCGGCGAGAGACTCTTTGGATGGCGACGCCATCACCGATTGTCTCGATGGCGCCGACGATGGTGACGATGATGAAAGCAGGGAGGAGGGCCCAGAACTCGGTGCCGGGGGTGACGTCAATGCCGGGCCAGGAGCTGAATGGCAGGCCGATCCAGTCGGCGTCGATGACGCTCTGGTAGTCGTAAAGGCCCCACGGTAGTCCGACGATGCAGCCGATTCCGATGCCGATCATCGGGGACCATAGGCGGATCGACGCGGGACCTCGGAGGAGCAGAGCTGCGACGGTGATCATGGTGACGATCACTGTGACTGGTGCGGCGATACTGTCAGTGCCTTCGGGGACGTCTCTGAAGGAGTCGAAGAGGATGGTGATTACGGTAGCTGCGATGAGCATGATGACCGTGCCGGCGACCGTCGGGGTGAAGATTCTTCGCAGGAGCGATAGGCGGGCGGCGAGGAGGAATTGGACGAGTGACGAGACGATGATTAGCGAGGCCATCGTTGCGGGTCCAGCATTCTGCAGGGCCGCGACGCAGATGGCGATGAATGCGGCGGATGTTCCCATGATGAGGACGTATCCGGAGCCGATGCGGCCGGCTCGGACGACTTGGAGAATGGTCGTGATTCCGCTGATGATGAGGGCAGCGAAGACACCCCAGGTCAGGAAATCGTCGGGTTGCTCTGCGATCCGGGAGACGATGACGACGGTCAGGACGATGGGGGTGACGATTAGAGCAGCGGCTTGGAGGCCGGCACCGATCGTTATCGGCAAAGGCGGTTCTTCGTCTGGTTCGTACCGGACGTTGTCGTTTTGAGCTTCTGTCGCCAAGTCGATCGCCTTTCTGTTTTTTGTCGCGTCGGTTTGTTATTGAGACGTTGTATTTGAGGTACTTTATCAGGGTGAGGATTGGTGCTGGCTGTGGTGTTTGGGTGGTTTGTGCTGGGCGGCTGCGACGCTGGGGTCGCGTTTCCTCCTTTGCGTCCATCACTCTGCGAAGGATCGCTGCGCTCCCTTCGCAGCCCCTCCCCGGGCCGTTCACGAACGGCCCCTACGAGATGCATTTTCCCTCCCTTCCGCCCGTCCACCCTTGGGTTTCCCGATTTCGCGGGAATGACGTGTATTGGGGCGTGTTTTTATGGCCACTTGGGGGTGGCTTGGTTTTTCTGCTCCTCCCCCTGCGCCTTTTCAGGGGCGCAGGGTTGGCATCATCTTTTGGTTTTCGCGTTACGTCGCCATCAGATGTGACCTAGGAGGTCGGGTCATGGGGCCGAATGTACTGCCCTGGTCCTTGAGCTTCGGTCTCAGCGCCGAGACCTCGGCTCCTTCCCTCTCCATCGCCTCTTGCCCGAAAGCTGGAGGACGACCCCGGAGAGGGGTCAGATGCTGCGCAGAGCGGCGTGTCAGACCGCTAGCTTCCATGTCCAGTCGCGGCACGCGTCGCCAGACCGCGTGCTTGGTCCGCGGCGCGGTGCTTGGGGACACCGTTCGGAGTACGCCGCCTTCCTTCGAGTCACCCTCGCGGGATCCTCTCGCGCTGTAGCCTCGCTCCTGTGATGGGCAGGAGTAGACGTCCGTCGGCTCCACGTGCGGTCTCCCGGCCCTTGGCTGGGCATCCCCCGCGGACTCGCTTCGCTCGTCCGCGCCCCCTTCG
>JAJEGY010000034.1 GCA_022819585.1 Dehalococcoidia bacterium | reverse complement strand
GCCCCCCCCCCCCCCCCCCCCCCCCCCCCGAAACTGCAAATCATCTGACGGTGAAAAGACAAATGTCGGGCTTTCTCTATTGCTCTAGCGAACTCTCTGGTCACAGTCTCAAACTTTCAAATCAGTTATGTCGCGCCAAATGAACCGCGTTAAATCTCGACGCGGTTTTATTCGTATGCGCGTGGATAGCCAACACATGCGCACGAACCATAAGTTTGAGCCAAAAGAAGAGCCAGCAATCGCAATTCGCCAGCGAGCGAACACGAGCGCTCGACCCGGCATCCACCGCACGCCGTATCGAACTTCCAACGTTCGGTGTTCGGCAGCGTCGGCGCGGTCTAACGGCTTGATTTGCCGTTCGGTTCGTCACCCAACGCATCCAGTCGCCGACTCGGTTCCCGAATCTCATATTGGGATATTTCCGACTTTCAGGCATCGATCAATCGGGTTTTCCGACGTTGACGCCGCATCGCCCGGGCCCAGAGGAACGCGCCGCGGCGGTGTCGGGTCAGCGATATCGAACTCGCATTCATACGGCCTGATTCCGCTCTTTCGAGAGACCGTTATCCAAGTTTCGGGATCGACCTCTAGCCGAAAGGGCTTCGGATGAATCTGAATGATCTGAGACTCAAGGTTGGCGCGGTGCTGATTCTGGTGCTGGTGACGACGCTCGTTGTTGCGTCGAAGGGACCAGGCGAGTTGGATGCTCAGGTGACGTCGGCGATCCCGTCGGACCGGCAGATTCTGATTTCGAACCTGCAGGGTTCGAGCGCTGGAACCGACGCCCTATTATTGGTGTCGTCTGCTAGCTCTGCAGTGGAGATTTTTGCGGGCGTGGACGCGGACGGACTTGACGACACATCGAAGTGGATGCTCGAGTCTGTGGTGTTGAGATTCAATGCGCCGGCTGCGGGGATAACGGTTTCTCTTTGGAGCACGGACGAGTCGGGGACGGTGAATGTACCGAATGCGCTATTGACGACGTTCACGTCGCCCACGGTACCTTCTGGGTCGATGAATTCTTACCTGCGATTCACACTGAGCACGCCCTACGAGCTCGATCAAGACACCGGTTACTGGATCGTGGTTAATGCGACGTCCCGGACTGCGAACAGTCCGTATATCGCAACGACGACCAATGAGGACAGCGGTGGAGCTAACTCATGGGATATCGGTGACTCGCTGATCTTTAGGTCGACTAGCACCGCGGCGTGGCAAGCGCATCCAACGAGTTTGGGTCTGCAGGTGCAGGCGGAAGGTCATTTCGCGCCTGGAGTGGTGATTCAGGGTGATGACAGTCTCTTCACCGACTATGACGATCAATCCAGTCTCTTTGTAGAGGGAGGGGAAGAAGAAGAGTTCTTCTACACAGTGAAGCTACGGTCGCGTCCGAGCGGTGACGTGACGATCACGCCGACCTCTCCCGCTGAGCTCACGATCACGCCTTCTTCGAGAACGTTTACGACGAACAACTGGGAGACGCCGCAGAGATTCACCGTGAACCCGATTGAAGACGACGATCTTGAAGACAACAGCTACACGGTGACGCACTCGGTTTCGGGTTACGGGAGCATCACATCGGGGCCCTCGATCGATATCGACATCAAAGACAACTCGACGGCATCGGTCACGTTGTCGTCAAATACGTTGGCCGTGAACGAGGGTGCGATGGATACCTACTCGTTCGTGCTGGACAAGCAACCGCGGAACGACGTGACGATCACGCCGACGGTCCCGTCCAACAGCAATGTGACGGTTTCGCCAACTTCTTTGACGTTCACTTCGTCGAACTGGAATGTGGCGCAGGAGTTCACGGTAACGGCGGCGGAGGACGCGAACTCGACGAACGAGACTGTGACGATCACGCACGCGGTGACGGAACCGGACTTCTTCGGCTCGTATTTGTTGGATGATGGGTTGACTTACCACGCGATCGAAGCCTCCGATGAATTTGATTTTGACTTGGTGGTGACGATCAACGACAACGACATCATCACGTTGAACAAGTCGTCGTTGACGGTTGCGGAGGGTGGCACGGGCGACTACACGGTGGTTTTGGCGCAGCAGCCGACGGCGACGGTTACGGTCACTCTGACGCTTTCGTCAGGGATCGGAGTGACGACGATGCCGTCGGGCACCTTGACGTTCACGACTACGGACTGGAACACGGCGCAGACGGTAACGGTGACGGGGACGCAGGACGCGGATGGGTTCAACAACACGGGAACGATCACGCATACGGTTAGCGGTGGCGGATTGAACGGTTCGGCGCGGCTGGATACGACGGTTACGGATGACGAGGAGGTTGGGATCGTGCTTGCGGGATCGGCGATGCGTAACACGGCGGACGATGCGTATGAGATGACAGTGACGGAGGGCACGAGTTCGGGTTCGAGCAACCAATACACGGTGAAGCTTGCTTCGCAGCCGCACCCGTCGTCGACGGACGTCACGGTGGATATCACGGCTTCGGGTTCGTTGACGGTGAAGAAGATGGGGGAGACGACGGGGAGCGCGATGGCGACGTTGACGTTCACGGGAACGAACTGGAACACGGCGCAGACGGTGACGTTAGAGGCTGGACAGGACGCCGACAGTGCGGATGAGGAGACGACGATCAGTCACGTTGCGAAGGGAGCGAACTACCAAGGTCATGCGAACAACACGGAGAATCTGAACGTCACGATTACGGACGATGATTCGCCTGGTATCCGGCCTTCGGTGACGACGCTTGCGATCACGGAGACGGATGCGGCGGTTACGGGGATGTTCACGGTGCGGCTTGACACTCAGCCGTCGGCGGACGTGACGGTTACGTTGGGTCAGCCTACTAACACTGATGTGACGGTGGATACCGACTCGGTGATGGTGGATAATCAGACGGATCTTACGTTCACGAGCACGAACTGGAGCACGGTGCAGACGGTTACGGTTAGCGTGGCTCACGACGCCACGGCGGACGACGAGATGGCGACGATTACGCTGAACGCGTCGCAGTCTGGCGGCGACATGGAATACGACGGTGTCACGGAACGGACGGTGACGGTTACGGTTACGGATGATGAGACGCCGGGTGTCAGAGGGATATCGAATGCGACGACTTTGACGGAGAACGCCGACATGAGCGTGAGCGGAGGGCCAACCTTCGTGGTCCGTCTGGGGTCCGAGCCGACTTCTCCGGTGACGATTACGACGACGGTTGTGGGAGTGACTCCGGCGGTGGTAGCAGGGAATTCGTGGACCAACCCGGACGTTACGGCGACTTCGTCGATCACGCTGAACAGCACGAACTACGCCAGCGGCGCGTCGATCGTTGTTGGTCACACGAGGGACACGGATGCGGAGAACGACGTTGCGCGGATCGACTACACGGTGTCGCAGACGGGTGGAGCGATGGAGTATGACGGCTTTTCGATTCCGTCGACGACGGTGAATATCACGGACAATGAGGTAGCGGTGGTTCAGTTCAAGGCGAGCGGTGAGACGGCGTGGCATGCGGTGAACCCGAACCTTACGGTGACGGATGCGGCGGGGATAACGATCCCGACGATTTCCACGGATCTCGCGACGTTGGATGTTACGGCGTCGTTCGACGCGCGTCTGTCGCACCAGCCGCGTGCGGATGTGACGGTAACGATGACGACGACGACGGACCAAAAGACGATCTTTAACGCAATGACAAATACGAGGGGACGGCCGCAGACAGTTGCGAAGACGTTTGCGGCTTCTAGCTGGTCGTTGACGAACACCGAGACGTTCGAAGTCAAAGTTCGGTCGGACCAAGACTCTTACGGGGAGTCGTACACGTTGGATTTCAGCGTTTCGGGTTACGGCGAGGGCACGGCTGCGGATCAAACGTTGAGGGTAGTGGACGAGGACCCGGTTGGTTGGGCGGCACACACGACTACGACCTTCGAGGTAAACGAGGCGGAACCGAGTCAAATAGCCGAGTGGACGGTGACTCCCCTGTCCAATCCGAGCACGCACAACGGTGGAGACGCTAACGTACAGGTCGAGTTGGAATACAGCATCGCGAACAAATTGAGAGACGGACAGTCAAGTTTCGTTCTCATAGGTAGCGATGTTTGGAGTGACGGACTCGATTTGTCTGTTCGAGCTGTACACGACGCCGACAGTGCGAACGAGGAGGTGACGGTTAGGCACGTGGTGACTTCACAGAGCGGCGGCATGAACGGCGATTACCACTCGACATCGATTCAAGACATCGTAATCACGATCATCGACGACGACCCTCCGGATCTCAGATTCGGCAGTCTCGATACTGGTGACACGGTCATTGGGACGGAACCTGCCAGTGGCACTAACCAGAAGCGGTTCAGCTTCAGCCTGGCCACGGTGCCTCGGGACGAAGTGACTGTAGAGGTATCGGAGGACATCGATAACGCGAGCATAAGCCGTGGTTCCCGAGAGACGTTCAACTCGAGCACCAACTTCGGGCGATGGGTTCATCTGGACATTTCGCCGGACGATGACACCGTTGACGACTCGGGTTCGATCATGTTTACGGTGACGCAGCCGGGAGGTCCGATGGAGTATGACGGTCTCGCAGTGACTCCCATCCCGGTCACGATCACCGATCCGGACCGGTCTGCGGTGGAGCTATCCACGGACACTTTGACGATCACCGAAGAGGGCACGGGCTCCTACACCGTCGCGTTGTCGCATCAACCGGCGGCGAGCGACACGCTGACGGTGGCGATCGCGATAACGGGACCTTCCGGATCGACTCTGGTGACGGTGGACGACGATTCGCTGGATTTCAATGCGACGAACTGGGATACTCCGCAGACGGTGACGATCACGGGTGTCGCGGACGCGAACCTCACGAACGAGACGTTCACGTTGACGCACACGGTGACAGGGACACGTGCGGCGACCGGTACGCCGACGTTGTCGGTTACGCGAACCGACAACGACACTGCGAACCTGGACATCTCTCAGAGTTCGGTGACGGCGGTGGAAGGCGCTTCGGGCGGCGGGACGTTCACGATGGAGTTGACGCAGCAGCCTTCGGCGAATGTGGTGCTTACGGTTACGGCACAAGGTAGCGGGCATGACGTATCGGTTACGTCGGGGGCGGATTGCACCTCGACTTCGAATTCTGCGACGTTCACTTTCACATCGACTACCTGGGATACAGCGCAGACGGTGAGGGTGTGCGCGGCTCACGACTACGATGCGGATGACGATGATGTCGATCTGCGCGTCACGGTCGCGAGCAGCGACACGAATTACAGCGTGCTGACGGCCCGGACGATTGACGTGACGGTGGACGATGATGATACGGAAGAGATAACGATCAGCGAGACTGCGGTGAGTATCAGCGAGGTGGATGGCGGAGTGGCGACGCAGAGTTACAACGTAACGTTGTCGGCGGCACCGACGGGCGGGAACGTGGTTGTCAACATCAATTCGAGCAACACGGATGTTACGTTAAATCCGTCTGTGCTGACGTTCCGGCCATCCGATTGGACGGGCGCGGTGGCGACTCCGTCGGCAACGAAGTCGGTGGAGATTCGGGTTGCGGACGATGCGGATGCGAACAACGACTCGGCGCTTCTTACGCACGCTCAGAGCGGGACAACGTATGGCACGGTAACGACATTGCCGCAGATCGATGTGACGATCACGGACACGGACACGCACGGCGTGACGGTAGCGGCGGACGACCCGTTCGAGTTCACGGAGGGCGGTTCGAAGACGTATACGTTGGTGCTCGACTCGCAGCCGACGGGTCCGGTGACGATCGGGATCGACGATGGCGATGCGACGGACGATGTGACGGTGGACAGGTCGACGGTGGAGTTCGACGTGGCCGACTGGAGCACGCCGAAGACGGTGCGAGTGAGCGCGGCGAGGGACGATGACGGCTCCGACGACACGGCGACGATCACGCACACGGTTTCTGGTGCGGACTACACGACGAACGCGGTGACGGCGGATTCGATAGCGGTGACGGTTTTGGACCCTGACGTTCAGGGAGTGATTCTGCGGGTGGGCGGCGTCGAAGGTCCGACGGATCCGGCGTTCGCGATAGGCGAAGGATTTGGAACGGTCGAATACGCACTCAAGTTGGCGACGGCGCCGGTGGGTGGCGACGTCACAGTGACGGTGGCGACGACGAACACGGCGGAGCTTGTGATCGTTGATCCGGGCACGGGTTTGAATGTGACGTCGCGCGATGTGACATTCACGGCTACGAACTGGGATGATTTCCAGACCGTGACGGTTACTGCGCCGCAGGAGGATGCGGATACTCAGACGGAGATCGTGATGATCACGCACACCGTGTCGGGTGCGGACTACGCGAGCGTAACGGCGGACAGCATCGACGTCACGATCAACGACGACGACGACCCGAGTTTCTCGCCGGCGGTCGAGACGTTGGATATCACAGAGGGTTCGACGTCGTCGTACACCGTGGTGCTGGACAACGTGCCGGTTGGTGGCAATGTGACGATGACGATCTCGGCGGAAGGCAACGCTGATCTCAAGCTGCGGGATTCGAACGACAACGAGGTCAATCAGATTACGTTGACGTTCACGAGCACAGACTTCAGCACGCCACAGACGGTGACGGTGAGTGCGGTAGAAGACGACGATGCGCTGATGGATACGGGTAGGTTGCGGCACTCGGTCACGGGAGCGAACTTCACGGGTGCTGTGGATGACATCGTGATGCCGGTGAGTATCGAGGACGTCACGGAGGCGGGTGTAACGATCGACCCGATGAGTCTCTCGATCACGGAGGGACGATCGGGCCGGTACGCGGTGGTGTTGCAGTCGGAGCCGCAGGAGAATGTGACGATCGTTCCGAGCAGTTCGGATCCGAGAGCGGTAACGATCACTCCGAACAGCTTGACGTTCACGAATACGAACTGGAATCAGGCTCAGAGGATTCAAGTCACGGGAGTCCGCGACTCGTTGACGGTGAACCGTGCGACGATTATTTCGCACACGTCTTCGGGTGATCTGTACGACGATTTGATGATTCCGAACGTTGGGGTAATGGTGATCGACGACGGGACGGCGATCCGGGATAATTCTTCGTTCCTGCAGAGGTCTTCGTGCGATGGTGAGGTACGGTTGACTTGGAACTCTCCGACGGAGGACAACGTATCGGTGGATTCATATCGGATTCAGTGGCGTACCGCAGACCAGCAGTTCTCGACCACGCGGTCGGTCAGCGCTCCGGCGGATGCCACGTCGTACACGCTGACGTCGTTGATGAATGGCGTGATGTACACGATTCGAGTTCACGGTCTGGATGCGCAAGGGGTTGCGGTGTGGTCGCGCGAGTCGACCGCTACGCCCTCAACGCAGTCTTGCATCGCGGCGGTGAGTTTCGGGAATATTCTGGCTGACAGCACGCCGGTGATCGTTGCGGTTGACGAGATGGCGGAGGGTACGACCGTGAATATGCGTTACCGAAGTCTGAATCCGGGCGAGTGGAGCGAAGTGATGAGCAAGGTAGTGGAGCCCGGGGAGAATATGGTTGTGTTCGACATTCGCGGGCTTACACCGGAAAACCTATATGAGGTGCAGACTTGGCTGGGGAGCATGAGGCCGCCGATAGATGATCGATCGGACATGACAACGGCGGTTGCGCAGACGATCTTCCAGACGACGACGCTGCCGGAAGGCGTGACGTACGTTCCGGGCGGTGGAGGCGGTGGATCGGTTGCACGGATCTCGCGCATCGAACCGGCTATCACCTCGGTGACGATGAGCGTCGGTGACCGCGTGTTGCTGTCGGTGGAAGTGTGGGGAAGACAGGGGATTCGGGACAACGAGCTTGCGGACCGTGCGCCTTCGGATGGTCGACCACAGATCGTTTGGAGCGTTGATGGCTCGGGTACGTTTGAGGAGTCTGTGCGTCGTGCGGATTGGCGTGATGGTGTTGCGAATGACCGTGCGGTGATATACGTTGCACCGACGGAGCCGGATTCTTACACGGTGACGGCGAGTCTTGCCGACTCGGTGGATTGTTTGTCTCGGCAGGTAGATGACGAAGAGACATCAGAGGAACACGTCGCGCGTTGCAGCGCTCAGTTCGAGGTCAGGGTCGTTCGGCGTGTGACGGTCCCTGAGATCAGGACGGTGCCGGTGAACCCACCGGGCGTATTACCAGAGACGCTGACGGACAACGACGGGGTGGCTTATGCAGTCTTTACCCCCGTCGATGGAGGCAGCTTCGCAGGGGACGGTTATTCGCTCGTTGCGGACGCCGGTGCCGTGGCTGACGGTGAGTACATCGGGATTGCGATGCACCGTGGTAGCGACGCATCGAATGAGGGAAAGACGTGGCATCGATACACTCTCGGCGGAGCGTTGTACTCGATATCGGTTGTCGATGCGAGCGGGGATGCGGTTTCGGATTACCTGCTGGGCGAAGCGGCGACGGTTTGTGTACCGCTGCCGGCTGAGCTGCGGGGCAATATCGCGGATATCGTTCTGATCGCGACAGTTGATGATGCGCAGTTGACGGTGCTGTCGTCGTCGGTGAAGATCACTCCGGAAGGGATTTCGGTGTGTGGGATGTTGTCGTCGTTGCCGGCAGATGTTGCGGTCGGCAAGAGCGGATCGCCGGCGGAAGCGGATGATGAGACGGGTGGTGCCGGGGATGGGGCGGAGATACCGGACACGGGAGGAAGGTCGATCGTTGCGGCCTGGGCGATGTGGATGTTGGTTGCGGGAGCGGCCGGAGTAGTCGCAGGCGTGGGTTTGCTCGGACTGATGCGGACGAGACGCTAGTCGAGGCACTAGTTCTCTCGGTCGAGTCGATCGATCTAGGCGCTAACGGCCCGCCTCCCTACAAGGAGGCGGGCCGTTAGCGTCGCCTAGTGCGTCTGGCCGCTGTCCAGTGGTTGATGATGAACGATGCGAGGAGTAGTGCGCCAATGATCAGGGTGACGATCAGGTGCGGCCGGATGTTTGTACCGCCGGTGTCGGGGAGGGATTCGGCTGGAGGGTCGGGCGTGGTGGTCGGGAGCGGTTTTGGGGGACCCAGAGCGGCGACGGCGAGTGTGGTTGGTAGCTGTGAGAGCTGGGCGCAGGCGAGGAGGCCGTTGGGGCTGATGCGTGCGGTGGTGGAGAGGAGGGTGTGGGAGTTGGTAGCGTCGGTTGCAACGATTGCGAGGTTGTTTATGCGGGTGCGGAGTTGATCAGGCAGGGGTAGGCAGATGGGGTGGCGGGTTTGTTTAGGAAGTAGTTGGTTATGGGGTTGCTGTTGGCGTCGAGGGCGTTTACGGCGTATGTGTGACCGGCGAGGGTGTATCGGTGGTGGGTTTGGCCGGCGTTGTTGGCTTCGCCCTCTCTGGTGACGCTGATGGCGATGAATTCGTTGCTTGCGATGGTTCCGGGAGCGGCCGAGAGTTCGATGCCTTCGTCGGTGAAGATGCCGCCTTCGAGGGGTGTGAAGACGGCGTAGGCGGTGCCTTGGGCGTCGGTTAGCGTTTGTGGGACGGATCCTGAGGGGTTGAACGGTGGCAGTTCGGGCAGATCGATGATGGATGATCTTGTGACGGTTAGTTGGAACGTCGCGGAGCAGCGTGCGGTTTGTTGTTGGTCGGTCTCGTCTGGGCGGGTGCCTAGGCACATGTTGGGGTTTGTGAAGCCGACGGTGATGGTGTGGGTGCCGGGGGTTTCGGGTGCGGTGACGCGGACTTCTCGGTCGTCGGGGGCGTTGTTTCGTCGTGCGGAGTTGGTGTCGGTTTCGGTGAAGATTAGGGCGGGTGAGGCTTGCCAGTGGAAGACTGGCCCGCCGTGTTCGGGTGAGAGGTCTGCTAGGTCGTTGTCGAGGATGTTTTGGCGTCCGTAGATGTTCACGGCGAGGTTGATGGAGTCGCCTGGGCTTAGGTATACGGAGGAGATGGTGGGTTCGATGCGTAGGACGCGGGCTCTTGAGCCGGAGATGAAGGTTGTTGAGGGGGCAGACTGGGTCCGGATGAAGAACCGCCATCGGTCGTTTACGGGGAATGATCTGTGACTGGAGGTTTCGATTTCGTAGCGGGTGTCGGGATTGAGGCCGGTGAGATCGACGTTGACGGAGGATTGTCCTGGTTGGATCACGTGATGTTGGATTTCGTACCAGGTTGGGGTGCCGAATTCGCGGTGGCGGACGAAGATGTGGGTCACGGTGTCCAGAGGGTAGAAGTGGAACACGAAAGGTATGCTGTCGGCGAGGGTGTTTCCGAAACGGGGGCCGATGGAGCATTGTCCGCCGCGCGTTGTGACGCTGAATTCGTCTGACCAAAGAGGTACGGTTGTTGTGGTGCCGTCGGCGGGATTGGTTACGAGCGAGTGTGCGGGACCATTGGCGTTGTTGGCGCGGATTCTGAATACGAATTCGGTGTCGGGTTCCAACCGGAAAACGGAACCGTTGCGATATATTCCGTCGACATTGACCTGACGATCAGTTGAGTAGTAGGGCTGATCGATTCGTCGCCATTGGATGGTGAATTCGTCCACTCTCGATCCGCCGCTGAATGCGGGACTGATCCAGCCGAGAACGATTCGGCGGTCGCATGGTGTGGCGTAGTCGAATCGGGGGGCGATTTGGGGGACGGTGCTGGGGATGGTTGCCATCAGATCCGCTGAGCCGGGGCCGCCGTGTTCGTTGTTTGGTTGGACGCCGACGATGTATTGGACACCGTTTTCGAGGCCAGTCACAGTGGCGGATCTTGCGTTGGGTCCGACGACGACGACGCGGTCGGTGGTGAACGCCGCCTCAGAACTGGTCCTCCACCAGACGGCGTATCCATCGACTGGCGATCCACCATCGTGAAGCGGCTGTAACCAACTGATGGTGAACTCGCGGTCGCCGCTGATGATTTCGGGTTCGTCTAGTCGCCAGGGCACGTTCGGTTGGGTCTTGAACATAATTTGAGCGCTGAGGTCCCAGTCGGGCGTTTCGTCGCCTTGGATGAGGACGGCCTGGAGGATGAATTCCCGGTCACCTTCGAGCCTCGTGCTGAAGTTGTCGGATCTGGAGGGTCGATCCGTCGGGATGTCCTCGGCGTATGGTCCGCGTATTTTGCCGCGTCTCGGCAAGGTTCGGAGAAACATTCTGACGGGAAGGGAAGCGGTGTCGAGGTTGGAGGAGGTGTAGACCTCGGTTGAACGGGTGTCGGTGAGTTTGACGAGTTCGATCTTGGAGACGACGGGTCTGACGGCGGGTGCGACGGATATCACTTCGGAGGTTGCGGATCCGAGGTCGGTCACGATGGTCAACCGTGCGTCGTAGAGCTGGTCGTTGGTGAGGCCCGAGATGACGAAGGTTGAATCGGCAACGGGTGGGATGGCGCTGTTGGCGAAGGTGGGATCGGAGCTAGGTTTCCACTCGAGGAGGTAGCTAGATGGTGTCCCGCCGTTGAGGAAGGTGGCCCAGTGGGCGGTCAGAAACCCGTCGCCGGGGACGAGGGTGAGGATCGGTTTTTCGGGCGGGCCGGGAGTAATTAAGGTGTCTTCGGCGACGTTCCGGTTAAAGGTATGATCGAGGGAAGCTCGAATCTCGTAGATAGACGCGGGTGAGAGACCGGAAAGGGAGAAGGATGCGGTAGTCCCGTTCGTGGTGATGGCAGGTGCGTCGATCCAAGTTGAAGATCGGGACTGGGTTATGGCACGGTAGCGCAGGTAGACGTCGAGGGTTTGACTATCAAGGTTTTGGAGGGTGACGTTGACGTCGGCGGTGGTTTGCGTGATGGTGGCTTCGTCGACTTGAACGGAGGAGACAGTGGGCCCTGGCAATGGGACGCCGTCAACGGGAGCGGAGTACGATTTGCCGGCGTCATTGACGGCAATGATCCGGAAGGTATAGGTGGTACCCGGAACCAGGTCATCGATCGCTCTGGCGTTGTGTTGATCTGGGAAAATGATGGGTTCGGTCTGGTATCCGGGGTGCCAATCGATGATGTAGTGGGTAGGAGCGTTGTTGCCGTCGATGACCGGTGGATTCCAGTAGACGTCGAGGGCAAACTGTTGGGGTACGACGGCGGTGATGGTGGGTGGGTTCGGAGGTGTGAGAGGGAGTTGAGGTTGGGCGGCGAGGAGTCGTGGCGACAACGTGGTCATCATCGCGATCGCGATCATTCCGATCACCAGGTGCAGCGCTCTGGAAAAGTTAAATGTAAATGGCCGGTTCGTGCGCGCCTTTTGCGGAACCAGGTTCAGACGCATGGTTTCGACAGATCGGTCGAATCTCGCGGCCGGAGCGATTGAATCGGTCGCAACGAAGTGAATGGACATCGTCATCAGTTTTTGAGGCGATAGATATCTAGTTCGTAACGGTTATCAACGTCAATAGCCGCGGTCTTCATCTGGATCTCGGCTAATGAGCGAGACGCATGAGCACCGATGTGGGCCCCACGCCGTCCATCTGTCCACAACCGACCGTCGTAGGTCAAACCACAGGGGCAAGGGCGATTGCGCCAGACAGCTTAATCGGAAATGTTCCGACGATCCCCTGAACTGCGCAAGATGAAAAGAGACAAATATGGATGGAAGTTTTCATCCTTTTGAATTTGGCATTACGCCTATATGCGCAGGTACATATGCCTCTCGCAAGTGAAGGGCAATTGATATAGATTTCGAAAATCGTCGAAATTTGGATATGCCCGTTGAGGATGGAGTTACCAGATCAGAGCACACCAACCCATCCCCGACCGGAGGACCTGGAAATTGAACTTTGGTTCGTTGAACGCACGCGTCGCAGCGATAGGCAAGCGGATCGATATGGGGTCCCGCGGCGAACCAGACGTTGTGCTGCACGCGATTCGGCTCTCGGTCTGGGGGCGTTGGTACATCTGGTTATTCGTCGCCATCATGCTGGCCCGCCGTCCGGAACTCTGGTACCCCGAGCGTATCGGTTGGGTGGTCCTTAGTGTGCTGCTGGCCGCGATCAACGGCTTCGTTCATCTGCGACTACTGAAGAACAGGTCGATGACATGGCGCTGGATGTTTGTCCTCAGTGCCGTTGATATCGCGCTGATCACGGCCAACATCGCAGTCAAAGACAACTTCGACAACTTCATATTCGTCACCTACTACCCATCTCTCGCTTTGTTCGCCGTGGTGTTCTCTTCGCTCATGGTCATCCTTCCGTGGGTGACGGCAACGGCCGCCGTCTACACTCTGGTAATCGTTACGACAGGCCCAGGACTAGACATCGACGCGGGTCAGGACCACGTGCTAGTTGCCAGGCTCGCAATGATGTACCTTGTGGCCGTGATTGTCAGCATGATCGTCCGGTTCGAGCGTGCACGGTGGCGGTCCGCGGTGTCCAGGGAACGTAGGATGAGGCAGGAACGCGTCGAGCTCTCCCAGACGATTCACGACACGACAGCCCAGACCGCCTTTATGGTCGACGTGGGAATACATCGGGCCAAGAGACTTGCGGGAGAGTCCGACGGCGAGCTGGCCGAGGTTCTGGACGCCACTGCCGATCTATCGCGGTCGGCAGTCTGGCAGATCAGGGGACCCATCGACGAAGGGCGCATCGTTGAAGGCAGGGAACTAGGACGCGTGCTCTGGTCGCACTGCAAGTCATTCGAGACGATTAGCGGCATCCCCACCGAGTTTTCACAGTCGGGTGAAGAGCCGCACCTGTCCAGAGACATTCGATCTGGTTTCTACTCCGTGGCGCACAACGCGCTCACCAATTCGTACCTGCACGCTCGCGCCAATCGTGTCGAGGTCGGATTGTTTTACGAGGATGACAGGATCACTCTGTCCGTGTCGGACGATGGTGTCGGTCTCCCCGAAGACTACGCAGAACGAGGCCGGGGCTACGACGGGATGCGGAGCATCGCCAAGAGGATGGGAGGAACGCTGATCGTGGAGAGTTCCGAAAGGGAGCGCGGCGCAACCGTAACCTGCAGTGTTCCTCGCGTCGGATATCAAGGAGGAAATTGAAATGCCGCCTGCCTGTCGAATCAGAGCGATGGTAGTGGACGATCATCCGGTGACCAGAAAAGGTGTGAAAGACGTGTTGGAGGAATCGGGCTTTTTCGAAGTAGTTGGGCTGGCCGTCGACGGTCAAGACGCGGTCGCAATGTTCGCCGAGAAAAAACCGGAAGTCGTGGTCATGGACGTAATCATGCCGGGACAAGACGGAATCGATGCGTGTAGGGAAATCATGGAGATTGCACCGAGAACTCGGGTCGTAATTCTCACGGCATCAACCGAAGAGGACGCGGTATTGGATGCCGTGGCTGCCGGTGCATCGGGGCACGTTCGCAAGGATGTACGGCCCGAAGCGCTAGTCGATACCATCATGGAAGTTGCGCAAGGGCGGCTGAAGTTCCCGGACGAGTCGGTTAGGAAGGTATTCGCGATGCTCCGCGGCGAGGGTTCTCTGATATCCCGTAGACCCTCAGACATACTGACGACCTCTGAGTTGGAGACCGTTGATCTGTTCGCAAGGGGTAAACCTTATGCTGAGATAGCGAGCATTCGTGGTAACAGCGTCGTGACAGTCCGGAACACTCTATACCGTGCGCAAGAAAAATTGGATGTGAAGAACAAGCAAGAACTCGTCATATGGGCAGTCCGTAACGGACTGTTGGACGACTTCGTGATTGGGGAAGAGGCGCAGGCGCACCGTGGGGAATGACAGCCCGGCGGTGCGACGGTGATTTTCTGGATCCGTGGTTCAGAGCGGTCTTGATTGCCCCTCATTAAACCCCTCAACGCGGAAGTCCGACGAATAACCGTACGAGAACGATCGCATCGTCGTCTCGCGTCGTCAGATTTTCGCTGAAACACGTCGAGACGTCGTTTCAATCGACGACATGCCTTTTTTGCGCCGAGCAATCAAATCCGTATGGCCCGTCTTTCATTTGCGATTCATTCGCTTAATAGTCGTGCAGGAGTAGTGAAATTGCAAATCGACTAACGATGAAACGACTATTGCTGTGCTTTCTCAAATGCTCTAGCGAACACTCGAGCTGCGGCCCCAAACTTTGAAGTCAGTCGGTCTTCGCCAAATGGACGGTGTTGATATTCGACGTGGTACTAGTCATATGCGTACGAATTACTTGCGCAAGCTAATCGAAGTTCCCGCGGTTCCCCTCGCGGGTCTGTTCGTGATCGCTGTGTTGGGTTTGTTGTCGATGGTCGCGGTAGAGGCAGGTGTTGGGGCGCAGTCGACGGAAACGGTGCGGCTGAACACGCTGAGCCATGGCGGATTTTACGCTCCGTTGTCGGTGAGCGATTGGACCAAGTGGGCGCAGCCATTCTGCACTGGTTCTCAGGACGTGACGCTGAAGAAGCTGCGCCTGTGGACGCAGGCGGTTTCCGTTCCTTCCGACGGGATGCCGACGGTGTCGATCCACGCCAACCAGCTAACCCAATCCATGGGTTTTGAAGGAGCCATCTTCGATGGCGCAGAGCCGGGTCATCGGGTGGGGACGTTGACGACACCTACTCTCGACGGGAACATCAATACCGCGGAGGACTTTACGAGTAGCGGCGGGATCTTTCTAAGGGCGTACAGCAGGTACTGGGTGGTGTTGGAGCGTCCGAGCAACGCTGGCACGTTCCGATTAGCGCTGGCGAATCGTGACGGTCATTCCAGTGTTGACGATGGAGGTGAGTCAGGCTGGGAATTGTCCGGCACGTGGTGGCGGACGCAGACTTACTACTATGGCGTCAGGCGCATCCCGATGGACGCGTGGTACTACGACGGTTTTTACCACGATTGGTCGTTGAGCATGGGGTTGTATACGACCCCTGACGAGAAGGCGAATTCGCCTCCGGTGCTTTTGGCCCGTGAGTGTGGCAGAGGTCGGGATCCCGACACCGAGATCTCAGTTGATGAGAACACCCCTGGAGGGACGGTTTTCGCTAATGTGCGGGGTTATGATGGAGACGGCGACACTCTCACCTACACGCTTACGGGACGAGACAGGCGAAAGTTCGACCGGTTGTTCTCGTTTAATACTTCCAACGGCGATATCTCTGTGAAGCGGGGTGTGAGGGTCAATTTCGAGGAGACGGATTCCGGACACGCGGCGCCTCTAGCGTTCCACACGTACAACCTGAACGTATCGGTCACGGACGGAAAGGATGATACGGGCGCGGTGGAGTCTGATCCGACGATCGACGATTCGAGGTCAATCACGATCAGGGTCAACAACGTAGATGAAGCGGGGAGGGTGAAGTTCGAAGAGTTCTCGGGTAATCGGGCGACTGAGATAACGACGCCCACGGTGGGCACCGAGTTTAAGGCGACAGCTGTGGATCCCGACGGTGTTCTCAGGAGTGTTCTTTTTGTGGCAAGACGGTTTGAATTTGGCGATGTGCCAGTGCTTCTCGTAGACGGCACTCAGGCGACTGATCCCCAAACAAACGAGCTGCTCTTCGAAACAGGTATGGTGAATGTAGTTGCTCTTGGAAGCCTAACTGAGGGTCGGTACACGCCAGTAACAGCGGACGTGGGGAAGTACATCGGAGTCGAAGTTTTATACATCGACAAGGAATGCCCGTACATTTACACGTTGAGAGACATTGACGGTGACGATCTTGTGGATGAATTTTCGAGATTTGGTGATGGACGTCTTCTTAGAGCATTCGGCGATTGCACGAAGTCTGCGTTCAGCTACATGGCGAACACCACTGTTGCGGCGTCGTCAGAGCAGCAAGAGTCGGGAACGCAGCAGCGTTCGAGCAATGGAGGTAGAAGCGTCTCGAACGACCCGACGTTTACGAACACCCGCAAATCCGTCAACGTCAGAGTGAATGAGAACTCGGGAGGCCAAACTCCCGTCACGGGTTTTGAGGCTACGGACCCCAACAACGACCCGCTCTCGTTCTTTGTGGGTGGAACCGACGTTAACGCGTTCGCCAACGCCTTCGACTTTGATACGAATAATGGGGACATCGAAGTCAAATCCGATGATTCTCTCGATTACGAGACCAAGCAGAGGTATTCGATCACGGTCAGCGTGACCGACGGCAAGGACAGTTCGGGTAACGCTGAAGATCCGCCGACGATGGACGACTCAGTAGATGTAGAGATCAACGTTGTCAACGTGAATGACCCTGGTGTGGTGACACTTTCGTCGAACCCGCCGGTGATCGGGCACCGAGTGACAGCCACGTTGACGGACGACGATGGGATCTTTACGAGCAGCAATAATCCGGTGGTCTGGCGTTGGCTGCGATCTGGTGCGGGCGATTCCGACACTTTCACGGAGATTTCGGGTGCCACGTCAAATAGGTATCGGCCGGTTCAAGCCGACCTTGGCAGGCGGCTGAAGGCGAGGGCTACTTACTCCGATCGACTGGCGCAGGGGAGAGTGGCGACGAGCGAGGAGAGCTATCCGGTTGCAAATCCGAACCAACCTGCGGCTGGTGTTCCGACGATCAACGGTACGGCGGAGATAGGTGCGACACTGACGGCGGTGACGACGGGCATCACCGATGCCGACGGGCTGGAGAATGTGACGTTTGCGTACCAGTGGCTTGCGGACGATGTTGAGATTGCCAACGCCACCGGTTCGAGCTACACCGTGGTCACCGACGATTTGGACAAGACGATCAAGGTGCGTGTGTCGTTCACCGATGACGCGTATCACTCGGAGGCGTTGACGAGTGCGGCGACGGCCAGCGTGACTCCGCAGACGAGCACGGCGCGTCAGAACTCGGCGGCGGCGGGTTCGCCGACGATAAGTGGCACGGCGCAGGTGGGTGAGAGGCTGACGGCGAGCACGACGGGCATTACCGATGCCGACGGTCTGGAGAACGTTACCTTTGCCCACCAGTGGCTTGCCGACGATGTTGAGATTACGAACGCGACGGGATCGAGTTACTTGGTGACGGCATCCGAATTGGGCAAAACGATCAAAGTACGGGTGTCATTCACTGACGACGCGAGCAATTCCGAGGTCTTGACGAGTGCGGCTACCGGGACAGTTTTGGCACGCGCCAACAGAGCGGCGTCAGGTTCGCCGTCGATCAACGGGACTGCGCACGTGGGGGAGACGCTCGCGGCGGTGACTTCGGCTATCACTGACGCCGATGGGTTGTCGGGTGTTTCGTACAGCTACCAGTGGTTGGCAGATGACGTTGAGATTGCGAACGCGACGGGATCGAGCTACACGATTGCGGTTTCCGATGTTGGCAAGAGGATCAAAGTTCGGGTGTCGTTTACGGATGACGCGAGTAATCCTGAGGAGTCGACGAGCGGGGCGACGGCGACGGTGCCAGCGGCGTTTACTGCGTCGATCCTTAACGCGCCCACGGCGCACGATGGGACGAATTTCAAGTTCGAGTTGCGGTTCAGTGAGAAGCCAAAGCGGTACTTCAGCTACCGGACGCTGCGCGACCACGCGTTCACGGTGAACGGCGGGGATGTGCATTATGTGCGGCGGCTGGAGCGGGGCAAGAACATGCGGTGGGAGATCACGATCAGCCCGTCGTCTGACGGCGCAGTGACGATTTCGTTGCCGGCGACGACTAGCTGCACCGCTACAGGGGCGATCTGCACGGATGACGGAAGGAAGCTCCAGGCAGTTTCGCCGACGGAGATACCAGGTCCGCCACCGCAGAACACGCCGGCGGCCGGCGGTCCGACGATCAGCGGTCCGGCGCGGGTCAACGAGACGCTGACGGCGGTAACGTCGGGTATCACGGACGCCGATGGACTGACGGGAGTTTCGTATAGCTACCAGTGGCTGGCAGACGATGTTGAGATCGCCAATGCGACGGGATCGAGCTACACGCTTACAACTTCCGAGTTGAACAAGGCGATCAAAGTTCGGGTGTCGTTCTCAGACGATGCGAGCAACGCCGAGGTATTGACGAGCACGGCCACGGCAGCGGTTTCGGCTCCGGCGAACAGTCCGGCTGCGGGTGTGCCGACGATCAACGGCACGCCGCGAGTCGGCGAGATGCTGACGGCGGTGACGACGGGCATCACCGATGCCGATGGCCTGGACAATGTGTCTTACACCTACGAGTGGTTTGCGGGGAGTTCGCAGATAAGCGGGGCTTCGGCCAGCACCTACGTCTTGACCGATGCGGAGAAGGGATCACCGATCACAGTGCGGGTGTCGTTCAACGACGATTCGGGCAACCCCGAGGCGCAGACAAGCGCGGCGACTTCGGCAGTGGAAGGACCTGCGCTGACAGCGACGATTCACAACGCGCCGAGTTCGCACGGCGGGTCGGACTTCACCTTTGAGCTTCGGTTCAGCGAGCACTTCGCCCTGAGCTATAAGACCCTCCGTGACACGGCGTTCACGGTTACCGGCGCTGAAGTAGTGAACGCCACCCGGAAGGTTCCAGGTAAGAACGTGCGGTGGGCTATGTTGGTCAGTCCGTCATCCAATGGCACGGTGACGATCGAGCTTCCGGCGACGACCGACTGCGAAGCGACTGGTGCGATCTGCACAGGTGACGGTAGGAAGCTCTCGACTGCGCTTTCGATTGAGGTGCCTGGTTCGACCGTGCAGACCCAGGTTACGCAGAACTCTGCGGCCGCGGGCGGTCCGTCGATCAGCGGCACGGCTCAGGTAGGCGAGACGCTGACAGCGGTGACGTCGGGGATCACAGACGCGGACGGCTTGACGGGTGTTTCGTACAGCTACCAGTGGTTGGCTGACGATGTCGAGATCGCCAATGCTACGGGTTCGAGCTACACGGTGACCGATAGTGAGTTGAACAAGGCGATCAAGGTTCGGGTTTCGTTCACCGACGACGCGAGCAATGCCGAAGTTCTGACGAGTGTGGCGACCGGAGCGGTTTCGGCTCGGGCGAATCGTCCAGCGGCCGGTGCGCCGACGATCAGTGGCACGGCGCGGGTTGGTGAGACGCTGACGGCGGTGACTTCAAACATCACCGACGCCGACGGTCTCACCAACGTCGCGTACACCTACGAATGGTTCGCGGGGGCCGCGCAGATAAGCGGGGCTTCGTCGAGCACCTACATCCTTACCGACGCGGAAAAGGGATCGTTGATCAAGGTGCGGGTGTCATTCACCGACGATTCGGGCAATCCCGAGGCGCTGACGAGTGCGGCGACGTCGGAAGTGGCTGGACCATTGCTGACCGCAACGATTCACGCCGCGCCGAGTTCGCACGATAGTTCCGAATTCACCTTCGAGCTTAGGTTCAGCGAGCACTTCACCCTGAGCTACCGGACGCTATGGGACCACGCTTTCACGGTCAGCGGCGGCGAGGTGTCGCATGTCCGACGGCTCGAGAGGGGCAAGAACATCCGATGGGAGATCACGGTCACTCCGTCGTCTAATGGCACGGTGACGATCGAGCTTCCGGCGACGACCGATTGCAGCGTCACGAGTGCGCTCTGCGCTGGTGACGGCAGGAAGCTCACATCTGCACTTTCAACGGTGATCCCCGGTCCGAACCCGTAGGTGTCTCAGAAATCGGCGGAACGTGGTGGTAGTCTGCGCCGTTTCGTCAGATCAGGACGGGAGGTTAAACTGGGGCTTGCCGACTTAGACGATGGCTACCCTGACTTCATCAGAAGTTGTCAAATTGGCTGCGTGGAACCAACTGTCGAACGCAGACCTCCAGAGGTATTTTGCGCCTCACTTTCGCCGAAAAAGAACCGGCAACCATACTGGTATGCGGGAACTGTTGGTACGACCATCGGGCAAGGCAACGACGGCATACAATCCGTCAAGAAAAGTCTTCCCTAGTTTTCCGGGTTAACGGTTTGCCAATTGCTCGCGCTTTCTTATCAAATTCAACGCGCGAGTGTAGCACTGGTGACGCGCCGGGGACTCGAACCCCGAACCTAGTGATTAAGAGTCACTTGCTCTGCCAATTGAGCTAGCGCGCCATCCGTGATTCTAACTTGCACGAACGGGCGTAACTGCGATTGGGCTTCGCAGGCTATAATCTCTCGCGCACACAAGGACCCACTTAATCGGATTGCCAATAGCCATGCCCACAACTCCTCCTTCTCAAGACGATCTCCTCAAGTGGCTTCACAGCGACCTCAATAACTGGGGACGATGGGGTGCAGATGATGAGCGAGGAACACTTAACCACTTAAGTCAGAAATCAACTAAAGACGCGCTGTCCCTCGTCCAGGAAGGCAATACCGTATCCTGCGCGAGGGCTGTCGGGTTTGAGGCGGCTGTTGATGTCCCACGACCGCCGCAACATTACATGATTGGGTCAGGCGACATCTTCCGTCCGGGCGAAGGCCCCGATCGTCAGGTCGCGATCGACTATTTCGGGTTGGTTTTCCATGGTCACACCGTCACTCACATCGACTCTCTCGCGCATTTCTTTTGGGATGGCAAGGCTTACGGCGGACGACCGTCTTCTGTGGTCACGGTGGCCGATGGGGCGACGGAACTTGACGTTACCGCCGCGGTGGGTGGGATCATCACGCGTGGGGTGTTAGTCGATGCGCCGATGTTGCGAGGACAGCGTTACATCGAGCGCGGCGACGGTGTCGGACTCGACGACATAGCCGCAGCCGAAGAACGGTGTGGATTCAAGGTTCAACAAGGCGATGTCCTTTTGCTCCGCACTGGGCAACTGGGCATGCGCGAAGAACTGGGTCCTGTTGATGCCTATGTAGCCGGATCATCGGGGCCTAAACCCGAGATATTGCCGTTCATGCACGACCGCGGCGTCGCCGTAATGGGATCAGACACTGGCAACGATGTCCAACCGTCTCCGTATGAACGCTTCAGCAATCCCGTTCATCAAGTCGGCATAGTTGGTATGGGACTGTGGATCCTAGATAACGCTTGGCTAGATGATCTCGCGGTTGCGTGCGAGGAGCGTGGAAGATGGGAATTCCTGATCAACATACTTCCTCTCAGGTTGCCAACCGTAACGGGATCGCCAGTCAACCCGATTGCGGTCTTTTGATAGCAGACCGCGTCAATAGTGCACATTTCGAACTAGATCGAAGTGCAACGATTCGCCGCCAACTGAGCGAGTGACTCCTAGGAAGTCGATCCGCCAATTGACATCCTCGGTACCGACTTCAGAGGCTAGATAAGAGACGGCCACGTTTTCAAGCCGACGCAGTTTTCCTGGCGTGACGCTTTCGCGGATTGAACCCATCCGCGTAGAGTTTCGAGACTTCACCTCAATGAACACTAGATCTTCGCCATCGCGAGCGATGATGTCGATCTCCCCTACCCGCGTCTTGAAGTTCCGTTCAAGGATGCGATATCCCAGCGACATAACATGATCAACCGCTGCATCTTCCCCATTCCGCCCTAAATTGTCGCCAAGGTTCAACGTATGTCGACCAGCGATATTCTCCGCCATGGTGGTTCCAAGCGCGTCCCACGAGGCGTCTGCAATCAATCGCGCTATAGGTTTGAATGACTGTCGGTGGATCGGGCTCGGACCAAATTCGTCGAGAGCTTGCATGTGTGCAGCCGTGCCGTATCCCTTGTGCTTCGAAAACCCATAACCGGGGAACTTAGGGTCCATATCATTCGACATGATGCGATCACGCGTCACTTTGGCGACGATCGAAGCAGCTGCGATCGACAGAGATTGTGAATCGCCCTTGATGATCGATCTCGAAGGTGTAGCCATACCGATGCGTTCCACCGCATCGATCAACAGGAAATCGACCCGTTTGTCGTTTGCCTTGACCGCCTTCCGCATCGCCAACTTGGTCGCAGGGACGATCCCTATCCCGTCAATTCGGTCTGCATCAACGATGCCAACTCCTGAGGAAACCGACGTATCTCGGATCATTTCATAGGCTTCAACTCGTTGTTTGGCGGTGAGTTGCTTTGAATCGTTAATTGACTCGGCGATCTCATGCGGTACGTTGACCGGCAGCACTACTGCCGCCGCTACTACAGGCCCCGCAAGAGCGCCGCGTCCTGCTTCGTCTATGCCAGCTATTGCTCGAAAACCAGCATCACGATACTCGGCCTCAAACTTGAACGTTGGGCGCGTTTTCCCAATTGCTCGTGACGTCATGACGCAACCAGAATACGCCAATTAGGGCGTTAGCTACCGAAGCGATGGCGAAAACTCTTAGGCGGCGATCGCGACGGCTTCGTCAGTCCATGCGTCGGTCAGGGGAGATTCCAGCTCTATGAATCCGCCTCCTAGAACCTTCTGATCGTCGTAGAACACGATCGCTTGACCAGGGGTACAGGCTCGCATCGGCTGCTTGAACGTCACCTTTGCAACGTTGTCCGACAACATCTCGACGGACGCTGGTTCCTCTGGACTACGGTACCGGATCTTTGCGGTTAGATTGCTGACGGTAGGCGGAAGCCCCTCAATCCAGTTGACCGCAGAAGCGTAGACCTCGGTTCGTAGAAGCCCATCGGCCGATCCAACGGTGATTTTCCCGGACCTCGAGTTAATTGAGGTTACGTAGATCGGGCGCTTGGTACCACCCATCATCGGCAAGCCTTTACGCTGGCCAATGGTGAACTGGTGGATGCCATCATGTTCAGCCAATACATTGCCATTGGCATCTACAACGACGCCAGACTTTGGCTCGTCCAATCGCTGCTCAACGAACTCGCGATAGGTCCCCGTAGGAATGAAGCAGATATCTTGTGAATCTGGCTTGTCCGCGACTGGCAACCCCTCATTCCGAGCGATCTCTCGTATCTCGTCCTTGCTGTACCTGCCTATCGGAAACGCCAATCTCTGCAACTGGTCTTGCCGCAAGTTGTAGAGCACATACGATTGGTCTTTCATCGCATCGGCTCCACGCAGGAGCGATCGTCGCCCGGAGTCTTCGGTACCGACTTGGGCGTAGTGCCCCGTCGCGACGATGTCTGCATCCATCAGTTCGGCTCGCTCCATGAGGAAGCTGAACTTCAATCGGTCGTTACAAGCCAGGCATGGGTGCGGTGTTCTCCCCTGCTTATATTCGCCGACGAAATAGTCAATGACGTGCTCTTTAAACTCGTTCTCGAAGTTCATGTAGTAGTGCTTCGCCCCGATAATCCGACATGTGGCCCGCGCATCCTCGACATCTTCTAGGGAGCAGCAAGACTTTGACAACTTCGCGGCTCCCTCAAAAGGCGTGTTGAATAGACGCATCGTGACACCGATCACGTCGTATCCTTCTCGAGCCAACAGCGCTGCGGCAACAGACGAGTCGACGCCGCCACTCATGGCAACAAGCGCGCGCTTTTTCTTTTCAGTCACGGGAATAACCGGCAATATCATCGTTCGGGCACAGCAAAAGGGAGGTAGCTGGTACAAGAACCACGGGAATTCTCATCCTTTTCAGGATAAAACCACACCCTTTAGGGTTGTCGTTCTTCCTTGTACAGGTATATGCTCAAATCCCTACCCGATATAATCCCTAGCATGACGACAACCACTACCGAAACCAACGTCAAACTCCCAATTGAAGAACTAGCTCGGGCGGCACTCGAAGAAGCATCTGCTAATCTCGGTTCCGATGTCGTCCTCCTCGACACCCGCAACGTCAGCGACTTCACCGACTTTTTTGTAATAGCTAGCGGAGAGACTGAGCGTCACATTGAGATGATGGCAGACCATGTTGAGCGACGTGTACGCGAACTCGGAATGCGGCGCAACAATCGCGAAGGTTCCGGATCAGGCGGTTGGATGCTCATCGATTTCCCGGGCTTCATCGTCCATCTCTTCAACCGCGAAACACGCGCCTATTACGACCTTGAAGGACTCTGGTCCCAAGCGACCGAAGTCGTTCGACTTCAATAACTCGTCAGATCAACCTTCATCTGAGACGATCCAGACGTCATTCGAACGGGCATAATCGATCAGTTCGGCGTCATTGAAGAACAGACCCACTTCTCGCGCCGCATCCTGCTTGTTCGCTGATCCGTGAACCAAGTTCCGGCTAACCTCAATCCCGAAGTCACCTCGAATCGTCCCGGGTGGGGCCTCGTTTGGCCGAGTCGCTCCCATCAGTTTGCGTGTTATCGCAATCGCGTCGGGTCCTTCTAAACACAACGCGACAATCGGTGCCGATGTTATGTAATTCACGAGGCCGTCGTAGAACGGTTTTCCTTCATGTTCCGCGTAGTGCCGTGACGCCAAATCCTCGCTGACGTGCATCAACTTCATTCCTACGATCTTCATCCCGGTGCCTTCAAACCTACCTATGATCGTCCCGACTAGCCCGCGCTGCACCCCGTCGGGTTTCACCAAAACCAAAGTTCGCTCTAGTTCCATGTTGCTTGCGTCCTCAACGCGTTCCTCGCGGCGAAAATATCAATGCGCCAACCCATTATTGTGCAAAACGAGTCTTCAAGCCCCGCTTATGTTGCTCTGGGTGAAGTGATCGTCGGAGGGCGCGAGTAGATCGGCTCAATCAATCCAGGGTTGACTGCTCCCAGTTTGAGCCTCTCCGCAGCGATCCGAATCAAGTCCTGCGACGATCGGAAAACTTCAGGGTCGATCGTTGGATCCGTCGCCGTTTCAGGTACGGCGCCTTCACCACAGAGCAACACGTTTTCACCGTCGAAAATCTCGGATACTTCATCGACACCACACATTCCGATCTCATCGCCATCATCTGCAGCATCGAAAGGTGAGCTGTACACAGCGTATGACACTTGATTCCTACCGATTGGAATGAGGGAAACAACCCGTTTCAGCTGTTCATTTCGCCAAGGATACGCTTGGATCAGGTGCGTAGGGATCCCAACCAGTCTAGCCTGAGTAGGTTCGACCAATCCTTGCCCGGTTGCTATTCCGACCCTAACTGCGCTGAAACCACCTGGACCCAACGCAACCGCAACTGCATCGATGTCGCTCGGGGCCAAACCGGCAGGCGTCAAAAGTCTCATCACTGCAGGCATAGCCTCTCGCCCGTGGTTGTGCCGCGAATACCAACTGACTTGAGAAACCTTATCTTCGACCATCAAGGCAACAGCGGCAAAACTTGTAGATGTGTCGATACCAAGAACAATCATCTTTTTTCTGTCACCTTCGCAGATCGAGTGAACCGGTCCAGCAGCGACCGTGATTTGGGACCACACCCTGTCATGGAAATCTTCCTGACGCCGCTTGAAGGTTCCATCTTGATCCTCACTTCGAGCGCGTCTTCCGGTAAGGCACCTGCCCCGTTTTCAGGCCATTCAACAACAAGCGCCCCCTGATCAATCGTCTCATCCAGCGCCAATTCGTGGATTTCCGCCGGTCCGATAATACGGTAAAGGTCGCAATGGAAGATGCGTACACGCCCCGGGTACTCCGCAAGGATGATAAACGTCGGACTCCGCGCAGACACTTCGCATTCTGCCCCCAGCGCGATACCTCGGGTCATGCAAGTCTTCCCAGCACCCATTTCTCCGTAGAGCAGCACAGCGTCGCCAACTGACAACACTTCCCCTAAAGCACGACCCGTTTCAACCGTGTCTTCCTCGGTCTCGCTAACTAACTGAAAATCACTCATCGCCACTTACTTCCGACTCACCTCGCAAAGTGGTCCCATCCCTTAGCGCCAAACTCGACGACTTGCCCACATTCGTCCAATACAGTGATCTCTCCACCGTCGCTTTTCGCATCAACGATCTCTCCAATCACTCCAAAATCGTCGTTCCCAACGCCAGGTTGCTTCGCATTCACCTGAGTTACCGCGTCCGCGTCGCAAACATAGAGAATCTCGTAATCCTCACCTCCGGTCAAAGCAAATCGGCGCGCCTGATCCGGGAAAACGTTCATAAGGGAGGGTTCACAAGGTACGCGATTGGCATTTACGATCGCATCGACCCCGCTAGCGACGCATATCCGCTCCAGATCGATCAACAACCCATCGCTAATGTCCATCGCGCACTCTACCCCTGCGCCCACTAACTCGGGAGCAATATCGACCCTCGGTGTCGGACGAAAATGCGCTTCAAGAAGTCTCGATTGGTCCTCGCTTTTTTCTCGGATACCTTTCGAAGCAACCATCTCGTTCAAAACCGCCAAACCTCCGGACGATCCTCCTATTGGACCAGTTACGGCGATCGACTGCCCCGGACGAGCGGAATTCCGTGTGAGTGCTCGGGCCGAATCACACAATCGACCTGTCAACGTGGCACTCAACATGGTCACTTCAGATACAACTGTGTCTCCTCCTACAAGCATCCCACCGAATTGATCCAACGCTCCAACAACCCCCGCCATTAGATCCTCCAAGTCCCCGATCTGTGTCGTAGCAGGTATTGCCAAAGTCAAAACTGCATGCTCTGGCGTCGCGCCCATCGCCGCGATATCGCTCTGATTCGAAACAATACATTTCCAACCAATGTCGTGCCATGACATTGAATCTGAAAGAAAGTGCACACCCTCTACCATCGCGTCCGCGGTCAACACCAGACGTTGCGAATCGAAACGCACCACCGCCGCATCATCGCCGACTCCCACTTCATCTGTCCCCAAGAAATTCCCCTCACGTACACGTCGCTTGATGATTTCAACCAGATCCGATTCGCTAATCGGCACTTCTGCAGATCGCTCTTCGGTTGGCATATGACCGATTATATTTGGGCTAATTGCCCTTCCCTAGCTGTTCATGTCACCGTCGAAATGACTTGCGTCCTGCTGCTGTCCGACATCCATGCCAACCTCCCCGCTCTCGAAGCAGTGTTGGAGGACGCTGCAAAACGCGACGATCTATCCGAAACCTGGGTTCTTGGCGACAGCATCGGATACGGCGCACAGCCTAACGAAGTAATCGATCTTCTTCGGTCACTACCTAGCGTTTACATCGTCAAAGGCAATCACGAAGCGGCAGCTCTTGGGGAGATTTCGGTCGAGAACTTCAATCCGACTGCGGGTGCCGCAGCGATTTGGACGCAACGAAATCTGCGACCAGATGTTGCCGACTACTCGATGTCTCTCCCTTTGGTGATCACTCAACAGGGTGTGACTCTCTGTCACGGGACGCCGCGCAATCCAATCTGGGAATACATGTTCACGCCTCTAACGGCGGATCTGAACCTGCCGCATTTTGAAACCACAGGTTGCGTGCTTGGGCACACCCATATCCCCTCTATTTTCGGATTAAATGCTTCGAAGGAATGGACCGTCCGGCAAGCCACGAGCGGCGAAATCTTTGATCTTGACTTCGAACGCTGGTATGCCAACCCGGGAAGCGTCGGGCAGCCCCGAGACCTAGACCCACGAGCCTCGTACGCGATCCTTTCTCTCGGCACGAATGAAGAACCGCCGACAATCGCGTTTCACAGAGTCGAGTACAACATCGAACGTGCGCAGAATTTGATACTTGACGCCCGATTGCCGAACACGTTGGCTTTCCGTCTGTCCGTTGGTCGTTAAAGCGATCGCCTTCATCTCAGAGATATAATTCAGCGTCGAATCCTTACCAGATAGGAGCGCGTACCGAAATGCCAGTCGTTCACATCCACATGTGGGAAGGCCGAACCGACGATCAAAAGTCCGCCATCGCGAAAGGCGTCACTCAAGCTCTTACCGACGCTGCCGGGATACCTGCATCAGCCACCACCATCATCATCCATGACACCAAGAAATCTGATTGGGCAGAGAGTGGCGTCATGGCATCCGAGACGTCACATACGGCTAATCGTGAAACGTTCTCAAACCGCTGAAAAACTGATCGGCGGTATCTACGTTATTGTCGATCCGGAACACTGCGGCGATCGCGATATCTTTGCTGTTGCAGAAGCCACAGCTTCCGCCGGGGCGGCTGCTATTCAACTCCGCCACAAGGAAGCACTCTTATCGGTCATCGCAGATGAGGCCCGAAAGATTGCCCAGATCTGCCGTTTATCCGGTACGTTATTAATCGTCAATGACCATCCTGACATTGCCGCGGAGGTCGATGCTGACGGTGTGCATGTCGGACAAAACGATCTATCAATAGCACAGTGTCGCGAGGTCCTACAACCCCATCAGATCGTCGGCAAATCTAACGCCTTGGTTGAAGAAGCCCAGGATTCGTTCGATGAAGGAGCGGATTACATCGCCGTCGGTTCAATCTTCTCGACTGCCACAAAATCGGACACTAGACCTGCTGGCTTGTCGACGTTACGTTCCGTAACCCAGCAAGTTAAAGCGCCAATCGTAGCAATAGGCGGGATCAACGCAGCCAATGTCGCGCAAGTTGCCCAATCCGGTGCAGATTGCGTCTGTGTAGCAACCGCGATTACCCTCGCATCGGATCCGGCTTCAGCGACGCGTGAATTGATGGATCGGTTTACGGAAGCCAGGAGAGACTCATGATTTCGGGCTCTCAATCTTATGGTCGGTACTACTGAGCCAAGCGAAATACAGTTCGCTTAGAATCGGTATTTGGGCGTCTCGACCGGGGCCATGGCGGATTGTCGAGCGTCCAACGTCAAATTCCGTCGCATGGCGTTAGTAAGGACGCAAAGTTAGATGACCGAGTTGTATATCTCTATAGGCGCTGGTGTGCTCGCCCTCGTGGTTGCCGCATTCCTGTTCAGGATGGTTACCAACCGATCGGCGGGTGGCCAAGCTGTTCAAGAGATCGGCACCCTCATCCAAGAGGGAGCAATGGCCTTTCTCCGCAGGGAGTACACGATCCTCGCCGCGTTCGTGGTCCTGATCTTCGTCATCCTCGCGGTATTTATCGACTTCAATGTCACAGGCAACTCAACTATCGAGGAGCTGATAGCGGGCGGCAACCTTTCGGTGACTGGACCTTGGACCGCGATCGCTTATCTTGCAGGCGCAATTGGCTCGGCGCTTGCCGGATACATCGGCATGAACATCGCCGTCCGTGGCAATACACGCACAGCAACAGCGGCTGAAACTGGACTAAACCCCGCACTACGCGTCGCTTTCAACAGCGGCGCAGTAATGGGACTTACAGTCGTAGGCATCGGCATCGTCGGTGTCACCGTCCTTTGGCTTGTCTTTGGCAACCCTAACGTGATTGCCGGTTTTGGGTTTGGCGCATCGTCCATCGCGCTTTTCGCACGTGTCGGTGGCGGGATCTTCACTAAAGCCGCCGACGTTGGCGCAGACATCGTCGGAAAGATAGAGGAGGATTTGCCGGAAGACGACCCTCGAAACCCCGCCGTGATCGCTGACAACGTAGGTGACAACGTTGGCGACGTTGCTGGAATGGGCGCTGACCTCTTCGAGTCTTACGCCGGATCAATCATTGCGACGATCGCGTTGGCTTGGACAGTGATTGGTGTGCAAGATATCGACGGCCCCGAAATAGTGCTCCCGATGATAGTCGCTGGGATCGGCATTGTCGCGTCTATATTAGGCATGTCTATAGTGCGAACGAAAGACGACGCTAACATGGGCAGCCTGCTATGGACTTTGCGCTACGGGATCTTCGGTGCGGGAATTCTCGCGCTTATCGGTTCGGGTGCCTATATCTGGATCAACGATCTGAATTTCAACTACTTCTGGGTGATCTTGACCGGTCTGGTAGTGGGCCAAGTCATCGGCACAGCGACTGAGTATTTCACTTCATACGAGTTCGCGCCGGTGAAATGGATCGCACAACAATCGGAAACTGGTCATGCGTCGACAATCATCGCCGGCGTCGCGATCGGACTATACAGCACCGTAATCCCAACACTCGCCGTTGCCGTTGGAATCTGGGTGGCCTACGAACTCGGCGACCTGTATGGAATTGGACTCGCCGCCGTCGGGATGCTCTCAACGCTGGGCATCACTCTCGCGACTGACGCCTACGGGCCGGTCGCCGACAACGCTGGAGGGATTGCGGAGCAGGCGGAATTAGATCCGCAGGTTAGAGAGCGGACCGACTCGCTCGACGCTCTTGGAAACACCACGGCGGCGACCGGCAAAGGATTCGCCATCGGATCAGCGGTTTTGACAGCATTGGCGTTGATGACCGCGTACGGGTTGTTGATCGACATTGATAGCTTCAACCTGCTCGAACCGACCGTCCTGATCGGCGCTCTTATTGGCGCGCTATTGCCTTTCCTGTTCGCGGGTTTGACTATGCAAGCAGTCGGGATCGCGGCAGGCCACATGATCGAGGAAGTGCGTCGACAGTTCCGTGAGATCCCGGGCCTGCGCGGAGGAGCGCCGGGTGTTCGCCCTGACGCCGCGAGGGCGGTTGACATCAGCACGCGTGGATCTCTGAAAGCCATGATCTTACCCGGCCTGATTGCGATTGCGGCCCCGATTCTCGTCGGATTCTTCATCGGCGCTCATGCCCTCGGAGGCATGCTCGCGGGATCCATCGTCGCTGGATTCCTCCTCGCCATATTCATGGCCAACGCTGGCGGAGCATGGGACAATGCAAAAAAATACATCGAACTCGGCAACTTCGGTGGTAAGGGCTCTGATCCACACGCGGCGGCAGTAACCGGTGACACGGTCGGTGACCCTTTCAAAGACACCTCAGGCCCAGCAATCAACATCTTGCTGAAGCTGATGGCCATCGTCTCCCTGATCTTTGGTCCATTGTTCATCTAACCCGGAAATCAAAAAGCGGCGGGAAAATCCCCCGCCGCCTTCAAGTTGAAATCGTGAGGTGACTACTGACCGATCAATTCATCGGTCGTGATTGGTTTTGCCCCGCTCGCCAGCATCGAATCCAGCGCTCTCTGGTCATCGTCTGGGTTGGCATTGACCGCGGAGATAGCATCCGTGATTACAAAGGCGCTATAGCCTTTTTGCAACGCGTCGTACACGGTATGTTGGACCGCATACTCGGTGGAAAGCCCTCCGACAAAGACGCGCCTAACACTTAATCGCTCAAGGTGCGACTCCAACGAGGTCCCATCGAAACCAGAGTAAGCATCGCCTTCCACATCCTCGCCTTTCCGGACTATGCTACTGCCAATCGGCAATTTCAAGTCCTTATGAAATTCCGCTCCCTGGGACCCGCGAACGCAATGTGTTGGCCAGATGCCCCCATTGTCAGCGAAACTCCTGTGGTCCGTCGGATGCCAGTCTTGTGTGGCAAACACACGACCGTCTCGCGACCGGAAGTTCAGAGCCACATCAGACATCTTGCGCGCCACTGCGTCGCCATCTTCGACTGCTGCCGTGCCTCCGGGGCAGAAGTCGTTCTGCACGTCCACAACTATGAGGGCGTCGTTTGAGCCAATATTCAATCTCGTCTCCGTGTCTATGTTTCGTCACTAGTCTCGCGCTGAATCGAACTCATCTCAGCAACTGGATCTGCAAGTTCGGCAACGCGATTGACCTACAACCTATTCATCTTACCCCAAGATTTTTCGAACCTTAGGTCCAACTTGGTCATGCAAAGTCTCGGATTTGACGTCGGGGATTCATCAGATAACTATTCGTACAGGGCTTAATGATTCGTCATCAGGCGTTAACATATCGGAAATCGCTAAACTTATCGCAAGCATATGCGAGAACAAGAACCACCTCATTACACAACTGCCAACTCCTCAAGGTCTAAACTAGGCGTGCGTGTCATCGCGGTTTGGATACTTGTTGGAGCTGCCGCAATCTTCGCCCTTACCGGCGCTTATTTCTGGGGCGCGAGTAACGCAAGCGTCACTCAAGTCGACATTCTCATCCCGACACCTGAACCTGTGATCGTTCAAGTTGTAGGTGAAGTCTCTGCTCCCGGCGTCTACGAACTTAACGCGCGGGATCGCGTTCTGACCGCGATAGAAGCGGCTGGTGGCCCAACGGGCAATGCTGATATTGAGAAGATCAATCTTGCCGCATTTGTAACTGACGGAGTCCGAATTCACGTTCCTTCAGTACCAGTTACACCATCACCGACTTCGCCAAGCCAGATTGCGACCAATGAATCCAAGTTGCCTGTGGATTTGCCCGACAACCCGATTCAATCAATGGAAACTCCAATCCGAGCCCCTGGTCCCATTGACCTAAATGCAGCAACAATCGACCAATTGATATCACTCCCAGGAATTGGCGAAACCAGAGCCTCTCAGATCATCGATCGCCGCAACGCTCTGGGCGGATTCACTACATTAGAACAGCTACTAGAAATCAGCGGCATTGGTGAAAAGACGCTCGAGTCTATCCGGCCTCTTGTCATTGTCAGATGAGGATCGTTTGGGCGTCTGCAGCCTTTCTAGCCGGTGTAGGGGCCGCAATCGTGTTCGGCTTTGCGCCCGGACACGCCTTGCCAACATCCGCGTTTCTTCTATTCGGCAGCGCCGCGTCGATCGCTTCGATAGCCTTGGTCGTCACCCGAAGAAGGGCCGCGTTTGCTCTGCTTAGCATCGTTTTTCTGCTTGGCACATGGCGAGGAGGCGATGCTATCCACATTTTTGAAGATATCGACCGTTATTCGATCACATCATCTCAAGATTCAATCCTGCCTAACAGCCCCCTCAATCGTCTTCGAATCGAGATCGCTGACAACCTCGAACCTTCATCAAGTGTTGTGGAATCTGGTTTGCCGTCCGCTCTCTTGATTGGAGACAGATCAGGAATCATCGACGAAGCAACTCGCAATTTCCGTTCTGCCGGAATGGCTCATCTCTTAGCCATCAGCGGACTCCACGTGTCGCTTCTTGGGGGATCCGCAATGGCGGCCTCGGTTGCAGTTTTTGGTCGAAGGAGAGCTTTCTATTTACTTGTCCCTCTAGTAACTGTCCTCGCATACGCCGCCCTCGCTGGATTCGCTCCACCCATCACTCGTGCCGCGATCATGTTCACCGTGTTCATCCTAGGCCGGTCAATGGGTAGGGGTTCCCACACTATCGCTGCTCTTGCGCTCGCGGCCTTGGCTATGGTCGCTTACTCGCCCGAAATCATCGCATCGCTATCTTTCCAACTCAGCTTCGCAGCGATGCTTGGCATTGCAGTTGCGGCACCGGTCCTTGAGGGTTTCACAGAGATCGCACCATCGGACAATAAACGCGCGAAGCGTTCTTCGGCAACGAGTCGGGTTCGCCAATTCGTCCTCGGTTCACTCGCCGTTTCGCTCGCTTCGACAGTTGGTACCCTGCCGCTCATCGCTTTGCACTTCGACGCCGTGCCGATTTGGGGTACGGTGTCCACCCTTCTAGCGCTCCCCGCCATACCATTGCTCATCTTTTCTTCGATCGTATTCGTCCTAACCAGTCATCTACCGATCACATTCTTCTCGGAAATCGTGGCGGCGCTTGTAAATTCCTTGTCCACGTACGTTATCTGGATCGCCGCGCTTTTCGCGCATCTTCCGCCTAAGCCCATTGATGCCGGTGCATGGGCAACGTGGATGACCGTTGCGTATTACGGAGTACTTGGGTCTATCGTGCTCTCGTGGCCATGGACGATCAATTTGGCAAAACGAATCACGCCGGTCTGGACCACCAAGATCAATCGTCTGGACCTCGTCAACCCTGTCTCTTCCCACGCGCCTCTGGTTCTGGCAACTTCGCTTTTCATCGCTGGTGCATTGACGTGGGGAGCAACTCTCACAAAACCTGATCCGAAACCTTATTTGAGTGTCCAGTTCCTGGAAACAACCATCGGCGAATCGATCCTCATTGAAACCCCTAACGGCAACAGGATGTTAATCGACGGCGCCGGTAGCAATACCCAGATTGCCGAAACCCTCGCAGGCTTGATTCCTTTGACAGACAGGAACATCGATGTCGTGATGTTGACGCACAGCGATGCTGACCATGTCGGCGGTTTACCAGAGGTACTGAATCGATTCCGAACCGGCGCCATAATTCATTCCGGTCTTTCCTCGTCAAGCGAAGCTTTTTCGTCTTGGATAGATGCCATCGAGAATCACGATAACGTCAACATCGCTCGATCAGGTTCGGTGATCGCACTCGACGAAGGCGTCTATCTTGAAATCATTTCTGCAGGTTGCTTGGACACTATAGGACCATGCACCGACGACAATGACGCGTCCATAGTCTCGAGACTCCGCTTCGGCGACGTCTCATTCCTGCTCACTGGAGACATCGAAAAAACAACAGAAGCAATCTTAGTCGCAACTCACCCAAACTTACGTGCCACAGTTCTTAAGGCACCACATCACGGCAGCATCACTTCGTCTACTGAAGCCTTGCTAGACGCGGTCACACCTGCCGTGATAGTCGTGGCCGTCGGTTCGGAGAATCGTTACGGCCACCCTCATTCGGACGTCATGTCACGACTCAACAGTGCGGTAGGCGAAGAGCGCGTGTTCAGGACCGACCAGCTCGGGACGTTGGAGTTTCGCTCGGACGGAGAACGTTTATGGATGGTTCGTTAACTATCGACGATTTTCTTCCGCGTACTGAGCGATCACGCGGTCAGTGTCCTGCGGTGGCACCGCTTCGTAGTGGTCGATCTCTACGCTGAAAGATCCTCGCGCTTGGGTTAACGATCGCAAATCTGCAGCATAGCGTTGCATCGTCGATATCGGCGCTTCGGCCTTGACAACCGTGAACCCATTACCCAAAGGTTCCATTCCGCTGATCCTGGCACGTTTGCGGTTCAGGTCACCCATCACGTCTCCCGCTGTCTCGTCAGGGACCATCACATCGACCTTTAGCACTGGCTCCAACAACTGCGGTCTCGCGTCACGCATGGCTTGTTTGAAGCCCATACTGCCCGCGATCTCAAACGCCACCCCAGACGAGTCAACCGAGTGGGAACTACCGTCATACAGCTCGACGTCGATCCCGACCACTGGGAATCCAGCCAACACGCCTTGGCTAGCCGCGTTCCGAACGCCTTTTTCCACTGATGGAATGTATTCGCGCGGAACATTGCCGCCAACGACGCTACTCGAAAATGTGATCCCTCCATCCGGGCCTGAAGGTGCAACGCGCATCAGGACGTGGCCATATTGGCCGCTTCCGCCCGACTGTTTCTTGTGCTTGTAATCCACGTCGGCATTCGCCATGATCGTCTCTCGGTAGGCGATCTTCGGCAATGAAGTCTTGAGTGCAACTTCAAACTTTCGCGCAATTCGTTGTATCGCCATCTCAACATGGATGTCGCCAAGCCCGTGAAGCACCAACTGGCCAGTCTCGGCGTTTCGCTCCAACCTCAAAGTCGGGTCTTCCTCCGTGATACGCGTCAGCGACGAAGCCATCTTATCCAGGTCTGACTGAGATTCGGGACTCACAGCGAGCGCAAAGATAGGTGCTGGCAACTCCACTCCCCCCAACTCAACCATGTTGTCCCGTGAACACAGCGTGTCATAAGTAGCTGCTTCTTGCAGCTTTGTCACAGCCGCAATATCACCACGTATCGCAGTATCGACAACATTCAACTCCTTCCCAACCGCCGAATACACCTGGGCCACACGCTCAGAGTCACCCTTTGCACCAGTAGCGAGTTGCGAGTTCGGCATCAACGGAGCGCCGTACACCCGCAAATATGAGACCTTGCCCACAAATGGGTCTGCAGAAGTCTTGAAAATCAAATGTGCAGGGGTATCGTCGGTAACACCTTCCGGCAACTCGTCACTTGGTGCAGGCAACAAATCCACAATCGCATCCAGGAAATGATCCACACCGATCTCGCTATCAGCCGCCGTGGCGAATATAGGGATGACCGCGCCAGAAGCAATCGCTGCCTTTAATCCTTCTCCAAGGTCGTCCGCGGTCAGCTCTTCGCCTTCCAGGTACATCATCATCAAGTCATCATCGGACTCGGCAATCGCTTCAACCAACTCCTCAGGCATATCTTCGATATCACCGATCAAAAGATTCGATATGCCGGTCAAATCTTCGCCACTACCCTCAGGTGACTGGACGGGGACGCATGTGCGTCCCCACGCTTCTTGGATCTCACTCACCACTTCGTCGAAATTCGTCTCCGGGCGATCCAATTTATTAACAACGATTACCCGCGGCAATTTGGCGTCTTCCGCGGCCTGCCACGCTTGAATCGAACCGACCTCGATGCCCGATGGTGCAGATATCACAAGCACGGCAGCATCCGCGACTCGCATCGCTGACAACATGTCGCCCCTGAAATCCGGATATCCAGGCGTATCCAAAACATTGATCTTGTGCTCGCGCCACTCGCATGGCAAGATCGCCATCTGAATGCTGGAACCACGATCCTGTTCCTCGGGTTCGTAATCTGACAGGCTGGTTTGGTTATCGACGCGTCCCCTACGGTTAACCGCACCAGTCTTGTAGTACATGGCATCGGCTAGCGTCGTCTTACCTGCTCCACTGTGCGCCGCCAAAACGATGTTCCTGATCTGAGACGTTGCCAGAGCCGCCATCTACTCGCTTCTCCTCTCTTTGCGAGTCGACTTCCCAAATCCTTCGGAAATTCAACTCCGCATCGATGCGTCGTACACCATTGGAACGAGGATGCTGAAAGCTCTCGTCACACGCCGACGCGTTAACTCGCGTTTACGATTAATCCGCAATCATAAACCAGATGGCAAACTCTACGTTAAGACATAGATATTTGACGAGTCTGTGCGGTCCGCCCGAAGGTGGTCCCATGCTCCAACGCTACGATCCATCTTTATATTTCTGCAATGTCATCGCGAGCGCCGTGCTCACTGGCATTGGAACTCCAGCTTCTTGGCCGAACTTGACAGCCGCTCCCAAGATGTCATCCAACTCCAACTTGCCGCCGCGATTGAAATCCGATTGCAGTGACGACTGAAACTCATCGGCTTCAGCAACCGCATCTTCCATCTTCGTATCCACTATCCCGTTCACAAACTTGATCCCATTCGCCTTACCACTTGCAACAATCTCCTCCATCACTGTTCGGATCGTTTCTCTCCCCCCTGCCATCTCAAAAACCTCGGGCAAGGAAGCCCGCGCCGCCGTGACTACGGTTCCTAACGCCCCTATCGCCACCATCTTCGACCACAAAGATGCCCGGATGTAAGAACTTACCGCGACCTGAATGCCTGGCACCGACAATGCTGACAGCACTTGCTCGGCCCTGTCAGTGACTGAACCGTCTTGTTCCTCGAACTCGATCCTTGCCACGTTTCCGGTCTGCAAAATGCGCCCTGGGCCGGCTATGGAAGTTTCGATATAGGTGACTCCTTCCAACACTCTTTCCCATCCAAATTCATCAGCTAACGATTCGCCGCCGGTGACGCCATTTTGAATTGTCAAGATCACCGTCCCATTCCCCATTAATGGGTGCATCGTAGGTATCGTTTCGGCGTTCGAGTACAGCTTCACACAGTGCAATACCAAATCCACCGCTCCAGCTTCTTCTGGAGTCAACGCAACATCGGGATGCACATCGTAGTCACCCCAGTTCGATTCAACACGTAAACCATCTCGACGCATGGCATCGCCATGTTCGCCTCGAGCAATCAAGACCACATCCCGACCTGCTCTTGTCAGCGCGCCACCGTAGTATGCCCCGACGGCACCAGCGCCCATTACGGCAATCTTCATCTCCGACGTGTCCTTTCAATCAAACAAAACGAAAAACGCGTCCTTCGCCCACCAAGACTACGCTATGTGATACGACCTCAGACTAAGCTTGCGGACCATTCCGTCACCTTGAGGTTGATCAGGCATTAAACCGCTCATCTAAAATCGCAAGAATGTCTGACCGATACACACGCAATGACGGACGCATGATCCATGAAACACGCGCCATCCATATCGAAACCGATTTCATGCCAAGTGCCGAAGGTTCGGCATTGGTCAAACTCGGCAATACCCACGTCATCTGTAGCGCAACTGTTGATCCTGATGTCCCGCGCTGGATGAGAGGACGCGGCACAGGATGGGTAACCGCTGAATATGGCATGTTGCCGAGGTCAACGACCGAACGTATTGACAGACGTCGCGCATCCACAAGTGGACGGAGCAAGGAGATTGAACGTCTGATTGGCAGGTCGCTACGTGCTATCACTGACATGGCAGCCTTGGGCGAATACGCTATTACCATCGACTGCGATGTACTTCGAGCAGACGGAGGAACCAGAACCGCAGCCATCACCGGTGGATACGTCGCACTTGCTCTCGCAACTGCGGCGATCGAGAAAGAACACAACCTTCCAAATCCGATCCTCACGGACAGCGTCGCTGCCATCTCGGTTGGAGTCGTTGATGGTCGCTGCGTTCTTGATCTTCCCTATGAAGAGGATTCCCGAGCTGAAGTAGACATGAACGTCGTCATCACCGGCTCCGGCGACTTCGTGGAAATACAAGGCACCGCAGAAGCAACACCGTTTACTGCCTCTCAACTTCAAGAGATGCTCGATCTTGCCTCGATCGGTTGCGACGCAATGCGGATCTCCCAGTTAAAGGCGCTAGAACTCAACGGCTGATTTCCAAGAGGTCAACAACTCACCGACCCACGAAAAAGCCAAACAACCGACAATGCCCTCTCAGCATCCCATCTATATCTCGGTCATTGGTGGAGACCGCGACCATACGACCTCCGAAGGCCTAGAACTCGCGGAGCAAGTCGGACGTCTCATCGCTGAAGCTGGCTGCATCCTCGTCAACGGCGGCATGGGCGGAACCATGGAACGCGCAGCGAAAGGTGCAAAATCTGCCGGAGGCACAACCATTGGTCTGCTCTCAACCACCAATCGCAACGCCGCAAACCCTTACATCGACTACGCAATCCCGACGCCTTTGGGATATGTCCGAAACGTACTCGTCGCAAACGCCAGTGATGTCGTTATCGCCCTCCCCGGCAAATGGGGCACAACCAACGAACTCAGCTTCGCGATGATCGCAGGCATTCCGGTTGTGGCTGTCGAAGGCTGGGACGCAAACCTACGCGACGATCAAGGCAAATCGCGCCTTCACGAAGTCTCCTACGCCCAGAACGCCGACGAAGCCGTCACGATGGCCGTTGCACTCGCAAGGCGACGTCGAGACTGACCGCGTTAACAGAATCTCCTCCTCGTATTGCAAACTTGTTCTCTATGAGCAAGATCAAATTCGTGCATGGCAAAGAGATCCTAGACTCACGCGGAAACCCCACCGTATACGCCGAAGTCCTCCTAGAAGATGGCACTCGGAACGGCGCGTCGGTTCCCTCCGGTGCGAGCACAGGCGAGAATGAAGCCTGGGAGCTCCGCGACGGCGATCCCCGACGCTTCAACGGCAAAGGAGTGCTCAAAGCCGTCGCCAACATCAATGGCCCTCTAAACGACGCCGTCATCGGCATCGACGCCAACGACCAGCGAGCCGTTGACGAAGCCATGATTAATGTTGACAGCACCAGCAACAAATCCCGATACGGTGCCAACGCTCTTCTCGCCATTTCGATGGCTGTTCTCCGCGCCTCAAGTCGCAGTCAAGGTGTGTGGCTCTACGACCTCGTAGCCGACCACATCGGAAACCGAGACCGCTACGTCCTTCCCGTCCCGATGCTCAACATCTTTAATGGCGGTGCGCACGCCGCCGGATCGACCGAATTCCAAGAATTCATGGTCATGCCCGCCGGCCTTGAATCACTCTCCGAAGCCCTCCGCGCCGGTTCTGAGATTTACCAAGCACTGGGTAACCTACTGCAAGACGAAGGGCTGTCTACATCAGTTGGTTTCGAGGGCGGATACGCCCCTGTCGGGCTCACAAACCGCCAAGCCCTCGGTTACGTTACACACGCCATCGAATCGGCCGGATACATGCCCGGCGAAGAGATCTTCATCGCTCTCGATCCCGCAGCGAGCGAATTTTACGTCCCGGAAGTCCAACGCTACAGCATGAAGCGCGAGGGGCTGCGTCTAACCGCCGAAATGATGGCAGAGGAATACAACTCGTTCTGCGCAGAATACCCGATCTGCAGCATCGAGGATGGACTCGCAGAAAACGACTGGCACGGGTGGCAGGTCCTTACCAACGTTCTCGGCGATAACGTCCAACTCGTCGGCGATGACCTATTCGTGACTCAAACCGCATTCCTCGAACGCGGGATTAAGGAAAAGGCCGGCAACGCGATCCTCATCAAGCCCAACCAAGTCGGGACCGTCACCGAAACTCTCGACACCATCAGGCGCGCGAGAGAAGCTAACTTCGGCGTGGTAGTCAGTCACCGCTCTGGTGAAACCGAAGACACCACCATCGCCGACATAGCCGTCGGTTCCGGTTGCGGTCAAATCAAGTCAGGCGCCCCTGCACGTAGCGAGCGCGTGGCAAAATACAATCGCCTGCTCCGAATAGAAGATTGGGCGGGCGACCGAGGGCATTACGCCGGGATGAGTGTCATCAAAAACTGAGAATCACAGCTGCCACGCGCGGTGTAATCTGCAACTAACAACTCCATCCTTCATTGGAAAAGACGTTTAACGCACAACCCGGAGGTCCAAAACAAACAACATGACCAGAACCAAGATCGGCATTAACGGCTTTGGAAGAATCGGTCGACAAGTCTTCCGCACCATCAACGAACGACATCCAGACAAGCTCCAAGTAGTAGCCATCAACGACCTTGCCAGTTCCGAACAGCAAGCCCACCTTCTCAAATACGATTCCACTTACGGGCGCTACGACGGAGATGTCCAGATCAATGACGGTTCTCTCGTCATCAACGGGGAAACGATAACCGTCTTCTCCGAACGTGACCCATCAAATATCCCTTGGTCCGACGCAGAAGTCGAGATCGTAGTCGAATCCACTGGCTTCTTTACCGACGCTGGGCAAGCCTCCGCACATCTGTCCAACGGCGTAAAAAAGGTCATCATCTCCGCTCCCGCCACCAACGAAGACATCACCATAGTCCTCGGCGTCAACGAAGATCAATACGATCCCGAAAACCACAACGTCATCTCCAACGCGTCCTGCACCACAAACTGCGTTGCGCCAATGGCCAAAGTCCTTCACGACTCCTTCGGTATCGAACATGCGCTGATGTCGACCATCCACGCCTACACCAACGATCAGGCCATCCTCGACCAAGTCCACAGCGATCTGCGACGCGCACGCGCCGCCGCCAACAGCATCATCCCGACAACTACGGGCGCCGCCAAAGCTGTAACCATCGCCATTCCCGAACTTCAAGGCAAGATCGACGGCATGGCCTACCGCGTCCCCGTCATCACAGGTTCCGTTACCGATCTCACCGCCAGACTGTCGAAGCCCGTAACCGCAGAAGAGGTCAACGAGGCTTTCCGAGCCAGCGAAGCTGGCGCGCTAAATGGAGTCATCCATGTCTCCGACGAACCTCTGGTTTCTGCCGACTACATCGGCGATCCGCATTCATGCACGATCGACGCCCTATCAACCGCAGTCGTCGCAGAAGACGACTCCGACTCGGGAACTTTCGTGAAGGTTGTAGGCTGGTACGATAACGAGTGGGGCTACTCTAGTCGCACAGCCGATGTCGCCGCCCTTATCGCGGCCTCTTTGTGAGCGAATTCTCACAGAGAATCAAGAGCCGACTAATCGCCGTCAACCAATCGTATCTTGGCGCCGTCGCACCAAGTTACGCGACTGATGCAGCGCACTTAGTCGCCGCCCCATCTGATGGCGCGTATCATGGAAGGCAAAAGCATTAACCAACTAACTCTCGAAAATAACCCCGACGGGATCCTGAACTCATCCACAAAACCCAACCAACAGCACGTAGTTGACGATATCAGCGCGTTCCTGAACGTACTACCGCCTAACGTCCGCGAAGGACTAGACGGCAATATCGACAACGGCTACGACCTGTCAGGGTTGCTCGAAGTCGTAATTGATCTCGGACGTGTGCCTGAAGCACGTTTTGTAGATAGCTCCATGCCACTCGGCGAGAAGGAAGTTACTCGCTGGGACATCGACAACGTGATCGCGAAACTGGGGCGTTTCGGCGATGACAACCGCGCCGGCATAGAACGCACCCTTCACCGCTTCTCTGTGATCCGAGATCGCGAAGGCAATCCGGTTGGTTTGACTTGTCGCGTCGGCCGTGCTGTATTTGGCAGCGTTCGTCTCATCCAGGACCTTATACAAACCGGCCGAAGCGTTCTTATTCTCGGACGACCAGGCATAGGCAAAACCACCATCCTGCGTGAAGTTGCCCGCGTCCTTGCTGACGACGCTTCCAGACGTGTCGTTATCGTCGACACATCCAACGAAATCGGTGGCGATGGGGCAGTCGCGCACCCAGCCATCGGCCGTGCCCGGCGAATGCAGGTTCCTAACACTGAACTCCAACATCGCACAATGATCGAAGCGGTCGAAAACCACATGCCCGAAGTCGTCGTCATCGACGAGATCGGCACCGAACTCGAAGCCATCGCCGCACGAACCATCGCCGAACGTGGAGTCCAACTCGTAGCCACCGCCCACGGCAACACTCTTGGAAACGTCATCACCAACCCGACGCTCTCCGACCTAGTCGGCGGAACTCAAGCTGTCACGTTAGGCGACATTGAAGCCCGACGCCGACGAACCCAAAAGACGGTTCTAGAGCGAAAACACACTCCCACTTTCGATGTCGTCGTCGAAATGCGCGAACGCAACTACCTCGGCGTCCACATCGATGTCGGTAGAGCCGTTGACCGCATGCTCCGCGGCTTGCAAGTCCCGCTTGAAATGCGGAAACTTAACGAGGACGGCACCGTCGACGCTCAAGTCGAAGACGCAATGGAGTCTGAAGACGCCTTTGAGACCGCCGCTTTCGACCTCAACTCCATCCGCTCACCACGCCGCTCATATGAGCACGCCGACGAGAACAACAATCGAAGTCGCAACGGAACGTCGCGCCAACAGTCCGATACCATTGTCCGTGACGACCGCATGCCCGAACCTCCGCCGATCCGCGTTCACCCCTTCGGCGTACCACGCGAAACCCTCCGATCCGGAATCCGCTCGATGGGCGTACCCGTCGTACTCTCCGATTCCGCCCAAGAGGCCGACGTTCTCGTAACTACTAAACTCCACTATGGACGCCGTCCACCCGCGGTTAAACGCGCCGAACGCGATGGCATCCCCGTCTACGTCCTCCGGCGTGGCACTCGCGAACAAATAGAGCAGTTCCTGAGCCGCTTCGAACTCGAACACCCCGGTCCCATCAACGGTTCACATCCCACCGACGAAATCATCGTCGAAGAAGCTCTAGAAGAAGCCGAACGAGCCGTTGAACGCGTGCTCAGCGGCGATCGCAAGGTTAATCTCTCAGCCCAATCTTCCCACATCCGACGACTCCAGCACGCCCTCGCGGCACGTTACAATGTCGGATCCGCTAGCACGGGCCACGAACCAAACCGACACGTAATCATCCGACGTCGGCGCCGCTGAACTACTTGTCGACCAAGGAGCCTCGGTAACCCAATCATGCCGCGCAGGTCGGTTCATAAAGCGCCTTTTATCTCATTCGAAGGCGGTGAAGGCGCTGGAAAAACGACTCAAGCAGACCTGCTTCGTCAGCGCTTAGAAAGCTCTAACATCCCAGTTCTGCTTGTACGCGAACCAGGCACAACCCAACTCGGCGAGCAAGTCCGCAACATCATCAAGTCGCGCAATAACGTCCCTGCCGCCGATGCCCTGCTCTTCATGGCCGCTCGCGCACAGCTTATGAACGATATCATCGTGCCTAATCTCAGAAAAGGCACGACTGTCGTTTGCGACCGCTTCTCCGATTCCACCATCGCCTACCAAGGCTACGGAGGGAGCCTCAACTTAGACCGTCTTAAACACGCAAACGAACTCGCAACCAACGAAGTTGTGCCCGATCTGACCATCCTGCTTGATGTCCCTCCCGAAACCGGGCTCAATCGCCGTGATGTCGCTGACAAATCCACAGGCGAAACTCAACGCCGTTTCGAGGAACTCCCCATTCGCTTCCACCGAAATGTCCGGCGCGGATACCTCGAACTCGCAGGCCATGAACCCAACCGATGGATTCGTATCGACGGCTCTAGAGATCCTAAGGAAGTCGCTCAAGATGTCTGGCAGCACGCTTCCGAATTCTTCGATCTTTGAGTTAACCTGAATCGTCGCGACCAACCCAAAGCGAGAGCAGACAAACTATGCGAACCAACACGATGAAGCGAAAGATGCTTGATGGCGGAACCACCCTTGGTCCCTTCGTCGGATGGCCCGCTCCTGCAATTGTCGAGTTAATGGGTTGGGCTGGCTTCGACTTCGTCGTCATCGACTGCGAACACGGCATCATGGACTATGAGACTGCCGAGAACATGATCCGCGCTGCTGAACTCTCGGGCACGACTCCGATCGTCCGAATCGGCATGAACGACCAGCAGCACATCCAGCGCTACCTCGAAGGTGGCGCTCAAGGCGTGATGATCCCGCTGATCAACAACGGCGAGCAGGGGCGACAAGTAGTCGACTCCGTCAAATACCCTCCCGTCGGCAAACGTGGAGGCTTCTCTGGACGCAGCGCAATGTTCGGCATCCAAGACCAAGCTGAATACGTCAAACAGGCCAATGAAGAGACCTTTGTGTGCCTGCAGATCGAGACTCCTGAAAGCATTGAAAACGCCGACGAGATCATCGCTGTCGAAGGTGCTGACTGCATATTCATGGGACCCGGCGATCTCTCGCTAAACATGGGCTATCCCGGTCAGATCTCCCACCCCGAAGTCGTCAGCGAAATCGAGACCCTCGTCAAGAAGACTCACGATGCTGGCAAGATCTCCGGCACTCTCGGAGTCACCGTAGAACAAGCCCAGTTCTGGCATGAACGCGGTGTTCAGTGGATCGTGAGTGGAGCGTCGAGGTTCCTGCTAGCAGAAGCGCGCGCCTACCTTGACCAGACGCGCGGATCGGGGGTTCGGTAAATGATCCAACTCCTCAGCTAACGCAACTTGACCATCTTGTATTTCATCCTGGCACGATAGAGGCCTGAGGGCTGAGATTCCGCGTGAACGTACACGGAGGTTCAGACCAGTAGTTGGTACAGCCCAAAAAGTCTCCGTACCTTCCGTTTCTCTTTATCAATGCTCCAATTTTGCACTCGGGACACGCTAAGCTGGGTTTGTCGCATTCGGGATTCGTACACTTGCTCGTACCTGAACTTGACGTCACAGTAAAACCTGTACTGCAACTAGTACAACTTGGAGCAATGTGATCACAAGAAGGATGATTTATGCAACGGAGATTTTGTCCACTTTGTGACTCCTTTAATCTCCCAGTACGACAGTTTGGACACCGTGGGCGTAGATCGTCATCGATAGTTCCATATTGGCGAAATTTATGGTTGGACTTCAATTCTGCAACGAACTCCGATGGTCGATCGGGATTAACTACTAAATATGCGCCGCGGCGTGCGCGTGTCATTGCTACGTAAAACAATCGCCGCTCCTCCGCAAACGGCAACTCCCCTTCGCTTATGGGTGGCATCACGAGTCGCAAGAGTGGGTCGTCTTCAATCTTGCACGGAAAACCGAAACGACCACTCTTGAGTCCTAATACGATCACGTAGTCTGCTTCCTGACCTTTAGCACTGTGTACTGTGCTGTATCGAACACGTAAGCATCCCTTGCGCATCCAATTCGGCGACAAACCAGGGTTGTTGAACCCGTATCTGCCGAGGACAAGGACACTGCAAACGGTTTGCTTGTCGGTGCCAATCCTTTGCTCAATATCCTTTAGTGAAAACTCCACTCCCTTGTTTTCATCGGACATTGCGATGATCGATATGCCATCGTCTACTTGATTAACAGCCGGGTTCATCGTTCTCTGTGTTTGTATTGGATTCTTACGAACGAACTCAGATGCCGGACGAAGAATCCCGCCTCCATATCGGAACGTCTGCCGCAACTCCCTAGTTTGTGTATGGCCGAGGTACTGATCACAGTTGCGCATTAGACTGACATCACTGCCAGCAAATCGGTTGATCGATTGCCAGTCGTCCCCCACAAGGTAATACGCAGTGTCAGGCGAATTCAGCGATTGTAGCAACGCCATTCGCCCAGTCGCAATATCTTGAAACTCATCAACGAGAACGTAGCGGTATGACTGAGTTGATTTTGCATCCCGGATTAGTTCTGCGGCTCGATTGATGAGGTCGTGAAAATCAAGTGCACCTTCATTCTTTAATGCAGTCTCATAGCGGTCTCGGATGCTTTCAAACAGAATCAAAAACGATCCTTGGCGGACATTGCGAACTCCTGAGTTTGAGCGTTTACGCAACTCATCTGTAGAAATATGGTTAGTTTTTGCGTGATGCAGGAACCTGACTAACAGACGGGCGATCCAAGAAACGACCCACTCAGCGAGTCTCTGCAAGAGGGCGGTAATCGAGACTCTCCGGAACTCGACTCCCAGTGATTTGAGGTTGTCGCCAAGCACGTCGCGGAGTATGCCTTCGCTGCTTTGCCAACTGTAGGATTCGATTAGCGTCGTGCGGTACCGGTCGTGGATTCTTCGTTTCCAATCTACACCTTCGCGGTAGCGTGACCAACCATTCGGTGCCTGTCCGTTCCTATCCAATGCGAAGTGTTCAATGTAGATGTCATAATCTGGCAGATAGAAGTCCGGTTTGTACTGGCGATGTCGTTGATCGGCCGTCGATACGGGGTAAGGCTCCTCGTAACGAAATTCGATTCCGTTGAGTGTCAAGAAATTTGCGACTTCAACCTCTTCAAGGCTCTTCACAAGGTCGCCACTGAGTGTCCTTAACTCCCAGTTGCGGACAAACTCGTAATATTCGCCAGCTGTATCAAAATCAAACGGTGATGCGGATGGTGCGAGGTTGTAAGCCACGAACTCAGTGACTTTTTCCGCTTCACTAGATATACCAATCAGATCTGAAAACCAACTGTTGACTGCCTTCGTCAGTAAGGTCTCATCCTCAGCCATCTTGGAAATATCCGGCGCAACGCTGTATTCAGCGATTACTCTACGACCAAAAGCGTGGAACGTCTGGACATGTGTTCCCGTCAAACCTTGAGGCAATCGATCTCGAATCTCCTGTGCGGCAGCACTGTTGAACGCAAGCACCAAAATATCTTTCGGTGATACTCCGCGATTTTCAACCAAGTGTGCAACCTTACCAAGAATCACGGACGTCTTTCCGGTGCCTGCTCCTGCCAATACCAATGTCACATCTTCATCGGTAGCGATCGCAATCGACTGCTCGTTGGTCAATTTATGATCAAAATTTTTGTATGCGATTGAATTAACATGGGCAATGGCACTGCTGACAAAACGCTTGTTAACGCGGTCCCGTTCCTTTTCGAATGCTTCTAATGTTCTGAATCGTTCAAGCCACTGGAATGCATTCAACGCTTCAGGAATAAGATGCTCCCGAACGAATTCGGTGCATTTTTGCATGACGGTCGTCAATTGACCGTGTAAAGAGAGTGATTCAGAATGCCGAACATAGTTGTCTCCTGAAAATATCTGGGCAATCTCATCTTCAACTCGCCTGAGTTCATCGCCGATCGTCAGGGCACGCAATCGAGCTTCTGCAATCTCAGCCTTAATTCTCTCGGCATCGGCCAGCAAGGCATCACGTAGACGCACCGCCACTCCTGTTGTCAACCCACCAACCGAATACTCTTCCCCATCTACTAACCGAATTGATAATGTATCCCAAAACCATGAGCGACCGATCGAAACCGATTCGATCTTGTCGGCCCTTGCTTTTTTACGGACACTTCGATTGGACCATTTGATCTGGAGCCACCCGCCCGATATTGCAATCTGCGTGGGGCCGGAAGTCACCATTTGATAACACTGAGAACTTTCAACCGCGATCGTACTTAGGGAAGTCATCCTGGTGCCTGACCACTAGGTCCTAACGTTCCTATCTCGCATCCTCAAGCCCTCCAGCCAATCGCGGACGATGCGGTCGTCGTGCTCGAATGCTAGTTCCGGCATGGCGTCAAGTGCGAATACACGCGCCTCTGAAGTCTCGTCTCCTGCGACTAGTTCACCGCTAACTGGTTCCGCGGAATAGACGACCAGTACGACTGACTCGCCCGCTTCGCTGTAGACACCGACTAACCACTTGACTTTCACCACTAGTCCGCACTCCTCCATCACCTCTCGCTCCAATGCTCTCTCCAGTTTTTCTCCCCGATCTACGTATCCCGATGGAAAGCTCCACATTCCCAACTGCGGTTCAATTGCACGTTTCAGCAACACAATTCCATCGTCTAATGGGATGATGGCTGCCACTGCAACCTTCGGATCTGAGTAGATGATCCGATTGCACTCGACGCATCGATGATGTCCGCCACTGATGGGTGCCAAGGCCGGCAGTTCTGGATGATGCGGACCGGTGCCGCCTGAATGGGAAGTCATAGCGAATCCGAATCTTACAAACCTGCCGCTTGGCTCTGATCCTCATCCCCGCGTCTAGAATCACCCTATGGCCATCTACCGACGGACCTTGATGGGTCTTGCTATCCTCCACCTCCTCTTTACGGCTTTGACTGCAATGATTGGGCTTTTCGCTGACGGTGGTGCCGTTTATTCCCGATTGATACTCTCCGCTCTGCACCCATTGACGGCACTCGCAATTCTGTTGCTCGTTTTCGCTCCTCGCGTGACCAAGCCGTTCATCATGATCGTGACTGCGCTCTTGACCATCAACACCTTGGCCGACGTAACCTTGGCCGCTCTGATCGCCTTTGGGACTATCAAAGGCGATTGGGAGCTACCGCTGTTCTTCACAATCGTTCCGACGATTGCGATCATCTACGCTGTGAATCAGTTGCGCTCACTGCCGACGCAATCGGAAGGCTCCGAGTTGAGTGTCAACGGTGAGACTGGGTAGGTTTAGATCCTCCTAACTCACGCCACCATCTGGGCGGAGATGGGTTTTAGCTTTGCTCGTGCCGCCGCAGATTGCTCTCCGTCTTGCGATTCGTAGATGGGTATCTCCTCGTCGAGGTCGGCGTTGAGGTCGTAGAGTTCGCCGGTCTCGTATAGCTTCCAGTTGCGGTCGCGGATGAAGCGGATCGTGGCGACGGGCACGTTCGGTGACATGGGCATGAAATGGAAGAAGAGCCAGTCTTTCGGATTGCCCTGCTCTCCCTTGAGTTGGGGGTAGAACGAGGAGCCATCGACGAGGTATCCATCGGGTGTTTCGATTCCCGCTGCCTCCAGCATGGTCGGCAAGAGGTCGGTCACATCGACTAGATCCGAATTTACCGATCCGGATGGTATGGTTCCGGGCATCTGCGCGATCAGCGGCACGTGGGTTCCTGTGTCGTTCGTCTTGCCCTTGCCACCGCAGATCTCGTTGTGGCGGTGCATGATGGAGCAGACTTCCTGAGGCGAGCCGTTGTCGCCGGTGTAGATGACGAGGGTGTCTTCGCTCAATCCCTGCTCCGCAAGGTAGTCCAACAGCCTGCCGATCACCTTGTCGTGATACTCGACCATGTCTTTGTAGAAACGCGGATGGGCTCCCACTCCCATGTCGTTGAGATCGGCCCATGTGCGGCCACCGAGAGTTTTGTTCGATACGGGTTCGAAGTCATCCCACTCGGGGCTGTCTGGCGTCGGTTCGAAGGGGCCGTGGGTGAGGGCCATGGGCCAGTAGACGAAGAATGGGTTGTCGTCGTCCTTTTTGCGATCTATGAAGTCGATGATGTAGTCGCAGAAGAGGTCGTCGCCGTATTCGCCTTCAGTGTCGTCGCGGTAGGAACCGTTCCGGTAGATCACGGGATCTTTGTAGCGAGAACCCTTCTCCTCGGTGTGATGCGCGTGCCAGACGTTGTACTCGTCGAAGCCGGCGTCTTCGATCCGTTGGCCCTTGGACCGCATCTCTGGAAACTGCTCTGGCGGATTGTAGGAGTAGAGCTGCCATTTGCCGGAGATGCAGGTGTTATAGCCGGCTTCGGTGAAGATGTGTCCGAAGGTGACTTCGTCGGGTCGCATCAGGCCGAAGCCGATGTAGTTTCGGAAGTTGTGCTTGCCGGTCATCAGCGCCACGCGTGTCGGGGTGCAGAGAGGAAGGACGTGTCCTTCCTCGAAGCGCATTCCGTTGTCGGCCATCTGGTTCAGGCGCGGTGTGGCGTATGAGGTGCCGCCGTATCCGCCGATGGTCTCGTAGCCGAGATCATCAGACATGATCATGATGATGTTTGGTCTTTTTTGGGTCATTGCGTTCTCTGTGGTGAGTTAGGCGACCATTTCGGCGAAGATCGGCTTCAACTTGGCTCGTGCGGCGGCCGATTTCTCACCGTCCTGCGACTCGTATATCGGCAACTCCTCGTCGAGATCCGAATTCATGTCGTAAAGCTCACCGGTCTCGTAGAGCTTCCAGTTGCGATCGCGGACGAAGCGGATGCATCGAGCGGCGTTCCGCGCGCTCATCGGCTCGAAGTGGAAGAAGATCCAGTCCTTGGGATTGCCCTCTTCGCCGTTCAGTTGCGGATAGAACGATTCCCCATCGATCACGTATCCATCAGGCGTATCGACACCCGCGGCCTCCAACATCGTCGGCAAGAAGTCCGTGACGTCGATCAGGTCGTCATTCACTGAACCGGCTGGAACGGTTCCCGGCTGCTGAACGATCAGCGGGACGTGAGTTCCGCGGTCGTTGGTTTTGCCTTTTCCGCCACAGATCTCGTTGTGCTGGTGATACATGGAGCAGACATCATGCGGCGAGCCGTTGTCGCCGGTGTATATGACTAGCGTGTCTTCGCTCAATCCCTGCTCCGCAAGGTAGTCCAACAGCCTGCCGATCACCTTGTCGTGGTACTCGACCATGTCCTTGTAGAACCTTGGATCATCTGCGAAAGCGCCGTCCTCCAACTCTGCCCACGTGCGACCGCCACGAGTCTTGTTGGTTGGCGGATCGAAATCGGCGAACTCCGGGCTGTCTGGCGAAGGCTCGTGCGGCTTGTGGGTCAGGGCCATCGGCCAATAGACGAAGAAGGGGTTGTCGTCGTCCTTTTTGCGGTCGATGAAGTCGATGATGTAGTTGCAGAACTCATCGTCGCCGTATTTTCCGTCGGTGTCGTCGCGGTATTTGCCGTTTTGGTAGATGATGGGGTCCTTGTATCGGGAACCTTTATCCTCGGTTTGGTGTGCGTGCCATACGCAGAACTCGTCGAAACCTGCATCCTCGATCTTCTGTCCTTTGTTCCGCATCTCCGGCATCTCATCCGGCGGGTTGTAGGAGTAGAGCTGCCATTTGCCAGATATGCAAGTGTTGTAGCCGGCATCCGAGAACAGGTGACCGAAAGTGACCTCGTTTGGCGCTATCAATCCGAAACCGATGTAGTTGCGGAAGTTGTGCTTGCCGGTCATCAACGCGACTCGCGTGGGTGTGCATAGTGGCAAGACGTGCCCCTCGTCAAAGCGCATCCCGTTCGCGGCCATCTCATCGAGGCGTGGAGTGGCATAAGATGTTCCGCCGTTAACTCCGATGCACTCGTAACCGAGGTCGTCGGACATGATCATGATGATGTTTGGTCGTTTATCTGTCATTTGGTTTCTCCCCCGAAACAAGATAACACTGGTAAGGCAAAGCGTTTTTTCTTTTGTTGACGTGTTTTTATGCCCACTTGAGGGTGGCTGTGTTTTTGTTCCTCCCCCTGCGCCTTTTCAGGGGCGCAGGGTTGGCATCATCTTTTGGTTTCCTGTTACGTCGCCATTTGATGTGACCTGGGAGGTCGGGTCATGGGGCCGAATGTACTGCCCTGGTCCTTGAGCCTCGGTCTTTGTACTTCGACCTCGGCTCCTTCCCTCTCCATCGCCCCTTCGGTTCGAAGAGGACGACCCCGGAGAGGGGTCAGATGCTGCGCAGAACGGTGTGTCAGACCGCTAGCTTCCA
>JAJEGY010000023.1 GCA_022819585.1 Dehalococcoidia bacterium | reverse complement strand
ACAGCGCGAGAGGATCCCGCGAGGGTGAATCGAAGGAAGGCGGCGTACTCCGAACGGTGCACCAAAGCACCGCGCCGACGACCAAGCACGCGGTCTGGCGACGCGTGCCGCGTCTGGATATGGAAGCTAGCGGTCTTGTACACCGCTCTGCGCAGCATCTGACCCCTCTCCGGGGTCGTCCTCTTCGAACCGAAGAGGCGATGGAGAGGGAAGGAGCCGAGGTCTCGGCGCTGAGACCGACGCTCAAGGACCAGGGCAGTATATTCGGCCCCATGACCCGACCTCCTAGGTCACATCCAATGGCGACGTAACCGAAAACCAAAAGATGATGCCAACCCTGCGCCCCTGAAAAGGCGCAGGGGGAGGAGCAAAAACACAGCCACCCCCCAAGTGGCCATACAAACACATACATTAACAACCTGTTACACACCGCACAAAGGGAGTAACCACCACGAAAGTACACGAATGGGACGACGACAAACTCACCATCAAAGATTTCTCAGTACAATCATTCCATCACCACAGGCACCTTCGCGTTTGATCCAAGTTTCTACAAGGGAACGCCATCAATCGTGCAATGTTCCACCGACGGTTGAGGACACTAACATGAAAATCGCATGGATCGGCATCGGGCACATGGGCAAACCCATGGCCAAACATATGATGGCTGCCGCCGAGGAGTTCACCGTCCACGACCTCCGACCCGAAGCCGCCACCGACATGCTCGAAGACGGCGCTAACTGGGCTGATACCCCAGCCGAAGCAGCCGCGGGAAAAGACTTGGTAGTCACATGCCTACCCATGCCCCAACACGTCGAAGCAGTCAGCTTCGGCGACGACGGCATATCTGACGGAGTAGACCAAGACACGGTCGTCATCGACTGCACCTCCAACTCCCTTGACTTGGTCCGTTCCCTCCACTCCCGATACGCCGACCAAGGCATCACCTTCCTCGACACCCCCGTCAGCGGAGGCGTAATCGGCGCTATTGAAAAAGACCTCTCCGTTTACGTCGGTGGCGACCACGACACCTTCCTCGCCATCAAACCAACCCTCGACGCAATGGGCGACAAAGTCCAATACTGTGGCGGCATCGGCACCGGCACCATCTGCAAGCTGATGAACCAGCTTTTCGGTGCCATCGTCGGCATGGCACGCATGGAGGTAGTAACGGCAGGCGTCAAAGCAGGTGTCGAACTCGACGTCCTCGTCAAAGCCATACACGAAGGATCCGGCGGAAAGCGTCGGCCATTCGACGGATTCGAACGCCCACCAAAAGACTACGACGACACCGAATTCACCTTCTACCTCGACCTCGGAGCCAAAGACGTCCGCCTAGCCAACGAGATCGCCCGCTCCCTCCGCGTCCCGCAACCGCTAGCCAACCTGACCGAAGCCCGACTAATCGAAGCTCTCAATCGAGGCTGGGGCCAAAAACGCAACGAAGTAGTCGGCGAAATCCAGCAGGAAATCTCAAACGTCAACCTCCGCACCGACGGCTGACCCCTAAAAATAGGGACTTACATATGGTCATACCCGACCGATGATGCACCCCTTATGGAGGAGGTGTTTCGAGCCTAAAACCGGATTCGTCTAGTTGCGGATCACTACCGATGCCTGAGGAATATCACACCTACCGCTTCGAGCCAGACGGAGATCCAAACGATACCTTGACTGTCGCCGATCCCGACGGAAAATCGGTGCTCGGTTTCGTGACCGTCGTAGTCATGTTCGTCTGCTCCATATCGTTATACGTCGGCATCTTCGCACTGATCGCGTGGATGATCGCGTCGATGCTGGGATTGATCGGCTGAAAAGTAGTCCGGTAAAACCGTATGTGTTTTTCCCGAAGAAGCCTCCATTACAATCACACAAGACACTAAAACCCAAGGACAACCCAAATGAAGACCGCGGATCCCGCAATCAACATGGTCATGGACAACATCGGCGTGATGGTCGGTTCGGAAGGCGGCTCCCTCGAGCTCCTTGAACTCTCCGACGACTACATGAAGGTCAAATACATCGCCGGCACCAACGAAGACTGCCCCGAATGCGTCCCCATGACCGACGCCGTCTACCAATTCATGCGCGCATCCCTAAACATCCACGCACCGCGCATCGCTACGCTTGAAGTGGTGGATTAAGCCCCGTACAACCACTGTCCAATTTCAGAACCCAAGAGAAATGTTAGCAACCGAACATATCGCAATCGCAAAACAGTTTCTCGACGATGCCGATATCGAGTACGAAGCTGGCGACATCTTTCAAGCATCCGAAAAACTTTGGGGCGCCGCGTCCCATGTCGCCATTGCCGAGATGCATCGACGTGGAATCAAAGCTCAAAAACATGCTGCAACTACTCAGTTCGTGAAACGTTTCGCCGAGGAAGTCGGAGAACCTGCGCTTTACTCAAACTTCAAAGTCGCAGAAGCCCTCCACTCGAACTTTTACCACGGCTGGATGGAAGACCACCAGTTCGAAGAGAACCGCGATCTAACTAGGCAATTCGTCATCCGGATGATCGAATTGACCGAAGAACGATGACTCGGGTTCTCCCACGAAACATCAAAGCAACAACCCTGCGAGCCGGACCCTAATCCGAGTCACGCTCATTCTCCAGCGAGGTTGAGGCCCTCCTAGCTCCCATTCCTCCTTCATCAGCCGTGTACTAACATCCTCGGTTAGTCATATAATTAGCTAATCAATCGTCAAGGAGTTCGGTGATGGTAACTGTCAACGTGCATGAAGCGAAAACTCACCTCTCGCGCCTATTGGCGGACGCCGAGGCAGGCAAAGATGTGGTGATTGCCCGCAACGGTAAACCCGTCGCGAAGTTGGTACCCTACGCCCCCAAAGGTAAACGGCAGTTCGGTTCCATGAAAGGGCTGATCGAACTGGATGACAGTTTCTTCGACCCGTTGCCTGAGGAAGAGTTGAAGTTGTGGGAAGGCGGTTAATCCTTGCAACTGCTGTTAGACACCCACGCAGTCGTGTGGTGGTTCGCGGGAAACCAAAGACTGTCCACAAGGGCCCGGCGAGCAATCGAGAACCCGTCTAACGACACATTCGTGAGTGCAGCCTCCGCATTTGAAATCGCTATAAAGTTTCACCTGGGCAAAATGCCAAGCGTCGCAGCGTTGGTAGACGACTTTCGCAACAGGGTCGCAGGTGATGGTTTCAACGAACTGCCGGTAACGTTCCACCACGCCCTCCGCGCCGGATCCCTGCCCGGTCCCCATCGCGACCCGTTCGACCGGATGCTCATCGCGCAAGCCATCTCAGACAACCTGGTTCTAATATCCAACGAAACCGCGTTCGACCGCTACGGCGTCCAGCGGCTATGGTGACAAAGAAAAACCCGTTCGAAACCCACAATCCTCGGCGAGGCGGACTATAAGCCGAGTTCTGTTCGGATTTAGTTTAGCCGCCACACACCCCGGTCACAGTTGATCGGCGTATGGCCAAACCTTGATTGCCACCTGACTTAGGCGGCGCGCCCTAACCTCAATCTGTGCTTCGCCCCAAGTAACGTCGTCATAGTCATCAACAAGTTCCTTATTCAAAAATAAGGTGCTATGTTTACTGAGTTCTTCGCGCTTGCCTATCCATGGCGCGTTTGACATGGCCGAGTTGAGTGGCCGATTCACGAGCGTGAGATTTCCAAGTGTATGGATTGTATGGTCACGATCTTCTGATGCAACTCCCGGAGGCAGAGGGTAGTTCTCCCTCCACTCTTGAGGCATTACGTGTTCGATAGTTAGATCGCGACGCGGTTCTTGCTCTTCAGCCTTCTCTGACCTAAGTCCCTGTTCTAATCCCTCCAAAACGATCCTCAAGCGCCCCCGAGTCAATCCGCGATATGAGTTTTGATTTAAAAACGCTTCCTCAATTTCAGCATTTGTGGGCCAAGAAGCGACGTTGGAATCTTTGCGCGACAAAAATCCTACGATGACATCGCCTGCGATCATCGGATCAGAACTTTCCAGAATCCGGATCAGTTCGACGTACGTGCGATTCAGTCCTGCCGTCCTGTTGCGCAATATCATGCGTCTGATCGCGTGGCTTTCTAAAGCACGAATACCTTTCTCTAACTGATCAGACGGAATTTCAGTCGAGTATAACCACAACAATACCGGTGTGATTACCCCAAGCTGCATAACTCGCCGACGATATAGGAATTGTCTCAGGTAAGTGGGAAACTCGAAGCCGCCATGTGATTTCTCCGTTTCTAGTGATCGATAAATCTCACCGATGTCCTTGATGTCTATGGCGATTTTTTGGATTGGAAGTTTAATTTCATCTTTGTAACGGCGAAACTCAAAGAATACATCGTCGTTTGAGATGAATTTAGCGGTCCGCATGATCAGCCATTGATTGAGGTAAATGTCAATACGTCCCTGTTTGATCCGACCGCGCCCAATCTCAGTTGCCCACCACCGACTGTTGAAATCCCACAGCCAGTCGGGGTTCGTTGTACCCTCTACGAGACCTTCTCGGTCTGCCTCGTACATAACCATATTTTTGATGAGGTCTGATTCAAGCAGCCTTTCCCCACGCGCATTCAATGATTCGAAGATGACGTGTGGATTATCGGTAGGAGTCAAGTCAATGACGACCATATGCAAAAGGCTTCGCAGTGCTCGTAGCAATGCTTCAACTCGAGCTGAAAGATTGTCTGGCTCAGCGTCAAGCCACTTGTCTATCTCGTTGCGAAAATACTCGTGTGCGAGAGCGATAGGCGCATCCAAGTCTTCGATCGTTTCATCGGAGAGCACTTGGCGAAACGAAGGTTGGTCTATGACAGTTGGCCATACTTTGAACACATGATCGGTATTATTGCCTGTCGGTTTCTGTTCGTTCCGTACGAGTTCTGACAGTGGATTTTCAGGTTGGTACCCTCTATCCGTGTACGACTTGTGAGTAGCATCAATTAGAAGTTGCAACGTGGTCAAACGCTGTTGACCGTCAACCACGAGCCTAGTTTGGGTTTGACCGATACCTTTGAAGACATGCTGCAACACGACAGCACCAAGAAAATGTGGGTTCGGCTTGCTGCCAGAGTAGCATTGATCTGAGACGCCTTTGACATCTGTCCACAATGGTTGCCAGTGCTTCTCTTTGTTCCAGATGTACCGTCGTTGAAACCGAGGGATTTGGTAGTGGATTTGTTCGCCGAAAAGCTCTCCAGGATTCAGAACACCGACACCTATTCGGTCTTCCTTCGTGCCATTCATCACTATACTCTTCCTCCCACGAGGTCGATTCGTTTATTGTTCACCGATACTTATCAGTCGGCAACGTATTTTATCAACTCGATCTATTTCACTTTGCCGCATCACACATAAAAAGTGAGGTGTCAGGCAGGCGAGGCGGACTATAAGCCGAGTTCTGTCCAGGTTCCAGCGAGGTTTACGACCCGCAGGCCTTCATCCCTCTGCCTTCCAACCCTGTGCGACCATCCATCTCGAATCACGGTCGCCCGTGACCTCTAGCGGCCTACCCGGGAACTGACGCGGGCACTCGTCTTGACGCTCCCCTATTTGGCCTTGCACCGAGCGGGGTTTGCAATGCCGCCGACGTTACCGCCGACGCGGTGCGCTCTTACCGCACCCGTTCGCCCTTACCTTCAGCCAAAAGCCTCAGGCGGTTTGCTTTCTGTTGCACTTTCCGTCGGGTCACCCCGCCCTGCCGTTAGCAGGCGCTCCTGCCCGTCCGGTGCTCGGACTTTCCTCCACGAACACGAACTGAATCGCATCCGCAGTGGTCGCCCGTCCGCCTCGCTCTGATTTCAGAGTAACACCGCGGCTGGAAGAGCTATGACATCCGCGGTTTCACCGTCACCGAATCATCCGTAACCACCACATCGTCCACCAGTGCCGTCAAAGCCTCTCGAGCCTTCAATACATCATCCGATCCCACCGCGTCCGCAATCAAATCACGCGTCAACCGCTCCCTGGAAACCTTCCCATTTGCTGCCCCGTTCCCGCTGGCAGCGACGCGCCTCTCTTCCTCGATCAACCCTCGGAGCCGTTTGATATCTGAAAGAAACGGCTCCAGATTCTCCAAATCCCCCCTTCCTGTCGACACCACGCGCGCCTCGTTCAAAAACGTCTTCTCCGCGTTCTCCAGCTGCTCCTCCAAAGGCAATTTCGTATCTATCGGCCTGATCTTTTTCACCATCTCAGGCAACCATCCTCCCACCACTCTGCGCACCTCGCCATCCAAATCATCCGCACGCCATCTGGGACACTGTCCATTGCCCTTCCCGTCCTTACCCGACCTACGGTGTTGACACTCATAGAACTCGTAATAACGATACGTCTTCGTCTCTGTCGTATCGTCCTGACGACGCCAACTACGCCGACGCGTCAACCCCGGCACACCATGACCGCACTCACCGCAACGCAACAACCCGCCCAGCAAAAACGGGTCTTCCGACTTTGACAATCTCCGCTGCCGCTGCTTGACCATCAGCGCATCCTGCGCCTTGCGGAACAGCGACCTGCTGATGACCGGCTCATGGTTACCCGAAACCACGAAACCATATCTGGTATAAGTCCCCACGTAAACCCGGTTCTTCAAGATGATCGACACCGTAGCCGTCGACCACGGCTTACCAGTACGCGTCGGCACACCTTCTGCCGCCAACCTCTGCGCAATCAACCGCATCCCCACTCCTTTGGCAACCTCCTCGCTCTTGCCAGCTTCCTCACCGTCGATGCCCACATACCACTCGTAAATCTGCTTCACCACCTTGGCTTCTCCCGGAACAGGCTTCAGCGTCCCGTCCGCACCACAGCGATAGCCATACGGCATCCGACCCAACACCTTCCCCCGAGATGCCTTCTCACGTATCGTGCTCCGTATCCGTTTACGCAGCCAATCCGGCTCACCCCGCAAACCGAGCAACTCCTCGCCGTTCTGCAGCGGGTCCGGCAACTCCATATCCGTACAAATCGCATCCGAGCCAGACCGCCTGATATACAGCAGACGCTCAACCAACGTCTCAAGATCATCTGCCAGATGCGTCGAGTCCGGAATCACCACCAGCGCCGGCTTTCCATGCCGGCCTTCCAACCGTTCCATCAACTCTGCAAACTGTCTATCTCCGAACTCTTCCGGTATTTGTCGACGAAACGCCGTGCCCACCTCCTCGTTCAGCTCCGCCTCCACAGCCTCAAAAAACTCATCAAATCCCGTAACACCCAATATCTCCGAAAGATGATGCCCACCGCCTAGACAAAACTCTACGATCTGATCGACAGGATCCGAAGCCGTGCTCCTCAATCGGCTCTCGATTTCGGATATCTGTCCCCAAGTTCCGGCGTCTTCGGTAACGGAAGCCTGCCAGCTCGTTGACGTCCTTTCGCCCGACAAGCCATCACCATCTTCGGCGTCGCATAGCCGGACGTATCCGATGGCCCGCATCGCAACTAGTCCGTGCTAAGGGTGATCAAATACTTGCCGCAGTGACACAAGATCGGGTCCGTCGCCTGCTTTAACAGGTTCAATTCACCCATGGAAACGCGTTCCGAACAACCCGCACAGATATCCCGTTCAACCACCGTCACCGCCATTCCGCGGTTGCTCTTGAACAACCGCGTATACTCCCCCAAATGCTCCGACGGGATCGTCTCCGCCGTCACGTTCCTATGTTTAAGCGCCTCGTTGTACTCCTGAGATATCCGAGTCTGCTCATCCGTCCCCAACTGCTTCTGCTCAACCCACTCGACCTCCATCTGATCGAGCTGAGTCTGCAAATCAGAATGCACTCGCCGGGCCTCGTTCGCAGCCTCTCTGATCGGCTCCATACGCTGATCGATCGAATCGATGCGATTGGAATGCTCCTGGACCCGCAACTCCATCCGATAGTAGTCACGGGGATTCGTGACCTCGGTTCCGCTGTACAGCAGCTCCTCAACCTCCGCCCTGCTCTGGTTCTCAGAAGCCCGTTCAAGCTCCAGCCGCTTCATCGCCACTTCTGCCTGCATCTGCGAACGCTTCGCCTGCTCACACCTCCCACGCAGATCCTTCAGTCGTTTGGCCCTATCCTGCAGGTCTACAGAAATCTGGGAGTACGACTGCCGTTGACGTAGCAATCCTTGATCCATCTCTTGCAACGCGAGCAGGGCTTCAAACGTGTTCAAATTTCGGGCTCCCCCAATGTTTCCCAGTCGGCGCGCGACATCACGCACACATCTAACTTAATCATATCAAATGACATATTCGCCTCTCCCTTCTTCGTCTCTAACTCACTTCGAAATATCAAGCAACCATGCCCCATAGATGCTTGACGGAGACCGTTGTAAATTAGACGATGATGCAGTTGGCATCTAGAAATCTCACTGAACCCATGCAACCAATACCTTCATTCGTCAAGAATCTGCCGCGCACGCGCATCGTTTGCACCATCGGACCCGCAACCGGAAACGTCGCCAAAGCGCGACAACTTATCCGAGCCGGAATGTCTGTCGCCCGATTGAATCTCTCACACGGCAATCGAGACGAACACTTCGAATACGTCAACGCCATCCGTGAAGCCGCACAACAGATCGGCGTCCACATCGGCATCCTCGCTGATCTGCCCGGACCCAAGTACCGCATCGGAACCGTCGACCCCGACATAGCGACATCCGAAGGTGGAAGAACGGGCATCACCGTTAATCAAAGAGACAAATTCGTCCTCACCGCCGAACGCGTCCTAACCACTCCCGAGCGCGGAACCGTTTGGCCCTCGGGCCTGCACCACGACATCCGACAACGCGCCCGAATCCTCATCGACGAGGGCGCTGTCGAGCTACGGGTAGACAAAATCGACGGCGTAGAAATCCATTGCACCGTGCGCCGAGGCGGACTCATCCAGAGCGACAAAGCCGTAACCGCCCCAGGCAACACCTCCACCCTCGACTACTTCACAGAAGAAACCGTAAACGCCATCAACTTCGCCATCGAAGCCAACGTCGACTTCGTCGGCCTCTCATACATCCGAAACCGCGAAGATCTCCAAGCCGTAAGAAAACGCTTCACTGATGCCGGTCGTAACCCCTCCCTAGTCTCAAAAATCGAGATCAAACAAGCGGTTGACAACCTCGCCGAAATCCTCGATGAGACCGACGCCATCATGGTCGCCCGAGGCGACCTAGGTGTTGAAATGCCGCTACACCTCGTTCCCATGGTCCAGAAGCGCATGATCCGTCTCGCCAACGAGGTCGGTAAACCCGTCATCACTGCAACTCAGATGCTCGAGTCCATGCGCGACAACGCATACCCCACTCGCGCCGAATCAACCGATGTCTACAATGCTGTCCGAGACGGGACCGACGCCGTGATGCTCTCCGCCGAAACCTCCGTCGGCCAACACCCCGTCGCTGCCGTCCGATTCATGGCCCGCGTCTCCAAAATCGCTGAACGGTACCTGGACAACGTCATGCTCCGAAACCGTCGCATGTCCATCATCGACAAAGAAGGGCGCCGCGCACAGATCAACTCCATCATCGCCTTCGACGCCGCAAGAACCGCCGACACCCTGCGCTCCAAAGCCATCATCACCTTCACCGAGACCGGAACAACCGCCGACCGCGTCGCCGCTTTCCGACCAAGGACTCCCATCATCGCCCTGTCTCCCCAAGCCAACACCCTCAACAACCTCTCCATGCGCTGGGGAGTCATGCCTATCCTCGCCGAGCGCCTCACCGAACTCGACCAGATGTTTGAGTACGGACCCGAAATCGCCATTACAGCCGGCATCGCAAAGGAAAACGACACCATCGTCCTCGTCGCCGGTGTTCCCATCGGCGAATCTGGAAGCACAAACCTCCTCCGCGTCATAACCATCGGTGGAGACGACCGCGGTAGCTCCTAACCCGATCGGTTCCGATTAAACCGACTCGGCCTCTTCAGCTTTTCGCCGCGCATCCAACGCCTCAACCGCTGACGCCAAACGCGACCTCAAACTCTCCACCTGAGACGCCTCAGTAGGCACATTCCCATAACAAGCCGCGTTGAATCGCGACGTGATATCCCCGATCGGCGCACCATCCAGCACCCCCGACATCATCGGCTGCCGCTCGCTGGGCGTATCCCGAGAATTGAACTCCATCCCCCTCTCCAACGCCATCTCTATCGTCTCGAAATAGAGCATGAACACTTCCTTGATCCCTGGCTCATCTGGATACTTCCACAAATGCCGAGGCGTTCCCCGACGCGTCATCCAGTCCGGCAACAACCCCTTTAGCAGATCAAGGTAGGTGACCTCCTCGACCTCATCCTTTATCGTCTCCCGCTCAACACCATCATCGCGAGTCAACCTCCGTACGATGCGCCGATACGCCAACGCCGCAACCATCAACACCACGAACAGCAGCAAGAACGTCAACGGCCACTGCAGAGCCTCTAAAACAGCCTCGACCCACTCATTTCCCGCACCTTCCTGCGTTTCACGCTCCGGAAACTCCGGACGATCGCCTTGCCCCTGTTCCTGTTCCTGCTCTGCCGGCTCACCACCGAACAGCGACTGCAAGAGCTCGATGATCTTCGCGATCACCCAACCAACAACCGTCAGCGGCCAGTACAGCAGCCACAATATCGCGTCTACAACCCAGCCCCAAGCAACCCACAACGCATTCAGACCCAGATAACCGTATCGCCCACCCAAAAGCCCTGCTATCAGGCCAGTACCCAAAAACGCACCCAGCGCCACGAGAATGATCCGCGTCCACCGGCCCGCAACTGGCGAATCGTCTGGCAATCGCGCAACCGCCATCCCTCCCAACGTAGCGAGGAAATACGGAATCAGCAACTCAGCCAGTCCCAGCTCCGCCGAGACGAATTCATCCACAATCAACCCAATCGCCATTATCACCAACCCACGCTTGAAAATCCGCTTCAAATGGTCCGGCGCATCCCGATCATCACGAATAATGCCCGACGCCCGACGCCAAACTATGACCGTAGTGATTAAAGACATCACCAGAGCCGCGACCGCTTCCCCGGTCAGATCACGATTAAATAAGTGGTATACCCAAGCCAAATCAAATTCGAAACCGCTGTCAAATCGCATCGTCGCAACAGCCAGATATATCGCGACTAATCCCGCCGTTCCGTATATCAACGCGATCGTCCCTACACCCCCGCGTAGACCACCGACCACCCATGCCGAAACCATCCCCAGCAGATACAGCACCACCAGCGTCGCCCAGTGCAACGGCGTGTACTCCAAGCTCAATCCCGCGCCTATGATCGCAAGGATCGAGAAGATGAGAATGCTCTCCGCGACCGCGATCGCGGTAAACACCACCTGACCGCGCCAATCAGACATGGTCATACTCTCGCGTCGGCTGGTTCATCCGAGAGTGCATCTCGAACTGCTCATCCGCGATCGACATGATCAGATCCTCTGCATCCTCGTCGATCTTGAAAGGCTCCCGACAATCCGAAACACGTATCCCTGTCACATGCGGCGGTTCCTCTCGACCCACCCACGCGATCGACACTCGATGCCCCTGCTGCTGCTCGAGATGCAGATACGAAACCACTCCCTCCGTCAAATAACCCGCTACCAAAATGATCGACGCCCCGCTCGTTATCGCCGCTGTACCACGCTCCATAGCATGTGTCTCCAACGCCGTGAACGACAAAGGCTGCACAAACGCCAAACCCTCCAAGATCGACCGCACATGATGCGGACCATCACCCGGCGGCACCACCGACAACACCCCTCGCGTCGGCCTCACCCCATTCGCCACCAACCCCACTCGATAACCCAAATCCGAACACCTCACCGCGATCGATGCCGCACCTGTGACCGCCGACTCCAACACATCGTACCGATAGCCATGCCACGCGTAGTCCACAGTCCGCGACTCCAACATCACCACCACATCATTGCTCACGCTCTGGTCATACGTCCGCACCGTCAACTCATCCCGCTTCGCGCTCAACTTCCAATCGATCCGCTTCAACGGGTCTCCCGGCAGATAGTCACGCACGCTCCTCGGCCTCGACGGATCATCCAGCAGCATGTTCCGAGCCAAGATATCACCCATCGGCTTCGCCGCCGGCAACTCCCAACCATCCAACGGCACGATCCGCGGATACACCGTAATCCCCTGCGGTGACCTAGCATCCCGCCTCACGGTCCCGAACAACCCGAACAAATCCCCGCTTCTGAGTTCTGTCGGCCCTATCGAATAGTGACCCCGATGATGCGCCCTAACCCTATGCCGGAACCTGACCCGCTCATAACTCGCCAGACTCGTAGTCTCCACAATCTCACTCCCACCCGCATACGCCCGACGCTTCACATTCTCATCGCTCAACGGCGTAAGTCCCGTCGGTAGAAACTCAATGATCTGCACCCAAGGAATGGGCAACGGCTTCCGATTCTCCAACGTCATCACGATCTCCACCTCATCACCCACAAACGCATGAGTATCTGAAGGCTCAGCACCATACGCCACTTCCGACAACGACATCTTCGACCACAAAGTCCCGCCCGCCGAAATCACAAACGCCGTCGCACCAAGCGCAACCACCAGAGCAGATCCCGTCCCTGCACCAACCCCAATCACCACAATCATCAACAACATGAACAACTCGCCAATAACATCTGGCGCCCGCAAATCCCGCGTCCGCTTCTCGCGGAAAGTCCTCATCATCGGATTAATCAACGGAAATCACCCCAACGGGATGGGTGGAGGGAGGAACAATCCCCTCTACCGCTCGGCGGGAAAGGGTGACCGGGGCGGACAAAAGAGTGGGGTACGGCAAACAATCACCACCGTCACTCTCCGAAACAACGCTCAATATCAATTCATTCGGACGAGAGCCCCGTGCAACCAACCGACGCGCCAACCCAACAACCTCACCGCTCTATCGGAACCGGTATCTGAGCAACAACATCATCCACCACCTGACCCGCATCTCGACGCCTCATCTGCATGCTCGACTCCAACACCACCCGGTGCGACAAGACCGCCGACGCCAGATTCTTGATGTCATCCGGCATCACATAGTCACGACCATTGATCGCCGCCCTAGCCTGCGCCGCATGTTGCAACGCCAAGGACGCACGTGGACTCGCCCCCAACCTGATCTGAGCATTGTTACGAGTAGCCCTCACAACCGCCACCAGATACTCCCGTACATGGTCCGCGATCCGAACATGCTCCACAATATTCCGTGCCTTATCCACATCTTCAGCCTCCGCACACACATCAACAGCCACCGCTCCATCGCCCGTCTGGAAACGCTGAAGCATCCTCGACTCCTCCTCATCCGACGGATACCCAATCGACAGCTTCAACAAAAACCTGTCGAGCTGAGCCTCCGGCAACATGAACGTCCCCTCCATCTCCACCGGGTTCAGCGTCGCCAACACCAGGAACGGAGAACTCAAAGCCATCGTCACCCCATCTATCGAAACCTGCTGCTCCTGCATCGCCTCCAGCAACGCCGACTGCGTCCGAGGCGTCGCCCGGTTGATTTCATCCGCCAGCAATATCTGCGTGAAGATCGGACCCGCCTTGAACTCGAAACTTCCCAATCCAGCGTTGTAGATATTCACCCCCAGCACATCCGACGGCACCAGGTCCGGCGTGAACTGCACACGCTTGAAATCCAACCCCAACGACGCCGCAATCGTCTTCGCTAACGTCGTTTTGCCAGTCCCCGGGACATCTTCCAGCAAGACATGACCACGACCCAACATGGCGATAATCGCCAACTCGATCGCTTCGTCTTTCCCTACAAAGACCTGCTGAACATTCTCTCTGACTTTTCGTGCGAAATCCCGCACGAACTCCGCATCCACGACGGATTCCGCCGCACCATCCACTTTTTCTGCCGTTATCGCCAACGTAACCTCGATATCCAATCCCGAAGCCGCACTTCGCTCATCCCTTCACATCGCAACCTTTAATCTTAACCGCGCGATCAGTCCTCCCCGATTGAAGGGCCGAACCAAATCTACACAGGCAAGCGAAAGTTGAACCGGATCAATCACCCTTTCAACGACCGCTGGATCTGCTAGTCACACTACAACGACGGGATTGACCAAAACCCCGATCCCATCAATCGAAATGCTCACAACATCTCCCTCAGCCAGCGTGAACTCCGGCGGCGGAATCGTCCCCGTCCCTGTGCAAACCGTCGTCCCATTCGGAACCCGATTATGACGCTGCAACCAGTCCGCAAGATAGTTGCAGTCACGCTTCATTGAAGACGTATTCGCCGAGCCCTCAAACGCGACCTCCCCATCCCGCTCGATCTTCAAACTCACTTCCAACGTCTGAGCATCCCCCACAACATCCGGCGTCGCAAAACTCGGCCCGATAGAACACGACCTGTCATACACCTTCGCCTGCGGCAGATACAGCGGATTTGCCCCCTCGATAGACCGGCTGCTCATATCATTTCCGACCGTATACCCCACAATCTCTCCCTCATACAACACAAACGCCAGCTCCGGCTCCGGAACATCCCACTCCGAATCCCCCCGTATCCCCAAAGCATCGCCCGGCGAAATCAAACGCTCCGCCGTCGACTTGAAAAACGCCTCCGGCCGGTCAGCGTTGTACACCAGAGCATAGACATCCGGCGATCCGCTCTCCGCCTGACGCTCCCTCATGCTGTCCATATACGTCACCCCAAACGCCCAAACCTCCGGCGCTGAAATCGGAGTCAATATCCGATCACTCGAACACAAATCCTCAACCGATAGCTCATCCCCACCACCGCGCTCCAAGATCCTGTTGGCAACATCATCGATCCCAACCCCGCCAAGATGCGCCGCCTTCAACAGACTCAACGTCGAATCCGCCTCCGACGTGATCGACGTCAAGTCTGTAACCACGCCCTCACTCGCCTCAACACCTACATGCACCGTGTCTCCACACAAACTCTGGTAGTAACGCATCGCAATCGCCTTTCTGCTATTGGACTTCCTCGCCGAAATCAATCTACAGCAACGAGAATAAAATCTTTCCGCAACCCACACTCGTATCCATATACAGCGACCAAAACCGCACGCCACAATAAACAACGAACCCCAATGCCACCCAAGGCAACCACAGGAAATCTCACGACTCCGCTGCTCTTCACAATCGCAGCGATGGCTCTACTCGTCTTCGCAACCTTCGCTCCAACACCCATCTCCGCACAATCACCTAGACCCACCAACGACGAATCCGTAACCCACACCGTAACCCTCGGCGACAAAATCACCATCCACATCGACACCGCCATCGACGCCCAAATCTCCGAAACCCGACTCTGGCGACGCGCACACGGCGACGACAATGTAGCCGCCTACTCCTACGTCGATTTCGAACAACCCGACCGCCTCACCGCAACCGCCGAGATCGACGTCAAATCACCCTCCTACTTCCCACCCGGAACCCAATTCGACATCCGATTCGAATTCATAGCAACCAACGGCGACATATACACCTCCAACACCTACCACGTCCAGCACCTCGATGCCGCCCACGACTGGCGACGCATCTCAGACGAAAACCTCGAGATCATCTACTACGGCGTCAGCGACCGATCAATCCGAGACCTCCACAACCAAGTCGCACCGCGCCTACCCGAAATCAACGACGCCCTAGGTGTCACCGACAGCCCCCAATTCCGCGCCGTCATCTTCCCGAACGCCCGCGAGCTCACCCGTTACGGACCACGCATCTCTCAAGCCGCAACCGACGGCATCTACTTCGGAGGATACGCATACGACGAATACGACCTCACCATCATGGCCTCTCCCTCTGCCGAAGTCCTCGTCCACGAACTCACCCACCTCATCTTCGACCGAAAGCTGACATCCCCCTACGCCACCGCCGTCCCCGGTTGGCTCAACGAAGGAAACTCCAGCTTCTGGGAAACAGGCAGCCGCGATAAGTCCAACCGTCAATTCAACTCCTACGTCAGACGAGGCGATGTCACCGAGTTCTCAAAAATGCACTCCGTACCCGGCATCCGCGCCGACATCCACCGCTTCTACATCCAGTCCGCAGACTTCGTGGGCTATCTCCTCGAAAACTACGGCCGAGACACCGTCGGCAAACTCTTGGAAGAACTCAACACAGGCCAATCGGTCGACCAAGCCATGCAGACCGTCTACGGAGGCACTCTCACCGAAATCGAAAACCAATGGCGAGCCGAATGGAACCTCCCACCAGTCGGCACGCCCATCGAAACAACCTTCTCCATCGACGCCAACCGCGAAGTCCTGCCAACCATCCCCGGACTACCCACAATCCAGACCGGCACACTGACCCAACAACCAGCAAACACCGAAACCGAACCCCAAGAACCACTGCCACTGCCAACCATCGATCACGAACCGATCGAGGACCCGCAACCCGAAGTCGCCATCCCCGATCCACAACCAACCATCGCCCCAGAACCAACACCCCAGTCGTTCCTCACTCCAGAACCCGGCATCGGCAACTACATCACCGGAACATCGGAAGACGACTGGCCAACAGTAAAGCCCAGCGCCATCATCATCTTCCTCCTCCTCTTCGCTGGCTTCGCAGCCCTATTCTGGCGACGCATGAGGACCTAGCGCCGTCACCCTCGCGGTAACATCAACCAACGATGAACACCGTGAACAATCCCACCACCGCCCTTATCTACTCGCACGAGCAGTCGCAACACGTGCTCAGTCCGACGCACCCCATGCGTCCTATACGGCTCCACCACATGCACGAACTCATGCGAGCATCTGGCCTCGTAGATTCCAATGCCATCCTCTCAAAATCTCCTCGACTAGCAACCGAAACCGAAATCGCAACCTCTCACGACACCGAATACATCGTCGTGGTTAAAGCCATCGACGCCGGAGCCATCGTCATCGGGATGGACCAGTTCGGTTTCGGCCCCGGCGACAACCCGCCACGCGCCGGAATGTATCGCCACGCCGCGCTAGCCGCCGGCGGCGCAATGCTCGCAACCGAACTCATCCTCGACGGCACCGTCAAAAACGCCTTCGTGCCTGCCGGTGGAATGCACCACCACGCAATGCACAACCGCGCATCCGGCTTCGGCATCTTCAACGACGCCGTCATCGCCATCAAACACCTCATCGAACAAGACCTCCGCACCTTCTACGTCGACATCGACGTTCACCACGGCGACGGTGTCCAAGCCGGCCTCTACGACACCGACCGCGCCATGACCGTCTCGATCCACGAATCCGGCCAATGGCTCTTCCCAGGAACCGGCAACCCAAACGAGATCGGCATCGGCGACGGCCAAGGCTACAGCGTCAACATCCCCCTCGCACCCTACACCGACGACCAGCTATGGCACCAAGCATTCGACGCCATCATCCCCGACCTCGCCCGTGCCTACCAACCCGACCTCCTCTTCACCCAACTCGGCATCGACACCCACCGCAACGACCCTCTAGCCCACCTCTCTCTCACAACACAAGGCCACAACCTGGCCGTCCAAAAATTCGCCCAACTCGCCGATGAACTCGACATCCCATGGATCTCAGTCGGAGGCGGCGGATACGACATGACCGCCGTAGCCCGAGCATGGACTATGGACCTAGCAACCATGGCCAACCAAACCCTCCCTGACCAGATCCCATCCACTTACACCTCCCTCCCCAACTTGACCACCTTCCACGACCAAGGCGACTACCGAATCGACCCCGACACCCTCAACGACATCATCCGCCACAATCAACTGGCCATCGACGCAACACGCACCCAGGTCTTCCCCAAATTCGGCCTCTAAAGAAATCGGCCCTCCCCCGAAACACGGAGGAGGGCCACCAATCAACCTAGACGAATACTGTCCCGCTAAACCTCCCGATACCGCCCCTCAACAGTGTCATCTCTCGGAGGCGGAGCATCAGGACCAGAACCACCCGGAGGCGCATCCGGACCAGATCCGGCACCCGCGGCCGCACCAGCATGGATATGCTGACCCGCAGCCATCATCGCCTGCTGTAAAGCATCCGAAGCCGTCTTGATCCGATCCGTATCAGCGTCGGCATCTCCTATCACCGTCCGGACCTCCGACGCCTTCGCCTGAATGTCCGACTTCACATCTTCCGGCAACCGCTCGCCATGCTCCTCGATCAACTTGTCCGCCTGATAAGCCGCCGACTCCGCAAGGTTGCGAGCATCCACAGCCTCTCGACGCGCCTGGTCGGTGTCGGCATTCTCCTCCGCTTCACGGACCTTCGCCTTCACCTCATCATCCGACATCCCAGACCGGCCCGTCACCGTGATGTGCTGCTCACGCTCCGTCGCCTTGTCCTTCGCCGTGACCGTGATTATCCCGTTCGCATCGATATCGAACGAAACTTCGATCTGAGGCACTCCGCGCGGCGCTGGCGCAATCCCATCGAGCGAGAACCTGCCCACCGATGTATTGTCCGCAGCCATCGGCCGCTCGCCCTGCAAAACGTGAATCTCAACTGAAGACTGACCATCAGCAGCCGTGGTGAACGTGTCCGACTTCGACGTCGGGATCGTCGTATTCCTCGCAATCAACTCCGTCCTCACACCGCCCAGAGTCTCGATGCCCCAAGTCAAAGGCGTAACGTCGAGCAGCAAGATGTCAGAAACATCGCCCTGCAAAACGCCCGCCTGAAGCGCCGCGCCAAGAGCAACTACCTCGTCCGGGTTGATCGACCGGTTCGGCTCCTTGCCGAAGATCTCCTTCACGCGATTGATTACAGCCGGCATCCGAGTCATCCCGCCAACCAAGATCACCTCATCAATGTCCGCCGGGGTAACCTCGGCATCTCGTATCGCCGCCTCACAAGGCGCAACCGTCTTCTCCACCAAATCAGCCGTCAAAGACTCCAGCTTGGCCCGCGTCAGCGTCTCCACCAAGTGCTTCGGACCGCTCTGGTCCGCGGAGATAAACGGCAAATTGATCTCCGCACTCGTCACCGACGAAAGCTCGATCTTCGCCTCCTCAGCCGCCAAGCGCAACCGTTGCGCCGCCGAAGGATCGCTGCTCGGGTCCATGTACTCCTTCTTCTTGAACTCATCCACCAGATACTCCACCAGCGTCAAGTCGAAGTCATCACCACCCAAATGCGTATCCCCGTTCGTGCTCTTCACCTCGAACACGCCCTCTCCGACGTGCAGGATCGTGATGTCAAACGTCCCGCCGCCAAGGTCGTAAACCGCGATCGTCCGATCCCCTTTCTTCTCCAACCCGTAAGCCAGAGCCGCAGCCGTCGGTTCATTCACGATCCGCAAGACCTCTAATCCGGCAATTGTCCCCGCCACACGCGTCGCCTCTCGTTGCGCGTCATTGAAATACGCCGGCACCGTGATCACAGCCTGCGTCACCGACTCGCCGAGGCGATCTTCTGCATCCTTCTTCAACCGCGCCAGCAACATCGACGAAATCTCTGCCGGAGGCCGCACGCTGCCATCAAACGTGATTCCTACGTCGCCGTTATCCAACGCCGACAACTTGAACGGCACACGCTTCTGGTCCGCCTGCACCGACTCATCGTCGAAACGTCGACCAATGAACCGCTTCGCCGAATATACGGTGTTCTCAGGGTTGGTCACCGCCTGTCGGCGTGCCAGCATCCCAATCAACCGTTCGCCAGACCTCGTATTCATCGCCACAACCGACGGCGTGATCCGCTGACCTTCCGAGTTCTCGATGATCTCAGGCTCGCCCGCGCTCATGTACGCCATTGCCGAGTTGGTCGTTCCCAAGTCAATGCCGATAGCTCTTGCCATTTCTCTCTTTTGCCTTTCTATTCACCAATACGCATTGGCAATCGTTTTTCTTCTTTTCGTTTTATGGGGATTACTCGCCGCCGCTTGATCTTCCGACCAACACCTTGGCGACGCGCACCACTTTTGAAGTTTTCAGATCCTCGTATCCAGCCTCAACGACCTGTATCACCTTCCCGTCTTGATCCTCCGACGTCGGCATCGTTGCCAGCGCCTCATGTCGAGACGGGTCCATATCCTCGCCCAGCGACTCGAATCGTCGGTATCCGACCGATACGAGACAGCTTTCAACCTTTTCAGCCATCGCCTTGAACCCATCGAACCATTTCGGATCCATCCCCTGCCCTTCGGCCACCTCCAAAGCATTCGCGAAATCATCCGCTACCGACATAACCCGGTTCGCTACTTCGATCCTCGCCCTCTCCGCCGCTTGTTCTTCCTTCTCCGCCGCTGACATCCGGTTGCGTTGCGCATCGCTGTGAGACCGCCGAAGCTCCGATTGCAACCTGCTAAGTTGCGATTCATATTCGTCGATTTTTTTACGATATTCGTAACTTTCAGCTTCGTTTTGCTCCAGATTCGCACGCGACTCTGCCAATTGACACTTTAACTCGTCACATTCCGCTTCAAGACGACGCTGGTTCTTGACAGAACGCGCGTTACGCATCAATGCACGTGCCGAAGCACGTCGTCGAGGTCCCCAACCGTAGGGAATTCCCGGCCCAACCAACCTCATCATTCCACCCCTAGATAGTTGAGAATCACCTTGATCTCATCCGCAACAGCCTTCGCAGACGCCGACTCCTTGACGTCATCGCTCTGCTCAAGAACCTCAAGCATTCCCCTCATGTGCTGGACCAACTCCAGCACAAGCCCAACTCCGTTCAGATTCAACCCCAAATCCTCAGCCAACCGCCGCACAATCTGCAATCTCTCTAGGTCTTCCTCCGAATAAAGCCGCCGACTGCCCTGTGTTCGCGACGGACTCACAAGACCTTCTCGGTCATACTTCCGCAACGTCTGTGGATGCATCTCCGCCAACTTCGCCGCGATGCTGATTATGTACAACGCGTCGCCACGCCCCGCGATCCGCACCCTCACCCGTCGACGACTACGATTGATCTCCTCTTCTTCCACACGACGGGCCATCTCGCGTCGCGCTCGATCTGCCGCAATCTTGTTCACGAGACGAACAAAATCATCGGCATTAGGGATCGACGACCCTGCATCCGTGCTCTGGTACTGTTCGTATCTCTGTGTCACACTAACTCCAAGGGGGTGAATTGGAGGGAAGCAGATCTTCAGCATCCCTCTCTCACTTGATTAGTATTGTAACTCATGGTAATATATCTGATACGTCTTGTGTCAAGAACCCCTAGGAATTACGAATTCCATCATGAACGCAACCACGACAAGACCAATTAGAAAGAAAATTACGAAATCCTCCGAAAATCCCTTGACAAACCCGATCAGGATGATATAAAAAGTTTTCATTCGGCGAAATCAACCGCGCGGGACACCCGCGAGCATGACTAAAAGAGCAACCGAGACAAACGGAAAACACAGCCTTGCACCAACTGAGGACACGAAAAGAGAGACCATCCGCAAGCACCATGACGTACATCTACGAAAAACGTTGCCCGCATTGCCGAGGCGACATCCTGTTCGCAATCAGACTCGAGGGACCAACCCTAAAGTGTCTGCAGTGCACCAGGAACATCGATCGTCATCAGGCACGCGAACTGCTTTCACAAAAGATCGAGCAGCCAGCAGCCTGACGACCGGGGCGATAGAGAACGGAGAGAACCAAGAAGACAACTCCCAACTAAAAGCCCCGGTCCCAGAATCGGGGCTTTTTGGTTAACACCCAAGCCCCTACAAATCCAGTAGCAACCAAACACTACGGAGACCAGCGACATGAAACAAACAGCGATATTCCCCCGCCGATGCCCCTCCTGCCAGGGTGACGTCCAGTTCGGCCGCGGACTGGACGGCGTCACGCTCAAGTGCATCCAGTGCACACGCATCATCAGCCCGGCGCAGGCCCGACAGATCCTCGCTGACATCCAGCAGGAACGCACCGTCGCCGTGGCAAAGGCGGCATAAGACAGCGAAACGCTGAGCAACCCGGAGCTCAGCGCATAGCACAACGGCTCGGTAGCTGTTAGTTACCGAGCCGTTTTCTTTTGTTCTCTCGATTTGCGCTCACCTTGACCCTTGAGGTGGAAGCAATACCGGGAAGCGTAGAATTCCCCTCTCCCGCTGAGCGGGAGAGGGTCAGGGTGAGGGTGACCGGGGCGGAAGGAAAGGGGCAAGGGCACGTCAAACAATCACAGACCCAAACTAAACCACTCACCCCGCATCATAAGACCAAACATCAGACTCCACATCCACCACCTCCGCCTCCGGCGCCGCCCGTTCAACAAACTCCAAAGCACGCTCCAACAACCTCTCCGCGGTCTGGAAATCATCGCTGACAACCGAAATCCCAATAGTCGCCGTTTGCCAACTATCGTTAGCATCCACCTCCGCCGCAGACACCGACAACCGGTTCCTCAACTGCGACACCACAGAGTGAATCACACGCCGTTTATCTTTCAGCGACGAAGAGGCGTGAATGTGCAATCTAGCCTTCGCAGCGGCGATATGCATCCCTTTTTCGGTCCGAATATTACGATTTTCGTCGCATCAAAGCGATGACATGACGTCTCAAAACGCCATGTACGGCTCACTCTCCACCGTCACGTAATCACCCGGCGGAAACGCTTCCAACGCATCGACATCTATCTCCGTCCCCCATCCAGGCCCATCCGGCACCGTCGCCCGACCATCCGAGATCGGAATCATCACCGTCAAAACCGCCTCATACGCCTTGAGGAAACTTACGAAGATCTCCTGCATGAACGCGTTCGGCATCGTCAGGTCCAGATGCAGACTCGCCACCGTCGAAATCGGACCATTCGAGTTATGAGGAGCCACCGAAACATAATGCGTCTCCGCCGCAGACGCGATCTTCCTCAACTCCGTGATCCCGCCGGCATGACAGATATCCGGCTGAATCACACTCGCCGCATGAGATTCGAGCAACGGCCTGAAATCCCATCGGTTATACATCTGCTCGCCCGTAGAAATTGGGATGTTGATGTCCCGCGCCAAAGCCGCCAAAGCATCGACATTGTCCCAGAGTATCGGCTCCTCCAACCAAGCCACGTTGTACTTCTCGATCATTTGCGCCGCCCGACGCGCGCTCCAGATATCCAATCGTCCCCGAACGTCAACCGCCACCTCGACCGACCCTCCAACCGACTCCCGCACCGCCTTCACCAGCTCCACGCCACGCTCCATCCGCTCCGGATCAATCACCTGCGGCCCTGCAAACGGATAAAACTTCATCGCCCGCCAACCCTCATCCACCAACTCCGCCGTCCGGCGCGCAAAATCATCAGGAGTCAACTCGCGCACAGGTAACGCATCATCCTCCGTCGGATCGAACCACCCATTCGCATACGCTCGAATGTCATCTCTGACCTTCCCACCCAGCAACTCATACACAGGGATCCCCAACGCCTTCGCCTTCAAATCATTCAACGCCAGATCGATCCCGCTGATCGCGCTCATCGACACCGCGCCCCCGGTCCAAGTCACACGCCGATACAACGATGTCCAGATATGCTCGATCTGAAACGGATCCTTCCCCTCCAAAAACTTCGCAAACTCCCCGATCTCAGCCGCAACGCCCGCATCCTTATACTGCGTGCTCGCCTCTCCCCATCCATAATCACCCGTATCCGTCGTGATCCGCACAAACATCCAATTCGTCCCCGCCGCCTTATGCACCGGAGTGCTCATCCTGAAAACGTCAACGTCCGTAATCTTCATCGTCGGAAAACCGTCTCCTCGTTCAAGTCACATGGCATCCAAAGCGAACGCCACGGCTTAATCCTAATCCCCGACCCGCGCCAAGGCGAAACAAACCCGAAGATGGCCAACGACCTACCGAACCGCGAGTTCCACCCGCCGATCCGACTACCTCTCGCTCCGACGCCCCCGACGCGAGAACCGCAACCTGATCTGCGCACGCCTCAACGAAGCAAGCGCACGTTCCATATCCAGATCATCACCATGCTGATCGATCCGCTCCTGCGCACGCCTCACCGCAATCTCCGCCCTCTCCTCATCAATCTCATCCTCACGCTCAGCAGCATCAGCCAAAACCGTGATGTTGTCAGCAAGCACCTCCATGAACCCACCAGTCACCACAATCGCCTGCTCCTCATCACCATCGGCGCCAAACCGCATCTCACCCGGTACCAGCGTCGTCATCAACGCCGCGTGAGAAGGCAAGACCGTCAACTCACCATCAGCACCAGGAGCAGTCACGTAGTCAACACCGCCCGAAAAGGTCTCCCGTTCGGCAGTAACTATGCTGAGATTCATCCGAGCCATGACCGCTCTCTAGTTCCTTATCTTCTCGCTATCCGATAACCGTGACTGCAATCCCTACGCGGCAACCGATTCCTGCATCGATCGACCCTTCTCAACCGCATCCTCGATCCTCCCCACCATGTAGAAGGCCTGCTCCGGCAAGTCGTCATGCTTGCCATCAAGGATCTCCAAGAAACCCTTGACCGTCTCCTCGCGGCTCACGTAAACACCGGGCAAGCCAGTGAAAACCTCACCCACGAAGAATGGCTGCGTCAAGAACCGCTGGATCTTCCGCGCACGAGACACCGTAAGCTGGTCATCATCCGACAGCTCCTCGATACCCAAAATCGCGATCACGTCCTGCAAGTCCTTGTATCGCTGCAACACTCGCTTCACACCAAACGCCGCATCATAGTGGTCCTGACCCACAATCGCCGGCTCCAAGATCCGAGAGTTCGAAGCCAACGGATCAACCGCCGGGAACAGGGCCTGCGCCGCAAGCGCACGCTCCAGCGATACGTTCGCATCCAAGTGACCGAACGTCGTCACAATACCCGGGTCCGTGTAGTCGTCCGCCGGAACATAAACCGCCTGGAACGAAGTGATTGATCCCGCCTGAGTAGACGTGATCCGCTCCATCAAGTCGCCAAGCTCAGTCGACAGCGTAGGCTGATAACCCACCGCCGACGGCATCCGACCCAGCAGCGCCGAAACTTCCATGCCCGCCAAGATGTACCGGTAGACATTGTCGATAAACAGCAACACGTCCTGACCACGCTCGTCACGGAAATACTCCGCCATCGTCAAACCCGTCAACGCGATCCGAGCACGCGTCCCCGGAGGCTCATTCATCTGACCGAACACCAGAGCCGTCGAGCCAACAACCCCAGACTCATGCATCTCATGCCAAAGATCGTTGCCCTCACGCGATCGCTCACCAACACCCGCAAACACCGACACTCCAGAGTGCTCCTGCGCGATATTCCGGATCAACTCCGTAATAATCACCGTCTTACCAACACCAGCACCGCCGTACGCACCGACCTTCCCACCACGCGGGAACGGAGTGATCAAGTCCAGAACCTTGATCCCCGTCTCAAGAATCTCCGTCGTTCCAGACTGCTCTGCAAAAGTAGGCGGTTGACGGTGAATCGGCAACCTCTCAGCATCCGTCGGAACCTGGTCCGCACCATCGATCGCCTCACCCAGCACGTTGAAAATCCGACCCAGCGAGTTCTCGCCCACCGGAACCGCTACCGGCTGACCAGTATCTATCGCCTCAGCCCCACGAGCCAGACCATCCGTCGTCCCGAGCGCCAAACATCGTACCCAGTTGTTCCCGACATGCTGTTCCACCTCGAGCACCAACCGCTCGCCCTCATTGTCTACCTCCAGACCGTTATAGATCTCGGGAAGATCCTCCGGCGGAAACTCGACATCCACAACCGTGCCGATTACCTGGACTACCTTGCCTTTGCTACCTTGTGCCATATTCCGTCAGGCTCCTATTTTCGTTGTCGTTCTGATCGGTTCGTTTCTTCGTTTCGATATTCCCCCTCTCCCTCTGGGAGAAGGTTAGGTTGAGGGCTCTCTCTATCCCTGCACACCAGCAACACCACCGACGATGTCAAGCAACTCGCCAGTGATCGATTCCTGCCGTGCCTTGTTCAGGTCCAGCGTCAACTCTTCAATCAACTCATTCGCGTTATCAGTCGCATTCTGCATCGCGATCATCCGCGCCGAATGCTCACTAGCCTGCGCCTCCAAGATCGCGTGATAGACCTGCGTCTCCACATACCGCGGCGCAATGTTCGCCAAAACCTCCGCCGGCGAAGGCTCATATATGTAATCCAGATACATCACCGGCTCATCATCCGAACCAGAAGGAGTCTCGATCGGAAGCAACTGCACATTCACCGGACGCTGCACCGAAGTATTCACGAACTGCGCGTAGATCAGCTTCACGTTGTCCACCTCACCAGACCGATACCGATCAATCACAAACGACGAGATATCCAACGTATCCGCCAGCGACGGCCTATCCCCTACCGAATAACTCGCAACCAGATTCTGACCCGTCCGAGCCGCGAACCGCTCACCTTTCCGACCAATACCAACCGTATCTATCGGCACCTCAGCATCCGAATACTCACGCGCCGCAACCCGCAAGATATTCCCCACCAAAGCACCAGCCAAACCACGGTCCGGCGTAACCAGAACCAGCAGCTCACGATTGTTCGGACGCCTCTGAAGCAACGGGTCCAGAGACTCATCCTCAGCCTCCAACCGCATCACCAGATGCGACAAAACCTCACGCATCTGATCCGCGTACGGCCGACCATTCCGAACCATCTGCTGAGCACGCTGCATCCGCGAAGCCGCGATCAACTGCATCGCACTCGTGATCTTCGCAGTGTTGCTGACCGATCTGATACGGTCCCGTATGTCCTTCAGGCTAGGCATCTCTAAGCCAACAGTCCCTTACAACTCAACTAAGCGGCCACCAGATCCGCAGTCTGCTTGAAAGCCGATACAGCCTCCATCAACCGCGCACCATTCTCATCGCTCAACTCACCCGAATCGCTGATCTCTGCCAGTAGCTCCGGCAAGTTCGCAGCCAGATAGTCGTACCACTGCGACTCGAAGTCACGCACTCGCTCAACAGCAACATCATCCAACGCACCCTCATTCGCCACATGGAACAACGCCACCTGGTTTTCGTATGAAACCGGCGCGTTCTCCTCCTGCTTCAACAACTCGCGGAACCGCTCGCCACGCGCCAACTGACGCCTCGTAACCGGGTCCAAGTCCTCAGCACCAAACTGCGCGAACGTCGCCAGCGCATCGAACTGCGCCATCTCCGTCTTCAAGCTACCCGCCACATCCTTCATCCCACGCCGTTGCGCCGACGACCCCACACGAGTAACCGAGATACCAGAGTTCACCGCCGGACGTATACCAGCGTTGAACAAGTCCGGCTCCAAGAACAGCTGACCATCCGTAATCGAAATCACGTTAGTCGGAATGTAAGCCGACACGTCTCCAGCCAGCGTCTCGATAATCGGCAACGCCGTGATCGATCCCCCGCCATACTCCGGCGCCATCCGAGCCGCACGCTCCAACAACCGAGAGTGCAGATAGAAAACGTCACCCGGATAAGCCTCACGACCAGGCGGCCGCCTAAGCAGCAACGACATCTGCCGATACGCCCAAGCATGTTTCGAAAGGTCGTCGTACACGATCAAAACGTCCCGACCCTTCGACATGAAATACTCCGCCATCGCGCAACCCGCATACGGAGCCAAGAACTGCAACGGAGCCGGGTCAGATGCATTCGCCGCAACAATGATCGTGTTGTCCAACGCACCTTGGTCCTGGAACCTCTGCACCGTACCCGCTACCTTCGATGCCTTCTGACCAATCGCAACGTAGACCCCGATCATGTCAGAGTCTCGCTGGTTGATAATCGCGTCCACACAAAGCGACGTCTTACCAGTAGACCGGTCCCCAATCACCAACTCACGCTGCCCTCGTCCCACCGGCACCATCGCATCCACAACCTTCACCCCGAACTGCACCGGCTGATTCACCGGCTGCCGAGTAATAACACCAGGCGCAATCTTCTCGACCGGCAAAACCTCAGACGTGCTCGGTGCCGCCTGACCATCCAAAGCCCTGCCCAGCGGGTCCACAACCCGACCAAGCAACTCATCACCAACCGGAACCTCCAAAATCCTGCCCGTCGACCTGACCTCATCTCCCTCGCGGATCTCAAGATAGTCACCCATGATCACCGCACCAACCGACTCCTCCTCAAGGTTCAGCGCCAGTCCCAAAACATCGCCCGGGAACTGCAAAATCTCATTCAGCCGAACCCCGGCCAGACCATGGATACGCGCAATCCCATCTCCCGCCTCTACAACGGTTCCGACGTCAACCATCGTGAGCTCGCCTCCGAACTCCTCGATCTGACGCTTGATCACTGAAGCAATATCTTGCCCTGCGGTGGTCATCTACTTATCTCTCCTTGGCATCTCAGCGCGGGATCATCCCCGCTGCTATGGCATCTGCTTTCTCTCTAGTTCAATTCCTACGCCGACAACGGCCTATCCACCAACGACTCCTGCATCGAACGCAACCGCGTCCGCGTGCTCCCATCAAATAAACGGTCTCCCACTCTCGCAACCACACCGCCAATGATCTCCGGATCAACACTCTCCGTCACTTCGATCCGCTCAAACCCCGTCATCGACCGCAGACTATCCACGATCCGCCCCCGTCTCGCATCATCCAACGGCACCGCCGTAGTTATCTGCGCCCGGCCAATACCCAAATGCCCATCCAGCAACTCACGGAACACATCACACACCCCGTCAAGCCTCTCGATATCACCATTCACCACCACCAGCGAAACCAGATTCCGCACCAGCGGATCAACATCGCTGATCAACGTCCCAATCCCATCCAGCTTCACCGTCTCCGGCACCGACGGCGCAGCCATGAACGCCTGAACATCCGACTCCGTGAATACCTCACGCGCCGTCTCCAGATCGCGTTCCCAGACCTCAAGCGCCTCGCGCTCAATCGCTATCGCGAAAGCCGCCTGGGCATATCTTCTGACCGATGTCGATGCCATTTACGTTACGCTAGCTAACTCTTCAATCACAATCTCAATCAGTTGTTCCGAGCGTCAAGACCCTCTTCCAAGACACGGTCTATCAACTCGCGGTGAGCATCCTCGTCAAGCGACTGCTCAACGATCCGCTCCGCAGCCAAGATCGCAATCCCCGCAAACTCGCGCCGCACCTCTTCTACTGCCGCAGCACGCTCTCGACGAATCTCCTCTCGAGCACGATCGAGCATCTCATCGACCTGCGCACGAGTTCGCTCCGCCTCCTGATCCCGCAAACGCGAAGCCGCATCACGCGCCTCCGCAATCAACTCCTGACCTTCACGACGAGCATTCGCAAGCTCCTGCTCTACGCGCTCCGCAGACGATGCCGCCTCGGCCCGCGCATTCTCCGCAGCCTCCAAACTGTCGCGGATACGATCTGCGCGCTGGTCCAACATCCGCGTGATCGGTCCGTAAAGGAACATCCGCAGAAAGACCGCAATGATCGTAAACCCGACCAAGAAGGTCAACAGCCGGGAAAGATCTATTCCCAATGCATCCATGAGAATCTCCGGTTCGTTCTTAAGCTACGCTAATTCACTCTGTCCAGCAAACCAACGCACCGACGGAGGGCAATAACCCGATCACCAACCGTGACCGATCCTACCGCCGATGCGCCGAAATTGCGTGCCTAGGTGAACAGCGTGATGATCGCCACGACCAACGCGTAAATCGCAATCGCTTCCGTGAACGCAATCGCAAGAATCATGTTCTGGCGAATCGCGTCGGCTGCCTCAGGGTTGCGACCCAGAGCTTCCATCGCCTTGCCGGCAAGCATTCCGATCCCAAGTCCCGGACCAAGGGCTCCCGCCCCGATCGCAAGACCAGCTCCGATTGGTGTCCAATCCTCCATCGTTTTAGACCTCCTGGTCTCCGTTGTTACTGTTCACGACACCTGTCCATTCTGACGGCATCGATACTTCACACGCATTTGACCTCTCAGCCAACCGGCCAAATGTCAAACGCAGCATGCCAAATTTAGTTGCCCCCACTACGCCATCCCAGCGCTCATCCACGTCACTCCCGCGATCCTCTACGTCATTCCCGCGAAAGCGGGAACCCAAGGGTGGAGCAGACGCGGTGGGGTCCACGTCATCCCAAGCGGTCCATTCCTCATCCCGGCGAAGGCCGGAATCATCCATCGACGCTGGCCAATCCGAGCGAACATGCACAATCCTCATCTCTCTAATGCCCCTCCTCCGCTCCATGATGGTCGCCCTCCGGATGATGGTGCGGCATGATCGCAAACGCTCCGAACATCAACGTCAGCACCGAGAAGATGATCGCCTGGATAAACCCGACGAACAACTCCAGCCCGATAAACGGAATCATCCCGATCAGCGGGAACAAGAAACCCATCGCGATCAGCAATATCTCACCCGCGAACATATTCCCGAAAAGACGGAACGTGAAGCTGACTATCTTGATGAACTCGCCAACCAGTTCCAGAACCCCCACGAACAGATCAATAGGGTTGCGCTTGAACGGATTGCCGATGAACTTGTCCCAGTAACCGCCGATGCCCAAAGTCTTGATACCCCAGAACTGCACACTCACCATCGCGAAGATAGCGATCGCGAGCGTCATATTCAAGTCCGTGCTCGAACCCCGCAGATAGGGCACAAGAATCCCGGCACGTTTGCCCACTAACGACGGATACTTATCCGGGTTCTCACTGAAAAACTCCGTGTTGGGCAACGAGTCAGGTGCCACGCTCTCATCAATTCGTCCCGCAATCTTGACCACTTCCTCTGAGGTCGGATGCGTCGGATCCGCCACATCGTACGCAACCACATCAACCAAGCTCAGCTTGTAATCATTACCCCGCCCGAATGGCAGCAACCGAACACCCTCTCCATCGAAAACCACAAAATCCTGCTCACCGTACGTCTCGAAAGTCTTCCCGACCAGTTTCTTCACCTCTTCAACATCAGCATGACTCGCAAGATACGCTCCCATCCCTTCGCCCTTCTTGCCCACGTCATGGTGCAACCCATCCAAGACCTCCGCGTAGCCCTCGCTCTCCGCCTTCCCCTCAAACTTGTGGAAGAAGAACTCCGACGTCGTCTCTACCCGACCTATGTTCCCGACCACCGGCAACACGCCTAGCCAGTTCGAGAAAAGCACCACCAAGAAGATCGCCGTCGCCACCGGTATAAATATCCGCCCCGCCTTGCCCGAGGTCGATTCCGCCAGACCGATGAAGAACTCGTAAAGAAGCTCCATCAACGACTGCCAACGACTCGGAACCTCCGATATCTTCCGCGTCGCCAACCACGCCAGCAAGACCAGAACCACGATCGCGGCAATGAACATCACCACCGTGTTGTACAGCGCGTAATCGCCTATGTACGTGACCAGCTCCGAAGGAACCTGAAGATGAGGAACCGGACCGCCTAAGAATCCACCACCGAACGCAGCACCTAGGGCACCGCCCACAACTGAGATGACCGCCACAGCGAGCAAAATGACCGCTATGGCTACGCCTTTAGGGGACGAGAGCAACCTCTCCCCCTACTGCCTGGTTTGGCTCTATCGACATCTTTCGCTATTCAGCATGAAGGCCCGACCTTTCAACGATCGGACCGGTCTCCCGATCCCTGACTTTCCTCCGTCGCTCTCCCGAAGTCAGTCAACATCCGCATCATTCCGACCAGCGCGACACCGATCCCCAAAAGGACCCCGACAACCAGCAGCAACGGTGCACTGCCAATCATCCCATCCAACCACCAACCGAGAAACGCCCCGCCAGCGATACTCACACCGACGAACCACCCGATCATGGTCAACCGCGCCAAAGTCGGGATGACACCAGCAACACGCTTCCGAGAACGCTCATCAGGCATCAAAATCCCGCCTCCACTCCAAACAATTATACGAAGCCAACACCCCTACAGCACGAACACAACACCACCAAATCTCACCCCTCCTCCAAGAGAGGACAGAGGGAAACCCACCGTTAAACGACGCAGGCGCGAGTCCGTGACCCACCGTCATTCCCGCGAAAGCAGGAGCCCAAGGGTGGACGGAAAATTGGTAGGGGTGGGTCTGCGACCCGCCCTCCCCCTTTCGCGTAGCCCGAAACACCAACTAAACCCGTCACTGGCTATGAACGCCCCCCTATCCCCTCGGGGGAGAGGGCCGGGGTGAGGGGGCAGAGGAGGAAGGGAGGGGCCAGAAGGACTCCCCCAACCAAACAACCCAACCCAGCGCAACCCCACCTAATCCACAACAACAAAATCCCAAGAATCCCTCCAATCCCACAAATCCCAGTTCAGACAACAACTTGACAACACCCCCAACAACTGTTTCAATAAACAACAAGCGTTCAATCCGACGGCCATCGGTCGAAACGCCCAGAGGATCGCCGCAGCCCGGGGTCGCGCCCTTGGAGGCAGTAATCGTCGATTGAAGTGACATGAAACCGCGGACGGGAGAACACATGAGAAGCGTGAAAGCAGGCAGAGAGCCCCGAGGCCGGAGGTTTAGAACCCCGAGGCGCAAGGCCCGATGTCGCGCTGCGCGCGGATCGCGACGGTGCCCGTCGACGTCTCTTGTTGCATGGAGCGACGCGGTCAACAACGGTTAAGGAGAAGGATGTAGCTGCACGGTTCAGGCGGGGCGATGTACTGCTTAAGCCCCAGCACGAGCCAGACTACGGCAGAATCGCGATGCTGGACGCGACGCGGACGGTCGGAAACGCTCTTTACGCTCAGCGCAGCGACGGCGCACAAGGGATGCGCACGGGATGGCGCAGACGCGGAGAGACGAGGACGAGGACGCAGGGAGGGCGCAAAGGTGAAGAACAGGTGGCGCAACCCGCCGCTTTCGCCGAGTGCGAAGAGACGTGGAACGACCTCTGCAGAAACGTCGAGCATGTGATGAAAACCGGAGTTCAAGGCCTGGACGAGGTCTTCTCTTATCCACACAAGCCGATCCCGCTTCGTCGTGCGGGACGGCCAGAGCGCCAACGAGGGGCGGGAACCAAGTGATGGCGTGCGGGATGCAAACTGAATCCGCACGCCGGGCCGCCGGTCTGGCGACGACGGCGACGCTCGAACTTTTTGAAGAAACAAGTAGTTATCGCAAAGCGATCCCAGGACCGCGGCGATGCCTCGAACCTTCCCGAAAGGGACCCGAACGGGCGACTCTCGCAGCCGCCCTCGTGCCGGGCAAGCACCAAACCACAGCAACCGCATGAGAAAAACCTAGACCAGACAAAAACAAGACCGACCAGCCCGACGCCCCGAGCGCCCCCTTCCGGCAACCCCGGATGATTAAACGCGTCTTGATCCCCGGAGAAAAGCGGCTGTGCCGCATTAAACGCACCTAACCAACAAACACATCCCCTTCATCCCGTCCATCCATGCAAATTCACAAACAACCAAAACCCATCCTTAAAATCCTTTCCCCATCCTTAGCATCCTAGTTCAAAACACCCCTAACCCAAGTGGACATGGAGAGACACGGCAAACGACCAACATCCTCAATCAGTAAGTAACCTTGCAATCAACTAACACCGAATACGAGCAACTCAAAAGGCACATCCAAAATGAAGATAACCAACGTCCAAACATTCCTCTGGGATCCCGGAGCCGGCAAAAACTTCCTCTTCGTCAAAATCCAAACCGACGACGGCATCACCGGATGGGGCGAGGCATACACCCAGGCCGACCGCGACACCCAGGTCGAGGAACACGTCAAACAACTCGCCAGATACCTCGAAGGACGCGACCCCTTCCACATCCGACACTTCCTCCATGTAGTCCACGAAGACTTCGCCACAAAGCGCGGCGGCATGGACCTCCACTGCGCCGTCAGCGGCATCGAAATCGCCCTCTGGGACATCCTCGGAAAAGCCACAGACCGCCCAATCTACGACCTCCTAGGCGGCCCCGTCCGCCCACGCCTCAAGCTCTATGCCAACGGATGGTCAGGCGGAGCAAAAACCCCAGAACAATACGGCGAGATCGCAGCCGCCATCGTCGCCGAACGAGGCTTCAAAGCCCTCAAATTCGACCCCTTCCCAGGCCCATGGACCGAGTACCCGCCACGCGAAGCCCTCGAAGAAGCCGTCAAGATCGTAACCGCAATCCGCGAAGCCGTCGGACCCAGCGTCGAACTCCTCATCGAAGTCCACCGCCGACTGGCACCCATGAACGCCATCCGCGTCGCCCGAGAACTCGAACCCCTGAAACCCTACTGGTTCGAAGAGCCCTGCCCTCCCGACAACATCCCCGCCATCAAAGAGGTCAAAGAAAACACCACAATACCCGTAGTCACCGGCGAAGCACTATACACACGTACAGGATTCCGCGAAGTCGTCGAAACCCGAGCCGCCGACATCATCAACCCCGACATCTGCAACACAGGTGGGATATGGGAACTCACCCAGATAGCGGCGATGGCCGCACCCTTCTACATCGGCGTCTCCCCCCACGGCTGGAACTCGACATCAGTCGGTTGCGCCGCTGCAATCCAAGCATCCGCCGGAATGCCAAACTTCCTCATCTACGAATACATGGTCGGCGTGGAAGCCGTATCCAGAGAAGTCACCATCAACTACCTCGAACCCGAAGACGGCTACATCGAGCTGCCGACAGGACCGGGTCTAGGCATCGACGTGAATGAGGAAGAGTTGAAGAAACGACCAGCGGTCACAAGGACGCGCGGAAGTATCAGGACAGTCGAGGACGAAAGGGAATGGCATTGAGATTGGAGGTTCCAAGAGGTGTGACAAACGACATTGAGTTTAGCATATCTATGTGCTATATTGAGGTTAACGATAACCCGTTTGAAACCCAATGGAGAAAAATCAAGCATGGCGACTAATGAAAACCGTTTAGTACAGGTAGAAGCCGATGTCAACCAGCTGAAAGGCGCATACGAGCATCTTGCAACTAAGGCCGATTTGGCTCAGTTGGAGAATCGGTTGACGCGTTGGATCGCTGGAGGTGTGTTTCTGATACTTGTAGGCTTAGCCGTTCAGGAACTGGTCAACTGAAGGAAATACGTTGAACCAACACGGATCTGATAGACAAAAGACGCCCCGTCTAGTCGACGAGGCGCCTGCTTTTTCAAGAGGGTGGAACTATCGTTCACCCGTCTCGCATCCGGGTTCTTCTAGGTTAGAAGTAGAGTCCGGCCGAGTCAGGAATGACCGAAGTGCGTCGGTTCCGGGGTTGGCGGTAGTGCGAGTTGCGCGCTACTGCGTCTCCCAAAAGCGCGGCGTGTTGAAATTCACGCTCGCCCACAAGCTTCGTGTCGAAGCCGTGGGACAGCCTCTCGAAAGCTTGATTCAACGCTAGTCTCACTTGATTTGCTCCTTTCGCAGCGGTTGATTACCAGACGATCACCTGATCGCCATACTTCCATTAAAACACTGCGAAGGACTGAATACGACGAATTTCGCAACTATTTCTCAGAATTTCTACGACCGTACTTTTGCAATATCAAGCCGCGAGATGATGTTTTTCACCATAAAATGCGCCATCTATCGATATTATTCGTTGTAATTCACGGATAATCACACATGATTCGTAGATTACGAATTTCGTAACCAAGAGTAGGTGAGACGGATTCGTCGAGAAAATTACTACCCGTAGCGTCGAATCGCTCAATCGGCGATAGGCCTGATGCGTTGGACTGTCGTGGCCGTCTTTTCGATCTCGTCCCATTGGAACAGCTGCGGAACGCCCCGGACCGTTGCCCAGAACTCCTGCTGGTCGTGCCGATGCGGACTACCAAGGTTTCCCGATACTCCTAACGGCACGATCCACCTGCCCGCAGGCCAGTTCGATGGGTCGTGGAGATAGCGATTGACAGGACCGGAGCCAGTGCGGAAATTGAATGACGGGCGAGAGCCAGTTGCAAATGGGACATCTCCATCGCCAGCCGTACCGATTGCAGGAGCATCTAGCTCGTCGGCGACTTCAGGGAAAACAGCGGAGAGCGGATGGGCCTGCTTAGTGATGTGGACTTCTACCCAAGAGACTGTGCCGACAGAACCGTATCGTCTTTCGAGTTCGTTTGCGGCGTTGGTGAGCATCTCAGCGAGGAAGCCGTTGACCACTTCATGGTGAGCGAGGTATTCCTGTCCTTCACCTTTTTCGAGGGCGTTGAAGAATGCCGGTTTGAGTTGGCGTCGCAGATGGTCGATAGCGTTTAGATCGGGACTGGCCGCGAAATCGTCAGGATCGATGCCATAGTTGCGTTGCATCAGCCCGAGAGCGATCTCGTCGTTCAGCGCGCTGTAGATCACGGCTGCCACAGAGTCGGCTTCCAACCTGCCATCCCAACCGAGGAGAATTTCAAGCGCAGACTTAGCGGCATCGCTACCTAATGCATCGGCGTCGACCTCTCTCAATCTGCCCAGGAGCTTGGTTCCGGGGACAGTTTGAGTGTCGCCATGGAACGCAGCCATGTCATCCACGTGGAGCTTCGTGCCGTCAGCCTTGGCTCTTTCAATGTGTGAGATGATGCGACGAGCGCGGTAGTCGGGGCCCAACGTGCCAGTTAGAAAGTAGGGATACTCATCCCCCACGACGCGTTGGTTGCAGGTGACCACCCAGCCTGTTTCAGGATTGCGGGACCGCGGAAGTTCATCATCTGGGATGTATCCCTGCCACTCGTTCTCTCCTGTCCACCCTTCGACTGGTCCCCAGCCATTCACTTCGCTTCGGATCGGGATGCGGCCCTTGAGTGCGTATCCGAAGTTGCCGTGGATGTCGGCGTATGGATAGTTATTGACTCGGTCGGTCCACCCACTGAGTGCCTGCTCAAACTCATCGGCGTTTCTGCACCTCATAGCGTCAAGAGTTGCATCGACCCATGGTGTGGCGTCGTTGGAGCCGGGATCTGCCAGAGCGATGCCCCACCCGGAGTCAGGATCGCTGGAGATGATAGGACCGTGGTGAGTTGTGATGACTTCGATGGTCTGGGTTTCGTCGCCCCGGACGCGGAGTTGCTCGCGGGCAGATTCGGCGGGGAGCCAATCGCCTTTATAGAGGTATTCGACGCCGTCCTCTGTGCGTCGCAGTTGCTCGACGAATAGGTCTTGCGTGTCTACTCCGCCGTGCGTCATTCCCCATGCGACGTATTGGTTGTGGGCGAAGTGCATTACCAAGGGCATGCCCGGAACGGAGTGGCCGAGAACGTCGAAGTCGGGGGTGCAGATGTGTACTTGATAGTAGACGTTAGGGATTTCGAGGCCGCGGTGGGAGTCGCCGCCGACCATCGGGACACCGGATTCAGTGAGCGCTCCAGATACCGCCCAACCGTTGGAGCCGCCATCGATCTCGCGGAGCGGAGCGGTTGCGTTTACGACGCTTCGCAGTTCTGCAACGGCGTTTTGTGCAGGGCCATCGTATACAACACCCGGCGGGACGGTGAGGTACATGCCCTGCTGGTATCCAGGCGATAGGCGTGCAGTTCGTTCGGGTCCGATGCGCGCAGCCAGATCGGCGCGCCAAAGTTTCGCTTGGAACGACCCCTCTGCGCTGTTGCGGACTTTGTATACCACGATGCAGTGCCAAGGTTCCCATGGCTCTGGAGTCGTGTTCAGGAGTTGGTATTCGTATGGGAGCGGGTTACTAGATTCAATGAATGCATTGACGCCGTCGGCATATGCGTCGAGCGAGGTTTTGGCGTTTTCGGAGCAAAGATCGTAATCGGCGCGGGAGATGTCTTCAAAGCTGCGACGACGCATCAAGGCATCCTGTGTGATTGAGGACGCGCCGAGGTACTCAGATGCACGACCTAGGCATCGCAGTCGGTCAAAGTCCATTTGCCAGAGGCGGTCTTGCGCGGTGGTGTACCCCTGGGCGAAGAATGCATCGTAGAGATTGTCGGCTACGATATGAGGGATGCTCCAACGGTCGCGGTAGATTGTTGCACCCGATGCGATCTTTTCGGATCTGACATCGTCGGTTAAGTCGGGGAGGAAGTCTCGGAGCATGGGTTGGCGTGTGTGGTCCTGTCAGGTGTTGGCGACTGCGTATGATGCGACTCCAAGTATCGACGATACTTCGTAGATCGGGTAATTAATCGGCTAGAAATCCGGGATGTTCAGGATTTCGGCAACCGAGAAGATCGCGGCCACTCACTCTGACCATGCCGGACGGATCGACGCGAAATGAAAGCCCTTCTCCCATAGGGGAGGAGAGAGGGCTTTATGAGGTTATCCGATAATGCGTCCTGCAATGGCATCGCCCATATCAGAAGTGCCTACCGCCTCGCCTGGTCTTGTGGCGAGATCGGGAGTTTTCACACCGTCTGCAAGGACGGCTTCCACCGAGTCTTCAATCGCGTCGGCTTCGTCTTCGAGTGCGAAGGAGTAGCGAAGCATCATTGCGGTCGAAAGTATCGATGCGATGGGGTTCGCTACGCCCTGTCCCGCGATGTCTGGTGCGGTGCCGTGGATGGGCTCGTACAAGGCGCGTTTTCCGGCGCGACGGGGCCGGCGATTCTGGTTGGTTCTGGGAATGGTAGAAAGGGACGCCGAAGGTAGCATTCCCATGGATCCTCCAATCACGGCCGCTTCGTCCGAAAGGATATCGCCAAAAGTGTTCTCGGTGACTACGACATCAAATTCAGAGGGGTTGGTAACAAGCTGCATAGCAGCGTTGTCGGCGAGCATGTGAATGAGTTCGATATCAGGGTATTCGGTCCCGATTTCGGTGACAACCTCTCGCCAAAGTCGGCTAGTTTCGAGGACGTTCATCTTGTCCAGGGAATGAAGGCGCTGTCGGCGACCGCGTGCGATTTCGAAACCGACGCGAGCGACGCGCTCGACCTCGCGTTCCCGGTATGTGAGAGTGTCGACTGCAGCCCTCCCTCGGCTGTTGGACCAACGCTTTTTGGGTTTTCCGAAGTAGAGACCACTGGTAAGTTCGCGGACTATGACCATGTCAACACCGGCGAGTCGTTCGGGTCGCAACGGGCTGGCGTCGATAAGCTGTGGGTAGACCTTGACAGGTCGCAAATTCGCGAAAAGATCCAGTTCCTTGCGGAGGGCGAGGATTCCATCCTCAGGGCGCGTAGGAGCTTGAGGGTCATCCCATTTAGGACCACCGACAGCGCCAAATAAGACCGCGTCGGAACCTTTGACGATGTCAAGCGTCTCTTCGGGAAGCGCCGTGCCGAATTCGTCGATGGCGCGACCGCCGCAAGCGCCGGTGACGAATGAGAAAGAATGCTTGAAACGTCGCCCCACGGCATCGAGGATTTTCACAGATTCAGCAGTTACTTCCGGGCCGATGCCGTCGCCGCCGAGCACGGCTATTCGAATGTCCATGATTGAGTCTTCCGTTTGGGGATTTTGGTGGTGTTGTCGATCGATTAGGGACGCGTTCGGCCGCGGAAGATGCGCAGGTGAGTAATCCGATTGCGTCTGAAGGGTTACCAGCGAGCAGGTTGTACAGCCTCGAATTCGTCGATAGCTTCGCTGTTCTGGAGCGTTATGCCGATGTCGTCGAGTCCCTTCATAAGGGAGTTTCGACGGAAGGGATCGAATTCGAACTTTGCCAAGAAGCCTTGGTCGTCAGTCACGGTTTGATTTTCGAGGTCGACAGTTACTTCGTAACCAACCCCTTTAAGAGCATTGCCCATGATGTAGTCGACTTCGGATTGCGACAATACGACGGGAACCATGCCGTTCTGCATACAGTTATTGCGGAAAATGTCTGCGAAACTTGGGGCGATGATGGCTCTGAACCCCATTTCGTTCAGGGCCCATGGGGCGTGTTCACGGGAAGAGCCTGAACCGAAGTTTCGGCCTGCAACGAGGATGGAGGCGCCTTGGTAACGGGCTTCGTTGAGGATGAAGTCCGGATTGGGAACGCCGTCTTCGAGGTACCTCCAATCAAAGAAAGCATATTCACCGAAACCGGTACGTTCGATGCGTTTAAGGAACTGCTTGGGGATTATCTGATCAGTGTCGACATTGACACGATTCAGAGGTGCTACTCGCCCAGTCAGTACTGTGAATTTCTCCATCTCAACCTTTCCACGTGCGCGATTCCGTTTCTATCGACCGCGCCGATTCTTCTTGTCGTCCCTTTCGCGTTGTTTCGCTTCCTGTTTTTCCAACGCTTCTTGTAAGGGATCCACCGGCGGGGGTGGCGCAACAGTAATCAACCCGATCTTTGAAAAGCGCATCTCCTGCCAGACGTGAAGTTGACGCAACATGAGAACCGCAACTACGCCTAGGAAAATCAGCAAAACATCCGACAATATTAGCAGATCGTTGCCGTCAATCAACTCAGGCAATGTTTGAGCATTGACGTATCGTGGAAGGGTGATTGGGTTGAAGATCCAAGCCGCGACCCACAGGATCCACCACAACCCCACGATAGCGCGCATCTGGCCACGTTGTTTCCATTCGTTCCCGCCGTTGGTGGCGACATCTGGGTCGCTGCCCTTGTACAGTTCTCGAAGGACTTGACCGGGGCGGAAAAAGTTACAGACGGGTATGAAGTGATGGAGAACCGCCCATTCGGGAGTGTGTTTCTGCTCTTCGGATTTGAGTGTCAACAGGTTGCGGCTGGCGCGGTGAATGAACGAAAGGTAAGGGAAGGCAACGATGATGATCATGAAGACGACGAAGAGCCAGATGAGGCGTGAGCGGTCTTGAGACGCGTGAAAATCTTCTGCGTACCGCAATGCTTGATCGCAACCGGGATACTCGATGGCATCGGACGATATGGATTTGACGATGGCATCAACGTTAGGGCAGTCCAAGCCGGTGCGTTTGGCGAATTCAAGGAGTCCGTAGGACGACCATACAGCGTTGCAGACCTCGACTGGTTCGGGTTCGTCCGTAAGGAGACCGGTAGTCACGGCCTGATCATCTGGGACTTCTTCCTCGGTACGTGGTGTGTAGTCTTCTGAGTTGGCGCAGATCACGCCGGATTCTTCGACGAATTGCGAGATTACTATAGGGCTCAACTCGCCGCTGGGGCATTCATCAGTCGAGGACCTGCCTGCCAAGTATGCGCATTTGAACTCCTCACCACCGACTCGTTGAGCGTACAGATTCGCGGGTTCGATCTGCTGGGCCAGATCGGCGCTCGGAGGGATTTCGGTGATGCCTTGATCTACCCATTCCTGGTATCTGCGGGAGTTGGAATAGTCGGTGAATACGAGCCAAAGGAGAACCAAGCACCAGACCCCCATTGCTATGGCGGTCCATTTGAGGTTTTGTTCGTTGGACTCGTATGTGTACGGCTCGTAACGGGCTTCGCGTATCTCGTCTAGGCGGTGTCGGCCCGTGATTCGTGAGAAGATGCCCGGTTTCGATCCTTCTTGATCGCGGCGTACGCTCCGGCGCCTAGGAGGTGCATAGATACTGCTCGACTCTTCGCTGTCTGCAGATTGCGTTTCACTCTCCGGGGATTCACTAGAGACGCGCGCAGCTGTTCGCAGGTCTTGGCCACGGCGTCTGGGTCTACGATAGATGCCACTTGTCCGATCCGAAGAAGGATCGGGATTTTCCGTGCCGTCGTCGGGTACGCGGTTATCCGATTCGTCGGACTGTTCAGTCATGACTCGGATCAGTATCTGGGAGCGTTAGTCCCATTCACGAACATCTACGAAATGACCCGCGATGGCGGCGGCCGCGGCCATCGCGGGGCTCACAAGATGAGTGCGTCCACCCTTGCCCTGTCGGCCTTCGAAGTTCCGGTTGGAGGTAGAAGCACAGCGTTCACCCGGCACTAGGATGTCCGGATTCATTCCGAGACACATCGAGCATCCAGATTCTCGCCACTCGAAGCCCGCATCTTTGAAGATCTCAGACAGACCTTCCTTCTCGGCGGCCCACTTTGTAAGAGTTGACCCGGGCATCACTTGCGCACGGACGCTGTCAGCGACTCGTTTGCCTTCTACTATCTCGGCGGCGGTCCGGAGATCTTCAAGGCGGGCGTTGGTGCAGGACCCGATGAAGACCCGGTCAAGGCGAATGTCTTGCATCGCGGTGCCAGGATCTAGAGCCATGTATTCGAGGGCCCTGTAAGCGGATTCTTGCTCTGCAGGGTCGTCAAAGTCATCAGGGTCTGGAACGATGTCTGAGACCTTGGCAACTTGCCCTGGATTGGTACCCCAACTGATGTACGGTTCGAGGGACCCACAATCTATTTCAACCAGAGTGTCGTATTTCGCACCGTCGTCGGTTGCTAGTTGATCCCATTCTTCGCATACGGCGTCGAAGGCGTCTCCTTGTGGTACGAACTGCCGGCCGCGCATCCACTTGAAGGTGGTGTCATCAGGCGCGATCATACCAGCGCGGGCACCGCCCTCGATGGTCATGTTGCAGATAGTCATCCGCCCTTCCATGTTGAGAGCACGGATCGCTTCACCAGTGTATTCGATAACGTGGCCCGTGCCCCCTGCGGTGCCCATCTGACCAATAGTGGCGAGGATCATATCTTTGGCAGAGACACCTACAGGGAGATCGCCGTTGAAGCGGACTTCCATGGTTTGGGGCTTGCGCTGTCGGAGCGTCTGAGTGGCAAGGACGTGTTCGACTTCGGAAGTACCGATGCCAAACGCTAGGGAACCGAATGCGCCGTGAGTGGACGTATGGGAGTCTCCACAGACGATGGTCATGCCTGGCTGTGTGTAGCCTTGCTCAGGACCAATGACGTGGACGATGCCCTGACCGCTAGAGTCGACGTCGTAAAGAGTGACATCAAAATCGGCGCAGTTTTTACGGAGGGCTTCGACTTGCTGCCGTGCGATGGGATCACGGATGACCTCTGCGCGGGTTTCGTCAGTCGGAACGTTGTGATCGACGGTCGAGATTGTCAGATCTGGTCTGCGCACTTTGCGACCTGTAAGGCGCAATCCCTCGAATGCCTGCGGTGAGGTGACTTCGTGCACCAAGTGCAGGTCTATGTAAAGGATCGCGGGCTCGCCTTCTGGTTCTGCGACCAAGTGTGCATTCCAGATCTTTTCGAACATCGTCTTCGGCATTTTCACCGCCTGATTGTTAGTTTTCCTTGCCTGGCTCCCGGCCTGGCAATGCCGGTCGTCAACCTACGTTTGCTATCACCTTTAGTTCAACCGCCTCTTCTGGTGAAGCGCCGAATTGGTTTTCGCCTTCGCTACCTCGGAACAGGAGGGGCGTGAAGAGTGCCAATGCCCAAGCGAGGTGCGCGATGACTTCAACCCACAGAGGGGCTTCGTGCCAGAACGCGGCGACCAACCAACCGCCAGAAAATACGGCTAGCGGTATCAGCGTCCAGTTGTCGGTCCGTCCCATGTCGTGAGACCGTCCCGCAAACGCCCGACCGATTAAGAATAACAAGAGGGCGGTCAGCGCAGCGTCGACCCAGAACTCAGGTAGTCCTAGTCGTTCGAATGCGACTTCGACCACCAAGGAGGCCGCAAAGATCAGCAGAATTGCGACGACGTAGGTTCTTCGGTTGACTCTCCGGTATCGCCTCTCCGTGTAGGTGTTCGCGGATCTGTTGCTCAAAAGGATCATTCGGCGCCTATGATTAACCGCTCGTACACCTGCTAGGTTACGACAGCTTTCGTTGACGTCAAAGGTGGTTAGACCGTAGCGGTTAGCGGTTCGCCTTCCAACTCGCTGATCATCAAAGCCCGGTTAATGGCGTTGACGTAAGCCTTTGCGGACGCGACGACGATGTCGGTGTCCGAGCCACGGCCCGAGTATGTCGAGCCTTCATGGTCGATCCGGATCGTGACTTCGCCGAGGGCGTCGATGCCTTCGGTTACGGAGCTTACAGAGAATTCTGTCAGCTCGACTTCCATGTCAACGATGGCATCAATCGCCTTACATACGGCATCTACCGGGCCTGTGCCTTCCGCTGAAGCGTTGCGGTCAACGTCGTCTGGAGTCGTCATCGACACGTCGGCTGCCGGCATCTCGTCATTGCCACAGACTACGTGCACTTTGCCCAATTTGTATCTGCGATTCGTATCAGCGTATCTATGTTGCTCTCGCATCAGGGCTTCAAGGTCGGCGTCGGTAACTTCGCGTTTGTTATCTGCCAAGTCTTTGAACGCGACAAAGACATCGCTCAATTCTTCATCGGTCAACTGGTACCCGAGGTCGCTCAACCTTGAGCGTAACCCCGCCCTGCCAGACAACTTGCCTAGCACGAGTGCTTCGCCGCGCCATCCGACGTCTTCGGGGCTCATGATCTCGAATGTTGTGCGTTCCTTTAGATAGCCATCTTGGTGGATGCCTGAGGAATGGCGGAATGCGTTCTGGCCCACGATGGCCTTGTTGTATTGCACAGGGAAGCCGAAAATGCTGCTGATCATGCGACTTGTCGAGTTGATCTCGCGAATGTTGACCCCGGTGTAAACCCCGTAGTGGTCCGGCCGAGTGGCGACGGCCATGATGACCTCTTCCAATGCGGCGTTTCCTGCGCGTTCACCGAGGCCGTTGATGCAACCTTCTATCTGACGTGCACCGTTTTCAATGGCGGCCAAGGAGTTCGCTACTGACATGCCGAGGTCATTGTGGCAATGGACACTGACAACGGCCTGATCGATGTTGGAGACGTTTTCGAAGACGCCTTTGATTAACTCTCCAAACTCAATGGGATTGGAATATCCAACGGTGTCGGGGACGTTGACCGTTGTGGCGCCTGCTCTGATTGCAGCCTCCAATATCGCGTAGAGGTACTCGGGGGCCGTGCGAGTGGCATCCATCGGGGAGAATTCGACGTCGTCGACGTATCCCTTCGCCTTCTCGACAGCCTCTACAGCCATGTTCATGATCGTCTCGCGGTCGCGCCGCATCTGGTGCATGAGGTGGACGTCGGACGACGAGATGAAGGTGTGTATGCGGGGGTTGGCCGCTCCTTCGAGGGCCCGGGCTGCGGCTTCGATATCTGAATCGACTGCGCGTGCCAATGAGCAGATTACGGGACCTTCGACTTCGTGTGCGATACGTCGAACGGCCTCGAAGTCTCCGGGCGAACTGCCAGCGAACCCGGCTTCGATCACATCAACGTTCAATCTTCCAAGTTGATGTGCGATACGCACCTTCTCGCCGACTGTCAGGCCGGCACCTGCCGATTGCTCTCCGTCGCGCAGAGTCGTATCGAAGATGATTACTTGATCTGCTTTGTTTACTGTCTGGGTTGTCATGTTGTCGCTCCTATGCTTCGGCTGAACGAAGCATCCGAAACGGCTCGTGTTGCGTCTGTTGCTGGATCAGGTCGTGGATTCGAGCCACGGCATCATTGCGCGTAGTTCTTTACCAACTTCCTCCACGGGGTGGGCTAGGTTCTCGTCGCGCATCTGCTTGAAGCGGTGCAGTCCTTCGTCGTTCTCGGCGATCCACTCGCGTGCGAAACGTCCCGATTGGATGTCGTCGAGTACACGCCTCATGTTTTCCTTCACGGAATCGTCAATGATCTCGGGACCGCGGCTGTAGTCGCCATACTCGGCTGTGTCGCTCACGGAGTAGCGCATGTACTCGAGGCCGCCCTGGTATATGAGGTCGACGATGAGCTTGAGTTCATGAAGGACCTCGAAGTACGCCGATTCGGGTTGGTATCCCGCTTCAGTCAGGACTTCGTAACCGATCTTGATGAGTTGCGTCACGCCGCCGCAGAGAACCGCTTGCTCGCCGAAGAGATCGGTCTCGGTCTCTTCTTTGAACGTAGTCTCGAGGATCCCGGCGCGTCCGCCGCCAACGCCTTTACCGTAAGCGAGGGCATTTTCTTTGGCGTTACCTGAGGCGTCTTGGTCGATGGCGATCAAACATGGAACGCCAAGACCACGCTCAAAGACTGCGCGGACCCTATGGCCCGGCGCTTTCGGCGCGATCATGACGACATCGACGGCTTCCGGCGGCTTGATCTGTCCGTAGAAGATCGTAAAGCCGTGGGCGAACAGGAGAGTCTTACCTTCCTCGAGATTTGGCTCGACTTCTGCCTTGTAGACACCGGCTTGGATAGTGTCAGGCAGGCAGAATGAGATCAAATCGGCTTTCTTGGCCGCTTCATCGTTGTTCAAGACCTCAAGACCGTCTGCCTCGGCTTTTTCACGGCTGCTGCTACCTTCGTAGAGGCCGACTACCACGTTGAAACCGCTGTCTTTGAGGTTCAGTGCGTGAGCGTGGCCCTGTGACCCGTAGCCGATGACAGCTATGGTCTTATCGCGCAACGGCGAATCGTCGATGTCCGCATCGTAGTAAAGCTTCGGCATTTGGTTGGTTGACCTTCCTAGGTTTTAGTTTTGGCGGGTTATCCGTTTGGACATCCCTTAAACACTTCCGGAGACGCCCGGGGTGACATGGTATTCGTGAGGCAATCCATTGACCCACTTGCGTGAAGATTGGAACTGACCGTCTTCTTCGCCCTCAAAAAGGGTAGCGCGGAGGACCGCAACGCGGCCCGTCCGCATCACCTCCCTGATGCCGAAACGGTCCAACAGTGTGATCATGGAGTCGATCTTTTCGCGACCGCCAGTCAACTCGAGCGTGACACTGTCTACGCCGATGTCGACAACGTTAGCGCGGAAGACTCGACTTAGCTCCAGGACCTCAACGCGTGTTTCGGCGGTTGTTCCGACCTTCACGAGCGCGAGTTCTCGCCATATGTGGTTCTTGTTTGTGATGTCAGTAGCATCAATGACGTTGACAAGGCGTTCCAGCTGGGCGGCGCACTGGTTTACGACACCGGGTGGACCTTCGAGTACGAAGGTGAGTCTGGATAATCCTGGCTGCTCGGAGCGGCCGACCGCAAGGCTCGCGATGTTGAGGCCGCGGCGGCGGCACAGGCCAGCGATACGGGCGAGGACACCGGGACGGTCCTCTACCAGTGCGGTTACTGTGCGAGCTTCAAATTTCGATTGCGTGGTCATCCTAAACTCTCGTGTCTTCCATCAGGTCTTTGATGCTGCCTCCGGCAGGGATCATTGGATAGACGTGCTCTACCTTCTCGATTACGAAATCGACGATCACTGGGCCGGGGTGAGCGTTAGCCTCTTCGATCGCATCCTCAACATCATCGATCTCTTCGATCCGCATTCCCTTCATGCCGAACGCTTCGGCCAACTTCACGAAATCGGGGTTGGCAGTGTAGGCGTCGGCCTGGGTGTCGCCCATATAGAAGAGTTCTTGCCACTGAGTGATCATGCCGAGATGGTTGTTGTTCAAGATTGCGTATTTGACAGGCAGACGATTCTCAACCGCAGTAGCGAGTTCCATCATCGTCATCTGGAAACCGCCGTCGCCGCAGATGGACCAGACCAGAGCTTCTGGCATTGCCATCTGAGCGCCGATAGCAGACGGGACTTCGTAACCCATGGTGCCAAGGCCTCCAGAGCAGAGCCAAGAGTTAGGTTGGGTGAACTTGTAGTGCTGGGCCGCCCACATCTGATGTTGACCAACGCCGGTGCAGATGATCGCGTTGCCTTTGGTGACGTTGGACAAGCCACGGACCACGTGCTGACCAGACAGGTTGCCTGTCTCGGGAATGTGCAACGAGGGATGGTCGATTTTCAATTGTTCGACATGTCGGATCCACTCGGGACGGGATTTACGTTCCGCTTTGGGGATCAACTGGCCGAGGACATGCTTCAGGTTGCCGATGACTGCAACATCGACTTCGACCGACTTATTGATCTCTGCGGGATCGATGTCGATGTGGATCTTTTTGGATCTCGTAGCAAACTCGTTGACATTGCCCACGATCCGGTCGTCGAAACGACTCCCGGCGCCGATGATGAGGTCGGAGTCGTCCAAAGCTAAGCTGGCATAGGCTTCACCATGCATTCCCGGGAATCCGACGTGCAAGGGATGGTTCTCTGGGAAACCTGAGATACCCAACAGAGTTGTGACGACGGGTATCTGTGCTTTCTCGGCGAGTTCTCGCAATTCGTCGAACGCGCGGGAGATGATGACGCCGTGACCCGCGAGGAAGACGGGACGTTCGGATTCGTTGATCAGTTTGACAGCCGCGTCGATCTGGTCTTCAGGCGCAGTTGTTGGGATCTGATATCCGGGCAGATTTATTTGGCGGTCACGCTCATAGTCGTAGGTACCCTCTTCTTGCATCACGTCTTTCGGGATGTCGATCAGCACCGGGCCGGGTCGACCGGTGCGTGCGATGTGAAATGCCTCGTGAATGGTCGGGCCGACATCTTCAACGCGGGTGACGAGATAGTTATGTTTGGTTACGGGAAGCGTTGCACCGGTGATGTCGGTTTCTTGGAACGCGTCTGACCCGATTGCGGCGCGCCCGACTTGCCCGGTGATGGCGACGATAGGCACAGAGTCCATCATGGCGGTGGCCAAGCCGGTGATGAGGTTTGTGGCCCCCGGGCCGGAGGTGGCGAAGGCGACGCCGACTTTGCCGGAAGCGCGGGCGTATCCGTCGGCGGCATGCGCGGCTCCTTGCTCGTGGCGCACAAGAACGTGACGAAGTTGCGGGTACCGGCTAAGCACCCCGTAGAGCGGCAGAATTGCGCCACCAGGGAGGCCGAATACGATGTCGACGCCCTCATTCAGCAGAGCTTCGCACGCTATATCGCCGCCTGTCAGTGTCTTACCCATGTTGTTTCCTGTCGGAGCGGACGCCGATCCAATCCGTCGTCGGCCAAATTAAAAAATCCCGTCCTCTTTATCTGAAAGGACGAGATTTGATCCCGCGGTACCACCTTGGTTGATTGAGATACAGATAATGCACCTGATCTCAACCCGCTTGATTTGTAGCCGTTAACGTAGCAATCCGTGCAACCCTACTGATCCTGCATCCAGATAAGGAATTTCGGAGATTGAAGTTGCAAGCTCCTGGGCGAGTTCTCGCGGACGATGCGTATCCTTTTCAGCCAGAGGGGACACTCTCTAGTGCTATCGGAGCCGCGATACTACTCCCGTTCGTAGCATTAGGGTTTTGGATGTAGCCCTCAATTATGCCACACGTTACGGAATTCGCAAAACCGTATAGCGCGCGACCAGATGGAAAATGCATATTCGAACGATTTCCCGCAGTGACGTAGCTGACTTGCTCGCGGTATTGCATTCGGTAGGGCCCCATGGGCATCGCGAGTGGACGACCGATAGCGAAACGTCATTACTAGCGACGCTTGACAATCCGCGGTTGGATCCGGATCTGGGTGGTTGGTCGATCGCGTACGAGCGTGATCGACCGATCGGTTATTCGCTTGTGGAATCCGAGTTGAATATTGGTAGGATGATCGTGGGTTTAGCAGCGGTGGCCGGGCATGAAGATGCGTTGGACGGACTTTTGATGGACGGTGTGGAACGTGCGGTTGCAGTGGCAGATGAGAATCGGTTCGAGATCCATGTGGCGGTGCGAGACACGGAAGCGAGTTCAGTCGTTGACGCGCTAGAGACGAGTGATTTTACCGTTGTGCGGACAGTTTTGAAGATGTGCGTCGACGTATCTGATCTCGAGTTGCGAGATGGTGAAGTGCCGACAGGATCGAAGATTCGTGACGCCGATATGTCCGACACTGGTGAGGCGTTCGTCGTTACGAATCTGCACAACGCCTGCTTTAGAGGAAGCTGGGGATTTTCGCCTAACACAGTGGAAGAGATCATGGGGCGGGCCGCGACGGATGCTGACCGGAACGGTTTCGCTCCGATCATCGTCTTAGAGGATGAGGCGGACGGGATTCTGTCGGCTTATAACTGGATCACTTTGAACGAAGGCGATGGACGAGTCGAAATGGTAGGAGTTCATCCTTCGATGCAAGGCAGACGTTTAGGTTGGGCGATTTTCAATGCGGGCGTAAAACGGTTGATTGACCACGGCGCGACTACGTTGAGCTTAGACGTGGATTCAGAAAACCCACCCGCGCGACGGATCTACGAATCTGCTGGCTATCGCACCTATTCCGAAGTGGACTACTACGGTCTAGACATCGTCAAGAGTTAAGCCCTTGAACCCAAAGCTCGGTCAAGATTGAATGCCGCTGAGATTAGCGCCAAGTGGGTGAAGGCTTGCGGGAAGTTGCCTAGGTGTTCGCCCTTTGGTCCGATCTCCTCCGAGTAGAGGCCCAAGTGGTTGGCATACCCGAGCATATGCTCGAACATCATTCTGGCTTCATCGAGGCGCGAGGGATCAGAGAGCCCGGCACGGGTTAGGGCCTCAACCAACCAGAAGGTGCACATATTGAATGTGCCTTCTTCTCCCTCGAGGCCGTCGGCGGTTTCGTTCAGGTTGTAGCGATAGACGAGATTAGAGTAAACCAGTCCGCCGTTTGAGGGAGACCGTTGAATAGCATCAAGCGTCTTCAGCATTCTTGGATCTGAGGGCGACATGAAAAAGACCATGGGCATGATCAGGTTTGAGGCGTCGAGAGCGTCGCGTCCGTAGGCTTGGGTGAATGCTTCGATGTTTTCGCTCCAGCCGTGTTCGATGATCTCTTCGTAAATCTCGTCGCGTACTTTGACCCACTTGTCAGCGTCGCTGGGGAATGATCTTTTGTCAGCCAGTCGAATAGCGCGGTCGATTGCTACCCAGCACATGAGCTTTGAGTAGACGAAATGGGCACGACCTCCTCGGACTTCCCAGATGCCCTCGTCCGGTCGATGCCAGTTGTCGCATACCCAGTTGATGATCTTTCTAAGGTGCGACCAGAAGTCGTAGGAGATGGGAGTTTGATATTTGTTTGAGAGGTAGACAGCATCCATCAGTTCACCATAAATATCGAGTTGCAACTGGTCCGCCGCGCCGTTTCCGATGCGAACCGGCTTCGAGTCCATGTAACCCGATAGATGCTCAAGCGTATGTTCCTCGAGGTCGTGGCTCCCGTCGATGCCATACATGATCTTGAGCGTGCCATCTTCCTCGCCTTCTGCACAACGATCTTCCAACCACTGCATGAAGCGCCCAGCTTCTTCGGTCAGGCCGATTCGCATAAGACCATAGACGCTGAATGCCGCATCGCGAATCCAGGTGTAGCGATAGTCCCAGTTCCTTACGCCGCCGAGGTGCTCGGGCAGGCTCGTAGTCGGCGCAGCGACGAACGCTCCGGTCGGTTCATAAGTCAACAACTTCAGTACGAGTGCCGATCTATGAACCATTTCGCGCCAGCGTCCAGTGTAGGTGCACTTGTTGATCCATCGGCGCCAGTAGTCGACGGTGTCATCGAAGAGCAGTTCGATGCGGGTCGCATCGAACTTATCGGCCATTTCCACATGCTCTACGGCGTCTATGACCACGTACTCCGTATGTCCTTCACGGATCTCGAAATTAACCTTGACCGTGTTGTCTACGATCTTGGGTGGGATCGTGCTCCAGTATTCGAGCGAAATGTCGGGGGAGATAAATCGTACGTTTTCGCCTACGAATACGGCGTCGTGTTCATCTCTGCCGTAGTTGAAACTCGGCGAACAATCGATCTCCATATGCAAGTTGCCGCGCACACCCGTCACTCGTCTGATGAGTACGTGATCGGTGTCGCCTGCGAAGCGGGTACGGACTGGCATGAAATCGACTACTTGAGCGACACCTTCCTCGGATGTGAAGTGCGTCACTAAGACGTTAGTTTCGGGCAAGTAGTACTGCGTAGAACGCACGTCGTCTATTGTTGGACGTAGCGAGAAGTGGCCCCCGTTTTCCTCATCAAGGATCGAGGCGAAGATCGAGGGAGAATCGAATTTTGGTGCGCAGAACCAATCGATTGTTCCGTCGACGCCAACGAGTGCGGCCGTATATAGGTCGCCGATAATGCCGTGATCTTCAATACGCGAGTACACAGTTACATCTCCGACCCGTTAAGTGTTACGCGGTGTTGAAAGAGAATTATCGCAGAGGAGCGGGGATACTTCTCGCCAAACTGATGCGATTGTAGATTTCGGATAGATTTGCAACGGCCCCATCCCATGACAACTCCTCGGCCCTGTTGCGCGCTGCGATAGACATCTGTTTTCGAAGTGGGGGATTTTCCACGATCTCGCTGATTTTCTCGGCGTACAGTGTGGGGTCGCGCTCACGGATTAAGTATCCAGTGTTCCCATCGTCAACGATTGACCTCAGGCCGTCGACATCGGCTGCAATGGCAGGGGTTCCACAAGCTGCGGCTTCAAGCACAGCCAAACCGAATGTCTCGTGGAACGATGGCGCGACGATACATGCCGCATCGGAATAGATCTTGGGGAGTTCAGATTGTGGGAGGACGCCGGGAAGTTTGATTCGATCCGCCAATCTGAGGCTGGCGATCCTTCCGAGCACGCGGCGAAATTCATCGGCGTACCCGCCTCCGACTATTTGCAGGTCAACATCTGGGATTTGGGTTGCTATGATCGCGAAGGCGTCCAAGAGGAGATCCACACCTTTTAGCGCGTCTAGTCTGCCAACGTAGAGGATGGTTGACTTGGTGTTCTGTTCAGACGCGATTGGTGTGAAAGAAAAGCAGTCCGTATCGACGCCGGGCGGGACTATATTGAATTTGTCTCTGGGTAGCCCAAATTGGGTCATCATGTGTTCGGCCTCGCCCTCGGTCCAAACCACAACGGTGTCCACATCTCGTGCAACTCGGGCTTCGCTGATGAACCGGATTTTCGGCTCGTCTTCGTCGGGCCAGAACCTTTTCTTGATGCTGGCGAGTGTGTGGAAACTAGTCACGTGTGGCGTTTCCCAGATGTTGCTGAGTTCGCAACCTACTACACCAGACAGCCAGTAGTGAGATGCCAGGAGGTCGTATCCGTAACTGCGATCCTCAGCGACATTGACGACCTCAGAAACGAATTCTTGCAAGACTCTTGGTAGATGCTCTTTGGGTAGAGCAAGTTCGCCTGCGGAGACGTGGGTGAGGTTGTACGCGCGCTCATTGAAGCCCTTTTCCATGCCCGCATGGATCCGAGAGTAAACATCAACGTCGTGACCTAGTCGGGACAACCGCTCGGAAACTTGGTCGACATAGACATTCATGCCACCGGCGTCAGTGCCGCCGGGTTGGATGCACGGACAACCGTGGACGCTGATGGTGGCGATGCGCATTTGGGCTGCCTATCCGTAGGGAATTCCAGCATCTCGTGCGGACGAGGTCATTTGTCTAGACGCGCGGTGAAGATGCGACGGTCAACTGCGCCAAGGTGGTATTTGTAACGCTCATCGCCCCGCATAAAGTCGTAGACCTTGATACCTTCATCGATCGATCTGAGAATGTTGATGGCGTGGTTTAGGAGTCCGACGGCAAGCCACGAGCGTTCGGGATCATATCCGCTGTTGTAGAGATATTTTGTCGAACCGACTTTGAAGGCCAACGAAGTGGCAACTTTTTCGCCGTTAATGGTCAAGAAGTAGAGCCGTGTGATGCCCATCTCTGCCAGGTTGACCGCCGCTTCTCGAAAGAAGGCCTCTCGCTCCGAGGTCATGAAATCATTCTTGTCAATCGAACTACCCCGGTGAAGATCGATGAAGTCCGCCATATGGTGTTCGATTTCATCCGGCGATTTCAATTCAATCTGCTCGATATCGCCTGCGTTGTAAAGGCGACGCAACTTTCGCCGAAGCTCATGACGGTGCTTCTTCGTGAGTGAGGCGTAGTACTCATCAACAGTCGATGGCAACGTGATACGAGGAGCCACTCCTTCGTCCCAGATATGCACTTCCCAGCCGATGTCCCCGGCCACTTCCTTTACAGCGTGAATGGTGTGCGAATCCTCGGGCAACGACTCGAGAACCAAGGCTGTTATCTCGGGATCGTCGTACAGCGATTGCAAGAGATCGTGCACGTCTTCGGGTAGAAGTTCCTCATCGTGTTTGAAGCCTAAGTAGTCGACTAGATCGGTTCCTCCGAGGAATGTGCATACCCCTTCGTCGTTGTTCGAATCGAGCCGCATCGGAGCGATGATGGCGGTGGTGCCATCGGGGCGGACCACAGACCTCAGCATCAACTTGGAATCGCCCCCAAAGTGTTCCCACCACATGCGATTCCATTCCAACGAGTCGAAAGCTGAACTTTCGGGCATCGAATCATAGATTCGTTGCCAATCGGCAGCTAAATCGTCAAACGTTGGAGAAACGATCCTTGGCGTTGTGGCACAAGTCATAGGTCAAATCTCTACGCGGCGTCCTTGGACAAGAGAGCGGCGACTTGGTCAACATCGGGTTCGACGTATTCAAGCTCGACCAAGGCGTGGTTTTCGACGGTGGTGGGGTCTTTCAGACCCATCCCCGTCAATATACACACGACAGACAGATCATCGAAATCTTCGCCTTGTGCAGCGAGTTTGATGAGGCCGGCCACCGAGGCTGCTGATGCCGGTTCGCAGAAAATACCCTCTTCGCGAGCTAGGCGGATGTAGGCTTCAATGATCTCGGCGTCAGTAACCGCGTCGATGTTGCCACCCGATTCGTCTCTGGCAGCAACGGCTTTGTCCCAGCTAGCCGGGTTGCCAATACGAATTGCGCTTGCGATTGTCTGGGGTTCGTGGATGGGCTCACCCTTCACGATCGGCGCTGCTCCAGAGGCTTGGAAGCCCATCATTCGCGGTAGTTTGCTGATTTGCTCGTTGATTCGATAATCGTTGAAGCCTTTCCAGTAAGCGGAAATGTTGCCAGCATTGCCGACGGGTATGCAGACCATGTCTGGGGAGTCTCCCAAAGCGTCGGATATCTCGAATGATGCGGTCTTCTGGCCCTCCAAGCGATAGGGGTTGAGCGAATTGACGAGTTCGATAGACAGTTCTGTGGCGAGATCGCGCACCATCTTCAATGCGTCGTCGAAGTTTCCATCAACAGCCAAGATGCGTGCACCGTACGCCATTGCTTGGGCTAGTTTGCCCAGCGCGATTTCGCCGGAGGGTACGACGACGAAAGCTTGGAGGTTGTATCGAGCACTGTACGCCGCCGCGGACGCGCTAGTGTTGCCGGTGGAGGCGCATATCACACGCTTGCGGCCACCCTCGAGCGCTTTGGCGATGGCCATGACCATGCCGCGATCTTTGAAGGAACCAGTGGGATTGCAACCCTCAAGTTTGAAGTAGAGATTTTCGCATCCGATCGAAGGGCCGATGTTGGTGGATTTGACGAGCGGCGTGCTGCCTTCGCCCATCGTAATCATCGGCGTGAGCGCGTTGACTGGGAGAAACTCTTTGTATCTCTCGATTACGCCAATCGTGCCGTTCAACGGGATCCTCTCAATTCGCAGGTCAGCATCGCCCGCAGAAAGTCTTCGACCGCTAAACGGTGTCGTAGTCTTCGACGCGGATCAAGTTTTCAAGGGATGCGACAACATCCAATTGTCGCAGACGCGCGGCGGCTTCCTGCATATTGGCTTCACGTGCCGGGTGCGTCATGATCACGAGGTCGGCCAAGCCTCGTTCGTCATCGGCATCGAATTGGAGAACCGAAGCGATACTAATGTGGGCTTCGCCGAAGACATTGGCGATCTTTGCTAGCACACCGAATCTGTCAATTGCCGCAAGACGCACGTAGTAACGCACTTGCAGATCGTCCATATCGACGATGCTTGGTCCATTCGCAGTGTTCTTCCCGCCTAAACCGCCGATAGCCGATTTGTCATTGCCGTCGTTCGCGAGCATACCTTTGGCGATCCGAAGCACATCGCCCATGACAGCGCTTGCGGTCGGTCCCGCACCTGCTCCCCTGCCCTGCAACCAGAGCGGCCCTAGGAGATCACCGTTAAGCTCAACCGCGTTCAATACACCATTGACTTTCGCCATCGGCACGTCCGCAGGCACGAGCGCGGGATGCACGCGACACCGAACACCGGCAGCGCCATTTCGCGCGATTGCCAGCAACTTGATGGTGAAGCCTAATGCCCCGGCATACCGGAGATCCTTTGCCTCGATGTTGCGAATGCCCTCGCGGTAGATCGCGTCAGGATGTGCCGATGCCCCAAACGCGAGACGGGCAAGTATCGAAAGCTTGTACATAGCGTCGTGAGCATCGACGTCTGCTGTCGGATCAGCTTCCGCGTAACCAAGTTCTTGCGCTTCTGCGAGAGCATCTCCGAACGAACTGCCGCCCTCTTCCATCGAGGAGAGGATGTAGTTCGTTGTTCCGTTGATGATCGCTCGGATACTCTCGATTCGATTAGCGCTAAGACTGTCTTGGATAACAGCCAACACGGGAATCCCGCCGCCAACACTCGCTTCGTAGGACAGAGTGACACCATTGTCTACTGCCAAACCTACCAACTCGTCGCCATGCTTCGCCAGTGCCTCTTTGTTGGCGGTGACAACATGCTTGCCGGCTTGCATCGCAGCAGCCATGTAAGAACGAGCAGGTTCTTCGCCGCCCATAACCTCTACGATGATGTTGTTGCGATCGTCACTTAAGACCTGTTCCGGATCAGTGGTCAAAAGCTCAGAAGGAACTCCTTCCCGTGCTCTGTTAATGTCCCGAACCAGAATGCCGTTCAAGTCGACGTTATGTTCTGGGCCGTTGTCGGGATCGAGGATGACGCGAGCTACTTGGGAGCCGACCACGCCTGCACCCAACAGCCCCACACCAGCGACGCTAGATCCGTCCCGGGCAAGAGTGTCCTGATCAATCGACATCGATCAGCGCCCAAGCTGGTTGAGGTCTTCGAGTGAGGTGAACTGCGTTTCAGGTGTGGCTGTCGGCACTATAGCTGCCAAGCGGACTTGACGGTTGATCCAGTCGTAAACCTCACTATTCAACGAGATGGCGGTCTTGAACTCGCCCCGATGCTCGTTGATGTAGCGATCTACTTCAAGATTCGCCAAGACATCGAAGTGGTCGTTTGCAATCTCGCGGGCTTCAGTGAAATCCGAGACGATATGGGCCGTCCAGAGCTGTGTCGTTTCGTCGTAACGTCCGCCACTCAAGGTTCTTAACGGCAACACGCGGTCGCCTTTCGACCCGTCTTCGTTGGCCTTATGAGCGAAGAGTATCGAGTCGAGATCGGTTCGCACGCCTTCGGGCAACCAACCGATGTACCCGCGATCCCTGAGAACGTTTGGGTCTTCCGACAGTTCGACGACAATATCTCCAACGGCTCTACCGGATGCCAGATCTCGCTGGATTCGGTTAATCGTCGCTTGGCTGACATCCTGCAAGACGATCTTGTACACCTCGGCATGCGGTTGAATTCGCGGCAATGTCTCGCCCAATTCGTCCCGCAGGCGTTCTTTGAACATACCTTTGCGGATGAAATCTCGATATACGCCTTCATCGAGGCCAATCCGATTCAAAAATTGCTTCTTGGCTTCTTCAACGTTGGATCGATGCTCTCTTAGAGACGCGTCGCCGGTGGTTTCTGCTACGAACCCGAGCAAACTCTCGAGTTGTGCATCAACTTCATGCTGTTCAACTGTGATGCCAAAGCGCGGTGCCAAGTGGTAGGCGATCTCGTTCGACTGGAGCGTCTGCATCGCCTCAAACGCCGACGTGCCCAATTCGAATGGGACACCCAGGTCCTCGCTCAATCTCTGGAAGAACCGGATGTAGTTGACGATGTCACCGCGGGTATAGACAGTGTCCTCGACTTGAACTGCGACCTCCGTGGGAGGCTCCACGTACTGCTGGTAGAAGCCGTAACCAGGTATCGCGAGGACGATTAGTACGAAAACCAACGCGGCGATTATGAATGGGCGGTTCCTTAGTGCCGCCCGTTCTCGCCGTCGCATGATCTCGAAGCGCGAGATGCCTCGGCGATTGGTGATGCTGCGTTGCCCGGCCCGATACGTGCCTAGCGGCGCGTGCGAAAATGTGCTGCGTTCCTGTTCGTTCGCCATTTTTACAGACAAATGTGGATCGGCATTGACCGATCACCCGCTATTCTAAGCGCTAGGAGATTCAGCGACCAATCGCGGACACGAGATTATGGTCCCTAGCGACTACTCTTCGTCGCTGGCTTCGGTGTTCGAATCCTGATCGGCAGCGTCGTCGCCGTTAACGGTTTCCTCGGTTTGAGAAACGACTTCTTCTTGGCTCTCAGATGCATCGGATTCCTGTGCATCTGCCTCGGCTTGGGGCTCGCCTTCAGTAGTCTCCGTCTCTTGGGGACGTTGAATCTCGGTCTGGACCGCGCCAGTCACATAGGCGTGGTTCGGAGCCATCGGGATCAACGCGAGGTGTTGCGCTCGCTTGATCGCGCGGGCCAACCGCCGTTGGTTCTTGGCGGTTACGCCTATGCGCTGGCCGGATACGATCTTTCCGCGTTCATTGACGAAACGACGCATCAGTTGGACATCCTTGTAGTTGATCTCCTCAGCCTTAAGGACGTTTCGGCCACGTCGCCGGCGAGTGAAGCTGCCGGCACTTCCACGGCGACCACCAGCCGGTCGCGCTCTCGAACCTGTTGTCATTGCTTCTCCGTGTTGCTCCTCGATAATCTGCGAGTCTTACCTAATTGTCATTCATGCTGACGACGAAGACTTCTTTTACCAGGGTAGGTCTTCCAAATCCTCGCCATCGCTCGGCGCTTCGAAGTCGCTGGCAGGCGGGGACGCGGGTTGCTGTGCGGCTCCACCGCCGTACGACTGCTCGCCGCCGGGAGAAGGCGGATACGAACCGTACCCGCCTTCTTCGCCGTCTTCTCGTCTAGTCAGATTGATCACTCTGAATGCGTTCACATCCAAACTAGTACGCGTAGCCCCGGCTTGGTTTGTGTATTCCCTCGTCGAAAGCCTTCCTTCAACGAACACTCTTGATCCTCGCCGTACGCTGTTTGCGACATTCTCAGCTTGTTGGCCCCACGCAGAGACGTTGAACCACTCAGTTTCTTCTTGCCATTCGCCGTTGACTTGGTAGCTGCGATTCACTGCCATGCTGAAACTTGCCACTTGGCGGCCTGTCGCTGTGAAACGCAACTCAGCGTCGCGTCCAGCGTTGCCTATCAGGAGTATCAGATTGAGACTCATCGCATATCACCAAGGTAGGTTTTCGAGATCGTCGGTTTCATCCGTCGGGTGGGGCGTATCCTCCGCAACGACTGTTGTCGCTGGTTCATCGGACGTGGACTCGTCGTCATCGCGCCTTGGATAACGCTCCCGTTCGCCATCCTCATCGTTACCGTTGCCTCGTACCGTCAGAGGTATAACGCGCCGGGCATTCACTTCAAGGCTGACGCGCATCTCGCCGTTCCCTGACGTGTATTCACGCGTCGACAACCGACCGTCGACAAAGACGCGGGTACCGCGCTTGACGCTTTCGGACACCCATTCCGCTTGGCGCTCCCAAGCGGCAACGTTGAACCATTCGGTATCTTCTCGAGTCTCGTCGCGTACTTGATACCGTCGATTTACGGCCATGCTGAAGTTTGCGACTGCGGCCCCGTTCTGCGTGTAGCGTAACTCGGCATCCCTACCTGCGTTGCCGATGAGAAGTATCTGGTTTAGTGACATCGGAGTTTTCACCTTTCATAGTTGCTGTTACCTTTGTCGTCGATTAATCAACGACACATTAGTAACAGGTTATGGCAAGGTGTTCACTTCCTCACGATCAGATGGCGAATAATCTGACGATCCGCGTTACAAGCTTGATCCAACTCAGGCGAACGTACTGGATCTAGTTTGAATTGCGCCTCGACGTAGTAGCCTTCGGTGTTTTTATCGATGGGGTAAGCCAAGTTTCTTTTGCCCCAAGAGTTCACATCACCAACCTCACCGCCCAGAGAATCCACAAGCGCGCGAACCCGTTCTACGGAGGCATCGCCTTCCTTTTCGCCGGCAGCGCCGCCCAGTATCCACACTATTTCGTAGTCTCTCAATTCCATCCCACTTGGTGTCTTGTGAACGCGTGATTATCCGCGCGAATGACGCAGATTCGTCAAACCCCGATTATACATTCGGGGCGCTCTGCGAACTGCTATCTCCGCTTTGGCGATGCCTTATCCCGCTACGAGTCGACACCGGGCACTGGAAAGGAACTGGCGAAATCTTTCACCCTTTGGGCCAAGGATTGCTGTTCGGAAGAACTCTCCGTAACTCTTAACGACTCGACGATCAGCTCTGCTATGGTCCCCATGTCATCAATGTTCATGCCACGGGAGGTGATGGAGGGAACACCGATACGGACGCCGCTAGTGACCCGAGGCGGATTGGGATCGAACGGGACCATGTTTTTGTTGGCCACGATCCCCACGCTTCGCATCTTGACCTCGGCCTCGGCACCTGAGACGTTCATATCTCGGAGATCGACGAGCATCAGATGGTTATCAGTGCCCCCTGACACGATTCGCATCCCAGCGGCAGTCAATGCTTCGGCGAGAGCCGAGGCGTTACCGACGATGTTGCGGGCATATTCTTTGAATTCGTCCGAAAGCGCTTCCTTGTACGCGACGGCTTTGGCTGCAATTGTGTGGCCCATGGGTCCGCCCTGCATCCGAGGGAAGACAGCAGAATCGTATTTGCGTGACCACTCATTTGTTGTGATGGCCATCGCCCCCCTCGGGCCACGGAGAGTTTTGTGCGTGGTGCTCGTAACAATCTCAGCGTGTGGCACTGGGGAAGGGTGGACGCCCGCGGCTACGAGGCCAGCGATGTGAGCCATGTCGGCGAGGTGTATCGCGCCGACGTTCTCGGCGATCTTGCCGAACCGTTCGAAGTCGATGGTCCGAGAATAGGCTGAGTAGCCGGAAACGATGATTTTGGGACGCAGCTCTTGGGCGATGCGTTCGACCGCGTCGTAGTCGATCACCTCAGATTCTTCGTCTAGTTGGTAGTGGACGAAGTCGTAGATCCTACCAGAGAAGTTGACCGGCGAGCCATGCGTGAGGTGTCCGCCGTGATCCAGCGACATGCCCATCACGCGGTCGCCAGGTTCGAGTGCGGCGAAGTATGCGGCCATGTTCGCCTGGGACCCGCTGTGGGGCTGGACGTTGACATGTTCCGCGCCTTCGAAGAGTTGCTTGGCGCGTTCGGTTGCCAGGCTTTCGGCGGCGTCGACGTTCTCTGTGCCGGCGTAGTAGCGGCGTCCGGGATAGCCTTCGGCGTATTTGTTTGTTAGGACGGATCCTGTCGCTTCGAGGACGGCGCGACTGGCGTAGTTCTCGGAAGCGATGAGGACGATCTCCTCGCGAAGGCGGCGCTCTTCTGTCGCGATGATTTTCGCGATTTCGGGGTCTCTGGATTGAAGGTTCAATGCGTGGCTCGCAGGTTTTTGACTGGCTGTTGAGTCGAGTCTATTTGTGGTGTATCGGTTGTCGACGCGTGGATATCATGTAGCAGATGCATGTCGGTTTGACGTGCGGGTCGATTTGGTTCATGGGAAGGGCCAGTCAGTGGAACTAGAGCATTTCACCGAGATACCGGAGCGCGCGATGGTGGTGTGCGCGCATCCTGACGATGCGGAGATCGGGGCTGGCGGTACAACGTCGTTGTGGGCTCGGAATGGTTGCGAGATTTCGTATGTGGTTTGCACGACCGGCAGCAGCGGCAGCAACGATGAGGCGATGACATCGGAGAAGATCGTGGATATTCGTCGACGGGAGCAGGCAGATGCGGCTGATGTGATCGGCGTGACGAATCTGGTGATGCTGCCGTATCCGGATGGGATGCTGGAGACGAATCGGGAGTTTCTGGGCGACATTGTGAAGGCGATCAGGACGTATCGCCCGGTTGTGATTTTCACCCATGACCCGTTTCGGTTTGATGGGTTCAATCATCGCGACCATCGGAACACGGGGATGACGGTGCAGGATGCCGTCTATCCGTATGCGCGAGACCATTTGCATTTTCCAGAGCAGCTTGAGGAAGGGCTTGAGCCGCACATTGTGAGCGACGTGTTTTTCTGGCATGCGGATGAACCGAACGTCGTGGTGGATATCACGAGTTCGATAGACACCAGGATTGATGCTTTGAGCAAGCATGTCAGTCAGGTCCCGGGTTTGTCGCGTCAATCGGGTTCTGATCGTGGGATACGGGATCGAGCGAAATCGGTTGCTGAGGGGTTTGAGTTTGATTATGGGGAGGCGTTTCGGAGAATTTCTGCTCGGAGACGACGAAGGTAGGCTCATGCTACGCCGATGCCTCGGAGGAGGCGGAGAACGAGTTCGGGTACGGGCTTGATCAGTTCGAAGAGGAACCATGCGAGCAGCGCGGCTAGAATGCCGATGATTGCGCCGCCTATGACATCGGTCGGGTAGAAGGAGCCGACGTAGATGCGGAGGACGGAGTAGATGGTGGCAAAGGCCATAAGCCACCAGCCGATACGGCGGTCGGCAAGCATCACGGCCATTGCGATGGCGAAGACGACAGCCATCGGGTTCGCGGGAAAGGATGGGTCGGTGGATCTGTAGAAGAGCAACGTCATGGAGTCGGCAAGTTGGTCGAAGGGGCGCGGGCGGTCGTATGCTGAGTCGATGATGTCGACCGCGAGGTTGGCGAGACCGATTGCGGTGGCGGCGATTAGTGTGGCTCGCTGGTAGCGTCGGCGCTCGGTGATATCGCGGCCGATGAACCAGATCGCGAAGATTACGGCGGAGAATGCGAGGGGCATGAGGTAGTCGGATGCGGCTATCTTGGCGAAGTGGTCGAAGAGTGCCGACTTGCCTACGAATCCGTTGATGAAGAGCATCAGTTCTTTATCGAAGGGATTAATTTCTGAACGTCCTTTCGAAGATTGCAGGGATGCTCCAGCGGTGGGTTGCTTGCATCATGCGTTCGATGTCTAGTGCTATGCCGCGGTGGAGGTTGGAGAGGGATACGGACAGGGTTGATAAGGGGTCGGTTTGTTTGAGGGCGTCGAGTCCGTCGGCGCTGGAGGAAAGGGTTTTGGGGCCTAGGTATCGTTGTCGGATGCCTGCGATAGCGGCGGCGATGATTGTGGCTAGGACGGCGGAGAAGATGAAGTAGACGGCGTAGGCGGTGCCGGCCATTCCGCCGTGGATGTCGTTGAGGTTGCGGGCGCCGGAGATTTCGTCGAGGGAGGCGGTGCCACAGGCGCGATTTTCAGAGGTGCCGTCAACTACTGATCCCGCGGCCCAGGGACCTTCGAGCCATAGGGGGGAGAGCAGGTAGTAGCCCAGACCCAAGATGATGAGCAGGATGCCGAGAGCGCGGGTTAGGTTCTTGTTGGGGAGCAGCCAGAGGCCGCGGATTTCGCTGATGGAGGTGGTGATCTGGAGCGCGCCGAGGCTGACTAGGAAGGCGAGGACCACGTAGTCGCGGACCATGATCGCGGCTGCGGATTGGATGGGGTCGGTCATCGGCCGAAGGTGTCGGCGCGTGGGCCGACGATGGGTTTAACCGCCAGGTTTATCCACCACTGGGGGTTACCCCTGTGCACCAGTCCATGTAGTCGGGGTTGTTGCCGGTGACGCACTCGAAGTAGATGTCTCGGAGTTGCTGGGTCAACGGTCCGGTATCGCCGTCGCCGATGTCGCGGTTGTCTATTCTGCCGACGGGTGTCAGGTGCGCGGCGGTGCCGGTCAGGAAGACTTCGTCGGCGAGGTAGAGTTCGCTGCGGTTGATGCGTCGTTGGATGACGTCGATGCCGAGTTCGTTTTTGGCGAGGGTGAGGACGGAGTCTCGGGTGATGCCGAGGAGTGCGTTTGCGGTCTCGAACGGGGTGTGTATCTCGCCGTTGCTGACCATGAAGAGGTTTTCGCCGCTGCCCTCAGAGACGGAGCCGTCGTGGTTCAGGAGGATGGCTTCGTCGAATCCGGCCATGACGGCTTCGGTCTTGGCGAGGATGGAGGTTGTGTACAGGCCGGTGATCTTGACGCCGGTGGGCATCATGGAGTCATCGGGGCGTCGCCATGACGAGGTCTGGCACTTGATGGCTCCTTCGGCTTCGATGTAGGCACCGAAGGGGAGGATCATGAGTGTGAAGTCGCTCTCGAGAGTGTGGAGTTTGAGGTTTGCGACTGCTTCCTCGGACTTGTAGGCGAGGGGGCGGATGTAGACATCTTCGGCGAAGCCGTTTCGTTCGAGAAGGTCGACGGTGATGTCGCAGAGGTCATCGACTGAGTAAGGCAGCTCCATGCGTAGGATGCTGCAACCGCGGATGAGGCGTTCGTAGTGTTCGCGGAGGCGGAAGATGTAGACCTTTCCGTGCTCCTCGTTCCAGTTGCCTCGGATACCTTCGAATGCTGCGGTGCCGTAGTGGAGGGCGTGGGTGTCGACTCGTACATTGGCTTCTTCCAATGGGACTTGTCGTCCTTTGAAGAAGGCCCAAGTTGTCGACGCCATTTCGGTATCTCCTGTGGTTCTGAGTGAAGGGTTGTTTGTTGTGCGATGCAATTATATTAGGGCGTGATTTTGAATTGGGATTCTTGGGATTTCGGTGTTGGTTGTTTGGGGGATTGGTTTTTGGTTGGGTGTGTTTGTATGTCCACTCCCATGTGGCTTTTTGTCGATGGGTATCCTCCCCCTGCGCCTTTTCAGGGGCGCAGGGTCGCCTTCGCCTTGCGGCTCAGCCAGGAGGTCGGGTCATGGGACCGAATATACTGCCCTGGTCCTTGAGCCTCGGTCTTTGTACTTCGACCTCGGCTCCTTCCCTCTCCATCGCCCCTTCGGTTCGAAGAGGACGACCCCGGAGAGGGGTCAGATGCTGCGCAGAACGGTGTGTCAGACCGCTAGCTTCCA
>JAJEGY010000012.1 GCA_022819585.1 Dehalococcoidia bacterium | reverse complement strand
AGTGCTTGAGAGGGAAGAAGGTGTGGTTGTTAGTGCCTGACGGCGGACCTCCCCCTGCCCCCTCCTGAAGGAGGGGGTGAGAATAGGGGGTTCCGCTGCGCGTTCCTGAAGTTAGGGGGGGGATGGAATGATTCTCTGGTGAGTGCTTGAGAGGGAAGAAGGTGTGGTTGTTTGCGCCTGACGGCGGACCTCCCCCTGCCCCCTCCTGAAGGAGGGGGTGAGAATAGGGGTTTCCCCTGCCTTTTCTGAGGGAGGGCGTGGATAGGTGCGGTTAGAAGGCTGGTTTGCCGGAGGACCAGTTCCAGTTGTCGGGTGGCCAGACGTTTCGGCCTCGGCGGGCGCCCATGTTTCCGGCCATTGATGCGTCTCGGCGTTCTTCGTCGTACCAGTCGGCTACGGTGTCTCGCCATTGTTTGATGTGTGGGGTTGCGACGTGGTAGTCGAAGGCGGCGCTGTTGGCGTATACCTCATAGAGGTAGAGTTCGGTGGGGTCGTCGACGTTTTGGTAGACGTCGAAGCGTAGGCATCCGGGTTCTTCGTGAGTAGAGCCGATGCCGTCGAGGGTGACGGCGGCGATGAAGTCGTCGACTTTGTCGGCTTGGACGTATTGAGGGGCGTGGATTACGTGCAGGGTACCGTTTTGGAATGCGGGGTCGTCGACTGCTCCGGGTCGGTATGCGTCCCAGTCGGCGGGTCCGGCGGGGTATACGGATCGGCAGAAAGAGACTTCGGGGTCTTCTGCGAACATGTCGGCGGATGCGTCACGCCACTGGTGGAAGTGGTAGGCCATGGTGTGGTACTGGAATGCGGCTTCGTCTTCGTAGACCTCGCAGAATGCGAACTTTGTGGGGTCTTCGTCGTCTTGGATGATGTCGAAGCGGTAGCAGTTGGGTTCGCCGAGGACGGAGCCTACGCCGTCGCCGATAGAGGCTTCGATGAAGTCGTCGATGCGGTCGTCTTTGACCTTTAGACGGACCATTAGGATGTACATTTGGTTCTCCTGATTGGATGTGTTGGCGTTGTTGCGGTGATGAAGTATATCGCGGGGAGGCGAAGGGATCGGCTAGGTTGGCGAAACGCTAGGATGTGCAGGTGATAAAAGGGTTACGACATACCTCTGTAAGGAGCGACAAAATGAAACAACCAAACGCCACCAGTATCGGAGTTGGAATCGCGCTCGGTGCTGGGATTGGCGTAGCAATGGGCGCGGCTCTTGGTAACATCGCTGTTGGAATCGCGATAGGGGTCGGCGTGGGAGTCGCTTTTGGTGCGGCGTTTAGCCAGAGATCGCGATGAGGGCGAAGTGGTCATTCAGAACGTGATTTTTCGACCGTGGTGATCCCTGAGCTTCAATATCGGAGCGATCACGATGTTGTCGGATTGGCAACTCACGATGTGGTGCTGCATGGGGAAAGTGTGAAGTTGCGACCGATGACTGAAGGGGATTGGGGGTTGCTCTATGCATGGAACAACGACCCTGAGGTTATGGAGAACGTTGAAAGTGAGGGTTTCAGCCCTCGAAGTTTGGATGAGATCCAGTCGATATACCGATGGATTTCGACTCACGCCTACTGTTTCATCATGGAGGTCGAAGGGCAGTCGATTGGTGAGTGCTGGTTGCAGCGGATGAATCTGCGGCGGATTGTTGAGCAGTTTCCCGGAAGTGATCTTTGGCGGATCGATTTGATGATTGGTGTTAGGGAGCTATGGGGCAGGGGATATGGGAGTGAGGCTATTGGGTTGTTGGTTGAGTTTGGGTTTGGGCGTTTGGGTGCGGATGCGATTTTCGGTCTTGTTTCAACGGGGAATACGCGGAGTAGGCGCGCATTTGAGAAGTGTGGGTTTGTCAACTGTGAGGAGGATGGGGAGTCGGGGTTTGATTTGGTTTTGTGGTGTTACCCGCCTGACGGCGGTCCTCCCCCTGCCCCCTCCTGAAGGAGGGGGTGGAATTATGCCGCTCCCGATGCCATGAGACTAGCCTCGGCCGATGTATAGCTGTTGGTTGGGGATTACTATGGCTTCTAGCATGTTGACGTCTGGGGGTAGGGTTGCCATTAGGAGGGCGGTTCTTGCGATGTTTTCGACGTCCATCATTGGTTCGGGTCCTTCGTCTCGGCCGGAGCCGGATCGGGCGTCGGCTCGGCGTTCGACCATGGTGTTGCCGGGGTGGAGTGCGGAGACGGAGATGTTGATGTCTCGGCCTTCGATGGCGGCGGATTGGGTGAGTCCCCAGACGGCATGTTTGGATGTTGTGTAGGCGGCGGCGGAGTGTCGTGATCGTTGTGCGGCGATGGAGCCGATGTTGATGATGCGGCCTCCGCCTTGAGGTCGCATGATTTTGAAGGCTTGTTTGGTGCAGTAGAACATTCCGGTGACGTTGGTGTTCATCACTCGGAGCCATTTTTCAGAGGAGAGGATTTCGATGGGGTCGCCTTCGATGGATCCGGAGTTGTTTACTAGGATGTCGAGGCGTCCGTAGGTGTCCATGACGGATTTGAAGATGGATTCGACGCTGTTTTCGTCGGTTACGTCCATCGAAAGTGGAGTTACGGTGGTGCCGGATTCGGCGGAGAGTTCGTCGGCGGTTGCTTGAAGGCGTTCGAGGTTTCGTGCGGCGATGGTTACGTTTGCGCCGTTGTTTGCGAAGATTCGTGCGATGCCTTTGCCGATGCCGGTTCCTCCGCCGGTTACGAGTGCGATTTTGCCGTCTAGGGATTCTATGCTCATGGACTTCCTCCAGTTTCGCTATGTGGTTTGAGGTTCGGATTTACCTGGTTTGGTCAGGATTGATGTGATCAGAGCTAAGGCTACAATTCCGGTGGCTACGAGGTATGCGTATCTCCATCCGTCGAGAAATGTTTGTCCGGCTTCGGGTGTGTCTTCGAGTTCGCCGAGGGGGATGTTGTAGCCACGGGCGATCATTATGCCGGCGATGATTGCGGTGATGATGGCTTGTCCGCTGACATTTCCGAGGTTTCGGGTGAGGTTAATGATTGCGGAGACGAGCCCGTATGAGGATCGTGGCACTGATCCCATAGTCGCGGAGGCGTTGGGGGCTGACCATGCGCCTTGTGCGAGTCCGTTTACGAGTACGACGATGGCGATGTAGTAGAGAGGCGTCGTGGCGCTGAGGGTTGCGAGGGCGATGCCGGTGAGGATGAGTACAACGAAGCCTCCGATCATGAATGGTCGGACTCCGAAGCGGTCGGAGAGTCTACCGAAGACTTGTGCGCCGATGCCCATTCCGATGGCCATAAGGAGCATGACACCGGAGGCTAGGATTTCGGGCCATCCGCGGAATGCGACGAGGAATATGGGCATGAGGAACAGAGTAGCGGAGGAGCGCATGAATGCGAAGTAGCGGGTGAGGATGGAGTATTTGAAGACGCTGATTTTGAATAGTCTGAGATCGACCATGGGGTGCGGAGTTTTGAGTTGCCACCAGATGAATACGATGAGCACGGCGATTCCGGTGAATGCTCCGCTGATGATGATGGGTGAGCCCCAGGCGAGGGCGAATGGGTTTGTGATGGTGAGGATGATGATGGCGGTTGCGACGGCGGAGAGGATTGCACCTAGCCAGTCGTAGGGAGGTCGTTGTTCGCCGGAGAATGATCCGATGCGTTCGTCTTTGAGGATGTACAGACCCCACAAGAATGCGATTGCGGTGGGTATTGCCATGAAGATGAAGAGTGCTTGCCACGGGAGGAACTGGAGTGTGACGCCGGATACGATGGTGCCGGATGCGCCGCCGATGGCGACGGCGGTGGTCTGGCTGCCGAGAGCTTTTCCGCGTTCGCTGGGGGGGAATACGGCGGTTGTGATGGCGGTGGAGACGGATTGGCCCATGGAGCTACCGATGGACATTATGACGCGAGTGATGATGAGGAATGTGAGGTTGGTGGCGAAGGCACATGCGATTGCGCCGCCGCCGAAGAGGATCATGCCGAAGAGATGGAACTTTTTGCGTCCGATCATGTCGGCGACTTTTCCAAGAGGGACCATCAGGGTGCTGATGGTCAGGGACTGTGCGATGACGAGTAGGGATGCTTCTTTGAAGGTGATTCCGAAGTCTTCAGCGATGGCGGGGAGTGCGAGGAATACGATGCTGAAGCTCATCACCATGGTGACGAGGGAGAGTCCTACGGCCCAGAAGGCTCGCCACTTGTACCATGCGTTTTCGGGCGCGGCGGGGTCCCACGTTGGGGCTGCGGCCGCGGATTGCTGGATGGAGTGGGTGTCTGCCATGTATGAGTGCGACGCGGAGGCGTCGCCGAAAGAATGCCACTAGAGTATAGCGAACGTCCGCGGCGTGGATTCTGGCCTGCGGCGGAATGACGTGCGGTGTCAGTGAACGTCCATGCGTTTCAGTCGCCAGATGGTGCCTAGGTTGGTGATGATGATGATGGCGATGATTGCAGGGACGGCGAATTCGACTGGTGGCGGAGCATTGCTGCCGGATTTGGGTGCGTCGACGAGGGTTGGTCCGAGTTCTTGCATGATTGCGATGGTCATACCGCTGATGCTGATGTATTTGAGGCCGGGAATGGCTGAGGAGATTAGAGCTTCGAATCCGAAGACGTAGACGATACCGAATACAACGGCGCGGGTGGTGAGGGTGCCGACGAATGCGAAGAGGGAGGTGAAGGCGAGGGCGCCGATGAGGATGCCGAATGCTCCGACGATGGCAGAGGTGTAGATGTCTTCCTGCCAGATGATGATGACGGAGGCGAAGGTTGAGACCGCCATCGGGATGACTACGACGGAGAGTGCGGCTAGGGTTTTTGGGATTGCGACCTGCCATCGTGCGATGGGGGAGAGCATAAGGTTTGTCAGCGTGCGATCTTCGATTTCGTCGGCGAAGACTGGTGCGGCGACGATCAGCGCTACTAAGGGGAGAGCGGTGTTGATGATCAGAGCTTGGATGAATCTTTGCATCTCGTCACCACCCCATTCGACGTTGAGGATTTCGCTGACGATGGCGATTGTGAGGGGGATTGCGGCGAGTATGAGCAGGATTGCGACGCGTTTTATCGACAGGGATTGTCGGATGGTGAGGACGAAGATTGTGTCTGACATGTCGCGTACTAGCCTTCGACCAGGTATGAGAAGACGCTTTCCAAGGAGTCGTCGATCGGTTGGAAACGGGTCAATCGGATGTTGTCCTGTTGCGCCAAGGGTGGTAGGTCGAGTTGTAGGGTAGCGACGTTGGTGGTGAGGACGACGATTGAGCCGTCGGGGTCGAATTGGACGGATTGGACGGATGGGAGTTTGGCTAATTCGCCACCGAGTTGTTTGGGATCGGAGCACTCGATCTTGACGTGGTAGGGGCGATCGTCGAGTGCGGCACGGATGGCATGGAAGTCGCCTTGTGCGGCTAGTTTGCCGTTTACGACGAGGACTACGCTGTCGCTGACTTCCTCGACTTCTTCGAGAATGTGGGAGGAGATGATGACGGATCGACCTTCGTCGACGGTTTCGCGGAGGATTTGTTGGAATCGGAGGCGTTGTGTTGGGTCGGCTCCGTTAAGGGGTTCGTCAAGGATGAGGAGATCGGGGTCGCCGACCAAGGCGGCGGCAAGGCGTATGCGTTGTCTCATACCGCGTGAGTAGGTGGAGATTTTTCGGTCGAGGGCAAAGGACATGTCGACGCGCTCGATGGCGGCTCGGAGGTGGGATTCTTCGCGTCTCAGGTCTTTTAGGCGTGCGGATAGGCGGACGAATTCAAGCCCGGTCATGAACTCGTATGCGGACTCGTTTTCGGTCATGATGCCGATTCGTTTGTAGACGTTGTGGTCGGTGCGAGGGTTGGTGCCTAAAAGACGCACTTCGCCTTCGGAAGGGGAGTGGAGGCCGCAGATCATGCGGAGCAGGGTTGTTTTTCCCGCGCCGTTGGGTCCTAGGAGTCCGGTGATGCCGGGGCCGATATCTAGGGTGACGTCTGAAACAGCTACTACGTTTCCGAACCACTTCGAGACGGAATCGAGGGAAACGATTAGTTCGTCGCTCTGGCGGGGTGTCTTTGCGTCCGTCTGCATCTATCTATCTCTGCGGACTATCTTTGCGCTTGGTAGAAGCGCCATGTTGCGGCGATGGAGCCGATTGTGAGGAGGATTACCCACACGATTGGGATGGCGATGTTGAGGTTGTAGTTTTCCGAGTATGTGTCGAAAAAGATTGATGGGACGATGTTGGATGAGAGATCGATGAGGCCGATCAGGTTGATCAGCTCAGTTACGGTATCGGAGGGGTTGAAGATAGAGATGATTCCGGGGGCGATAGATGCGATCATGATGATGCCGATGATGATGAGGGTTGCGATCATGCGGCGGTCGGTGATGGAGCTTATGGCGATGGTGATTGAAGTGGTGAAGATAGCGAATACGATGCTGTTTCCAACGAATCGGGGTATGTCTAGCCAGTTGTCTTGGATGTGTCCTAGGGCATCTGCAACGCCGAACAGAAGTCCGACCCATAGAGTGATGTGAGGTAGCAGGCTTGCGGCGAGGAGGAGGATGAACAGTGCGCACCATCGTGCACCTAGGTAGTCGAGCATAGTGATGGGACGGACGAAATAGAGGTGTATGACGCGGTTTCGGCGGTCGGGACAGACGAGTTCGGGTCCGACGAATGCGGCGAATATGAGGATCATGAATGAGATGACAGAGGTGAGGTCTTCGTGGCCGGGAAGGTCGATTACGTTTGCTCCTTCGCCGGTGTCGACTTCAATTCCCAATTGCTCGAAGAATGCTGCGATTGCGGCGAAGACGAGGCCGGTGGCGATGGTGGGGGAGAGGACTAACCAGGGGAGGAATTTGGCCCAGCCGCCGCGTCCGATGCCCATGCCGTTTTTTACGCCGTCGATGATGAGGGTTTTCCAGGCTAGGCCTCGTCCTTCGCGGGTGCCCTCGTAGGACTGGTATCCGATGTCGAATACGGTACCGGTGCGTTCTTGTTGGTCGGTGGTCAAGGATACGGAATGCCGATTAGGTTCGGAAGAGGTCGATCAAGGCTCGTTGGCGCGGGCCCATTCGGACGAGTCGGGCCTCGGAGGCGACGAGGGAGTCGCGGATGGCGTCGAATTTGGGGCCGTCGACGTCGGGGATGGAGATTGCGTTTGTTTCGAGGGTTGGTTGGAGGTTTCGACTCTGAAGTTCGGAGATGAACTCATCGCGATTATTTGCGACCTCGATGTAGACGAGTTCGGTTTCCTGAGTTAAGGATTTGACATCGGCGGATTCTTTGACGCGTCCGAGGTCGAGTAGGACGATGTTGTCGCAGGTTCGCTCGACGTCTTGCATGAGGTGAGTTGATAGGACGACGCTGATGCCAAATTCGCGAGCGATGCGTCGGATGAGGTTGAGCATCTCAGTGCGGCCAGTGGGATCTAGGCCAGCGGTTGGTTCGTCTAAGAGGATGAGGATGGGGTCGTGGACGAGGGCTTGTGCGAGCTTGACGCGCTGTTTCATGCCGGTGGAGTAGCCACCGATGGGGCGGTAGCGTTCTTCGAAGAGCCCGACGTGTCGGAGAGTGTCGGCGGCAAGTGCTCGTGATCGGGATGGAGGGATGCCGCTAACTTCGGCCATGTGAGTCAGGAAGTTTGCGGCTGACTGGTTCGGGGGCAGGCAGTCGTGTTCGGGCATGTATCCGAGGCGGACGCGTGCTTCGGGGTTTCGGGTATCGGCACCCATGACTAGGGCTGAGCCTGATGTGGCATCGGTCAGGCCAAGGAAGATTCGAATTGCGGTACTTTTTCCGGCACCGTTGGGACCGAGGAGGCCTGTGATGCCTTCGCCGACGGTGAAAGATGCTTTGTCGAGGGCTTGGACGTTGCCGTAGAGCTTTGTGAGGTCTCGGGCTTCGAGAAGGGGGGAGGGTTGTACGAAAGCGGTCATGAAACGAGTTGAGTAAGGAGTAATTGTGTTTTCATACGTCCAAACGGTAGAAATCGATTGCAGTTTGGCCGAAGATGTAATCGGATTGTTCTTGCGGAAGGTTTTTCGTCAATTCGCGGGCGGTGTCGGCCCAGTTTGGATAGGTAGTGCCTTGAGTTGATACGGGCCAGTCGGATCCGAACATGAGACGGTCGACGCCGAACATGCCGATGACGTGGTGGACGTATGGGAGGAGGTCGTCGATGGTCCAGTTCTCCATGTCGGCTTCAGTGGTCATGCCGGAGATTTTGCATCTCATGCCGTCGATTGATGCGACTTCACGGAGGCGAGTGAGCCATGGTTCGACTTCGCGTTCTTTGATATTGGGTTTTGCGATGTGGTCGATGACGGCTCTTAGGTTTGGGACGTGCTCCATGATGCGGGGCACGAAGGGGAGGTTCCATGGTCGGACCAGGAAGTCGTAGCAGAGGTCGCGGTGCTCGATCTCCTTAAGGCCTTGGATGGGAGCGTCGCCAGCGAGCCAGCCATGGTCTTCATCCATCTCCCAGAGGTGACGGACGCCCTTGAAGTAAGGGTTTTGCTGGAGTTCGTCGAGGGTTTCGCCTACGTTGGGGTCGCTCAGATCGACCCACCCGACGACACCTGCTACAAAGTCGGTGTTTTCGGCGATCTCGAGGCACCACTTAGTTTCCTCAACCGAGGCGTGCGCTTGGACGATGACGGTTTTGTCGACGCCGGCTTCCGCTATTAGGGGGCGGAGTTCATCTGGTCCGTAGTTGACTCGGAGAGGGCTGCCTTCGGGCATCCAGTCGTAGGGGCGTAGGTCTAGGTCCCAGAAGTGGTGGTGGCTGTCGACTACGGTCATGGCGTCTTCATGGTCTCGTTACCGGACGTGGTTGTGTGCCCTCACCCTAGCCCTCTTCCGCCGAGCGGGAGAGGGGACGATGACGATATCGATTACCGCCGTCTCTACGCGGGTAAGGGAATTGTGGTTTCGGTTTGGTGACGGGAATGGAGGTCTCGCCTAGCGGACGATGGTTCCGATGGAGGGTTCGCCTCGGATTGCGGTGCCGTGGCTTCCGGCGAAGTTGGCGTCACCGAACCAGAGCACGCCGTCTTTCTTAGAGAGGCCGTGGATGAAGGGGTCTTCGGGGCCCATCGTAACGCGGTCTAGTTCCTTGCCGGACTCTTTGTCGTAGAGGACTACAACGTTGTCGGTAGTGTGAGCACACCAGATAGCGTCGTCGCCTTCGAGTGCCAAGCCGTGAAGCCGCTCAAGTTCGACCTCGAATTTGTGGACGACTTTGAAGTCGTCGGAGGGGTCGACGAGGATTATGGCTTTGGGGCTGAAGGCTGTGACCCATAGAAGGTTCTCGTTGTGGTCCCACTCGATGCCGTGGATGCCGCCGCCGTCGGGAGTGCGCCATCGGTCTACGGTCTCGCCCGTGTCTATGTCGCATTTGATCACGAATCCGAGATGGGTGTCGGTGCTACGGTAGGGGCGGGAAACGGTGGTCCCGTTAGAGCCTGTCCAGATGTGGCCGTCGCCGACGGTGATGCCTGAGCCGTTCTCGGTAGCGGTGTATACGGTTCTGAGGACGTTACCGGCTTCGTCGATGATATAGACGTTGTCAGTCAGCTGGTCCATGACGAAGAGTTCGTTGTTGTACCACTGCAGGCCGTTGGGCATTTCGCAGGGCGAGGGGATAGTAACACCGACCTTTGATTCGGTGGCTGTCATTGCCATTTTGGGGTCTCCATTCGCAATCGTGTATTGCTCGACACGTTTGCAAGTAGTTTAACTTGAAATCAATTGAAACGTATCGCTGAGGTACGGTTTGACCGAGAATTGACGCGATGTGTCAGACTGATGTGGACAAGGGGGAATAGGTGTCTGATAGAATGTTTGATTGTGAGAGTAGGCGAGTGAAAAGGCCCGATTCGACGGGCAATTTACCTTAACCCACGATTTAACCAATCGCTTCAACTCCAAGAATCGCCTACGGAGAAGTCGCTTGGCTGATGTGGTGCTGGCTGTAAGAGACAGCGATCATACTACCTGAGACATAGATCGAATAACAGGAGAGGGCGGTTGAGATGAGAAGGAATGAAAGGCATGAGGAATCACGGCTACGGTAACGGCGCGAGCCGTCGTGTGATGATATTCATCGACGGCAGCAATCTTTACCACGTTCTGAAGCAAAATACCGACAAACGAGACCTAGATTACAAGAAATTTGCGGAGAAGCTTTGCGGCGATCGCGAGCTGATTCGGACTTATTACTACAACATCCGGCAGGAGTCGGCGGACAATCCGAGTCTGGGGGAATCTCAAGAGCGATTCTTGAATGCTCTGTATGAGACGGATTATCTGGAAGTGAAGTTGGGGATCTGGAAGCAGCGGGGCAACACGATGGTTGAGAAGGGCGTGGATGTGATGATTGCGTCGGACCTGATCGCGCACGCATACGAGGACCACTACGACACGGCGATCCTGGTGAGCGGTGATGCGGATTTCTACCCCGCGTTGCAGGTAGTGAAGGACACTGGCAAGCAGGTTGAGGTTGCGGCGTTCGATTCGAACTTGTCTTCGGAAGCGGCACGGTTGTCCGATGTGTTGATCAAGTTCGATCGCAGCTATTTCGATGATTTGTGGATGTCATCAAGCCAGAAGAGCAGCAACATGCGAGCGGCTGCCAAACGGCAGATGGTGACGGATGAGGCGGCATCTCCCAATGGCGAGGACAAAGGCGCGGTCAGAGGCGCGACTCATTCTCGGCGACCATTCACAGAGCGGTATGCGGATCGCCGCAATGCGTACAAGGCTAAGGCTGCGGCAACTAAGAACGGATCTCGAGGAAAGAGCGAAGACGCGCCAGCTAGTCGAGTGCGACGCACGGAGACGCGACGGAGCCTCTCGTCAGTACTTGAGGGCAATGCGACGCCGGGAGGGCGTACGCAACGGCGAGGTCTAGCATCAAGGCCGAGGACTTTGCCGCCGGATCAGCGAGCGAGGAAGAAGGTCGCTACGGCTGGCAGATCCGAGGAAGTTAAGGCAACTGCGACGGCTAGACCTGCCAATGCGAATGGCAGTCAACGAGGCCCATCGCGTCGGGATTCTTGGGTCTCTCGGATGTTTGGGTCGCGGAAGTAACTGCCAACTGCCGATCTACCAATCGGCGGTGATGATGCTGTTGGGTGCTTCGAGGACGCGCTCTTGGCTGCCGGACTTGAAGTCCATTGCGAAGAGGTGGTATTTGCCGTCGTTGTCTGAGCGGAAGAGGACCTGTTCGCTGTTTAGGGACCATTTGGGGTCGGCATCGTTGACGCGGTTTTGGGTGAGGCGACGTGTGGTCTTATCCGCTGTGTCAACGGCGTAGATTTCAGGGTTTCCTTCGCGTTCCGAGACGTAGATGATGTTCCGGCCGTTGGGTGCCCATTCGAAGTTGGTTTCGTCGCCGTCTTCGTCGGTTAGTGCTTTGGCAGTGCTCGGGCCGTTGCCGGTTTCGACCTCAAGAGTGTAGATGTCGGTTGATCCGTCGGAGAGTTTGCGTACGAATGCGACGCGTTTGCCGTCCATTGAGAAGCGCGGTCGACTGTCTTCGTAATCCGTTAACTGGACTTCGTCGACGCCGTGTATGGATCGTTTGTAGATCCCTTGCGACCCGTCGATGTTGAGGCACATTACGATCCACTGGTTGTCGCCGGAGAAGTTTCCGAGTTCGACGTTGCCGGCGGGTTCCGAGACCAAGGTGTTTGTATCTTCGTTTTCGAAGTCGTAGACGTAGACTTCTGATCGGGAACCGTCTGCCGTATCAGCTATGTATGCGATCATGCGCGAATCGGGCGACCAGAAGAATTGTTCGACGTTTGAGGGTGCGTCGGAGAGCCTTTCGGCGTCTTCGGTGTCGCGGTGCCAAACTTTCAACTGACCTTTGCCGTCATCCGCGTTGGACAGATATGCCACCATTCTCTGGTTGGGCGACCATTTCGGATTGGTGACGGAGTCGTTGATGACTTTAGATTTTTCACCAGCCCGGTCAAGGAGGTACATGTGGTTGCTTTCGTTGTCGACGACGTAGGCGACATCTTGGGCAACCTTTTCGCTGCCGCAAGCGAAGGATGCGATCACGAGTGTTGCGATCGACAGGAGGATGGCTGGAGCGTATTTGTTGCGCATATCTCTAGTAATCTCTGCTTGTTGCGCGGGCGCGAGCGTGGTGCTGATGCCCGGATCGTGGGACAGGAACTAACCGAGATTTTCGGAAAATCTGCTTTGCGATTGCAAGAGAAGCGCATGCAACTAAAATCGCTTAGCGAGAGTGAACTACAGGATCGGAGTTAGAACGATGAAGTTCGCGTTCTTCATGATGCCGTTGCATACGCCCAACGAGAATCCATCGTTGGCGTTTGAACGCGATATCGAGATGATCAACTATGCCGAAAAGCTCGGTTTCGATGAGTTTTTCATTGGAGAGCACCATTCTGCGGCTTGGGAGACGATGCCTACTCCGGAGCTGGTATTGGCGAAGGCTTCGGCGACGGCGACGCGGATCACTTTGGGAACTGGCGTGGTTTCGTTGCCGTTCCATCACCCGTTTCACGTTGCGGAGCGGTTTGCGTTTTTGGACCACCTGACGCGTGGGCGAGCAGTGCTAGGTGTCGGACCGAGCGGGTTGCCTACAGACCCCCAGCGGTTCAAGATTCCCGCTCAGGACTTGAACCCGATGATGCGTGAGTCGACGGACATCATCGTTAAGCTGTTGGAATCGCCAGATCCGATTTCGTACGAGGGAAAGTACTGGACGATTGACGAGATGGCGTTGCAGTTGCGGTCGTACCAGCAGCCGCGATTGAAATTGGCGACGCCGTCGGCGGGCAGCAAGCGGTCGTTGGACTTCGTGGCGCAGTACGAGATGATGTGTTTTTCAATAGCTGGTGGAGGACCACCGGATGCTGTTCCGCTGGCCAGACAGTGGGACGAGGTGGTTGATGCGTCGGCGAAGTACGGAACCTCGCCAAACAAGGAGGATTGGCGAGTAGTGACGTACGTCCATCTGGCGGATACCCGCGAGGAGGCGTTTGAGCAGGCTCGCGAGGGGGCGATTCGTGATGTTCACAACTATTTCTACACGATCAACACGCCAAGGGGTTGGTTGGTGAGGCCGGACCAAAATCCTGCGGATCTGACGTTCGAGGAGATTATGGGCAGCAAACGTTGGATCATCGGGACGCCGGATGATGCGATTGAGCAGATCGAGGCGTTGGTTGAGGAGACGAACGGGATAGGCGGTTTGATGATGACGACGCATGAGTGGATGCCGATGCGTCATATCAAGTATTCGCAGGAGTTGTTTGCGCGGTACGTGATGCCTCGTTTCAGGGGGCATGTCGCGGACTTGGAGCGTGAGTGGAAGCGGACGAAGGCGGATCGCGCGTCTGGTCGGATACCGAATCTGTTTGGGCGGGGTGAAGGTGGATCGGGTGATGGGAGGAGTAATTTGTTTTTGAAGGTTTGACGGATACGACGAGCCTGTTGGTGGTCTATGGCTCTGATCACCGTCAGAGAATTCGGGTGTCTGGCAGGCTAGCCATCCTGCGATCAAGAGTCAGAATCTCCAACCCCGACTTTTCGTATTCGTTAGCGATTAAGCGGTCAAACAACCCTGCTCCGCTTGTTTCTTCGAGCATCGAGAGGACATCAGGGCCATTTAGCGGCAAAACCAATCCGCCCTGTAATGCGGATATGATTGACGCGCTAGCGCGAGATTTGGGCACTCCGTAGTGGTGTTGCACTGCGACGTAAGTCTCACCGATTACTTGATTAGACACGTAGATTTCGGCCCCTTCGACGTCAGCTAGATGGTGCAACGAATTGAGGCAGTACTGGTAGGTGTCTTTGGGTTGGCCAGTGACTAATCTTACGAGGATCGAAGTGTCAATCCCGTAGCGACGAATCATAGGTACCGTCCCTGAACTTGCGAATGTCGAATGGCTCGTGATCCGGGGGTATCATGTCCGCAAGAGTTCCGAACATTTCGGGACGGAAGCGTCTCGGTCTCAACATGAATCCATCTGCCGTCTCGTTAAGTTCAATCTGATCTCCTGGGCTTACACCTAGAGCATCGAGGACCCGCTTTGGAAACGTGACTTGGCGTTTCGAAGTTACCTTGATGTACATCTCCGCTCTCCTTACGTTCATCTTAATATAAGTAAGGCAACAGATAGACTGGTTGGGGCATACCATTCGATGTGACTTGTGGAACAGAGCGACAATACGTTGTGCAGGTGACAGATCACAGCGTAAATTGGTAGAACCGGAATGTTACAGAAGCGATAGGAATGAAGCGATGGCAACACTGGAACAGCTACTTGAGGAAGTCGATGCGTCTGCGGCTGAGATTGTGGAGCTTGAACGGCAGATGATCCAGATACCTACGGTGAATACTGGTCAGATGCCGACAGGGAATGAGACGCCGTTGGCGGAGTTCATTCAGGACTGGTTCCATGAGGAAGGGATCACGGATACGCAGATTTTGGCGAGAGACCCGGAGCGTGGGAACATCGTTGCGGTCTATCCGGGGAGTGAGCCGAAGTGCCGGTTGATGTTCATGTCGCATACCGATGTGGTGCCTGTGGAGGATGAGTCGAAGTGGTCTTGGGAGCCGTTTGGCGCGGAGGTTTCGGGAGGTCGGATATATGGTCGGGGAGCTTCGGACTGCAAGGCATTGTTGACGGCGCAGATGATGGCGATGGCGATATTGAAGCGCAACGGTGTGGGATTGAAGCACGGTTTGAGACTAGTGAGCGGCGCGGATGAGGAGCATGGCGGTAGATGGGGTTTTGGTTGGTTGGCGGACAATCATCCAGAGGCGTTGGAGTCGGAGTTGGCGGTGAATGAGGGAGGAGGGACGCCGGTAGAGCAGGGAGGTGCGTTGTCGTATCTGTTGGGGACCGGTGAAAAGGGTCGATTGGAAATCAAGATCACGTTGAGGGGGGAGAGTTCTCACGCCTCGGTACCGTGGCAGGGGATAAATGCATCCGAAAGGTTGTGGCGGGTGTTGCAACGGATCGAGAGCTATGAGCCGGAGATTGATACGTCGTTGCCGATCTTTGAGCATCTGAATGTGTTTGGGGTTGAGGAGGAGCCGACACCCGAGAATATCGATCGGATCATCGGGGAGATTTGGGAACGGTCGCCAAGGCTGGGCTCGATGTTGAGGGCGTTGTCGAGGATGGTCTGGACTCCGACGATGGTGAGCGGGGGTATCAAGTCGAACAGTGTGCCGGAGCACATCACGGTTACTTGCGATGTCAGGACATTGCCGTTCCAGACGGAAGAGTATGTGAGGAGCGAGATCGAGAAGACGATTGGGGATGTCGAGGGCGTTTCGTTTGAGATCGACTACATGTCGGTACCGAACTCGTCACCTTTCGAGACTGATCTTGCGGAAGCGATCAAGCGAGCGCAGGCATTGGCGGTTTCGCGGGACGATATCCAGTGGATTCCGGCTGTGAGCAACGGGTTCACTGATTCCCGGTTTACTCGGAACTTGGGGATCATCACGTATGGGTTCACCGGGGCGCATCCGGACGATGATCCGATGCTGTCGAGGGCTCACGGAACCGATGAGTCGGTAGGGATTGAGTCGTTGATCAGTGGGACGAAGTGCATGATTGCCTTGGCCTGGGATTTGTGTGAGGCGCAGTGAGAGATGACCGTGGATTTCGTGATGGTCGCTGATGAATTGGCGGCTGAGTTGAAGGCCAATGGGACTGAGGAACGGGCCGTCAATGAGAAGCGTTATCTGAAGTCGGAGATTGAGCATTACGGTGTAAGCGTGCCGATCATTCGGAAGCTGGCGCGTCGATTTGCCCGGGAGCGAAAAGATCTTGGGGAGTCGGATGTGAAGGTGTTGGCTTTGGAATTGTGGGATCGGAATGTTTACGAGTTGCGGAAGTTGGCAGTAAATGTCTTGGCGGCCCGGGCTGGCGATTTGGGTTTGGAGGATGTGCCATTCGTCGAGGGTTTGTTGAGGCGGTCGTGGACTTGGGCGTTGATAGATGACTTGTCGATTAACGTTGTTGCGCCGATGTTGTCGGGCGTAGATGGTGCTGCGGCGATTCGCGAGAGATGGTCAAGGGATGAAGATTTTTGGGTGCGACGGACGGCGATGTTGGCGTTGCTGCCTAGATTGAGGCGTGGACGAGACGGTTGGGAAGAGTTCGCAGGTTACGCGGACGCGATGCTTGGCGAAGATGAGTTTTTCATTCGGAAAGCTATCGGTTGGGTTTTGCGGGAGGTTTCGAAGCATTCGCCCGAATTGGTGTTTGAGTGGATGGAACCTCGTGCCGTGAATGCTTCGTCGGTTACGATGCGTGAGGCGGTGAAGTATCTGCCATCGGATCAGCGCGAGTTGCTGAATGAATCTAGAAGATCGGGACAGCGGAGGGTAAAGAGATGAAACGTCCGAATGTTTTGTTCATCATGGCGGACCAGTTGAAGTGGTCGGGTTTGAGGATCTATTCGGAGATAGGGGTTGAAACGCCGTCTTTGGAAAGATTGGCGTCTCGTGGGGTGATGTATCGGCATGCGATCACGCCTCATCCTCTTTGTGTGCCTGCGCGGACGTCGGTGATGACGGGTAGGTATCCACACTCGACGGGATGTCGTCGAAATGAGACTTTGATGCCGGCGAGTGAGACGCATGCGTTTCAGATTTGGCGGGATGCTGGATATACGACGGGGTTGATCGGCAAGAATCATTGCTTTGTGTCGGATGAGGACCTTGCGTTGTTTGATGTTCGATGCGAGATAGGTCATGGTGGCTTGCCGCAAGGGGATTATCCGGGAGGAGTCCCTGGGACGCAGGGGATGGATTGGGTTAGGCCGGTTGAAGCGATCAACGCAGCTCACGAGGATCGAGTGCATCTGAATGAAAACCGGCAGAGTCCGACGATTGCGTATGCGGTCACGGATCATCCGATTGAGGATTATGGATCGAGTGTGATCACGGCGCAGACGGAGTCGTTTCTGGAAAGAGTCGCGGAGGGAGACACCTTTGGCCGTGGCGATGATTCACGTCCGTTTGCGCTGATGGTTTCGTATCCGGATCCGCATGAGCCGTACGAGGCGCCGCGAGAGTATGTAGATTTGATCCCGCCGGAAGAGGTGATTTTGCCACCGATTCGTCGAGGAGAGTTTGCGGATGATGGGAGTGCCCCCGAGTTGGAAGATGTGCCCTACAAACCAAACGGAGTGGTTAGTCCAGCGCCGGAGGTGAATCGGGTGCTATATGCGATGTTGGGAATGGATGAAGATAGCGAGGAGGATATCCGGGGACTGGTTTCGGTTTATCAAGCGATGACGCGGCTAATGGATGATGGGATTGGTCGGATTTTGGATAAGTTGGAGGTGTTGGGAATGTTGGAGGACACGATTATCGTATTCACGGCGGATCATGGGGACTTCATGGCGGAGCACAATATGGCGGTGAAGGGTGGGGTGTTCTATGACTGTTTGACGCGAGTTCCGTTGGTCTTGTCGTTTCCCGATGGCGGAGTGCCTTGTGGGGAGATCGATGAGTCGATGGTGAATACTGTCGATATCTTGCCGACGCTGTTGGAGTTGCAGGGACTGGCACGATTTGAGGGTATTCACGATGGCTGGACGGGGAAGTCGTCGGGTGTTGAGCGCAACGGAACATCTGATTCGACGCTCGCTGACGATGGATTGGTGATAGGAGAGTTGTTGCGCCGAATTCAAGGGAATCCCTTGCCGACGGCGACTGATGCGGAGCCAAGGATTGCAGCGTATTCGGAGTATGGCGCTGGCGGTCCGCCGGTGAAGATGAAGCACGTTGAGGAGTGTGAGAAGCCTTGGGGATACAGGACGTTGATCGAGACGTTGTGGGGCAGGGAAGCGCAGGGACGGCGGAAGATGGTTCGGACTGTGGATTGGAAGTATGTGACCGATCCGATGGCGGAAGAAGCCGGGACGGGGGATGTGGTTGATCCCGAAGATGAGTTGTATGACTTGGTGAATGATCCTTGGGAGCTTTACAACGTCGCGCACGATCCGAAGAATGCGGGCGTTGTTTCGGAGATGCGACGGCTGTTGGCGGAGTGGATGATCGAGACAGAGGATTCGGAACCTGTGGCGTTGCCGAGGACGATAGGCAGGTCGCGGTGAGAAGCGATCTGTGTTTAGAAGATGCCCTTGGGTTCTAAGCCTAGGTAGAACTGTCCGGCGGTGTCGTAGTGATTTGGGCGGCCTTGGATTTGCTGTCTGATGGCGTGAGCGTCTTGGAAGCAGCGTTGGATAGTGTTGGTGTCGAAGATTGCGGTTGATCCGCAGATGGTGTAGGCGGAGTTGACGACATCGGCAGAGGTTCTGATGGCGTGGGTGCCTGCGAGGCGGACTTGGATGCGTTCAGCGGTCGGGAGTTGGTGGGTTTCGGTCACCGTTTGCCACATTTTGGATGTGGCTTCGTCGAGGAAGGTTCGTGCTGCGTTCCACGATGCTTCGGCTTCGCCGATCATTCGTTGGGTTGTTGTGTCAGCACTCAGGATGCTGGTTGCGCCTTGGATGGTTTTTCGTTTGGTCAGGTCGATGGCGAAGTTGAGGGCCGTTCGTGCAACGCCCAACGCGACGGTAGCGAAACCCGAGGCGAACATCGGTGTGGTGTGGATCACGTAGAGAGGGCCGGGTTCGGAAGACGGTTCTTCTTGACCATAAGAGCGTTCGGCAGGAACGAACAGGTTTTCGGTCTTGAAGCTCAAACTCGCGGTGCCGCGTAGACCACCTACGAACCATTGGTCGATGATTTCGACCTGGGACTTGGGGATTAGCAGGACCCGCATCTCTTTGGTTGCGGTGCCATCGGATTCGTGTACGGGGGTGAGGGCGGCTACCCACGTAGCGTGAGAAATGCCGCTGCTGAAGTCCCAAGTTCCGGTCAGGAGGTATCCGTCGTCGGTTTTTACGGCTTTTGTGCCTGATCGGGGAGGTCCGTTGGTGACGACGGTTTTGGGGTTGCCCCATATTTCTTCAGCGACGGATCTATGGACGCGGACCGCGTTCGTTGAGAAGACGTTGTTTTGGTTGATACACCACCCGGCACTTGCATCGGATTCGGCGAAGATGCGGACGATCTTTAGGAAGTTGGGATGAGGTAATTCGGATCCGCCTAGGGATTTGGGTAGAAGGAGGCGGAAGAAACCGGCGTCGATGATTGGTCGGATGATGTCTTCGGGGATGCGCCGTTCGGCGTCTATGCGGGAAAGGGCGGGGGCGACCGTCGATGCTAGATCGTGGGCTTGGTCGGTGAGTCTTTCGAACTCGGTCAAACGGAGGATGGCGTGATTAGGCCAGCTCTTCGGGGACGACGATTTCGTTTTCGAGTTCTAGAAGGTGACCGGGGAAGAAGTCTCGCCAAGGCTCGAACTGCTCGACGAACTGCATTCCATGCTCCATTGAAGGCAGGTTTTTGATTGCACGGCCAGGATCGTATCCCATCGTTTTGGCCATGGCCTCGATGCCGCCTCGACGGGTGTGACGAACGCCGCCGACGTTGAACATGTCGCCGTCGTCATCTTCGACGATGAGGTCGTAGCCGCGTTTTCGTTGTCGCCAGTAGAGACGCATGGTGAGTTTAATGAGACTAGTGGAGGTCGGTTAGGTAGGGTTTGACTCTGTCTAGTATCGCATTGCCGACATCGTACTTGCTCATGAGGGGTAGCGATTCGATGGAACCGTCGATTCGGACGATGTCGACGCGGTTGGTGTCGGTGCCGAAACCGCTTCCTGGTTCGGTGACGTCGTTGGCGACGGTTAAAGTTGCTCCTTTTTTTGCCATTTTTGCCGCACCTTTTGCCGCTGCGTCGGCAGTTTCAGCGGCAAAAGCAACCTTGATTAAGCGTGAGCCGATTGCCTCGGGCATCCAGTCCTCGATCTCTTCGAGATCCATGGTGAGGCCCGCGCCCGAACGTTTTTTGATTTTTTCGTTGACGAAGTTTTTGGGGCGGAAGTCGGAGATTGCGGCGGCCATGATGAGAACGTCGGCTTCGGCGGATGCGGGTAGGGTGGCGTCGCGCATTTCATCGACGGTGCTGACATCGATGGTGTTGATCCCCCATGGTGCTCGGATGTTGGTAGCGGATGTTACGAGGGTGGTTTCGGCACCTCGGTCGCGGGCGGCTTCGGCGATTGCATATCCCATTTTTCCGGTTGAGCGGTTGGTAATGACGCGTACGGGATCGATGGGTTCGCGGGTGCCGCCAGCGGTTACAACGACTCGTCGGTGGTTGAGGTCGCCGTGTTGTCTGCCGATAGTGAGACGGACAGCATCGACGATGTCGTCGGGTTCGCTCATTCGCCCCTCACCGACGAGACCGGATGCGAGACGACCAGATTCGGGTCCGACGATGGTTGCTCCGCGCTCGCGCAGTGTGGCGACATTAGTTCGCGTAGGGTGCGCGGCGAACATATCGGCGTCCATGGCGGGAGCTAAAACGAGGGGTGCGCCAGAGGCGAGGACGGTGGCGGTGATGGGATCATCGGTGATGCCCAAAGCTATTTTGGCGAGCAAGTTAGCCGTTGCGGGTGCGATAACGATGCAGTCTGCGTTTATGGCGAGTGCGACATGGTCGATGCTGATTTCGGAGTTGGCGTCCCACAGCGAAGTGGTGACTGGATTGTGACTCAGGGCTGAAAATGTGGCACTACCGATGAATTTCTGGGCCGCTTCTGTCATTACGACATCGACGCGAGCGCCGAGTTTCGCTAGTTGCGAGGTCACGTAAGCTGATTTGTATGCAGCAATTGAGCCAGAGACGCCGAGTACGACTCGGCGGTTGGCGAGGGGTAAAGGTGTCGTGGAGTTCATTTCGATTCAACCCGGCATTGGACTGGTGACAGGGTGTTGGCGGGTCACTCTCTTTCGGCGGTGAATTGCGACGGTAGGACAGCGTCTGCTTCGCCCTTGCGATAGGCCATCACGATGTCGTAAATCTCTTGCACTTCACGTCGGCTCAGCAGGGTTGGGACGTCGATGCGTAGTTTCTCGTCGCCATCTACGTCGACGAGTAGCCGCGATCCCAAGGAGGAGCGGTAACGAAATTCGAGATTCCAGAATCTTGCCAACTCGACCTCGACGGATCGAGCGCGCAGGGTCAGTCCATCCTTTGTGATGAAATCGACGCCGATTCGGGCGCGTTGCAGCGTCATGGCGTCGTTGTTCCATCGGTAGTGGGCTTCGAGGTGAAGGTAGTCGTTGACGTAAGGGAGGCAGGCGTCCGGGTCGGGTCCGGCGTAGTGTCGGGGACCGATGGTGAATTTGACGCCTGATATTCGGTTGTGACCATGGATAACGCCGTAGTTTCTGAGATCGCCGTCGGCGGTTGTGATGTCGGTCAACTGGTCTGTGGGCCAGAAGTCTTGGGAACGCCAGACCCATTCAACGCGCCGGTCTTTTACGGCGATGATGTGATCGAGGATGCGGAACTCGTCGTTTTCGATGACGTGATGGAGGGTTAGATCGTTCTTTTGGCTGCGTTTGTATTCCGTGGGCCGTAGTTTCGAACGGGCCTTTTGGACGTAGTTATCGACGATCTCTTCGAGAGACGGTTTCGGATTAGCCGCCATGTTTTGTGTCAGCAGGTTCGCGTTTCTGAGTTGGTGGTACTGGCTACGATGCTAACGCACGAAACGCGTCGGGTATATGCGCGATCAAGTCGCTGGCGGTCATTGCGTAGGGAGTGAATCGTTCTCGTGTTACTTTTCCGGTTAGAGAGTGCAGATATACGCCTAGCGATGCGGCGTCGAACGGGTCTGACTTGGCGGACAGCCCGGCGACTAAACCGGCGAGGACGTCGCCGCTACCACCACGTGCAAGGCCATGGTTGGGCATCATGTTGATGCGCAGTCGCCCGTCGGGTGCGGCGATGAGAGTTGTAGCACCTTTTAGGACTGCGATGCAGTTGAACTTCTCAGCCGCCGTTTCGACTGCGGATCTACGATCAGCTTCGACTTCCGATACAGGGATGCCTAAGAGGCGCGACATTTCACCGGGATGGGGCGTGATGATGAGGTTGCCGTCAAAGACCTTCCACCAATCGGGGATTTCAGAGACGATGGTAAGACCATCGGCGTCGATGATGGCGGTACGACCTTCCCAGATTTCCTGATGAGAAGTGAGTTGGGAGATCAGGTTACGGGCACCTGAGGATAGCGAGAATCCGACGCCGAAAAGGACTGAATCGGCGATAAGGATTCGTTCTCGGATTTGCTGGAATCCAAGGCCGGGGATTACTCCGTTGTGATCTTCTTCGAGCGGGACGTAAGTTGCTTCAGGGATGTTTCCCGCGAGGGCGTGGTAAACGCTTGTTGGAGTGGCGAGAGCGACGAGTCCTACACCAGAACGGAGGCAGGCTTGCGTGGCTAGCGATGCAGCGCCTACGTAGGTGTTGGAGCCACAGATGAGAAGCGCGCGACCGAAATCGCCTTTGTGAGATACGGCGTCTCTGTCAGGGAGTAGCGTCTTGGCTAAATCGAGGTTGTTGATTTCTCGTTTCTGTGATCGTGTCAAGTCGTCTGGAATGTTGACATCCAACACCGACATCTCATTTCCGAATCGCGGGTCGCCGAAGCGGACAGCCGGGCCGATTTTGTGGAGTCCGACTGGGAGGCAGACATCTGCTGGCAGTCCGTTGGGATCGAACTCTCCGGTATTGGGGTTTGCGCCGCTGGGCAGGTCGATGGCAACGACTGTTTTTGCGGAGTTTCTGACGATTTGGAAGTATGACGAGATCGGTTCTTCGATTGGTCTGGAGATATTGAAACCGAAAACTCCATCGAGGATCAAGTTTGATTTGTTGCATAAGTTTGCCAAATCGCTTTTCGCGCGGGATCCGGCGATGGGGAAAGCCTTCCCGCCTGCGGACGCGAATTCTTCCAGAAGTGGATCGTCGCTTTCGCGGGTCATCAGGAGGGCTAATTTGGCGTCGAATCCTGCCCTGACCAGATACGTTGCAGCGACGATTGCGTCGCCTCCGTTGTTGCCTTTGCCGACCAAAGCCAAAACTTCCGAATCGTCGGCATGTTTGACGAGATAATCGATGACCCAATCAGCGATAGTTGCTCCGACGCGATCCATGAGTTGATCCAGGGTTATTGCTCCTGAATCGAACCACTGGTTTTCGATGGCCAGCATCTCGGCGGCGGTGACGGCCTTTTGGATCTTGGGCATTTCGAACTTGGAAATCAGGGTCGCCATGCGTCGTCGGTGGCTTCCATTACGACGGATGCGACGGCGAATTCTTTGGAGTGGGAGAGGCTGAGGGCGATGCGTTGAACACCCATCTTTTCGGCGCGCTCGCGGGCTGGGCCGTGAAGAGTGATCTCTGGCGGGCCGCCGCGTTTGCGAGTGACTTCTATCGACTTCCACGGGATGCCACGAACGCCGGTGCCGAGAGCTTTCATCACAGCTTCTTTGGCAGCGAATCTGCTGGCAAGTTGTGGAGCGCGGTTGCGGGCGTAACGCTGTTCTCCGGGCGTGTAGACCTTGTTCAGGAATCGAACTGGGTAGCGATCGCGCACGGTGGCGATACGGGGGATTTCGATGAGGTCTACGCCGGTGTATATCATGGTTCGGGTACGCGATTGAGGTGGACGATGGCTTCACCGAATGTAAGGTCGCGTTTGCACTTAAACCGTAGAGCATTGACGGGAAGTTGGTCAACTTTCAATATGACGACACGCATCAGCGGCAACGAGATCGCCAAGAAAGTGCACGAGGAGGTGGAGCAGAAGGTCAGGAGGTTCGAAGAGGCGCACGGATATTCGCCCGGTTTGGCGGTGGTTCTGGTAGGAAATGATCCTGCTTCACACTCTTACGTGAGGCGTAAGGAGCGGGCTTGTGAAGAGGTAGGGATTGTCACTGAAACGCTCAACATCTCGGCAGATGTGAATGCCGATGAGCTTGCGGGAATTGTCGATGAATTGAACAGAGACGATTGCTATCACGGGATTTTGGTGCAACTGCCGTTGCCGGACCACATTGATGCGGATGACATCATCAATGGGTTGGATCCGCTGAAGGATGTTGACGGACTTCATTCTCAGAATGCGGGGTTGTTGTCTCTTGGTCGTCCGAGATTTGTGCCGGCTACTCCTTTGGGTGTTCAAAGGATGCTGATTGAGGAGGGGATTGAGGTTAATGGTGCGGAGGTTGTGATCGTGGGTAGGAGTTCGTTGGTGGGTAGGCCTTTGGCGTTGCTTTTGACGCAGCGTGGTCGTGGTGCCAATGCGACGGTGACGATGTGTCATACAGGGACGCGGGATGTCGGGGCTCACACGCGCCGGGCGGATATTTTGGTTGCGGCCGCGGGAGTGCCAGACACTGTCACGGCTGACATGGTGAAGGACGGGGCGGTAGTGATTGATGTAGGGGTGTCGCGAGTTGAGGATTCGTCGCGTCGTAGCGGGTATCGGTTAACGGGAGATGTCGATTACGAGGCTGTAAAAGAGAAGGCGTCTGCGATTACGCCGGTGCCGGGTGGCGTGGGTCCTATGACGGTTGCAATGTTGCTTGAAAACGTGGTGTTGGCGGCCAAACTGCAGAGCGAGTGACAGTAAAGTTGGGCTGGAAGCGCCGGATTCGACGGTTGTTTGGTTTGGTATAGAATCGTGATTCGACTCAACGCAGATGAATTTGCGCTTCATCGGTTTGTACGGAAAAGGTCTGTGCAGACGAGTCGAAACCTTTCGGGGTAATGGAACAAACCGAAAAACCTAGGATCACCGCGACCGGTTTAGTTAGACCTGTATCCAACGGTCCTGCTCCAGTTTCGCAGAGCAACAACGGTTTCGACGCTTCACGTGTTCCGGTTCTTTCCGAAAGTCTCGATGACTCGGAACTCTTTCGAATGTATCGGTTGATGTTGCTGATTCGCAGGTTCGAGGAGACGTGCGGTCAGCATTATTCGCTCGGTAATATCCGGGGATTTTTGCACCTCTACATCGGCCAGGAGGCGACCGGCATCGGCGCGATCACGCCGCTTGAAGCTCGGGATTACATCGTCACTCACTATCGCGACCACGGCCATGCGATAGCGCGTGGGTTGGACACTAACCGCATCATGGCTGAGATGTTCGGCAAGAATACGGGGTTGAGCAAGGGCAAGGGCGGATCGATGCATATTTTCGATGCCCCGCAGCGGTTTATGGGTGGTCATGCCATCGTTGGGGCCCAGTTACCCTTGGCTGCAGGGATCGCGTTGGCTCAGCAGTACATGGAGACTGACGTGGTGACGATGGTCTTCTTTGGTGATGGAGCGACGAACCAAGGGACTTTCCACGAGACATTGAATCTGGCGTCGGTCTGGCAATTGCCGGTGATCTTCTTCATGGAGAACAACCTTTACGGGATGGGATCGGCGGTTGGGAGAGTGCGCCATCGCGGGTCTGATTTCAGCGATGCGATGGGAGCATACGATGTTGATGTGGTATCGGTGGACGGTATGGACGTACTTGCGGTACGCGAGGCTACGCAGGCGGCAATCGATCAGGTTCGGGCTCACGGGAGCCCGATTTTTATTGAGGCGAAGACTTTCAGGTTTGTAGGCCACTCGTTTGCCGACCCGGGTGATCAGTATCGGGATAGATCGGAGGTCGATCTTTGGCGACGGCGTGATCCACTGGTCACGTATCCCAAGAGGTTGCTGGAGTATGGTGTGGTAACGGAATCGGACTTGGATGACCTGTCGGCCAGTGTGGATGCGGAGATAGAGGCGGCGGTTGAATTTGCCATGAACAGTCCGAATCCGGATATGTCAGAAGCGTTCGATGACGTTTACGCGTAGGCGATCTGGCGGTCGTTGCTCAGTTATTCGTGGTTGTCATGACTGAAATCACCTTCCGAGAAGCGATTACGCGGGGGTTGGAAGAAGCCATCGAAGCTGATGAGAGTGTCTTCATCATGGGTGAAGATATCGGGGAGTACGGTGGGGCGTACTCGGTAACTAAGGGATTTATCGAAAAGTACGGAGAGAAGCGGATCAAGGACACCCCGATTTCAGAGGCTGCGTTTGTTGGTGCAGGGGTCGGTGCTGCTAGTGCGGGTTTGCGTCCGGTTGTGGAGTTGATGTCGATCAGCTTCTCATTGGTGGCGTTCGATCAGATCGTCAATATGGCTGCAAATCTTCGTTACATGTCAGGTGGTCAGATCAAGGTGCCGATGGTGATCAGGGCACCGACTGGGGCGGGTGTGCAACTTGGTGCCACGCACTCACAGAGTTTCGAGACCTGGTTGTCGGAGGTGCCTGGGATGTATTGCGCGTGTCCATCCAATCCGGCTGATGCTCTAGGGTTGCTGAGAACGGCTATCAAGTCGGACAATCCGGTGATCTTCGCGGAGCATTCGCATCTATACGGTTCGCGAGGCGATGTGCCGGAGGATTACTACGAGATACCTTTCGGCGAGGCGAGGATCGATCGTGTTGGTAGTGATTTGACGCTGGTGTCTTATGGATATGGTGTGCATATTCTCCGAGAGGCGGCAGATGCGATGGCAGAGGATGGGATCGACGCGGAGATAGTCGACTTGCGTAGTTTGAGCCCAATTGATTATCCGACGGTGGTGGCTTCGGTACAGAAGACTGGCAGGGCGGTGATGCTGGATACTGCGCGCAGGAACGGCGGTGCGATGGCGGAGATCGTTTCGGAGGTCCAAGAACGGGTTATGGACTGGCTCGATGGTCCGATTGTGCGGGTTGGGGCTAAGGATGTCCCTTGGCCTTACAACCGGGGGCTTGAGCAAGATATATTGCCAAATGCAGAGGATGTCGTTGCGGCGGCTATGCGAGTGATTACATTCTGAAGTGCTAGAACCGATGGGTTCGGGCGTTACCCGGATCCTTAATAGAACCAAATCGAGGAGCTGAGAGTTGATCCACGAAGTCACGATGCCAGCGATGGGTGCTGACATGACCGAAGGCACTGTTGTTAAGTGGTTGAAGAATGAGGGTGACGAGGTGGCTCGTGGGGACAAACTTGCGGAGATCGAGACGGACAAGACCGTCGTGGAGATGGAGGCGTATAACGCGGGAATTTTGCGTCGGATCGTATTGGGTGACGGCACGAAAGCGGCGGTAGGTTCACTTCTGGCGTATATCGGTGACGCGGATGACGAGTTGCCTGCGGTCGATGAACCGGTGGTTGAAGAAGTCGAAGTAGTGGCTGAACCGGAACCGGTTGAGGAGGTTGAGATAGTTGCGCCGGAGCCCGCGCCTGTTGCTCAGGCAGTTGCAGAACCAGTTGCGGCGGCACCACCCGCGCCTACGGTTGAGGGTGGCAGGATCAAGGCGTCGCCTCTTGCACGGCGGTTGGCTCGGGAAAAGGGTTTTGATCTGGCGGCGATTCCGGGAACTGGCCCTGGTGGACGAATCACGCGTGACGATGTTCTTGAATTCAAGCCCGCTCCTGCGTTCGCTCCGTCTGGTGTTGATGTGGCGGCTCCATCGGTGGTGATGGATGGTTCAGATGTCGAGTTGACGACGATGAGGCAGGCGATTGCTCGTGTAACGCGTCGCAGCATGGATGAGGCACCGCATTACTACGTCACGACTGGCGTTGACATGACGGATGCGATGTCGTTCCGTGCACAGTTGAATGCGGAACTTGCGGATTCGGGAGTGCGCGTTTCGGTCAATGACATGATCATCAAGGCGCTTGCGATGGCTATCGTGAAGCATCCGAAGTGGAATACGACTTTCCATGACGACCGTTTGGAGGGCCACGACAGCGTCAACGTTGGTGTGGCGATTGCGCTTGAAGCGGGTTTGATCGTGCCGGCTTTGATTGGTGTTCACGACATGTCTCTAGTGGATGTTGCGAATGCTTCGAAGAGTCTAGGAGGACGTGCGCGAGGCGATGGCGGCACTTTGACTCAGGAAGAGTTAACTGCAGGGACGTTCTCGACGTCTAACCTTGGGATGTTTGGGATAGACACCTTCGCGGCGATCATCGTTCCGCCACAGGCTGGGATCTTGGCGGTGGGTGCCGTGAAACCGACTCCCGTTGTGGAGGGAGATGACATCGTGATTCGTCAGATGATGAACGCTACGATCTCTGCGGATCACCGGGTTGGCGATGGTGCGGAGGCCGCCGTGCTGCTCAACGAGGTCAAGGACAATCTTGAGCGGCCGTTGCGGTTGATTCTCTGACCTGCAACCTTCGGTTTTACGGCGGGTTTTCGGGCATGTGCGAAGATTGACGCACTGTGTACGCGCGAGAGTCATTCACTGATGAAGAACGCTCGATTCTGAGCCGGTTTTTCACAAACACTGATCTTCCGGTGTTCGCGGTTGTTAATCTGCCGGAGATCGTCAAAGGTGCGATGTTTGCGCGTTACAGCCGGACGCATATGTCGTTGCGGCAGTTGTTTTTGAAGGAGTTTTATGAGCAGCCCGAAATAGGGATTCAAGCGATCGCGGATCAAGTTGAGGATGGGACCCAAGGGTTAGGCCGGGCTGAGAAGCTGTATGAGACGGTTTTTGTGGAGTATGGAGATGATTCAGTGGCGCAGCTGGGAGGTGCGCATCTGGCTTGCGAACAGGCATCGGCGATCTTGACGAAGGTGCTTGAGAGGGGACGTTTGGCGGCATATCTTGAGCAGAGCACTCGGTATATCTACTACGACGAGAAGTTGAAAGGGGAAGACGGAGCCGAGAGATTCAGGTATCGAATTCCTCCAGAGATTGATGAGGGGCCGTTGGCGGCGCGTTATTTCGAGACGATGGACCGACTTTTTGAGAGTTATTCGTTCGTAGTCCGGGATTTGAGCTCGTATTTTCAGACGGCAATGCCGAAAGGCACTCAGGAGACTAGAGGCGCATATCGGCGGGCGACGCGAGCTAGAGCTTGCGATACGGCGAGGGGGTTGTTGCCGGCAGCGACAACATCGAACTTGGGGATATTCGGCACAGGACAGGCATATGAGGCGTTGCTGATGCGGATGAATGCTAGTCCTTTGGCGGAGGCTCGTGAATATTCTCAAATGATGTTGGTTGAGTTGCGGAAGGTGATCGCTGGGTTCTTGTCTCGGGTGGATGTTGAGGATCGCGGGGTTGCTTGGAGTGGCTACTTCCGGGGAGTGGCTGATGAGATGGATGCTTTGGCTGAAGAAGAGATGGGAATAGAGGATGCTCCGGAATTTGATCTGGATCGGGATGAGGTGAGATTGTTGGACTGGGATCCGGATGCGGAAATTCGGATCGTGGCCGCGGCGCTGTACCCGTATTCGGATCGATCTGAAGAAGAACTGCTACGACGTGCGACTGAGATGGACGAAACGGAACGTCACAGTGTTATCTCGACGTATGTCGGCAATAGATTGAACCGTCGGCACAAACCTGGCAGAGGGATGGAACGGGTTTACTACCGGTTCGATGTCTTGTCGGACTTCGGCAGTTTCAGAGATTTGCAGCGACATCGCATGATGACGATCGATTGGCAGCGATTGACGTCCCGTCACGGTTATGCGACGCCGCCAGAGATTGAGGAAGCTGGGGAGGAAGTTGAGAGCAGATGGCATGACGCGATGTCGGAGATGTCGGAGTTGTATGGGGATGTGTTAAAGGTCCACGGGGCGGATGTCGCTCAATATGTCGTGCCGTTCGGGTATCGGATTCGATACAACATTCAGATGAACGCTCGTCAGGCGTTTCACATGTTGGAGTTGCGGACCGGTGAATCGGGTCATTCGGACTATCGGCGTGTTTGTTTGAAGATGCACAGGTTGATCCGCGATAGGGCGGGGCATCGGGTGATTGCGGATGCGATGAAGTATGTCGATCCGAAGGATTATGGGTTGGGCAGGCTTACGTCGGAGTTACGGCAAACTGAACGGCAGCAGCCTAGGTTGTTTGAACTGTCATGAGGTCCTAGGGTAGTGGGCTGGTCCTTTTTCGACTCCACATGCCTTTGCGAGCCAGTCTTCTTGGGTGATGTGGTCGAGATGGCCTTTCCCTAGGTTGACGTTTACTGTGGTTTCGCCGGATAGCTTGGCGGCGAGTTGGTCGTAGTAGTCTTTTTCGCCCGCACCTGTGGAGAAGAGGACTTTGTTGGCGTCAATGCTAGATGCTAGTTCGGCTGGATCGAAGTTGGTTAGGGTTGCTCTTGCCTCGCCCCAAGCTTCGGGGTGAGAGCGTTTGAAGTCGTTGAATTCGGCGAGGGGGTAGTCGGGGTCGCCGGCGGTTCGGTTGTCGATGTCGGCGAACATCAATGCGCCAGTTTGTAGGGCGTGGACGCCTTTGGTTAGGGCAGCGGTGATGTAGGCTAGGTCGCCGCCGGTGATTGCTAGTCGGGATGCGTCTATGTTGGGTTGCTGGAGGAGGATTTGGACCGCGGTGATGCAGTCTGCGACGATGTCGCCCCAGATGTAGATGTCTTCGCCGGGGAGTCCGTCTGTGAGGAGTCCGGGGTATGCGGCGGAGTAGCGTGAGTTGGATAGGCGTTGTCCGCGGTGGCATAGGGCCATGACGATGTAGGTGGAGCGTCGTTCGTACGGCGGGACGGCGACGACGCTGCCGTAGCCCGGGGCTTGGAAGATCGGGACGTGCGGGCCGTCGGATTTGGGAATGTGCAGGTATGCGTAGAGGGGGTAATCGCCGACGCCGTTGAAGCGGACGGAGTAGGCGTTTGATGTTTCGTTGCTTCGGATGGGCAGGTCTTCGATTGAGACGTCGCCCTTTGCAGCATTTTCGGCAGCTTCTACGCGCGCTGACCAGTATTCGTTCATGGTTTGTGTCTCCGTTGGCGATTAAAGGGCTACGGGGTTGAGGTGTCCGTCGAGGAACTCCTGCATCACTTTGTCGTGACCGACGCCAGAACCGGAGTCGTGGGCGCAGTCCTCGTATGTGTAGAGCTTTTTGTCTTCGCTGCCGATTTGATTGAAAACGGCGAAACCGGTCTCGGGTGGACAGACATCGTCCATCAGGCCGATGTTGACGATGATGGGGCATTCGATCTTGTCGACGAAGTTGTGAATGTCGTGGAGATCAAGGGTGTCACGAACGGCTTCTTCGCGCTCAGGGTGTAGGCGGAGGTAGTCGTTGATCTCTTCGTATGGATAGGAGCGCGTTAAGGATGCGGAGTCCATCATGGAGCAGAGGTATGGTGCTCCGGCGGATGCGCATGCGACTTGGTCTGCTCGGAGGGATGAGACGAGCAATGTCAGGGCACCGCCTTGGCTGCCTCCTTGGACGCAGATGCGGGAGGAATCGACTTCGTCGAGGCCGCTCAGGAAGTCGAAGGCTCGGATTGCGTCCATGTAGAAGCCTCGGTAGCCGTACTCAGTCCGTTTGTCGATGTTGTGTGTCAGGAGACCGGGATAGCCTGGGTTGAATACGGAGTTGCTGCGCAGCTTGTTGCGGGGTGCGGCAGAGAAGGCGGCGTAGCCTCGCAGAGCGAGATCGGTTGGCAATTTGGGTTCGCTGACGTAGCCGGGGACGAAGAGGTATCCGGGTAGTTGCCCTTCGAAGTTGCGGGGTCTGCAATACCATCCTGCGATTTCGAGTCCGGCATAACTGTCGTATCGTGCCTCGAACACCTCGACCTCGGCAGTCGATCTCATTGGATCTGGTTTGAGGCGAGGATTTAGTGGTATGGCGAGTGTTTCGGCTTCGGTTGCCTGCCAGTAGTCATCAAAGTCGTCAGGTTTTCGGACTGATGAAACGAAGTCCGAAGGATCGCGGCGCGTCATTTGTTACACCTCGTGGGCTTTTGGAGTCCGTAACACTGTAACACCAAGAAATGTGGTTAAGACTATGCGGTTTGCGTTTGTTCCTGCGATTCATCAGCATCGTAGTTTCGTGACATGAACCATGCGGGGAGGATCGCGATGATGCAGGCGGTTGAGGCGTATGTGAAGAAGTTGGAGAATACCGCCATCCCTGCCTCGTTTGCGGCTTCAGGTCGTTCGATCATCTCCTCAAGGCCAGGAGCAGTGAGGAGGAACTGCTCAGTGCCGAGTGATGCTACGACAGCTAGCCCTACGGTCATTCCGATGTTGCGTGAGAGCGTTAATAGGCCGGAGGCGATGCCCTTGTCTTCCTCTGGAACGCGGCGCAATGCGCTTTCGGCGATGGGAGCGATTAAGAGGCCTAGTCCTATGCCTACCAAGACAAGATCAATGGATGTGCGTGGCTCTTCGAGCACGATATTCCAAGTGGACATGAAGTTGAAACCTATGGCTGCGACGACCAGTCCTGCAATTGTGGGTATGCGAACACCGAACCTTGTAGCGATGAAACCTCCGGCAAAGGCGGCGACGCCGAGGGCAACTGTCATTCGGAGTAGGAGCAGCCCTGAATCAAGAGCTGAAAGGCCGTAGATAGTGCCGGCTAGTAATGGCACAGAGACGAGTCCGATCATCAATGCGGCACCGACAAGGAAGTGTGCGACGTTTGACCAGATGAAGTCCCAGAGTTTGCCCAAAGACCGTGGCACAGCTTTTTCGCTGGCGATTCGATTCGAGATAGCGACGACGCCTATCAACACAGCGGCGGCGACGAAAAGAACAATCATTGGCAGATCCGGTTTGGAAATTCGGAACAGGCCGACAGTGAGAGTCGTTAAAGCGGCTGTGAACGCGGCGGCTCCGATCCAATCGATGCTCGTGTCGTGCCTGATTCCTTTGGGTAGCATCGCGAGCGCGGTTACAGCGATCAATGTGAGGGGGATGTTTGACCAGAATGTGAATTCCCATCCGATCCAGTCGGCAATAGCACCGGCCCAAACGGGTCCAAATACACTTCCAGCCTCGGCGGCAGCGCCGACCATGCCGAACGCGACGATACGTCGTCTTGGACCGACGAGAAATTCGGCTGCGGCAAGTGAAATCGGGATGACCGCTCCGGCACCGATTGATTGCACCACGCGGGCGACGATAGCCCATCGGTACTGATCCAGGTAGGGCAGGGCATCGAGTGAATTTCCCATGACTGGAATGAGGGCCACACCTGCAGATCCCAGCATGAATACACCTAGTGCGAGTAGAAACGCTGGGCGGTAACCCCAACGATCGGATAGGCGACCCATGATAGGCATCGTAGCCGAGTAGCCGATGAGAAATGAGATGATGAGCCAGCTTGCGCGGTCAATATCGTTGACCGGGATCTTGAGGCTCTGCATCATGTCCGGCAGGATCGTGACGACGAGCGTCATGTCGTCCGCGGCGATGAAAACGCCGTAGCAGAGAGGGAGAAACAGCAGGTAAGGGGATACCTCGTTTTTGATCCACTGCATGTTAAGCGGAGTTTTGAGGATAGATCGTCAAACGTTATTCGATGGGCGGTTCAATTACGAATTCTTCGCCGTATCGGCTCATTGCGATGATGCGAACCGTCTCATCGGTGTCCAAGACTTGGAGCGCGCCCGTAATCCTAGCGGATTTCAATTGGAAGGTCTGATGATCGATCGTCACTTCTCCCAGACCCATGGCTTCGGGTTTTATGTCGCCTAGCAGGCTCTTCATGACCTCGGCCTGGAGTGGGGACGTGATGAGAAGGTCGTTACCGGGGATGGGTTGTTCGATGAATTGGGGATCGGAAAGTCCTTCTAGGACGTCTCGCACAGCGGCAATGGGTTGAATGAACCCGATGGGGTTTTCCTCATTGGGCAATGGTTCCCACTCGCCTGTCAGCGGGTTAGTGAGCCATGTGTCTAAACCGATTAAAACAGCGTCTACCTCGATGTAGATTCGGCCGAGATTGGCTTCAGCCGTGATGCTCATGCCAACTTCGTTGATTGCGCCTTCGACACGTTGGAGTTGAAGTCCGCCGAGAGCTTCAGTGAAACCGTTTTCGTGGTCTAGCACGAACCAAACGCTGCCGGATTCTGTAAGAGCTGTTACGGCGTTCGCGACGACTTCTTCAGGAGTTATCGGGATCGGAGTAGGGCTAGGGATTGGAGTCGAGGTGGGAAGTGGCGTGGCTGTAGGTTCGGGTGCGCTGGAACATCCCATCACACTCGCCAAGCAAAGAACAAAGACGAGGGACGGCAAGAAAACCGAGAATCGTTGACCACGCATTAAGCGGTACCCCAAGCCAGGACAGCACTCGGAATTGTGCTGATGATCGTTTACGGCACTGGGGCAGATTTTAGGTTAGTTTCGGCTAACCGTGTTGATGAGCGATGGTCTGAAGACAGAGATTGTACGTTTTTATTGAGGTTTGAAGCGGTTCTCGGGCAATGCCAATGATGGATCTGGCGAATCCGCAACCCGCTCGCGAGTGATGTGTGCGCCGTCGTACAAGCTCAACGGGAGGGTCAGTTCAAAAAGGACAGTGCCGTATCCAGCTTGGTTCAGGTTGAAGGACGCTGCGTAGAACGGTTCGTTCCCTTCCCTCACAAGGTAGAGGCGATATTCTTCACCGGGTGGCGCTTTTTCGACACCGCCGACAACAAGGGCGCCGATCGGACGGCGTTGGTGCTCTAGCAAGTATGCGTAGCCGTTGCCCGCGAGTGCGGCATCGGGTTGCCAGTCGGGACTGTTGTACTCGTTCCTGAGAGTTGCATACGTGAGGCTGATCTGGTCGTTCATCGATGTCCGTAGAGCATCGTTGAGTTCCGTCATGCGGACGATTTCTTGGTCTTGCTTAGAGATTCTCTCGTGCGCGTGCGTCAACATCTGCTCAGTTGACGACATATCGTCCAAGATCTCTTGAGCGTATGCGTAGGCAGTTGCTACCTCGCGTTCCACGTCAGTAAATTTGCGGTTGAGTTGCACGTTGTCGGTGCCCAACTGGATTGCCATGATGCCGACAATGGCAAATGATGCGATAGAAGTTGCGAATGCTAATCGGCCTGCTGTAAAGACACTCCCGAGTCTCTGCCAGATGTTTTTGGGCTCGTGCTCGTATTCTTCCTCTTCAATCGTTATCCGGTTTTCAAGGTGTGAAACCAAGGAGGAGAAGGCTGAGGCTTGATGGGCTGCGCCTCCCTCTGCATCAGCAGTTGATACAAGTCGTCGTCGGAGTGCAAGAGGTGGTTCGGCTTCACCGATACGAGCAGAGAATTCTGCCACGGTTTCGAGCATTTCAGCCAGCTCTTCGGCCGCGTCTTGATCACGCTCGACTAGCTCTTCGACGGCGCGTTGTGCCTCATCGTCTAACGCGCCTAAAGCATACGCAGGAAAATCTGCGATGATTTCTTCTTCTCGAGTCATCTTTTCAGTTCGCCGCTGCTAGTCGTCGCCGTAGATTTCGTCTTCCAATGCGACGCGTAACTTTTTGAGCGCCAACCGCATTCGCGTCTTAACTGTACCTAAGGGTTGTCCTGTGGATTCTGCGATTTGGGTCTGTGTCAATCCTTCGAAATACGAGAGATAAACGACCTGTCGTTGGGGTTCAGGGAGTACTTTTAGAGCAGCCCGCACTTGTTCGTATTCCGAGTTGGCCACCGCTGCTTCGGGTGGTGTGATGTCGTCGGATTCGAGATCGTAACGTTCGGTGATGTCATCGCTGTAGCGGGACTTGTCGCGACGCAGTTTGCGGAGTTCGTCGATTGTGCGGTTATGGGCAATACGGAAGAGCCAAGTTGTGAACTTGCCTTTGTCCGGCATATAGGTGTGTCCCCGTCGCCAGACACGCATGAAAACGTCTTGGGTAACCTCTTCGGATTTGACGCCGTCGTTGAGGATACGAGCGGCTAATCCGAAAACTCGTTTCCCATACCGGTCATAGAGAGCCGCGAAGGCATCGGTGTTCTTCTGCGAAATCTCAGCCAACAGCTCTTGATCGGTCAGCTCTTGGTAGTTGATCATTCGCCCTATTCCCTGAGATATGGCTGCAATTCTCCTGAATCTTGTGCGGCGATTTTGGTGCCGCTTTTGATTCAGATACGGAAGAACGGTATCTCGTGGATCTTTTCTGGATCGACTAATCCATCGATTTCTGTGAGAGGTTTCAACATCTCTAAAGAATCAAGTTGGAGAGTCACATCTTCGTGGGGCGGCATCATCTGGACCATGCGGGAAAGCATTTCGTAGGCTTCACGCGCCCGACCGGATCGGCCCATGAGATGAGCGATGTCGCCGATGTTGCGCCAATTCCACGGCATCAGGTATTGGATCCGCTCCGCGTCAGCTATCGCTGCTTCGAAATCTCCGGAATGCGTGTGGATCATCTTCATGTTGTTCAATACACGTGCAAGGATCATTTTGCGGTCAGCTTGAGGCAGATGTGCACGCTCAAGTCGATCAAGTTTGCTAGAATCATTGGGCGGGTTACCTGAACCACTCAGCAACCTTAGACATTCCCACCGCGAGTACAGCCTTCCTTTACGGAATGGATCAACGAATATAAGTGAAGCGCCAGCGCCGGCTGAAAGCAAAAAATGACTGGACATGTTTACGCCGGTCAGGTTGATTCCGATGCGGTGTCCGATCTCCATGTAGAGGACTGACAGCGTTATAGGTATCCCCAATCTACGTTCGAGAACCTCGTTCAACAGGCTGTTTCGAACGTCGTAGTAGTTTCCTGCATTGCCGCGGAAACCCAATTCGTCGAAGAGCAGGTCGTTCAGCGCGTATAGGGCGTCATAAAGTGAGCGTCGGTTTTGTGATTTCTGCCTGATGCGTTCGGCAATCTCGCTGATCTTCCCCATGTAGAGAGGAACATCGAGATAGGGTTGGCTTTCCGCAGCGATGTAGAGGCAGGAGAGCCCAAGGTTGATCTGGGCGGCTGGACGTGACACCGAGCGAACGAAGTTTTCTCGCGCCCCGATGTCTGCTGTTCCCATGGCAAAGCATTGTAAAGACGAACTGACCCTATGGCAACAAGGAACAGACTGCCAATGGGAGAGGTTGGTATAATCAAGCGATTACGTCTTGAGAGGCCCTACGGAGGGTTCGTCTTGCGATTTGGGGAGCTCGGTCAGCCGGGCTGAGAGGGCGGATTTCATTCCGCCGACCCACACAACCTGATCTGGGTAATGCCAGCGGAGGAACCAAAAGCCGATGTCACAAACATCGGAAGTTTCATCTCCTAGCCCTTCTCGGCACGCATCACCGAATCCCGGTTCCGACGTCGCTGCTGACTTATTGCGCGAAGGATCGATCACTGGTCGCCAATCATCGGAAAACGGTGATATTCCAATTGTTTCCGTATCGAACGCGTCCAAATCGTTCGCAAGTGCCGATATGCCGCCGGTTCAGGCGATGATCGATGTCTCTTTGGACGTTTCGCTCGGAGAATTCGTCGTTATTGTGGGGCCAAGTGGATGCGGTAAGAGCACGTTGCTCAATATCATCGCCGGATTGATCGAACCTGACACTGGTAACGTGAGTCTTGATAGCGATATCGAAGCTGAGCGGATCGGGCGCGTGGCGTACATGCATCAGATCGACCTGTTATTGCCTTGGCGAAATGTGCTTGAGAACGCAGTTTTGGGGCTTGAGATTGCGGGAGTATCGAGGCGTGAAGCGGAATCTAAGGCGACGGACCTCGCTAGCAAGTTCGGGATCGATGATTTCCTCAACGCTTACCCCGCGACATTGTCAGGCGGCATGAGGCAGCGCGTAGCCTTGCTTCGGGCAGTTTTGCCTGAGCGCAGCGTGCTGTTGCTTGACGAGCCCTTCAAAGCGTTGGACGCAATTACCCGTGCTGAATTGCAGAGATGGTTGTCGGATGTCTTGGACCGGAGCAACCGAGCGACCATCATGGTGACACACGATGTTGAGGAGGCGTTGATGCTTGGGGATCGCGTGCTTGTTATGTCATCGCGGCCTGGGCAGATCTTGCTTGAGTTAGAGGTGGATTTGCCGCGACCTCGACCTAATGACGTTGTTCGAGATCAGAAATTCGTTGAATTCAAATGGCAACTTCTCTCTGCGTTGGATGGTGTCACTGTTGCGTGAAAAAGAGATGACACTGAGCACACAACAAGAAGCACGCGATCTGCCGCAATCGGTCGAAATCGACCGTGAAGCCGTCATCGAACGCACATTCTCGATGCGAGTACGTTCATTTGCTAGGGCGTGGGGATCGGCAATGATCTTGGCGGGACTGGGTTTGGTGCTGTGGGAGATTTTGGTTAGGGTGCTGAATGTCCAGACTTGGATCTTGCCGCCGGTTTCGTTGATTCTTGCCGAACTTGTCGATAAGCCGGATCTTTTCTTGCGTCATGCTTACGTCACTACACAAGAGATTCTGATCGGTTTCGCAGTGTCTATCACCTTCGCGTGTGCGATGGCAACAGCGATGTTCTGGTCGAGGCTGCTGGAGCGGTCGGTTTATCCCTTCTTGATTGCGTCCCAGACGATACCGGTTTTCACTTTGGCGCCGATGCTGCTGATCTGGATTGGAACGGGAATGGGCCCTAAGATCGTGGTCGTTGTTCTGTTTACGTTTTTCCCGGTAACTATCAACCTAATGACGGGCTTCAAGTCGGTGGATTCGGACATGGCAGACATGTTCCGGACGTTGGGCGCTTCGCGCTGGCAGATGTTCACGAAGTTGTATGTCCGGTCCGCGTTGCCTTACTTCTTTGCTGGATTGAAGGTTGCTGCCGTTGTTTCGGTAATCGGAGCGGTGATCGGTGAGTGGGTCAGCGCCGCATCGGGTCTCGGTTGGTTGATCAAGACATCAACGCCGAAGTTTCAGACTGAGTTAGTATTTGCCGCGATATTTACCCTATCGATCATGGCAGCATTGATGTTCATCTCAATAGCGCTGTTACAATCTCGGGTTTTACGAAACTACCCGGGATCGAATCCCCAAGGAGGAACGTCGTGAGAAAGATTATCGGTCTGGTTCTACCGGTCGTTGCGTTGATTGTCTCTGTCATTGCCTGCACGTCTGAGCCTGAAACAGAAACCGTCTCGGTCGAGCTTGACTGGTCGCCCCCGAATGCCAACCACTCGGGAATCTACGCCGCGATCGACCAAGGCTATTTCGAGGAAGAGAACCTTGAGGTCGAGGTGAGCGTCCCCGCCGACGCGGCCGCGATCGCCCAACTAGTTGGAGCAGGGCAGCGCGACTTCGGAATCTTCTATCAGACCGACACCACGCTTGCACGAGCCGCCGGCGTACCCGTCGTAGCAGTCCGCGCGATAGTGCAGAGCCCCGTCAACTCGCTAATGGCTTTGAAATCCTCGGGAATTACCCGACCCGCCGACCTCAAAGGGAAAAAAGTCGGCTACCCCGGAATCGAGTGGGATGAGCTCATGCTCGCTGCCATGCTTGAAGCCGACGGTCTCACCCTCGACGACGTCGAACTCCACGACGTCGGATACGCGCTCTCCCAAGTCCTCGCAGCCGGAACTATGGACGCCGTAATCGGAGCATACTGGTCATACGAATCGTTTGTCCTCGAAGACATGGGACACCCCGTAGAGATCATCTACCCCGAGGACTGGGGAGTCCCCCGCTACTACGAGATGATGCTCATCACGTCCGACCAGATGATCGAAGAGAAGCCCGATGTCGTGCGGCGCTTCGTAACTGCATTCACAAAAGGCTTCGAATACGTCGCCGAAGACGGACAACGAGGAATCGACATCCTAGTCAAACTAAACCAAGACTCCATCGACGAATCCAGCGAATCTCTAGACCGACGTGGCATCCCCCTCCTAATCCCCGCGTGGCTAGACAGCGAAGACGGTAAATTCGGCACCCTCTCCCAATCCCAATGGGACTCCGTAGGCGATTACATGAAGAGCCGCGACCTCATCCCGCAAGACTTCGATGTCAGCACGGCCTGGACGGACGAGTTTTACAAGTAGTCGTCAATCTTTAGGACGGTTCTACTCAAAACATCCGACGCGGATACGCCAAATGGCCGGTCATGCCTGTGTTTTTGACTTGGTAGACGTGGCCAGTTGCGAACGTGACGAAGAGGATGTCTAGGGCGGGACCACCGAAAGTGCAGTTCGTCGGACTATCCGCTGGTGAGCGGTACGTAGCACGGACAAGGCCGTCAGATTCAAAGACGTAGATAGCTGAACCAGCTCCGGCAGAACTTGATCCGGCTGTTGCCAAGATTTGACCGTCGGTGTTGATCACCATGCCATCAATGCCTCTGCCGGGTCCGAAGTCGAAGAGCACTGTTTTGTCTCCGAGTGTGCCGTCGGAGTTGACGGGATAGGCTCGGAGTTGCCGCTTCAGATCGGGTTTTACAGGGCTTTCGGCGACGTAGAGGGTGCTCTGGTCGGCTGAAAGTAGGACGCCGTTGGGCCGGTTGGTATCAAACGTGACTCGCTTGGTGGTCCAGTTCCCGCCGAAAATATGTTCGGCGAGGTATACGGATTCATGCGGCAGGTTGTTGGGTTTGTCCGAGTAGTTGGGATCGGAGAAGTAAACACGGCCGCGACCGTCGATGTCGAGGTCGTTAGGCATGTTTATCTTGGCACCGTCAAGCGAGTTGGCGATTACGGTGGCGTCTGAATCGGGATTGGAGATGTCAATCTCGACGACTTGGTTAGCTCCTCCTTCACACGCAAAGAGTCTGCCCGAACGATCGAACTTCATGCCGTTTGCTTGATTGGATTGGTTTCGCCAAACTGAACTTTCGCCCGTCTTGGGGTCCCATCGATAGGTGGTGGACGCGTAGCACTCGTTGTAGAGCAATCCATTCCCGTCCCATGCAGGTCCTTCAGTCAGCGAATCGTGTTTGGCGATCAGTTCCCATTCCCAAGTGTCATTCATGTTGTCGCCACCTCGTGTCGGGCGTTTTCGGATGTCAATCGGCCAAGACCGCTCATTGAGGATAGAGGAGGTATCCGGTCAGTCCAGTGTCTCGTGACACCAAAGTGTGGCCTTCAATGGAAGACACATACAAGTCTCCGTCCGCGAAGGTGCAGTTGGTTGGGCGCTGTGCGACGACTGGGTGTTGTTCGATGATCATGCCGTCTGGGTCGAAGTGAGTGACATTGCCGCCTGGGCCCGAAACTTCCCATCCGGTGCAGGCTACGATGCTGCCGTCTGATGCCAATGTCATACCGTCGATGCCGCGATGCGGACCGAAGTCGTGGAGGATTTTGCATTCGCCTAACGAACCGTCATCGTTTACAGGGTATGCGCGCAGATCGCGGCTTTCGCTGGCGCGGAAATCGCTTTGGGCGACGTAGAGAGTCTTGTAGTCGCTCGAAAATACCAGGCCATTTGGTTGCGAGGTGTCGAATGTACGGCGTGTGCAAACCCAATTGCCATCGTCGTCTCTTTCGGCGGAGATGATTGCAGAGTAAGCGATGCCGACTTCCGGGTTCGAGTCGCCTACACGGTCAGAGAAGTAGATCGCGCCAGATGGGGTGATTGCCAGATCGTTAGGGCTGTTCAGACGCATACCGTCCACGCTGCTGACGACGGTTTCAAAGTTACCCTCATCGTCGAACTTCACCACTTTGCGTCCGGTACCGGCGCAGCCGTAGAGATTCCCATCGGCATCGAAGTTTAGGCCATTTGTGCCCTCAGTGTTCTCGGCGAACACGTCAACAAGGCCCGATTTGACATCTAATCGCATGATGCGGTTGAGAGCGACGTTGCTGTAGAGCATGTGAGCGCCTGTCCAGCAGTTGCCTTCGGTGATCGAACCGATCATCGGCGCGGCGTCTTCAAATGTCCAGGGCATCGTTTGGTCTCCAGGTTTAGTGACGGTTAGTCGGTTAGTTAATCGCAGCCGAGTTGATCTGCGAGATCATTGAAATCAGTTGCGGTGATATCGAATGCGGAGGTGTCCGGCATTTCAACGGGTTTTTCCGGTCCATGTTCCATTGGACGATGCACAAACGCGGTCGCGAGGCCTTCACGTGCTGAGGCTTCGAGATCGCCGGTGTGAGCGGCCACCATCATCACTTGGTCTGTTTTTAGGCCCAACAGTTTGGAGGCGTTCTGATAGACCTTTGGCGATGGTTTGTACGCGCCGTAGACGTCAGGCGACATCACCGCGTCCCAAGGCAGGTCGGCATGTTTCGCCATGTTGACGAGAAGCGCGAGGTTTCCGTTGGACGCGGTGGCAATGATGTATTTGGACTTGAGCCGTCTAAGGCCAGAAGGGGAGTCGGGCCAACCGTCGAGGCGGTGCCAGGCGCGGTTGAGATGCTGTTTTGCCTCTTCCGTCATTGCGTCCGCAAGACCGTATTCTTCCAATAGCACGTCCAGCTTCTCACGGTGAATCTCATCGACTAAACGCCAAGGGCCTTCGTCCCGGCTGAGTTCGCGGGTCGATTTGCCGTACCATGCCCGCCACTCGTCGGCGAAGCGACCCCAATCGCCTTCCGGCATCCCGTGGTCAGCAGCAGCTCCAGCAACTTCGGCGATGATGGAGTCGCGCCAGTTGACGACGGTCCCAAAGACGTCGAATATCAGCGCTTTGACCTTGGAAAGGTCGTTTTTCCGTGCATCCGTCATTCCGCTTGCGTATTCTATATGGAAATGGATTCCGCAACGCCACCTCGCGTCCTTACCATCGCAGGCTCCGATTCTGCTGGGGGTGCGGGTATTCAGGCGGATCTGAAGACGTTTGCAGCGCTTGGCGCGTATGGGATGAGCGCAGTCACGGCAATCACGGCGCAGAACACTCTGGGAGTGACTGCTGTCGCCGAGGTGCCACTTGAAGTGATCAGCGACCAGATCGAAGCCGTGGTTACAGATATCGGGGTCGATGTTGTGAAGACGGGGATGTTGTCTTCCTCAGAAATTGTGGAGTGTGTCGCCGAATCAATTGAAAAGTTCGAGCTTGCCCCTTTGGTAGTTGATCCGGTCATGGTTGCCGCTAGCGGTGCTCAACTGTTGCAGGATGAAGCCGTTGAAAGCGTCAAGCAAAGATTGATACCGCTGGCAACAGTCGTTACGCCCAACGTTCCAGAAGCGGAAGTACTTACGGGCATCGAGATCGAATCTGTTGATGACATGGAATTGGCAGGCGGAGAACTATTGCTGATGGGTGCTGATGCAGCAGTAGTTAAGGGCGGGCATTTGGACGATGAGTCGGGGCGAGTCACCGACGTTCTTGTCACACGTAACGGGGTCAAGCACATCACGTCATTTCGGATCGAGACTACAAGCAATCACGGAACAGGTTGCACATTTGCTTCTGCGATCGCGGCGCATCTCGCCCGTGGATCGGCGTTGGACGAATCCGTAGATTTAGCTCAACGATACGTTTGG
>JAJEGY010000006.1 GCA_022819585.1 Dehalococcoidia bacterium | reverse complement strand
CCGCGATCGCCTTGCGATGCGCCCTTCGGACTTACGGTGGCGGCCGAAGGAGGGCCGTGTGCTCTGCACGGCTCCTGCTTCGGAGTTACGCACTTTTGCTCCGCTTCTCGACGGTGCAGCGTTTACGCGTCACTGCACCGTAAATCCGCGGTCGACTTGCGCCGTTTGGCGGGGCAGACACCAGGATCCGTCCCATATCCAGGTTCTGCGGGAGCTGCCAGCGCTCCTGCCCGGACGACGACGGCGCCCTCACCCTGGCCCTCTCCCGCGGAGCGGGAGAGGGGACGTGGGGTCTCCCCCTCGGAGGGGGTTGACGAGTTCGTCGCCTTCCATCGGCCTTTCGGCCTGAAACCTGTAGCCGTCCCCGTGGCGAGCGAATACGACGTCTCCCTGCATCCACGCACGTCCTCCCGAGCCCCTTCGCCGATGCCGCTTCTCTGCGGCTTCGGCGCTGACCGGCTTGGTCCTTCCGGACCGGCGGCGACTGGACAGCCCTGCTCGCCGCGGCTGAGACAATGGTCCGAGGTGCGCTTCCAACAGGACCCGGTTCTCCTTTCAGCGACTCGGCAGCCGCTGCGGGGGCGTCGCCACAGCCGTTTCGGCGGCTCTACGGTCTCGTCCTCTTTCGGAGGGTCTGATCGCAGTCGCTTTCGCGGCTGACGCTTTTCCCGATGGTTCCCCGGGCTGGGGGTGGCCGCTTCCGTTGCGCGGCGCAAGTCTGTCGATCAAACTGTTATCTATATTAATACGTATGTTGGTGTTGTCAAGTTGTTGTCTGAACTGGGATTTCTGGGATCGGGGGATTATTGGGATTTTGTTCTGGTTGTTTGGGATTTTGCGCTGGGGGAGTTCGTCTGGCCCCGCTCTTCCCCTCGCCCTCACCCTGGCCCTCTCCCGCCCAGCGGGAGAGGGGGAACGTGCGTAGTCGTTGGGAGTTTTAGTTGAGGTTTGGGGGGTGTGGGAGGAGTGGTGGTTTTTGAGGGAGTCCGTCACTCTGCGAAGGTTCGCTTCGCTTCCTTCGCAGCCCCGCCCCGGGCCGTTCACGAACGGCCCCTACGATTTCACCTTTCCCGTGTCGTTCTCGAGCGACCCCTACGATTCCATCTCTCCTGTGTCGTTCACGAATGGGTCCTACGGGTTGCCTCCCCCTGCCCCCTCCTGAAGGAGGGGGTGGAAAATGGGTTGCCCCCTTCGCTTGCAGAGCAGGTTGTTTGAAATCTGCCCTACGGGGTTGCCTGTCCCTGCCCTCTCCTGAAGGAAGGGGTGGAGGTTAGTAGCCTTGGGCTTGGTCTGGGCCGAAGGGATGGACGCCTGCGTGTAGGTTGTTGGTTTGGGGGTTTATTAGGATGCCTCGGGGGCGGGAGAATGCTCCGCCGGTGGCGGGTTCGGGGACGGTTTTGGTGTTATGGCCGATGCTTGTGAGGGTTTCGATGGTTTCGGGATCGATACGGTGGTCGATGAAGGTTTCGCGTTCTGCGGCGTCGACTGAGGGGGCGGTGATGGCGTTCTGCATAGACATGCCGAAGTCGATGATGTTGGAGATGATGTGTGCGATGCGGCAGATGATTCTGCGTCCGCCGGGTGCGCCGACGGTGAGGAATGGTTCGTCGTTTTTGAGGACAAGGACAGGGGACATGTTGTTGAGGCCGCGTTTGTATCCCTGGATGGAGTTTGCGGTTCCGGGCATCGGGTTGAAGACGACCATGCAGTTGGTCAGCAGAACTCCGGTGCCAGGAACGATGACGGAGGAGCCGAATCCTCCGACGGCGGTCTGGGTGCAGGCGACCATGTTTCGGTCGCGATCGATGATGCTGAAGTGGGTTGTGCAGTCGCCGTCGCTGGGTGGCGAAGCGGGGAGGGTGTGTTCGGGCGATGGTTGCGAGTCGTGAGGCCACGGGTCGTGGAGCGGGGAGTCGGCGTATGCGACCCATGGTTGGATTTCGCGCTCGTCTTCGAGTTTCGCTGTCATAGGATCGATGGCATCTGCCAGCAGCCGTGCGTAGTTCTTCGACAGGATCCCGCTGGTCGGCACTGGACCGAAGTCGGGGTCGCCTACGTAGCTGTAACGGTCGGCGAATGCGTGGCGTGCTGCCTCGATGTAGAGGTGGAGATGCTCTGGCGAGGCGTGTGTGAGGTTTGGAAGATCGAAGTTTTCGAGGATGTTGAGGATTTGAAGGGTTGTGACGGTGCCGGCGGGTACGGGACAGCTTAGGATTCGATGACCTCTGTAGGAGGTTTCAGCAGGAGCCAGGACCAGGGGTTCATAATCGGCGAGGTCTTGGGCGGTCAGGATACCGTCGTTTTGTTTCATCTCCTCGTCGATGGCTGCCGCAATCTCGCCGCGATGTAGAGCGTCTTTGCCTTCTCTACCGATGCGTTCGAGGGTGTCTGCGAGGTCTCGCTGAAAGATTTTGGTGCCGGGAGGAGGAGGAAAGCCGTTATTCAGGAAGATGTTTGCCGCTTCTCCGTAGCGGCTGAAGTTGGGCATGTTGTTGGCGATGCCGAGGGTTGTGGTCGAGTCTGCGTCGAAGCCTTCTCTGGCGTAGTGGACGGCGGGTTCGAGGAGTTGTTCGAGAGGTAGAGTGCCGAATAGCTCGTGAGCGCGGCACATGCCGGCGGTGACTCCGGGGACACCCACTGCGCGGTGTCCGACGGCGTTGGCGTTGTCTTCGACCTGATAGATGCCGTTTCCGGTGACCGCTTGTCCGGTGATCTTGAACATGTCGGCGGTTGCGGCCTTTGGCGCGCGATGTCCGTATTCGATGGCGACGTTGCGGCGCTCGGCTGCCATGTGGACGATCATCTGACCGTGGCCGGCGATGCAGGAGCTTGATGGCTCGACGACGTTGAGGCAGAAACCGGTAGCGATGGCGGCGTCTACGGCGTTTCCTCCGCTTTTGAGGATGTCGACGCCGACTTGTGCTGCGATTGGGTGAGCGGTAGCGACGGCGCCGTTTTCGACGATGACCTCGTCCTTGTCAGGTCGCCAAATGGAGCGGGTGTTCATGCAGCGGGTGTTATGGGCCGAGGTCTTCTAGGATGACGTGGGCTGCGTTGTGTCCGGGAGCGCCTGTTACTTCGCCGCCGGGATGGGTTCCTGCACCGCAGAGGTATAGGCCGGCGATGGGTGAGCGGTAGTCGGACCATCCGGGAAGAGGTCGGCGGGACATCATCTGCTGGGGGATCATGTCTAGGTGCCGGATGTTGCCGTCGGTGAGTCCGATGCGGTCTTCGATGTCCTCGGGTGTTAGGAGCGTCCAGTCGATGATGGAGTCTCGGAAGTTTGGGGCGTATGAGGTTACGTAGTCGATGAGCCACTCACCGTATTCTTGGCGCACATCTGACCATGAGGAGTCTTTGACGTGTGGCGGTAGGAAGTAGATCCAGAGGGATAGGACGTGGTGGCCTTCGGGTGCGACCGAATCGTCGTAGACCGAGGGGATCTGCAACTGCATGATGGGGGTTTTAGTGACTATTCCGTTCTTGCAGTCGTTCCATGCCATCTCGCTCTGGTCGACAGATGGGCAGATGGTGATCATTGCCAAGTGCTTGGGATCGAAGTTGGGTCCGAGGTGACGTGAGAAGTCGGGGAGTTCCTTGACGGCGCAGAGGAATTTGGCGGATGCGGCTTGGGTTTTTAGGGATTTGACTTCGTTTAGGAAGTCGGTGTCTAGGGATGATTCGTCCAGGAGTGTGAGGTATGTGCGCTTGGGGTCGGCGTTTGAGATTACGATGTCGGCGTCGATTGTTTCGCCGTTTTTGAGTTCGACGCCGGTGGTTTTTCCGTTTTGTGCGAGGATGCGGTTGACCTCGGTGCTGGTTTGGATTTTGGCACCTGAAGCCTTGGCGGATCGTGCGAGAGACTGGGTGATGCCGCCCATGCCGCCGCGTACGATGCCGTAGTTTTCGGTGTCTTCGCGGAATGCGCTAAAGCGGTAGAGGGCGGCGATGTATGCGCTGCCGGGCGCGCTGATGTCGCCCATGTCCATTGCGCCGGTGCTGACGGCGGCTCTTACCTCGTCGGAGACGAAGTAGCGTTTTATGAGGTCTTTCAGGGGTACGGTGAGGAGGGTTTCGAGGAGTTCCTCTTCGCCTTCCTGTCGGAATCGGTCGGTGAGTTCGGCGAGGGAGGGAGGCGGGCCGAGGTAGTAGTCGCTGAGGATGCGTACGGCGCTGTGCCAGAAGTCGGCCCATGCGAACCATGCGTCGGCGTCTTCGGGGTATTGGTCGCGGAGCTGCTCGACGGTGTGGGCGTCGTCGTGCCAGAAGGTTACGGCGTTGCCGTTAGGGTAGGGGTGGACGCGTGAGGGGTCGATGGGATAGACGTGGAAGCCGTATTGTCGGAGTTCGAGGTCGTCGATGACCTTTTTCTGGAGGATGTGGCAGACGTATGAGCAGGTAGAGATGTGGAATCCGGGGAACCACTCCTCAGTGACGACTGCGCCACCAACGACGTCTCTGCGTTCGAGGACCTGGACGTTGAGTCCGGCGCGAGCGAGGTATCCGGCGGCGACTAGTCCGTTGTGGCCAGCGCCGACGATGATGACTTTGATTTGGTTGCTGTTGGTCAGGGACATGGTGAAGTGCTCAACGATAGGGTGTGGCAAGACATTATCGCGCCGGGATTTTGGCGGTCAGAACATCAGCAAGTTTCTCAACAGAAGGGTAAATTCAGCGGCGAAATGTGTGTTCGTCGCAGGGATCTGATTTGCTGTAGCGTGAGTATAGACTCCTATTAGATGTAAATAGACCGTCACTCTGATGCGAGGATACGGGCCCATGGAGGTTTCGATGATGACGAGATATTTGATTATCGTTTCGGTCGCATTGGTTGCCATAGCGCTCGTTGCTTGCCAAGGGGAAGCGGAGCCGGTCACCATCATCAAAGAAGTGCCGGTAGAGGTGATCAAAGAGGTAGAGGTTGAGAAAGAGGTCATCAAGGAGGTGGAGGTTGAGAAGGAGGTGATCAAAGAGGTAGAAGTCGAGGTGGAGGTGCCCATTGAGAAGGTAGTTGAGGTAGAAAAGATCGTTGAGGTGGAGAAGATCGTCGAGCCGACCCCCGAGCCTGAGGTCTCTGCAGGGCCGCCGATCTACCAGATGGGAATCTTCGAGGAACCGATCTCTAGGAATTTCTGGAACTACTACGGTGGACCAGCGGGTTCCGTGTGGACGCAATACGTTCTCGACGGCCACTCGGGATCGTTGTACGGCTACTCCGACCAGCGCTTCGATTGGATCCCAAGTCTCGCCGCCGACTTTCCAACCGATCTCGTAAAAGAGACCGTCGGCGACAGCGAGTTCTGGACCGCCGAAGTACCGCTCCAGACCGGCGTCGTGTGGAGCGACGGCCATGAGTTGGACGCCGGCGACTTCGTATTCACCGTGAACACCGTGCTTGATTTGCAGCTCTCCTCAAACTGGGCGCAGGCAGTCGATCCCGTGTTCCTCGACCGGGTGGAAGCTGTCGACACCCACACGCTGAAGGTCTTCTTCAAGACCACCGACGCCGAAGGCAATCCGCAAACACCGGGATTGAGCGTGTGGCAGTTCGGTCTAGGATTCATGCCCGTCCTCGCCGAGCACTACTGGGCGCCGGTCATCGAAGAAGTTAAGAAGGCAGGCGAGGTCGAGCAGCAACAGGAAGCGCTATTCGCACACGTCCCCGACGGTGAACCGACCCTCGGCGGCTTCGTGTTCAGCAAGTGGGAACCCGGCGCTTTCTTCGAAAACAACACCGATCCCAACTTCTTTGACCAAGGCACCGTGGTCACCATGTACGCTAACGGCGCGTACTCGCAATCCAACGACCGCACCGGACACTCGGCGACGTATTTCGGTGAGGCAGAGGGGGATAAGGTTCTTGAATACGAGGTCGGACCCCATGTCGAATCGGAACTGTTCAGCATCTACGGCAACCAGGACGCCGCGATCCTTGCTCTGACCAATGGTGACATCGACTACGTTTTCAATCCTCTCGGATTGGAAAAAGGTTTCCTTGACCGCGTTAGGAACACTCCTGACCTGCAAATCGCCGCGAACTCCAACAACGGCGTCCGATACCTCGGTTTCAACGTACGAAAACCGCCGATGGACATCCCGGAATTCAGACAAGCCGTCGCCACGGTCATCGACAAGGAGTTTGTCGCCAGAACCGTCTTGCAAGACGCCGCGATCCCGGTTTATGCCATGGTTCCCGAAGGCAACGAGTTTTGGCACAACGCCGATGTCCCGAAGTTCGGCAAAGACCTCAGCAGGGGAGAGCGGATTGCCCAGGCCGTTGAACTCCTCAAAAACGCCGGATTCACCTACGAGGAGGAACCTGAGGTCAGCGAGGACGGCGCCTTCATCGCCAAGCAGGGCAAAGGACTCAAAATGCCCGACGGATCGCCTGTACCTGAGATGACGCTCCTAGCTCCCAGCGCTGGTTACGATCCCATGCGGTCCACGTTCGCCATCTGGGTCGAACGCTGGCTCACCGACGTCGGCATACCAGTGCGAGCGCAGCTTACCGGATTCAACGTCATCGTCGACGAACTCTTCAGCGACAATGTCGCCGAAGACCTTGACATGTGGATCCTCGGATGGGGCCTGTCGATTTTCCCCGATTACTTAGAGAATTTCTTCCACAGCAGGCATTCACCCGAAATCGGCGGCGGTTACAACTGGGGCGGATACGCGAATGGACAGTTCGACGACCTGTCTCTCGGTCTCCTCTCGGAGACGACTATTGAAGGAGCGAGAGAAAAGGCGTTCCAGCTTCAGGCGTTCCTTGCCGAAGACCTGCCTTACGTGCCGCTGTTCACTACTCCGAAACTGGATGCATACCGGCCGTCGAGAATCGAGTTCCCTTACACCTCGGTGCTTGGTGGACTGGAACAACAGAACGGCATGCAGCAGGAAGTCGTAATCAAGTAACAGACCCGCCCCTTCGTTTTGATCCGAGGGGGCGAGTTGCCCCAACACGGCAAGCACCAAAATAGAGGGGCGCATCCGGCATGATCGCCAGGACGGGCTGATGGCCAAATACCTGCTGAAGAGATTGGCGCAAATCCTCGTCACTCTGTTCGTGTTCCTAACGCTGGTTTTCTTCATCGTCAACGCACAGCCGGGAGACGTCAGCAATTTCTACGCCTTGAATCCCGATGTCCCTCCCGAAACTCGGGAAAGGCTGCAGGACCTGTTCGGCGTGAATGAACCCCTGTGGAAGCAATACCTCGTCCACATCAAGAACACCTTCACTGGCAACTTCGGGATCTCGTTCAGCCACTACCCTCGATCGGTCGCCGACGTCATCATGGAGAGGTTGCCCAGAACCGTTGTCCTCTTTATGACCGCCACAGCCCTCTCGTTCTATCTCGGATTCGCGCTTGGCAAGATCCTTGCTTGGCGACGCGGCGGGTGGTTCGAGTACACATCCACCGTCGGCGGGGTGACGCTGTACACCGTCTTCACGCCTTGGTTCGGCCTGATGATGATCTGGCTGTTCGCATTCAAAGCGGGTTGGCTGCCGATAGGCAAGTTCCTCGACCCAGTGCTCTGGAGAGACGCATCCATCGACGCCAACTCGGTCTTTAATCAGATGATCTTGACCGCCTTCGTCGTGTCGGTCGTCGTGTTCGCCGTGTTCGTGATCACTGGGCAGCGAAGGATGGGAAACGCGCGAATCATTCGCATCGCGAGCATCGCTCTGGCGTCTCTCGCGGTCGCCGGTGTTTGGATTTCGTCGGGCACCGTTGTCTTTGCCTGGGACATTTTGCGCCATATGGTGCTGCCCGTCGTGACCTTGACGCTGATCAGTTTTGCGGGAACGATGTTGCTAACACGCAACAGCATGTTGGAGACTATGCGGGAAGACTTCGTCATGGCCGCCCGAGCCAAGGGTTTGCCAGAACGCGCGGTGCGCGACAAGCACGTGGCTCGCAACGCCTTGTTGCCGGTGGTTACGAGCTTCATTTTCAGCCTCGCGTTCGCGGTGGATGGCGGAGTCATCACGGAATCGATCTTCTCTTGGCCTGGAATGGGGCAGACACTGGTGTCGGCGACGTTGACTGAAGACCTGCCGTTAGCGGTCGGCGCTTTCGTATTCGTCGGCATATTCGTGCTTGTGGCTCACTTGGTTGCAGACGTCCTATACGCATACCTCGACCCGAGGATCCGATACTGATGTCGGCGGTCAATGCCCAACACGCCGTCCCAACCGCGCTATGGCGGGCCCGTCTGAGACTTGCATTGCAGTCCCTTCGCGAGAACTGGCAGCTATTCGTCAGAACTCGGATCGGGATCATCGGATTGGCGATCATCGGCCTGTACGCCCTGCTGGCTCTCGCACATCCGATCCTCATGAACACGGTTTGGGAGCCTCGCACTTACGATCCCGTGGTCGGATACGCATTCGACGAGACTCAGCAACCCGCCCCACCGAGTTTGAAACACCTTCTCGGTACGGATCCTCTAGGCAGGGACATCCTCAGCCAGCTGATGTTCAGCGCAAGGTCGGAGTTCCTACTCGGACTGCTCGCCGCGACCGTCACCGTCGTAATCGGTACCGCCGTCGGCGCAATCGCCGCATATTTCGGTGGATGGGTCGACACCCTCCTAATGCGGCTCGCGGACATCATGATCATGATGCCTGCGATAAGCGTCCTCATCGTCCTAAGCGCACTCATCGGCGTCGAACATTTCGAACTCGCATTGATCATCGGCATCCTTTCCGGTTTCGGGGCAACCGGCGTGGTCCTCAAATCACAGGCACTCTCCGTGGTCGTAAAACCGTACATCGACGCTGCACGGAGTGCAGGCGGTGGACATTTCCACATCATCCTGGTCCACATCGTGCCGAACCTCCTCCCGCTGTCGTTCCTCTACATGATGTTCACCGTCACCAGCGCCATATTCTCCGAAGCTGTGCTCAGCTTCCTCGGACTCCTCGACGTTCGCATGAGTTGGGGATTGATGATCCACACCACGGAATCCGCCGGATACCTGCTGCAAGTCACCGAGTTCTGGTGGCTCATATTCCCCGCGAGCCTGTCCATCACGCTCCTGTGTTCCGCCTTCTACCTCGTCGGCAGATCGCTCGACGAGGTAGTTAACCCGAGGCTCAGAAGCCGATGACCACCGATCCCGTCCTTGTCGTCGAAGACCTGAAGATGCACTACGTCACCCGGGCGGGCACCGTGCGCGCGGTCGACGGCGTATCCTTCGCCGTGGCACGTGGACAATCGCTTGGGCTGGTCGGCGAATCCGGTTGCGGCAAATCCTCCATCGCCATGACGTTGCTAAAACTGCTGCCCGACAATGCAAGACTCGTTTCGGGCAGCATCATCCTTAACGGTGTCGATCTCACCACTCTGAGCGAAGACCAGATGAGGGCCCATCGATGGGATCGCATCTCCATGGTCTTCCAAGCCGCCATGAACTCCCTCGACCCGGTCTACCGGGTAGGCGATCAGATCATCGAAGCGCTGGAAGCGCACTCCGCATCTGCAGGCCGTGACGCGATGGAAAGAGTACGCGAACTGTTCGATCTCGTCAGCTTGGATCCGACCTACATTCGTCGGTACCCCCACGAGTACAGCGGAGGTATGAGACAGCGCGCAATCATCGCCATGGCGTTGGCGTGCGAACCAGACATCATCATCGCCGACGAACCCACCACCGCTCTCGACGTGATCGTCCAAGATCACATCCTACGAGAGATGCAGGCCATCCAGCGTTCACTCAACATGAGCATGATCTATATCTCTCACGACATGGCTGTGATCGCCGAGGTCTGTGACGTCGTTGGAGTGATGTACGCCGGAAAACTCGTGGAGTTCGGCCCCACGACCGAGGTATACGCTAGGCCGATCCACCCGTACACCAAGGCCCTCATGTCGGCCTTCCCCAGCGTACGCGGCGAGAAGCACGACCTGACTACACTTCCCGGCGAGCCGCCCGACCTCCTCGATCTACCAGCCGGATGCGCCTTCCATCCCCGATGCGCCTACGCCACTGACGAGTGCCGAACTTCCATCCCGCCAACCGTCCAACGTGGCGACCACTGGGCGACATGTTGGAATCCGGTTGACGATCTAGGAGGCGAGTGACACCGTGAACGTCTCAGTCGGCATCCCCGCATCCGCGTCCCTCGCTCTGGTCAGCGCGGTGAACCTTGCGAAGCGTTACCCGGTTTCCGCCGGATGGTTCCGCCGAGACCGCAGCTTCATCCACGCCGTCGACGGGGTGTCGTTCGACCTCATGCCGGGCGAAACCCTGGGACTCGTCGGTGAATCCGGATGCGGCAAGACCACCACCGGCAGGATGCTCGTCCGACTTACAGAGCCCACCGACGGCCAAGTCCTGTTCAAGAACCAATCAGGCGATCTCGAGGACATTGCCCACCTCAAGGGCGCACCGCTCAAAGACTTCCGACGCCGCGCCCAGATGGTGTTCCAGGATCCGTATGAGTCGATGAATCCAAGAAGGACGATCTTCGATACCGTCGCCGAGCCGCTGCACGTCCAGAAGATCGGCGATCACTCGGAGCGGTTCGAACGAGTTTCAGAGACCTTGTCGATGGTCGGACTGACGCCACCGGCATCGTTCCTGTTCCGATTTCCGCATGAGTTGTCGGGAGGTCAGCGCCAACGGGTGGCGATTGCGCGGGCGCTGGTAATGGAGCCGTCGTTCGTGGTGGCGGACGAGCCGACCTCGATGCTAGACATCTCGATCAGAACGGGCATCATGCAACTCATGAACGAGCTGGCAGACCGGCTCGGCATCGGTTATCTGTACATCACTCACGACTTGGCGGTCGCCCGTTACATGTGCAGCCGGATTGCGGTGATGTATCTGGGCAAGATCGTGGAGATGGGTGACACAGAAGACGTGCTGCAGTATCCGGTGCACCCATACACGAAGGCGCTGCTTTCAGCGGTGCCGGTCCCTGATCCCGAAGCAACTAGGGATGCCTTATCGATCAAGGGATCGGTCTCAGCGCCAGTGGATCCATTGCCGCGTTGCAGGTTTTACGACCGCTGTCCGATCGCCGACGATTATTGCCGAGACAACGATCATCCTCCACTCGAAGACAAAGGCGCCGGTAGACTCGCCGCTTGCCACAAGGCATGAAAAATGGCGGAGGGTGCGGGATTCGAACCCGCGAGGGGGCTCAACACCCCCAACCCGCTTAGCAGGCGGGCGCACTAGGCCTCTATGCGAACCCTCCGCTGGTTGATGATTCTCATTCTAAACCCAGTTCAAGCTGACGCCTGTCGACAATGGCGCTCATCTCAACACGTTTCAAGCGCGCAAAACGTTCAAATAGATGCGTCTTGATGTTTCCACGAACCCTAATTTCTCGGCGACGCGCAACGAGGCCCAGTTGTCTTCCCCCGCGCTCCAAACAGGAATGCGGCCAAGCCTTTGGATCTCTTTGGCAACAGTGCTTGCGCAGGCCGTGGCGAATCCCTTCCCGCGCCAAGCCTTTTCCGTGTTTACACCGATGTCACCATATCTCTCGGTCAAGGCGTTCGTGTGTGCCAATGCCCTCAATTTCCCGTGCACGATGGCCCCTGCGGCTGCTCCTTCGGTCAAAAGCTCGTCGAAAGTTGCGAACCCTAGTTCCTGAGGGTGCCTGTTCGAGGCTAGTAAAAGACCAACGTCCTGCATCCTCAGCAGTCTGGCCTCGGGAAGGGTGTGGGGAGTTGGGGGCTTGGTCAGCGAATGGTAGATATCTCCATAGAGTCGCACTTCGACATTCTCTTCCTGCCGTATCAAAGCGGCCAAGGGCGCTGCCAACGCTTGCGAGACGTTCGGTGACATTGTGCGTTCGAGCCAATCATCGGTTCTTTGCAGTAGTTCCAAGACTGACTCGGCGTCTCGTCCGAAACACCAAGGTTCATCAGGCAAGGAGTGCGATTGGACCACGGCAGCGTTAAAACGCGAGAGCGAGCCATCGACAAATGCTTCGGCTAAGCCTCGGCGCAAAAGGCTAACTGGGATGGCGGTTTCCGGTGTATCACCCAGAGCGTCAGCAACGGGATGTTCCACAATCACTTGATGAGTTTTCGCTTCAGGAGGATGTAGGAGAGGGGGAGGACTATGATGATCATTCCGATGAGGAAGAGGACGTCCCAAATCAGGCCTGGCTCGTAGACGTTGGTTGAGAAGGCCCGGCTGAGGTTGACTGCTGGGGCGAGGGGGACGAAGTTCGAGATTGTTCGTGCCCAGTCGGGGAGGACTTCGAAGGGGTAGAAGATGCCGCTGAACATGAACATGGGGGTACCGACGACGGTGAAGACGAGGGTTACGAATGCGACGTGAGGCGCGGTGGATGAGAAGAGGAAGCCGATCGCTCCGAAGAGGACAGAGACGAGGAAAACGGGGATGATTACGAAGACTACGGTCCACTCGTTGATCCAGCCGAAAGCGACGGCGATGACGGTTATCGAGGCCATGCTGATGAAGGCCCGGGTTGTGCCGAATGCGATGTCGGCGATGAGGACTTCGAGGATGGAGAGTGGAGCGGTCAGCTGGGTGTCGTAGAGCTGGTTTTCCATGCGGTTGTATGCGCCCATGGAACATTCGACCATGGGGACGAACATGGCGGAACCTACGATAATGCCGGGGGCGACGAACTCGGGGTAGGGGATGTCAGTGCCGGGGACGGTCGGGACGAGACGTCCGATTCCGACACCGACGCCGATCATCATGACGACGGGTTCGACGAAGAGGAATGCGATTGCGTATTTCCAGAAGCGGATGAATGCGAACCAGTGTCGGAGCCAGAGGGCGGAAATGGAGCGGGAACGGATTCCGGCGAAGGTACGCAGCTCGGAGCGTGTCTGGTTTAGGAATGCTACTTGGGTGCTCATAGGTATCAGGTTTCTATTCGTCTCTTAACTCTCGGCCGGTTAAGAAGAGGAAAACGTCTTCGAGGTGAGCGGGTCGGTATGTGACGCGCATTGGTGCGAGGCCAGTTAGGGTGGCGACTTCTGGTTTGGTTCCTTTGGGTGCGGTTACCAGGAAGCGTGGGCCTACTTCGCTGTAGTCTCGTCCTTCGGCGTCGAGTTGTCGGCGGAGGGCGGCGCGTTCTTCGGTTGTGGCGTTTTCGCTTAGTTGGAGGATGGCGACTTCTGCGCCGACGTGGTGCTCGACGACTTCGTCGGGTTCTCCGATGTCTAGGATGTTGCCGTGGTCCATGATGGCTAGGCGGTCGCAGAGGGTTTCGGCTTCGATCATGTAGTGGGTGGACATGATGATTGTTACGCCGGCTTCTTTGAGGGCGCCGAGTTGTTCCCAGACGCGGTTGCGGCTCTGGGGGTCGAGGCCGGTGGTCGGCTCGTCCATGACTAGCAGCTGCGGGCTGGACATCATTGCTCTGGCGATGGCGAGTCGTCGTTTCATGCCGCCGGAGAGGGCGTGGATGCTGGCGTTTGCGCGGGTTTCGAGGTTGAAGAAGCCTAGGACTTCTTTGGTTCGGCGGATCGAGTCTCGGTATGAGAGTCCGGCGAGGTAGCCGTGCATCTCCAAGTTGCGGTGAACTACGAGGGTTGTGTCGAGCCCGTCGTGCTGGGTGACCACTCCGATCTCGTTGCGGACGTCGCGACCGGACTTCGCGACGTCCATTCCGGCGACCATGACTGATCCGTCGGTTGCTGGGGAGAGTCCGGCCAACATGCGCATGGTTGTAGTCTTGCCGGCGCCGTTGGGTCCGAGGAGACCGAATGTTTCGCCTCGTCTTACTGAGAAGGTGATGCCGTCTACGGCGCGTAACTCATCGTAGAGCTTTACAAGGCCGGAGACTTGAACGACGTGACCGTTTTTGTGACTGTTATCTATAGCTGAATGTTTCATAACCATCTACATGATTCTAGTTTGAGGGCGGGTATCCCCCGTTCAACGGCGTTGTGAGCGCCGTCTTCGCGTCCCTTTAGGCTAAAGCGAAGGGGACTTGTCCAAAGTTGATGGGGGAGTCCGTCGCTCTGCGAAGGGCGCTTCGCTTCCTTCGCAGCCCCTCCCCGGGCCGTTCACGAACGGCCCCTACGGGATTGTTGACCTTTTCGTCATGAAAGGGGCGAGCATGAAATTAGCTTCGGGTTGTTTCTACGTACTGGTCGCCGTCGGTGGTTATTGGGGTTTCGGTTACTTGGTGGTTGTCGGAGATTTTGAAGGCTCGGACTATGGGTCGGGTTTTTTCTACTAGGGAGATTAGAACGTAGTAGGGTTCGGTCCACCATGATTGGACAGCGTTGTTGACGTCGGTCTTGGATGGGTAGGCTTGGGAGTGGGTGTGTGAGTGGTAGATGGCTACGATTTTGAGGCCTTTAGCGTCGGCTTCGGATTCGGCGCGTGCTAAGGCTACAGGGTCCATCTCGTAGCGTCGGATAGGTTCGGGGTGGGTGTTTTTGATGCGTTTTGCTTCGTCGGCACCGTTTTCGTCGCCGATTAGGACGCCACAGCATTCTTCGGGGTCAGCGATGAGGGCGTGGGAGATGATGTCGGCGAGGACGGGTTTTGGGATTAGGAAGGGCATGTTGGGGGATTCTAAAAGGGTTAAGGTCTGTTTCAGGTGGTTTGACAGTGTGACCGGATGGTTGTTGTAGGTTGGTGAGAATGTTTGAGGGGGCAAGGCAACGCCGCAACAGGTTGCGTTTGAGAGGTTACGACTATTCGAGTGCAGGGGCGTATTTTGTGACGATTGTTACGGAGGGAAAGTTATGTATGTTCGGGGAAGTGGTGGCCGGCGAGATGCGTTTGAACGAGGCGGGTGAGGCAGTGCGGCAAGGTTGGGGATCGTTGGAGGAACGGTATCGGCATGTTGCGTTGGACGCGTTTGTAGTGATGCCTAATCATTTGCACGGGGTTGTGGTGTTGGATGATGCCGGCAAGGGAAATTCGGCACCGCTGAAGCCGTTAGGCGGGTTGGTGGGGTCTTTCAAGACGATCACGACACAACGTGTAAACGATGTTCTGGGAACACGAGGTAAGCGGTTGTGGCAACGGAATTTCTATGAGCATGTGGTGAGGGGTCAGGAAGATTTGGACCGGATCCGGGATTACATCGTGGGAAACCCGGCGGCATGGGACAGGGATGAGGAGAATCCAGATGTGGCGGGGTTACGCAGGGGCAGGGTGTGATGTGGTGAGGTGGAGGACGGAGTGGGTAGGTTGGAGGCGACCATCATTCTGCGAAGGGTCGCTGCGCTTCCTTCGCAGCCCCACCCCGGGCCGTTCACGAACGGCCCCTACGATGAGGCCCTGCCCCGGGCCGTTCACGAACGGCCCCTACTGTTGCTGTTGTTGCTGTTGGATGCCGGCGGCGTCTAGTTCTGTGGCGAAGTGGGACTTTTTGAGGTTTTCTTGGAGTTCGAAGATTGAGCCTGCTTCGCGGGGGTGTGGGGGTAGAGGCATGCGGACCGGCACTTTTTCTAGGCGGGGTTCGTTGGTAGGTTCACCCCGGAGGATGTCTTGCGTCCACTTGTCCCAGTCGGGGACGCCTCGGAGGGGCCACGCGTCGGCGGCCTGGTAGCCCATGAGGAGGAGGCGCCGAGGTCGGTCGGAGATGTTTGGCGCGGATCCGTGGAGGGTGCGGACGTGGTGGATGGATACGCCTCCTGCTTTGAGGCGAATGGGGACGGCCTCTTCCATGTCGAAGTCGTCTTCGGAGACGGCGCCGACGAAGTATCCGTCTTGGTGGTGGTCGAGAGCCGGCCATGTGTGCGAGCCGGGGATGCCCATGAGGCATCCGTTCTCGATCTCCATGTCGTCGAAGGTGAGTCCGATCTCGAGGATGTCATCGTTTGTTGCGGGATAAAAGCCCCAGTCGGTATGCCATTCGACCTGAGCGCCACCGCCGGGAGCCTTCATGTTGAGCTTGGTGTGGTGGAGCTTGATGTTGGATCCGATGAGCTGCTCGATGATGTCTAGGAGGCCTTCCTTGCGGCTTGCGGCTTCATAGACCGGGTGGCGCGTGTGAGGGCTGGTGATGCGTCGGAGCTTGGGAGTTTCGGGGCTGTGTCCGGCGGCGAAGTCAAGGTCGAACATTTCGTTGTGTTCGGTGAGTTCAGCTGATTGTTGGACGAATTCTTCGGTGACTTTACGCAGCTCTTCGACTTCTTCCATCGAGAAGACGTTGTTTACGCCGATGAAGCCGTTTTTGCGGTACTCGGCGATTTGTTCGTCAGTGAGTTGGTTGGTTGTGGGCACGGCGGATTGGTATCGGTTGGTGGTTTGGTAGTTGGGGCGAATTATATGGGTGATTGGCTTCAGAGGGCTTTGACTGCTGAGCGTAGGGCGGGGATTAGGTTGCCTTTGCGTCCTACTACTATGCGGTCTAGGTTTAGCCAGTTGGCTAGGAGTTGGAGTTCGGATGCTAGGTGGTGGGCGGTTGCTTCTTCGTCGCAGTTTTCTTCTAGGAACGCGCCGGGGACTCGGAGGACGGATTTTGGGCGGTCGGCTTTGAGGTCTACTCGGGCAGCGAAGCGGTCACCGAAGATAAATGGCATTACGTAGTATCCGTAGCGTCGTTTTTTGGGTGGGACGTAGATTTCGATCTTGTATTCGAAGTCGAAGAACGACTCGAGTCGGTTGCGATACCAGGCGACGGAGTCGAAGGGGGAGACGATGGCGCGGGCGTTGAGGGGGCTGGTCGGGGGTTCGATGTCGGGCAGGGCGTAGGTCGGTTGGTCGATGCCTTCGACTTTGACGCGTTCGATTTCGCCTTGTTCGATGAGGGACTTGATAGGGGCTTGTGCTTCGGCGCGTCTGATTCGGTAGTAGTCGGCGAGGTCGTAATCGGTGGCGATGCCCATTGAGGAGATGGCTAATTTCATCATTTGGCGGCGCGCTTCGTCGCGCGAGATGTCCGTGTTGAGGTGGGATTGGGGGATTACGCGTTCGATGAGGTCGTAGCGTCTTGCGTTGTTTATGCGGTCTGAGACGGCGAATTTGCCTTGGAACATCAGGGTTTCGAGGACGAGTTTCGTTGTTGAGGTGCCCCAGTAGCCATAGCGTTCGCCTTTTTGGTCGAAATCGGCGACTTCCATGGGGCCTTCGGTTCGGATTTCGCTGAGAACCGTCTCGAGGAGACCAGGGGATTCGTCCATGATTTGTGTCCAGCGTCGCCATGGTTTCCACTCGGACATGCGGTGGCGGAAAAGTGGCAGGTGATCTATCGGGGTGAGGGCTGCGGCGTGGGCGTAGTATTCGAATAGGTTGCGGTCTTCGTATGCGTATTTGTGGAGCATGTCTAGGGGGTATGGGCCTAGGCGGGAGAAGAAGGGCATGTATTGGGTGCGTATGAGGACGTTGATGGTGTCGATCTGGACGATGTTGACCGTTTTCATGACGCGGTCGAAGTCATCGAAGGTCACGGTGCCGGAGGATGGGCGTGAGTCGCCAAAGCCTTGGGCTTTTAGGGCGATACTGCGTGCTTCTTGGATGGAGAAGGTTTTCAAATCATTGGCCATGGGACGTTCCAGTCTGGATCGAGGATGGGGAAGGTGCGGTCTTCGATCATCTCGTTGCCGCGGCGGATGAGAGAGTCGATTTCGTGGATGTCGAGGGTGTCGGAGAGTTTATTGCGAAGTTCGTCGTTGCCGTTTTCTAGAGATGAGATCAATTCGTTCAAGGCATCTAAAAGGTCTTCGGGATATGGTGTGCCGTTGAATTCGAACATTACGGTACGACGGCGGGCGAGGGGGTTGAAGGTCAGGCCGTGGTCTACGGCCCATAACTGGCCTTCAGCGTCTAGGAGGCAAGCGCCGCCTTTGCGGTCGGCGTTGTTTATGAGGACATCGAACATTGCGATGGGAGTGTAGTCATCGAGGCGCTCGTCACGAAGATTGAAGTAGTGCTTTGTGAAGTCGGCGTCGATGAAGAGTTGGACGCTGCCGATGCCGTGAGGACCTTCACGTACGACGGTGGGGGGGACGGCGGGCCAGCCTAGGGCGTCGGCGAGTAGATATGCTGACCACTCGCGGTTGTGGAGGGTGCCGTATGGGAAGTCACGGAGAGGGCGTTCTCCAGAGGCAGGTTTGTAGATTGCGTAGATTTGGTCGTCTTGATCGGCGAGACGAATTACGAAGACGTAGTTAGAACCGCCGGGGTGGAGTCCGATACCGTTGATGGGCCAGTTGTTGAGGCGGTGTTCAATCTCTTGCCGACTCAAGCCAGCCACTGAGTCGGGTTGTATCGTCATGGTCGAAGGTCGTTAACGGAGAAGTGGTCGACGAGAGCTTCAGTCTTCATCATCATCGTCGTCGTCGTATAGCTGCTCGATGACCATGGTGCCGTAGTCGATGTCGTGACCGTTTCGGCGTTGGCATTCGTGCTCTTCGTCCTGGTTAATTGCGGAGTGGCAGTATGGGCAGATGGGTCGACCGGCGGCGACGATCTCGAGTCCGCGCTGGGCGACGTATACGGCTTGTTGGTGGGAGAATCCGAATTGGAGAATGATCGGGTCGGGGTCCTCTTCGCCGGTTTCGAGTTGTTCCAAGGCGACTCCGGCGGCGGCGAATAGGAAGACCTTTCTGCCGGAGTCGTATTGCATTGCGATGCGTGCGGCTTTGAACTCGACGTTACCGGTGGAGTCGGGAGGCATGTCAGGGATGGTGCGGTCGGAGATCTCTTCTTCCGGGTCCATACTTTCGAGGGCGTTACCGAGGGAGAAAGCGATGTTGTATAGCTGCTCTTTTTCGAGCCATACGACGGCGGAGCCTCGCTCGCTGTCAGCGGTGAGGTTGAAGGTGCGTTGTCCTGGTTCGCCGTAGGTTAGGACCTCGAGGTCGTCGACGATACCGAGGTGAGTTGATTGCTCCAAACTGAATGTCTCCTTGACGCCGAAAGGATTTGCGACTGTTGGCTCGCTAGTTTCGATGTCGTGATTGATTCTAGCAACAGGACGATGTGGGATACGGGGTATGGGGTTGTATTGCGCCGTAAACGTGGGTTTTGTAGGATTTGTGGTTGAAGCAGGTTTGAATGCGTGTCGGGCGAAATGCCCCACAATCGGAGACGGGAAGCCCTGATGAAGTGAAGAATCTGGGTCGGGGAAGAACGACATCGCTCCGTAGCATCTGGAAGAAAGCGTCCGAATTGTGGCGTGATTAGAACCAGACGGTTGTGCGCCGTTATCGTGCAAACCAAGAGAGGCGTAGATCCCGCTAGGGGTTGTGCAAGATGGGTGGTACCGCGGGCCGATCGGTATAGATTGTGTCCCGTCCCATCGCTAGTGGACGTGTGGTGTCGAGGTTTAGCGCGCTCTGACCACCCGTCCGAAATCAGGACGGGTTTATTTTTGCCCGAGGGAATCCTCGAAAATGACGACGACGCAGACAGCATCTAAGACCAGCAACGGTATGGCATTGGAGAGTGTCAGGACCGTTGAAATCTATGACACGACGTTGAGGGATGGTGCGCAGCAGGAGGGGATTTCGCTGTCGGTCGAGGACAAGCTTGCGATCACGAAGATGTTGGATGAGTTCGGAGTCGATGTGATTGAGGGCGGGTACGCTGGTGCCACGCCGAAGGATGAGGAGTATTTCGAGCGTGTTCAGGGTATGGATCTGAAACATGCAGAGATTGCGGCGTTCGGGAACACGAGGCGGGCGGATGCTGACTGCGATGATGATGTTTCGATTCAGGCTTTGTTGAAGTCTGGCGCGTCGATCACTACTCTGGTGGGGAAGGCGTCGGAGGATCAGGTTCGGGTCGTGTTGGAGACGACGGTTGAAGAGAACTTGGCGATGATTGCGGACTCGGTGTCTTATTTGAAGGCTCGTGGTCGGCGGGTTTTCTATGATGCTGAGCACTTTTTCGACGGGTACAAAGAGAACCCGGACTATGCGGTTCGGTGTTTGCGGTCGGCGTATGATGCCGGTGCGGAGAGGTTGGTTTTGTGCGATACGAATGGTGGGACTCTGCCGCATGAGGTGGCGGAGATTGTGAGCGAGGTTAAAGCGGCGTTGCCTGAGGATGCGGTTCTAGGGATTCATACTCATAACGACACTGATACTGCGGTGGCTGCGGCGATGGAGGCTTTCAGGGCTGGGGCGCATCAGATTCAGGGGTGCGTGAATGGATATGGGGAGAGGACTGGTAATGCGAATTTGATCAGTGTTATCGGGAATCTGAACCTGAAGATGGGTGTTGAGGCGGTTGAGGGGAGCAAGCTGCCGGATCTGACGAGCTTGTCACACTTTGTTTCGGAGATTGTTAATCGTCGGCCGTTTCCGTTCCAGCCGTATGTGGGGATCAGCGCGTTTGCACATAAGGGCGGTTTGCATGCTGCTGCGACCGAGAAGTCTTCGGCTGCATATCAGCACATCGACCCTGGGATGGTTGGGAATGGGACGCGGGTTACGATTTCGGAGCTTTCGGGTCGCGGGAATGTGATGCGGTTGATTCGGGACCTGGGGTTGGAAGAGGAGTTCACTCGGGATGATGCTCGGAAGATTGTTGAGCACATCAAGCGTCAGGAGGCGTTGGGTTTTGCGTATGAGAATGCGCTGGCGTCGTTAGAGTTGCTGGTGCTGCGGAATCTTCCGAATTATGAGCCGCCGTTTGAGTTGGTGGACTTCATGGTGATAGTGGAGAACCGCCGGAGGGCGTCATTTGGAACTGGTTGGCGCGATGACGGGGTGGAGCATCCGGTGTTGTCGGAGGTGACGATCAAGATTCGGGTTGGCGAGGATGTTTTCCTGGAGGCAGCGGAAGGCAATGGTCCGGTGGATGCTTTGAGCCGTGGTCTGCGGAAGGCGATTGCGGACAAGTATCCGGAGGTGGACAGCATCAATTTGACGGACTACAAGGTGCGGGTCGTGAATGAGACGCTCGGGACAGGGGCTTCGGTCCGGGTTTTGATCGAATCGGCATCAGAAGGCATGGTCTGGCGGACGGTTGGTGCTTCGACGAACATCATCAACGCAAGTTGGATGGCGCTTGCGGATTCTGCCGAGTGGTGGTTGAATCGCAGGTTGCGGGAAAACTGGGCGCGGAGTTAGGACTGTCGGTGACGCGGGTGCCAAGGACTTCGGTGGAGCAGTTTGCGGATCTGGCTTGGGCGTCGGAATCGGATGTTTTCGGCGATGAAGGGGAGTGTTTTGGGGTGTGATGCGAGCATGATTCCTCGCCAGTCTCGGAGTTGTTTGAAGGTCGCGGTGTCGTTTGTGTAGGGCTGGGACCAACCTTTGAAGGGTTGCCAGTTGCCATCGCGGGCTAGGGTCATGACGTCTCCGCCGGCTTCACGGACGATGATGACGGCGGCTGCGAAGTCCCATACGGCGGCTGCTCCGCCGATGGCGTATTGGTAGAGGCCGGTACCGACGTTTGCCATTTCGTGGGAGGCGCTGCCGGTGACGCGGACATCTCCGCCGTGGCCTCGCATTCTTTTGTCGAACTTGAATACGGATCGGGCGTTGCTGGGGAGGACGGAGAGTCTGCCTGAGACGGGTCTTCCGAGATCGTCGGTCGGGGTGAGGACTTTCATCTCGGCGCCGTCGCGTTTGGTTCCGCCGTTCAGGCGTGCGTGGACTACGATTCCGCCGTCGTCGGAAGTTGGCCATGGTCCCCATACGGCGCCGATGATTGGGACGCCTCGGTGCATCAATCCGACGGATACGGCGTGGAGCATTGAGCCGTTGACGTAGTTTGCGGTTCCGTCGATGGGGTCGATAGCCCAGACGAGATCGTCGGCGGGATCGATGTCTTCGTCTTGGTCTTCTTCGCCGAGGAATTGGTGGTCGGGGAAACTCTCTTTGATGGTGTCGTAGATGATGACTTGGGAGTTTCGGTCTACGTCGGTGACTAGATCGCGTCCGGGTCGGCCGGTTTTGGATTCGACCTCCATCGGTGATGTGATGCGGTCCAGGACGTAAGTTCCGGCCTTGGTAGCAGCTTTAACGGCGACATCCTCGAATTCTTTGAGGAGGGCGTCATTGAAGGGTTGCGACATGGTGATTTGTGTCATGAGGTGCTAGTGGGGTTGAGGTGGATGCATCTACGGGATTTCGTGCATCGTATTTGCATATTGGAATAGACTGAATCTTAATGATCTACCTCGGTCGGGGTTGATGTTGATGCGATCTGGCTGAGGTTGTCGGATGGAGGATGATGAACAGCCCTCAAACGGTAAGGAAGCTGAAGCGCGATCCTGGCATCGTGTCTCGGATGTATTTCACGATGCTGTTGATAGGTGTGTTATACGGGGTGTTTGCGTATGTGATGCTGCGGTTGGGGATCCCGGTCGCGTTCGTCGGAGTGATTGTTCTGGGTTTGGCGATATTCCAGTACTTCATGTCGGACCGATTGGTGATGATGTCGACGGGTGCAAAGGAGGTTTCGGAGGAGGATGCGCCGAATCTTCATGAGATGATCCGTGATTTGGCGGATCGGTACGGGATGCCGATGCCGAAGGTTGCGATCATCGAATCTGCGATGCCGAATGCGTTTGCGACGGGGAGGAATCCGAATAACGCATTAGTAGCTGTGACGACTGGGATATTGCGTCGGTTGACGCGTCGGGAGTTGAGGGCTGTGTTGGGTCACGAATTGGCGCATGTTGCTAACCGGGATATGAAGGTTCTGGCGATATCGAATTTCTTTGTGACGCTTACGAGCTTTTTGATGACTATGTTCTTCTTCAACATGCTGTTCGGGAGGCGTGACGCTGGTGGGGGCGCAGGCCCGTTCATGATTGCCTATCTTGTGACGATCTTGGTTTATTTCCTCGGGAAGTTGCTTGTGTTGGCTCTGACGCGTTATCGTGAATATGGTGCCGACCATACGGGTGCTGAGATCTCTGGCGACCCGGGTGGATTGGCCGACGCGTTAGAGAAGATAGCGATGGGCATGGACTATATTCCCGATGAGGATCTAAGACGGTTGCAGACGGCGCAGGCGTTTCTGTTTGCTCCGGCTTTGCGGGGCTTTGCGGCGAACATGTTCTCCACTCATCCTCCGATTGAGGAGCGGATTGCTCGTCTGCGCGAACTTGAATCTGAGATGCGTTACGGATACCGCAACTGATGGGTTGGTTCTTCGGTAAACGCAGCAATACCGCGGACACGATGTGGGATTCGATGTCGTCTGTTTCGCGTATGGTGGATGGTTTCAAACGTGATGGCGAGGCTGTTTCGCCTAGGCGGAATGCCGGAGTCGTTTACCGTCACGATGATGCGATCTCATTCTTGGGTTCATTGGGCGATCACTTGGACGCGATCCTCTACGAAGGTCCAAGTGCGACGAAGACGGCTTGGGAAATCAAGGAAGATGACCACGGGATGCGTTGGGCGATTCTGAACGACGGCAATTTCGATGATTTGCTGAGCTCGATCTTTACGGTATCGAACGCGATAAAGATGAACGGCGGAAGCTCAAATCTGCTTGCTGCGGTGTTCGAGTTCGATTTCGCCAATCATGCGGTGAACCGCCATGCGGTCGCTGGTTCGGGGTTTGTTCATGCCTACTTGATCTATCGATTCGATCGGGACGCCTATTACCCGTTTATCCCGACTGGTGAGAGCGCGGGCGAGCGAGATCGTGAGACGGAGCGGATGTTGGGCGCGGCGATTCGCAGCGAGGGTTTGAAGACGGAGAATGCGCTGACGGAATGGCTGGGTCTGTGGGGCATCCCGTTCTGATAGCGGGTTGTCTGTGGTTTGAAGCCGATACTTGCGGTAGCTGCGCCTGACGAGTTCGCGCTTGATCGGGTTTCGGGCGATTACGGGGTTGATGAAGTTTCGCCAGTTAATGTCGCGGATGACGCTTTGCCGCGGAATGCTGCTGGCTTGCTAATCTACGCTGGCGATGGGTCGTTGTTTGATCGGGATGCGACCGAACCTCTAAGAGAGGCGATAGACGCTGGAATCCCGGTGCTGGCGTCGAGCGGTGGGATGCATGAGTTGAATGTTGCGCTTGGGGGTGATGTTGCCAAGGAGGTCTTGGAGCACGGTGCCTCTGCTGATGGTGCGATTAACCGGAAGTCGGTATTTCTTGCGCCGGGGGCGAAGGTGTCTTCGACGATTGGGGGATCGGGTTGGTTGGGGTTTCCGTGTAATCACCAAAAAGGGATTTCGCAGGGTGGACTCGCGCCGGGATTGATGGCTTCGGCGATGGCTGATGACCGCATTGTTGAGGCGTTTGAGATGCCTGGACATCGATGGGTTATAGGTGTTCAATGGGATGTTTTTAGTGCGAAACGGTTGCCGCGCGGTTTCGATGGCATTTGGTTGGCGTTTTTGGAGCGTGTAACGGGCGCTTAGTGTGAAATATCGATGCAGATTGCGGTTGGTTTGAGTTTGAACGCGTCGTTTTAAGTGTTGTTGGGAATTGGGAAAGTCTAGAATTTAAGGGAGTTCAAATGCTGTTTTTGCGCGCCCTCGGCACGATGTTTTTCAGGTGCGTGAAAACGGTCGAATCGGTCAATCTTCGCAAGGTGGTATCCGCATGGTAATCGGCACCGAAATGGGTGACGTTCGGACGATCGGTATTGAAGAGGAGATGCGCTCTTCGTACCTGGATTACGCGATGAGCGTGATCGTGTCTCGCGCGCTTCCGGATGTGCGCGATGGTCTGAAGCCGGTGCAGCGTCGGATTCTCTACGCCATGCACGATCAGGGGATGAGGCCTGGGTCGTCTTACAAGAAGTGTGCTCGATTGGTTGGGGATGTTTTAGGGAAGTATCACCCTCATGGCGACTCTCCTGTTTACGAGGCGCTTGTGAGGATGGCGCAGCCGTTTTCGATGCGTGAGCCTTTGGTGGATGGGCAGGGGAACTTTGGGAGTGTTGATGGTGACCCTCCGGCTGCGATGCGATACACCGAGTGCAAGCTGGCGGCGATCACGGAGTACATGCTCGGTGACATCGACCGGGAGACGGTGGATTGGCAGGAGAACTTCGACCAATCGCTGAAAGAGCCGTCAGTGCTTCCTGCGCGGTTGCCAAACCTTCTAGTGAATGGTGCTTCAGGCATCGCGGTTGGCATGGCGACGAACATCCCGCCGCACAACGTGGCGGAGGTGTGTGATGCCGTGGTGGCGCTGGTTCGTAATCCGAATTCGACCGTAGAAGAGTTGATGCAGCATGTGAAGGGTCCCGATTTTCCGACGGGAGCACATATCTGGGGTTCGGAGGGCATCAGGAACGCGTACGCAACAGGTCGTGGGCGGATCGTGGTTCAGGCGACGGGTGAGATCGAGGATGTGCCGAGGCAGGACCGGAAGCGGATCGTCTTCACCGAGATTCCGTTCCAAGTCAACAAGTCGACGTTGATTCAACGTATTGCTGAGTTGATCAAGACGCGGCGAGTCGAGGGTGTCTCGGAAGTGAGGGATGAATCGGACCGTCGTGGGATGCGAATCGTGCTGGAGTTGCGACGCTCGGCCTCGCCGGCGATCGTGATGAACAACCTATACAAGCACACGACTTTGCGTTCATCGTTCTCAGTGAACATGATCGGGTTGGTGAAGGGTGCGCCTCGGGTATTGAACCTGCGGCAGGTTCTGCAGTACTACATCGAGTTCCGAGAGGAAGTGATTCGCAGACGTGCGGAGTTCGATCTTAAGAAGGCTCGGGCGCGACTCGAGGTGCTAGAAGGCCTTCGCATTGCGATCGACAATCTTGACCGGGTGATTGAGATAATTCGCGGATCGGCGGATGTTGAGGAAGCGCGGGCAGGTCTGATTGCGGAGTTCCACTTCTCGCTTGTCCAGGCCCAGGCGATCCTGGATATGCAACTTCGCCGGTTGGCGGCGTTGGAGCGGGAGAAGCTCGAGAACGAGTACAAGGAATTGCTCGAACTGGTGCAGCGCTTGGAGGCGTTGCTGGCGGATCCGGGGAAGGTGAGTGCGGAGGTGATCAAAGAGACGCACCAGTTGAAGCGGAAGTACGGTAGCGAGCGTCGAACGGTTATCCACGCGGAGGAACTCGGTGAGTTCAGGCGTGAAGATATCGAGCCGCATGAGGATGTGGTGATCACGCTTACGCAGGGCGGGTATATCAAGCGTGTGAAGCTTGACACCTATCGCAAGCAGCATCGCGGCGGGAAGGGTGTAAGCAGTCAGCGCTTGACGCGTGCGGATGATGTGACTGGTTTCCTGCAGGTCGCGGATACGCACGACACGTTGCTGTTCTTTACGGATCATGGGCGCGTTTACTCTTCGCGAGTTTTTGAGTTGCCGCCTGATCAGTCTCGGCAGTCGCGCGGGACATTGGTGCACAACCTCGGGTTCAATATCGGACCTGGAGAGACGGTGCGGCAGATGATGGTTGTGAGCGATATGAATGCGCCCGATACGTATCTGGCGCTGGCGACTCGGCATGGGGATGTGAAGCGGATGCCGCTTGATGCGTTCAAGAACATCAACCGCGCTGGGTTGAACTGCTACAAGCTGAAGCCGAAGGAAGAGTTGATTTCGGTGGCTATGGCGCGAGATGAGGATCACTTGATCTTGATCACGAAGAAGGGCCAATCGATCAGGTTCCCGAGCAACGAACTAGTCTCTCGCTCGCGTCAGGCTGGTGGTGTCAGGGGCATTAGATTGGACAAGAGTGACGAGGTTGTCGGCATGGACGTCGTCGATAACGAGGGTTATCTGCTAATCATCGGCACTAAGGGGCGCGGTAAAGTCTCGGCTCTTCGCCACTACAGGATCCAAGGTCGTGGCGGTCGCGGAGTGATAACTCTGAACATCACTCGCAATACCGGCAATGTTGCTGCTGCGAAGGTGATTAACGAGGAACTACGGCGCGACGAAACTGGGAAGCTGATGATCCTCACGTCTAAAGGGCAGATTGTAAGGACGACGTTGCGGGAGATACGCGAGACGGGTAGGTCCGCGCAGGGCGTGAAGATTGTAGCGCTTGATGAGAAGGATCGTGCGGCAGCGATAGCTATCGTCGAAAAGACCTAGTTTCGTTGAAAGACCTCGTCACGACTCCGTACCGCATTGACGTCGGGGGTGTGGATTCGGTTTGTAGGGCCCTCCCGCGGGGCGCGCCTTAAATAACCGATCTTCGATGCCGGTTTAGGTTTTTCAGATGCTTTCCAGATCAGGTCGATGGATTTACCGAAACCGGTATCTCGTGATTGCGGTCTGGGTGGTTGCGCTGTTGGCTATGTTGCCGGTCGCTCCTCGTGCGCAGGAAAGGCTGCTTCCGGGCGGGTTTTCAAATTCCGATTACCCGTCGATGAAGGCTGGTGAACTGATCAACGAACGGTTTGATCGACACCGAATCGCTCTCCTTTTCATTGTCGGCCACGAGACGGAGAAACCGTACTCACCTGAATTCGACCGAGAGGCGCGTCGTCTAATCGGTCAGATCGAGTCGGACCCTAATGTTGCGGAGGTTCGTTCTTACCTGACCGAACCTAATTGGTTGTCTGATGATGGCGGTCTGGCGTTGATTGAAGTTGGGCTCGATCTGCAAATCGAAGATTCGCTGGTTGTTTTGGATGAGATCTCGGGTCGTATCGACAAGATCGATCTTGATGTGGTGATGACAGGTGCGCCGCCGTTGTATCGAGACATTGTTGTAGCAAGCGGTGAAGACCTTCGTCGAGGCGAGTTGGTCGCGTTTCCACTTGCCGTAATTGCTCTGCTGCTGGTATTCGGCACGGTGGTCGCGGCGGTTATGCCGGCGGCGGTCGGCGGGGTTGCGGTCGCGGTCGGTCTGGGAGTGGTCTACTACGTGGCCGATGTGCGAGACATGTCGGTGCTGTCGTTCAACATCATCACGCTGCTCGGGATAGGGATGGGTATCGACTACTCGCTCTTTTATGTGAACAGGTTCAAGGAGGAGCTAGCGAAGGGATTGTCGGTGGTCGACGCCATTGCCGAGACACATGATCGAGCAGGCACGGCGATCCTGTTTTCCGGGGTCACGAGCGTCATCGGACTTGCGTCGCTGCTGCTTTTTGATCTGACGGTGTTGGATTCAATCGGGATCGGTGCGGTGATCGTGATCTCGATAGCGTTGCTATCGGCGCAGACGTTGATGCCGGCGGTTCTGAGCGTCGTGGGTCACCGCATCAACAAGCTTCCGGTTCTTTCCTTCACTCGATTTGGCGACGGAGTTTGGCGGAGGATGGCTGATGGGGTAATGAATCGTCCGTTCCTGTTTTTGGTGCCTACAGTGGCGATCCTGATCGCGCTCGTGATTCCATTCAAAGACATTCGGCCGGGGACTGCAGACGCGACGATTCTGCCGCAAAGGTACGAGTCGCGTCAGGGATACGACCTGTTGCAGGAAGAGTTTGGTTGGGAGATTTCGACCGAGCTGATGGTTGCTTACACCTTTGAAGGAGATCCGTTCTCGGATGAAAATCTGGCAGAGCTATATGCGTTTGGTCAGGCCTTGGCTAATTTGCCTGACGTAGACCGTGTTTCGAGCATCGTCAACCTTAGACCGACGCTAGGGATTGACGATTACCGCGATCTGTATCGATATCCCGAGGCGATATATGACGGAGCGACGTTGCGTCTGCTCAATGAAAGCGTGAGGGAGGGTGCCGTACTGTTCCATGTCAGTGCTGACTTACATCCGTTTTCGACGGAAGCGCGTGCTCTTGTGGATTCGATTCGTGCATTCGACTCGCTCGAATCTCCCTATGTCTACGTTGACGGCGGTTCGGCACATACCAATGATCTGGTTCGATCGCTTTATGGTCGTTTCCCGCTCGTGGCCTTGATCGTGATTTCATTGACGTTCGTATCGCTGATGATGCTGTTCCGTTCGGTCGTGATTCCGCTGAAAGCAGTCATTCTGAACACGCTAAGCATCTTGGCGAGTTTCGGGGCGTTGGTGTGGGTTTTCCAGCAGGGCAACTTAAGCGGGTTGCTGAATTTCGAGCCGCTCGGGATCACAGAAGCAACGACACCAATCGTGCTTTTCGCGATTCTTTTTGGTCTGAGCATGGATTACGAGATATTCCTTCTGTCTCGAATCAGAGAGGCGTATGTCGACACTGGGAGCAACAGAGAGAGCGTGAAACTAGGGTTGCAGAGGAGCGGGACGATAATCACGGGAGCGGGTCTGATTTTGATCGTGGTGGGTGCGAGTTTTGTGCTTGCCGAGGTTGTTTCCGTCAAGACGGTGGGATTTGGTTTGGCGCTAGCGATCTTCATCGATGTAACTATCGTTCGGATCTTGATCGCGCCCGCGCTCATGCGATTGTTCGGCAGGTGGAACTGGTGGTTGCCGAGTTGGATTGATCGTCGATTGCCGATGTTGAGAGCTGAATGAAATCGGTTATCCGAAATGTGGCGATATTTTTGGCTGTCTTTGTCGTCGCTGCTGCGGTCGCGTGTGCAGGACGTGTCGAGGAGAAAGATGTACCTACGCCCCAGCCACCGGAACCGACTCCTGTGCCTAGAGCGTTGGTGTTTCCTGAGGATGATGGATCGCACGCGGCACTGATCGAGTGGTGGTACTACAACGGGCATTTGGCCTCGGAGGATGGGGAAGAGTTTTCGTTCCATTTCGTCATATTCCAGACGCAAGACCGCGACGGCTCTGAGAGTTTTGAGGTCGGGCAAGCAGGAATCACCGACGTGGGTCGTGAGGTACACCACAACATCAGCTCCGACGGGTTTACGTCACAGCAACCCTCGGTGAGGTCATCTGCGGAAGGTCTGTTGTCTCTGGATCTCGGGAACTTCGAGCTGGATATTGGACCCGATGGCAGTCACCAACTTCAAGTAGAGGATGCGGCATCACAGATGAGTTTGAACTTGCGAACAGCGCCGTCAGAGTCGGTGATGCTGCATGAGGGTATCGGCTGGATGGACTGGCCGTTCGGCTGGACTTATTACTACTCGTATCCTCGAATGAGGGCTGAAGGGACGATCTTGATTGAGGGACGTGAAGTTGACGTTGACGGAGAGGTTTGGTTCGATCATCAGTGGGGCGATTTCTTTGTTGTAGGCAAACCTGCGGGATGGCAATGGTTCGCAATACATCTCGACGACGGTCGCTCGCTGATGATCGCTGAGGTGCGCGGTGCAGAAGGAGAGGTCTTGGCAATCGATGGCACTCTAATCCAATCAGGATCTGAGCAAAGCGTTCTGGATCTTGAACAGGACGGTATCGAGTTGGAGGTTCAAGACTATTGGACTAGCACCCAGACCGCTGGCGAGTATCCAGCGAAATGGAGATTGCGGGTTGATAGCATCGACCTTGACATTGTGATGACGCCATCGATAGCAGACCAAGAAGTTCCCGCGCTGCCTTACGGGAATCAAGCGGCAGCGTATTGGGAAGGTCGGGTTGAAGTGTCCGATACCGCTTCAGGCGAATCGCTAGGATTGGCGTTTGCAGAGCTGTCAGGCTATGTGGAACCCGAGCCATTGGGCTGGCGTGATGCGAAACGATAGGAGGCAGTATTATCGTCGTGCGGTGACACGACGTATCGCTATAATTCCACGTGTGGGATAATCTCGCGATGCCGAACACCGAAGTCACCTCTGAACTTTTCCGTACTGCATGGTCGAACTTTGCGACCGGGGTGACAGTAATCACAACTCTAGAAGCTGAGGGAACGGACGTGCATGGGATGACCGCGAATGGTGTCGCGAGCATCTCATTGGAACCCCCGCTCGCAATGGTTACCGTCGGTCATGACCGCAATACTTTTCCGTTGATTATGAAGAATCAGCGTTTCGGCATCAGCGTACTTACGCAGGAGCAGCGAGGCGTAGCACGGCATTTCTCGGTCCCAGAAGAGATCCGTAAGACCCTGCCGACACCTCCTTATGAAGCCCTCGGGGAATCAATGGTCATCGGGGCTTCCTTGACGATGATGGACTGCCGCGTCGTCCGCACTGTGCAGGCAGGCGACCATACGATCTTTTTGGCTGAGGTAGAACACATCAAGATCGGTTATGGTCATCCGCTAATCTTCTACCAGAGTCTTTTCGCCGAGTTGGCGTAACACCAGTGATCTGGAACGTCCGCGTGTGTAATGTAGAATCGGAGAGTTGACCTACCGCGAATTTCTTCCGCGCCGATCCCGATTAAGATGTCTGAGAACTACGCCATCGTCGCTACTGGCGGCAAGCAATATCGTGTCCGCCCCGGTGATCATCTTGATGTTGAGAAGTTGTCGGTTCCCGAAGGGGATACGGTTACTTTGGATGAGGTGCTTCTAGCATCTGTCGATGGTGAGGTTGAGGTTGGGACGCCGACGATTGAAGGTGCACAGGTAGTCGCCAAAGTGTTGTCGCATGGTCGGGAACGCAAGAAGACGGTATTCAAGTACAAGAACAAGACTCGATACCGAATCAAGCGTGGTCATCGTCAACCGATCACATCGCTTGAGATAACCGATATCGAGGTCTAGTCGATCCGACAGTTCAAACGGAGTCAGCATCATGGCACACAAGAAGGGTTCGGGAACATCTAGGAACGGTCGCGATAGTGCAGGCCGACGTTTGGGAGTGAAGGCGTTTAGCGGCGAAACCGTGACTGCTGGTTCGATTCTTGTCAGGCAGCGGGGCACCCGGTTTTTCGCGGGCACGAACGTTGGTATGGGACGGGACCACACGCTGTACGCCACTGTTGACGGCACCGTGAGATTTGACTACGCCAAGCAGGACAAGCGACGGATCAACGTCGATGCGGTTGCGGTTTAACTCGCGATAGCGGAACGAAGTTCTTTAACGATGAAAACTGACATTCACCCCACCTACTTCCCGGAAGCGCGAGTCGTCTGCGCGTGCGGCGTCGAGGGCATGATCGTTGGGTCGACCAAGGAAGAGATCCGCGTTGAGGTCTGCAGCAGCTGTCACCCGTTCTGGACTGGCGAGCAGCGCATCGTTGACACCGAGGGTCGGGTCGAGCGGTTGATGCGGCGTTACGGCATGTCGATGCCGGAGTAGTTCCGGGTCGTAATTCACGTCTTGATCCCGAAGCTGATCGCATCCGATCTGGTCGGCTTCTATCGCACCTCACCGTCTTCGTTTCGGCGTCTCGAATTCTCGGGTCGGCGATCAGGTGCTTGTGAGTATCCCTCGCATGGCTAAGACCGACAACGTCAGCACGCCGCATCGAATGTACGGTGGTCAGGCGATCATCGAAGGGGTGATGATTCGAGGGGTTAGAGCTTGTGCGGTTGCAGTGAGACGTGCCGATGGTTCAATTCATCATGAAACCATCCCGTTGCTCGGGTGGGCGAATGGCAAGTTACGACAGGTTCCATTTGTTCGTGGCATCCTCGTCCTTGCAGAAACACTAGTCATCGGGATGCGTGCGTACACGATCGGTGCCAACCAGCAGATCAAGGACGCAGGCGAGGATGAGGACGCTGAGATCGGTAGCTTGGGGATGGGGTTGATGACTGCGTTGGCGTTGGTTTTCGGGATAGGGTTGTTCTTCCTTCTTCCTCTGTTCATCTCGCGGCCTTTTGAGGAACAGTCCGATTTTCTCGCCAACGTGATGGAAGGCGTCGCTCGTTTGGTGATTTTCCTCGTCTATATCTGGGCGATCGGTCTGATGAAGGACATCAAGCGGATGTATGGGTATCACGGGGCAGAGCATATGACTATTCATGCATATGAACGTGGGTTGCCTTTGACCCCCGAAGAGATCCGGAAGTTTTCGCCGGCTCATCCGCGTTGCGGCACGTCGTTCCTGCTGACGGTTGTTGTTGTGTCGATCATCGTGTTTATGTTTGTGCCGCGTGAGCCGCTTTGGATGCTGATCGGTTCTCGGATCGTGTTGATTCCGGTAATCGCCGCGATGAGTTACGAGTTCATTCGATTCACAGGCACCCACACAGGGAACTTTTTCGCGGACTTGGTCGGGCAGCCGAATCTATGGTTGCAGAAGTTGACGACGGCGCAACCTGACGATGAGATGATTGAGGTCGCGGTGTCGGCGATGCGGACTGCGATTGAGTTGGATGAGAAGGGCGAAGCGATTAGCTCTTGATTGAGCTAAAGCCTGCGGCGTTGGAGTTCTGCCCAAACCTCATCTAGCGGAACGCCGACTGATTCCAAAAGGGTTACGCAGTTGTAGAAGAGGTCGGCCATCTCTAGTGGTGTCGATTCGAGGTCTCCAGTAGCAGCGGCTAAACCCGTTTCGCCAGCTTCTTCGATCACTTTTTGGGCGACACGTGACGGTCCGGACGCGAGCATTTTGGCGGTGTAAGAGCCTTCTGGCATTTCAACGGCGCGTTGGTGAATCACTTCCGCGAGTTCGATGAGAATTCCTGGGCCGACGCGTCGAGAGCTCTCAGTGTTCGCATCGACTGATCGGTGGAAACAGGAACGTTCTCCAGTGTGGCACGCAGCACCGCCGACGGGTTCGGCTAACACGACAATGGCGTCTCCATCGCAGTCGAGTTTCAAGTCGACGACTTTGAGGTAATCACCAGAGGTTGAACCCTTTTCCCAAAGAGTTTTTCGGCTGCGGCTGTAGAACCAGGCGTGTGGCCCTGCGATAGTTCGTGCCAATGCCTCGCCGTTCATGTGGGCGACCATCAACACCTCTTTGGTGCTGGCGTCTTGCACGATGGCCGTGATGAGGCCCCGGTCATCGAATTGGATCATTAGATATTCCTGCGATTCATCTCAATCTAATCGACCGGCCTGACCGGTAATCCGACCTCGTCCATGTGGGCTTTAACGTCGGCGATTCTCAGCGTTCCGTAGTGGAATAGGGATGCGGCCAAGACCGCATCGGCACCGCCGTCTTTGATTGCGTCTGCAAAGTGCTCAACTTTGCCGGCGCCGCCGCTGGCGATCAAAGGCACAGAGACTTGGTCAGAGATTGATTTCAAAAGTTCGATGTCGTATCCGGTTTGTTGGCCGTCGGCGTCCATGCTGGTGACCAAGAGTTCGCCGGCACCGAGTTCTGCGCCGCGGATCGCCCACTTGATGGCGCCAAATTCGGTTCCGCGTCGGCCGCCGTGAGTGAAGACCTGCCAGTCTGGTTCGCCGTTGCGTCTTTGGGCGTCTATGGCAAGGACGACGCATTGGGAGCCGAACTCTCTTGCACAATCTTCGATCAATGCGGGGTCGGCGACGGCTGCGGAGTTGACGCTGACCTTTTCGGCCCCTGCTTCGAGCATCCTGCCCATGTCGTCGCGGGAGCGAATGCCGCCGCCAACGGTCAAAGGGATAAAGACCTCGGCCGAGACGCGTTCGACGACGTCGACCATGGTGTTGCGTTCGTCGGAAGATGCGGTGATGTCGAGGAAGACGAGTTCGTCGGCACCCTCGGAGTTGTAAAAATCGGCTAGTTCCGCCGGGTCGCCGGCATCTCTGATATCGACGAAACTCACACCCTTGACGACACGACCCAGGTCAACATCTAGGCACGGTATGACGCGGTTGGTCAGCATTTAGGGCGATCGCACGTATCTAGTTTGAGGTGGTTCGCCGTTTGCGATAGACGTGCACATAGCGCTGGACGCCTAATGTGCGTCGAGTAATGGGGGTCATATCGTTTTCGGTTGCCCAACGCTCAACGCGAGCAGGATCGACACGCTTCGACTTTGCGGGTCCGTTGTCGCCACGAGCGTCGGTCGAGAACCAGTCAGCGATCAACATCCATCCGCCGCCGGGGAGCAATTTGGCCACGGAAGAAAATAGACGGGCGGGACTAGTGGTGTTGTGTAGTGCGTCGATGACGACAATTCCGTCAGTGTCTAATCCTGTTGCCTCGATATCGTTTTCGTCGATCAGTGTAGGCGTCACGTTGGTCAGATGGACGCGTTCTACTTCAGCGGCAAGTTCATCAAGAGCAGATTTGTCGTTCTCCAGAGCGATTACATTGCCGTCGTAAACATATTTGGCGATCGGGATTGTGAGGCCGTCGATTCCGCCGCCTAGGACTGCAACGTGTTGTGATCGATGTATGGGTAGCAGAGAGATGATGGCATGCGGATCGATCTGGTCGTTGAATGTGTGCCAACTCGCGGTGGGTCTGGTCGTCAATCTAGCGGTCTCACGTTCTGTCTGTTTTGTCGGGGTAGATCCCAGTTTCTAGGTCGCTGATGGTTTGAATGGCCTTAGCTAAGTCCAAAGATCCGGTGTAAATCGCCATCCCGGTGATGGCACCATAAGCACCGATTTCGCGTAGTTTCACAACGTCATCAACCGTGGCGATCCCACCCGCGACCATAACTGGTAATTTTATCCCGTTCACGACTTGGCTAACCGCGTCGAAGTTGGGGTGAGAGAGTGTGCCATCGCGCGCTGTGTCGGTGTAGATGAAGTTTTGGACGCCCCGATTTTGCGCCATCTCGTCCATAAGATCGAGCGCCAATAACGATGTTTCTGTCAACCAGCCTCGTGTCCTTACGATGCCGTCTTTGGCATCGACGGAGACGCAGATGTGATCTGCACCAAAGGTTTCGACGCTGTTCTGCACGGCGTCCGGGTTTTCGACTGCGGCAGTGCCGAAAATGACGATCTGCGCTCCCATTTGTAGGACAGCATCGGCGTCCTCCGCGGTACGAATGCCGCCGCCCATCTGGATCGGAAGTTCCACTGAGTCGACGATTCGTCTAACGGTTTGCGCGTTGACGCGTTCTCCGTCTTTTGCGCCGTCGAGATCAATTACGTGGAGTCGCATTGCGCCCGCATCTCGCCATCGAATTGCAGCGTCGACCGGGTCGTCTTCGAAGACCGTTTCTTGCTCGTAGTCGCCTTTGAAAAGCCTTGCACAACGACCGCCTCGGATGTCAATTGCCGGGATTACTTCCATTGGTCGTTGGGATCCAGTGCCTACTTGGTTCGCTGTGCAAAGTCTAGGAATTTGGCGTAGATCTCCAATCCAGACCGGCCGCTCTTTTCGGGATGGAATTGGGTGCCTACGATGTTGTCATGCACCACGGCTGCACATACTTCGATTCCGTGAGGCGAAGTTGCTGCAACGTCGCCGGGGTCTTTTGCGCGGCAGTGGTAGGAATGCACGAAGTAGAAGAACGTGTCCTGAGGGATGCCTTCAAACGCGGGGTGTCTTGCCACTTCATCATCGAGGAAGTGCACAGTGTTCCAACCCATGTGGGGAACCTTCAGTCTTGTCCCGTCGGCGGTCTTGGAATCTACTGGAAACCGAACAACGTCACCGCGCAGTATGCCGAGCCCCGGCAACTCGCCCTCTTCAGATGATTCGAACAGGATCTGCATGCCTAGGCAAACGCACAGCAATGGCCTTCCGGAATCTGCGAATTCGCGTATAGTGTCGGGCAATTCTCGATCGATGAGTTGCCTCATTACGGCGTCGTTTGCGCCAACGCCCGGAAGTATCGCGGCGTGAGCGTTGGAGATCACGTCTGCTGAAGTGGTCACGACTGGGTCGCCACCTGCTACTCGGACCGCTTTTTCGACGCTGTGGATATTGGCGGCGCCGGTGTTGATTATGGCGAGTCGGAATTCGCTCAACGTGCTCGCCTCGTTCCCGTGACTATCTCTGGTGACAGATCTCGGTCAACGTATCGGGCCATCATGAATACGCAATCAGAGAGTCGGTTCAGCCAAACCAGCAGATGCTGATTTTTAATCATGCCGTCTTCGTAGAGAGTGACCGCGATTCGCTCCAGCTCCCTCACCTTGCATCGAGCCAGATCAAGGGTCGCAGAACTTACCGTTGCACCAGGGATGATGAAGGCCGCAGGCAGTTCTATTTCATCTTCCAATCGTTGCAAGAGTTCATCCAACGCGGACACCTGCTCTTCGCCGATCACTTGGAAGTGTTCCTGTAGCCGGTCGAGATGATCTGTTGAAGTCGTGATCTCTGCGTTGGCAAGGAACATCTGGCGCTGGATTTCCAGCAGTGCGTCGTGGATGAAATCTGAATTGCAATGGGCTCGCGCTAGTCCGAGAGCGCTTACAGCCTCGTCGCCAATGCCGTTTGCTTCGACGCGTCGGTTGGATTTCGCCACCCGACCGCCGTACAACAGCGACGTTTCGCCGCTGTCACCGCGCTTCGTGCTGATGGAATTCCTGACCAAGACGGTTGATATAAGATGTGTACCGATGACAGTTTCGATTCTATGTTGAGCGAAACCCTATGCTTTGTCTGGAATTTGGTGCAGGTCGACTAACCGATAGAACAGCCTAATCCGAGCCAGTAGGCAGGCAACATCCTCGATACGATGGCAATCGCCGAACATCCACAAATCGTTCCCATCAACACCGTGCGCGTTACCGAGAAGGCCGCGTCAAAGGCTTTGGAATTCGCACAGAAGGAAGGTCGTGAACGCTGTGGTTTGAAGATCGCAGTACAGGGCGGCGGGTGTTCAGGTTTGCAATATGTTCTTGAGTTGGTGGATGGTCCGGACGAGTCGGATAAGGTCATCAGCGAAAACGGTATCGAGGTCTACATTCCTAAGCGCGCGTTCGTGTTTTTGGCTGGCACAGTGCTTGATTTTTCTGACGGGTTGAACGGGCGCGGTTTTGAGTTTCACAATCCCAACGCCAAACGGACCTGCGGATGCGGCGATTCTTTCGCCGTCTGAACCGCTCGCAATGTCGACCATTGCGGCCAACGCAGATTCTGCAACCCTAGCTGAGCAGTATTCGGATTACGTTGCGCGCGGTGCAGCGCTGATTGAGCCGCAGTTTGGTTCGATCATTGGGCATGTGGGGCCTGATGCTTTAGATCTGCTTCATAGGTTGACCACCAATTCGCTCCTGGATCTTGGAGATGGTGAAGCGCGACGAACCGTCCTCACGAACGAAAAGGGCAGGATTGTCGATGTGCTGTGGGTTTTGAAGCGGTCAGCTGAGGAACTGCTTCTGGTATCTGACGCCCCTGATTGCGGTCCGATGCAAAGAGGCATTGAGAGATTCACGATTATTGAGGATGCGGAACTCAACGATCTGAGTGGATTCTTGAAGCGGTGGTACGTCGTTGGACCGGATGCGACGGGTCTGGTTAGCCAATTGATGCTTGAACTGGATTTCGCGGAGAATGACATCGGCTCGATCCGCGGGATGGATGTTGTAGATGGAGGCGTTGTCTTAGCGTTGCGGTCGGATACGGCAGGGCCGGAATCTTGGCTGTTGATGGTCGGTCAACCAGCCGTGCCTGAGGTTATGGATAGGTTCGCCAGGCGAGAACTAAAACCCGCGTCGAATGAGTTGTTCGATTTCATCAGGATCGCTAACCAGACACCGATCGCTGGCAAGGAATCAACCGAGGATGTCAATCCGCTAGAAGTCGGTCTCATGCATTTAGTCGATTTTGAGAAGGGTTGCTACGTGGGACAGGAAGTGATCGCGCGCCTAGATACCTATGACAAGGTTCAGCGTTCTTTGGTGGGTTTCAGCGTGATTGACGAAGAGGTCGGTAAATCGACGGTCACGCCAAGGGATCGTATTTTGGTGGCCGGCAGCAGTCGTAACGCAGGTTGGGTGACATCCGCATCTCGAGATCCGCGAACGTCGCAATTGACAGGTATGGCGATTTTGAGGAAATCCTACTGCACAAGCGATGTTTGCTTGATGACCGAGCGAGATGTGCAGATCAATTTGCTTCTGGATCCGCGTCGAAGCGCGATGAAGGCTCGGGGTTAACGGAATGGAGCGGGAGACGGGATTCGAACCCGCGACACCCTGCTTGGAAGGCAGGCACTCTACCACTGAGTTACTCCCGCGGCGTTGAGACTTATTGTAACGCCCGAATTTGAGTGCTACTCCGTATCAAACGATGGGTTTGAGACTCCCTTTCATTAATTTGTAGAATCGACTGAGTCTGCAACTCGGCAACTGACAGGTCCCTTAATGAAGACAACAGGATTCCGCACCTTAGTGCTTGGCACGCCTTGGCGTAATCTGACATATTGCATCATCGAGACCGATGCCGGAATCACAGGTATCGGGGAGGCTAGGGTCCTAGGCAAGACTCACACGGTCCGCGAGTACCTGCGCGACGCGGAGCGCCACTTCATAGGGCACGATCCGTTCGATATCGAAGCGTTATATCGTCGGATGACGTTGCTCGATTTCGGGAAGCCAGGCGAGGTAGTCCATACCGGGTTGGCGTTGGTAGAGCTTGCGTTTTGGGATATTATCGGCAAAGCGTGCAATCAACCCGTTTACAAACTTCTCGGTGGCCAAGTCGCCAACCGAGTCCAGGCCTATGCCAATGGGTGGTACACCGTCGAGCGGGAGCCGGAGCAGTTCGCAACGGCCGCGCAGCGTGTATTGGATCGCGGCTATAGGGCGATGAAGTTCGACCCGTTCGGCAACGGAGACCTTGAACTTGAGCGTGACGAGTTCTTCAAATCGCTTGATCTGATCGAATCGGTCGCGTCGGTGGCCGGCACTCGTGCACAAATCATGATTGAGATGCATGGCCGCTTCGCGCCCCATCAGGCTAGAGAAGTGGCGCGTCAAGTAGAACGTTTCAACATCGGTTGGATCGAAGAACCCGTGCGCCCGGGAGATGTTCCCGCGCTGCAATCGGTCAGGCAACACACCAGCTTACCTATTGCAACCGGTGAGCGCTTGTACGGGGCTCCTGAGTTCCGAGAGATCTGGGGGGCGCAGACGGTGGATGTCATCCAACCCGATATAACGCAGTGCGGTGGCATCTTGGAGGTCAAGAAGATTGCTTCGACCGCCGAAAGTTACTCGATAATGGTCGCTCCCCACAACGTGGGCGGGATCATCTCGACGATGGCTGCGCTACATCTTTGCTTGACGTTGCGAAACGTGAAAATACTTGAGCATTTCAACGATTTCGCTGACCCGCACGTGAAGAATGCGGGAACGAACTATCCAGAGGTTGTGGATGGTTACTTTCCGCTGCCAGAGGGACCGGGTTGGGGTATCGAACTCGATGAAGAGTTCATTCGCTCGCAACCGCCGAACTACACAGATGCGGGAGTGATCGCGGATCCGGGTCTGAATATGTTCGAAAACGCTGATTGGGCTAAACGCGGGCAAAGCGACTGAACTATCTGCGTATCATCCGACACTAAAACGCAAACGAACTGGAAGAGGAAATGAGTACAGCGGCAATATCTGAAGAGAATGGATTGATCGATCCGCATGGCGGGGTTTTGATCGACCTCCTGTCGGATCGAACGAGGGCCAAGGAACTGGAAGCCGATGCGCTTTCGCTAAGGCAATGGGTGCTCACACCGAGGCAACTCTGTGATATTGAGCAGATACTCACTGGGGCATTTTCTCCTCTGGCCGGTTTCATGGGGCGCGCAGACTACGAGGGCGTTCGAGACGAGATGCGTCTGGTTGATGGCACTCTTTGGCCGATGCCGATAGTTTTGGATTTACCTGAGTCGGTTGCTACGTCGTTGTCGGATGGGGATCGTCTTGCCCTTATCCATCCTGAGGGAGTGCTCGTAGCGATCCTGAATGTCAGCGACGTTTGGATGCCAGACAAGGTTGAAGAGGCGGTCAAGGTTTTCGGAACTAAGGACGAGTTCCATCCAGGCGTAAACTCGCTGCTGAATCAAACTGATGACTACTATGTGGGTGGCTCTCTGGAAGGCGTCAGGGCTTCCCAACATCACACGTATCCAGAAATGAGGCATACGCCAGCCCAACTTCGCGCATTGTTTGAGGACATGGGCTGGTCTAAGATCGTCGCTTTCCAGACTCGCAACCCGATGCATCGGGCCCACGTCGAGTTGACGCGTCGCGCGGCTGAGCAAGTGTCGGCTAATCTCCTGATCCATCCGGTGGTAGGGCTCACAAAACCGGGGGATGTTGAATATCACACTCGCGTGCGATGCTACCGTGCGGTTCTGGACGGGTACGAGGATGACTCTGCGACTCTGAGCCTTCTGCAGCTGGCCATGAGGATGGGTGGGCCGAGAGAAGCCGTTTGGCATGCGATCGTGCGCAAGAATTACGGTTGCACGCACTTCATTGTCGGTCGAGATCACGCGGGACCCGGCAACGATCGCGACGGGAATCCTTTCTACGGTCCTTACGATGCGCAATACCTTGTCGAGGATTATCGAGACGAACTAGGGATCGAGGTCGTTACATTCCAAGAAGTCGTCTACGACGGTACGCGAGATCTTTACGTGACTCGCGACGAGTTGGACGAAGATTCCAAAGTGATGAATCTGTCTGGAACAGAGCTTCGTGATCGTCTTGAAAGCGGCGCTGAGATACCTGAATGGTTCTCGTATCCGAGCGTGATACGCGAACTACGCAAGTCTTACCCCGCAATGGGGGAGCGCGGATTCAACATATACATCTCAGGTACTTCTTCCACCGCAAATTCGTCCCTAGGAAATGCCCTGGCGGAAATGTTGTTGGAGGACGGTTCACGGCCAGTGACGTTGCTGGATGATTCTGCGCTAACTCTTGAAACGATCGATCTTGTTGCTAGGGAAGCTTCCCGCAATGGTGGTGCGGTGGTCTCGGTGGCGCCTAATTCGGAAAATAGAGGCGACAGTACCGGAAATGTAGGAACTGGGAGCGGAGTTTTTCTATCTGTCCGACAAGGCGATTCGGTAGACTCCGAAGGCGAAGCGGACGTTGCTGTTGGATCGGATAATTCACCGGGGCAGGGCGCAGACATGGTGATGCGGCGACTGACCGATTTGGGCTTGATTTCAAAGAGAAGCTGAATTTGATCGCGATTAGTCGCGCAATGAATAAAGGGTCGAGTATTCCCGAAACACTGAGATGCGAGAGTTGACGATAACTGGAAAACATCGGAAGAGCAACTGTCAAAATGCGCCAAAACGACCCACGAAGTAGTGGTTAATACAGCATCTCGTTCGGACGTTTTCAGGTGTAAAATCGGACAAGTGAATGACGTTAGCGAGTAATGGGGTAAACATGCGAATAGAAAACGTCTCGCTACGAGAAGTACAAGAAGTGTGGGAAACCAACCGAAGATATTCTGCGACCTCGCGGTCGCCGGAAATGATCGCGCTGATCGAGGCGCTCTCGAAGATGGAGGTCGGCGATGCGAAAGCGATCGGGTATGCTGCTGGCCGTAACGCGTCTAACGTCAAGTTGCAGGTTCAAAAGGCCGCCAAAATCGTCGAGAAGTTCGTGCATGTCGTCATTGACGAGGAAAACGGGCGAGTAATGTTCTCGGTTTTGGATCGTCCGATGCGCCGCCGCCGAAAGCGTTCTGCTTCCTAAAACTCGGGGCGAACCGATCGCCGGATAAATTAGTGTGGGCTTGCTGAGGCTAATCCGAGGGCTGTTGTGGAAGGCCGTATAAATTCGTCACCCTAATTGTTGGCCCACTAAAGAACCTAGGCCGAACGTAATCGCGCCGGCTGCCAAGCCGACCAATAGCATTCTTAGCGCGCCGTATAGCTTGCCGCTTCCCGACATCCAGCCTAAGCCACCTCCGACAATTAGCAGAGCCGTCCCTGATGCGAGCACGCTGACCAAAATGGAAGTCGAACCGCTCAATCCCACCATATAGGGCACCAACGGCACGCCCGCGCCAACTGCGAAGGCAAGCAACGAACTGATCGCGGCTGTCATTGGAGAACCACCCAAATCATCTGGGTCGATGCTCAGTTCTTCTCTTACATGCATCTCCAGGGCGGTTTCATGGTCGCTCATTATGCGGGCGGATGCGTTTTTCGCCTCAATCGGAGATAGACCTTTAGCTACCAATATCTCGGCAAACTCGGCTTCCTCTTCTTCACTCCAGAGGAGCAATTCAGCGTTCTCCCAACGAACAAGGTTTTCATTGAACTCGCGTTGAGAAACTACAGAGATATATTCCCCGGCCGCCATAGAGAGTGCCCCGCCGACCAACCCTGCTATGCCAGCGAGCACAACGATGCTGGGATCCGAAGCTCCTGCCGCGACTCCCAGTGTGAGCGTTGTATTAGAAACCAACCCGTCATTCACGCCTAGAACCGCGGCCCGCAACGCTCCGGATCGTGTGGCTAATGATCCGTACTCGTGGTGTTGACCATCTGCCGTAGTTCCTTGGGAAAGCCGGTCCAGCAAATCCATGCTCTCGACCGCCTCTTCCTTTAGCCCTGCCGAGATGTATACCTCGGCGTTGTTGCTCAAAGTTTGGCGAAAACGACTTCTAAGCAGTCCGGCGATGCGTGCTGGACTCAAGATCTTCGAGGCCAATCTGAACAGGGCCAACGAGATGGAATACCTGCCAATGTTTCGTGCGGCTAGATCAGCCGATGCAGATCGCGACCAACGCCGAGCAACTGACGTTTGAATCTCCTGCAATCGCTGGAAATGGCGAATTCTTTCAGGGTCGTCAGCAGCGTCCGCCAAAACACCGTATATGGCAGCATCTTTCCATGAATTTCGAATAAGGTCTTGAGTCTTGGCTGAATCGACCATAAATATGGAAATTTCCTGAGTTAACGCCTAGACTGCGCCGTCCAAGATGACATCCACGCATGAGGGTTTACCAGACGCGACGGCCGCTTCGATAGCTGGTTTGATGTCGTCGGCTTGCGTGACGCGTATTCCCACTCCGCCGTATGCTTCGGCTTGGGCTTTGAAGTCGAACGGTGTTGTGAAATCCATAGCGTTGTAGATTTCGGGAGGCGGCATCTCGTTGATGGTGTGATACACGTTCATGTTCACCTTCAAGACGCGATACGCGGCGTTGTTGCAGATGACGTAGGTGACTGGGATGTCGTAATTGACGGCTGTCCAGAGCCCCTGGACTGTCATCATTGCGCTCCCGTCGCCGACGATGCCGATTGTCGGGCTGTCAGGATTGGCGAGTTTCATACCCATTGTTGCGCCGATGCCCCAACCGATGGCGCCACCTCGTGCTCCCATCATCTTGATGTCGTTACGACGCGCGAGGCCGTCGTTGACCATCGCTGCCGAAGAGATCGAGTCGTTGAAGACGTTTGCGCCGTGGGGTATTGCGTCGCCAAGTGCTTTGCCGAATGTTGCCACAGGTATGGGTGCTCGATCCCAACCGCTGGTCGCTAGTTCCTCGAACGCGGCCATTCTCGCTTGGTTCTCGGCGCCGATTTTCTCGATCCGGGTTTCAGCAGCATCGACGTCTTCGTCGGTCATGCGACGCCTGACGTCGATCTCGATCTCTGCCAGTGCGTGCAACGGCGATGCCCAGATGCCGATGTCGGTCGGTTCTTTTCGTCCGATCTGGCTCGAGTCGGCGTCGATATGGATCAGAGTCGTATCGGGTTTGACGAAGTTCCCGGAGCGGTAGAAGAAGTCTTCGAATACCGGGCAGCCGACAGCCAAGATAACGTCGGCGTTGTTGATTGCAGCCAACCCCTCTTCGGATCTGAAAGATAACTGGCCGCACCATAGCGGGTGGTCGGTTGGGAATGGCGTGTGACCGGCGACGTGGCCGAATACACGGGCGCCGATGGTGTCGGCTAACGATGCTGCGGCAAAAACGCCTCCGCTGGTGTAGACGCCATCGCCGACGATCATTAGCGGGTTGACAGCGTTTGCGAGGATTTTCGATGTGTTTTCGACGGCGGCGGGTTCGGGTCGCGGGTCGCCGTGGATCTGGCTAGATGGATCGAGGTCGATATCTGCGAAATCGTCCATGGCGTTTCCAGAGAGTGCGACGAAGACAGGGCCGGTCGGTGGGGTGCGCGCTTCTTGGAAGGCGCGGCGCATGATTGAAGGCACCTGCTCAGGATGTGTGACTTCGGCGCTCCATTTTGCGAATGGCCTCGCCATGTCTGCTAAGTCGCTGCGGTTGTTGGCTAGGTGACGGATGTCTTTATTGCCAGCGGTGATGACGACTGGCGATCCGGTGCGCTTCTGGTCGATCATCAAGCTGAAGCCGTTTGCCAGTCCGTTGTCGATGTGCAGACTGACGAATCCGACCTCTCCACTTGCTCGTGCGTAGCCTTCCGCCATGCCGATCGCGACACCTTCTTGGACGACCATCAGGTATTCGAGGTCGGGGTATTCGTGGAGGACGCCGATGAAGGGTGCTTCGCTAGTGCCGGGGTTCCCGAAGATGTAACGGACTCCCTCTGCACGGAGCATCTGCATGAAAGCGTGTTTGCCTTGGAGTTTGGTGGTCATATTCCTGTCCTCGCTAACGCAGCCATGCGAACTTGCACGAACCGCCATTAAGTGGCGACCAGATGTCTGTTGACATTATCGCCGAATCGTCGGAACTTTAAGATTCGGCACAGGTGGCTTTTAGTTGATGACCGAATTGTTGAGGTTAGCCTTCGTTGGATGCTTCGATGAGAACTCGGCGCAATTTATCCGCAACTATCTGAACCTCCTCATCCGAGAGGTTGAGCGGATCTACCCAGAACTCTGGCACTTCTTCGAGGAAGGTGAGGATCATGATGCGGTTGGGGGCTTCGAGCATTCTCTCGCCGATAACGCTCTTTGGCGGACCTCGCCACGAATCGTTGAGTTTGATTACGGCATGAGGGATGTAGTGGTTGTAGTCGTGGACGACTCCTGCATCGACGCCGGGGATTTCGATGATTTGATCGACTACCGACTGCATCAGCCGGGTGTAGCGTCGGTTTTCTTCTTCCTCGTCTTCGTTGACAAATACTTCGACGGCAGCCAAGATTCCGGCGATCGACTCCTTAGATACTTTTTGCGCTCTGGCTACTGTGGCGTTTGGGGCGTTGTTCAGCTTGGCGTATTCGATCCATTCTTCGTTGCCGAGGAGGAGACCAGTGGCTTGTGGGCCGCGGATGCCTTTACCTCCTGAGAATGAAACCAGATCAGAGCCTGCATCTACGAACTTGGTGAGGTTGGCACGCGGTGGTAGGCGAGATGCGGCATCGGTCATGAGTGGCAGACCGTTGCGATGCGCGATGTCTACGAGCGTCTCGACTGGTAGGACGTTTTCGCCGCTGTAGGGTGATTCGAGATGGATGATGGCGGCAGTCTTGTCTGAGATTGCGTTTTCGACTTCTTCCGGGGTGCAGCCGTCTTTGTTGCCGACTTCGACGAACCGGGCGCCTGGTGTCAGGTAGAGGTGGTCGTAGCCGAAGCGGTGGTTGCGTTGAATGATGAGTTCGTTCGGGATGTCGTCTGCGATGGGCAGCTGGAAGATGCGCTCGGGATCGTCTTTAGCCATTGCGGCGGCAGTCTGAACCGTGAGACCTCCAGATGCTCCGCTGGTGATGGTTGCGGCGGGTACACCGATGATCTCTGCGAGGCGTTTGCCGGCAGCATCGATGAGTTCGGGCAATTCGACGAACGGATCGACCATGGCCATCATTGCTTGCATGGCTTCTGGACGTGGTCGAGTTCCAGAGAAGCGGGTGACGGGTCCGCCAGCGTTGAGGATGGGGGTTACTCCCAGACTCTCAAGAATCTTTTCGCCGTTGGTGTAGTCCATCATGATGGGCTTGCCCTTCGATTGGTGATATTCCTTAGTGCAATGCGTGCAATTATCGTTGAAGACTCGTTGTATTCGCGTCTACAAGTCGATAGTCGAGACAAGATGCCGGGTGACGAAGTCTTCGTCGACCATGTATCCGAGGCCTGGTTTAGTTGGGGCGGTCAATAGTCCATCTGAGTTGACCAGGATTTCCTCTTCCAACCCGAACTGTTGGGCTTCGAGCGGGCTCCAGTATTCGTAGAAGTCGCAGTTGAGTATGGACATGATGACGTTGAGGTTTGCGGCATTCATCAGGGAGTTACCCGCTGTTCCGACTTCGCAGTTGACGTTGAATCCCTCGGCCATTCCGCATTGTTTTTTCAATCCGGTGATACCGATCTTGCGGGTTGTGCCGCGGATCGTTGGTGGCCAGCCTTGTTCTAGAGCTCTGGCAGCTTCGTGGAAGAGGAACTGGGCGGAGTCGCTCATGTTCAAAGGTGTATCGAGTTCTTCGGAGAGGATGCGGATTGCACGCCAGTCATCCCAAGGGACGGGATCTTCGAACCAGTGGAAGTTGTTGTCGTCTAAGGCTTGGCCGATCTTAAGGGCAGCGCGCAGGTCGTAGCCGTTGTTGGGGTCGAGCATGAGGCGCATTTCATCGCCGACTTCTCGTCGGACTACGGTGACCATTTGGATGACTTGGTCGGTGGGCATCGCGCCGGGGTGGATTTTGTATGCGGTGAAGCTCTGCTCGACCAGCTCTGCTGCTTCGGCGACATAGCCTTCGACGGTGGAGTTTCGGGGTGGGTAGGTTGCGTAGACTTCGGTGGTTCGTCGTGCGGTTCCGAGCATTTCGTGGACGGGCATGTCGGCGGATTTACCGGCGGCGTCCCACATCGCGACATCGACGTGTGACCACAGAGCGTGTATGGATGCGCCGTGGCCGGACATTCGGGGGAGTTGGTGCCAGAAGCGCTCGCGGTCTGCGATGTTCATTCCGACTAAGCGTCCATTGAACGCGGACTGGAAAGATCGGATAGTTGATGCGCCTCCGCCGCCTCGGTCTCCGATGTGGGCGTTGCCTTCGACGCCGGTGTCGGTGATTAGACGTAGTACGCCGGCGGTCAGTTTGCCACCCATGCCTCCGCGCGCGTCGTTGATGGTTAGGCGGGGGACTTCGAACTCGATGACGTCGATCTTAGCTTTAGCTATCTTCATGGTGAGAACGGGTTGTGGTTGTCGATTTACTATTCAGTGTTGGTGATATTAAACCGCTGAACTTGATTGGGGAAAGATGTCGTCTCCAGATTCCAATGACAAGATCCAGATGTGGGTGGATTATGTGGAGGAGGTGCGGTTGGCGCACAGGATTCCGGGGATCGCGGTCGGAATGGTCTGCGGTTCAGAGTTGGCGTGGTTCCAAGGATTCGGTGAGACGGAGATCGGGAGTGGGAAGGTGCCGGATGAGCACAGTGTCTTCCGAGTGGCGTCGAATACGAAGACATTTACAGCGATGTCGTTGATGATGCTGCAAGAGGCTTCAATGCTGTCGCTTGATGACCCGTTGCTGTTGTATATCCCGGAGTTCACGTCGGCAGCAGGTATAGCTGGTGATCTTGAGGATGTAACGCTTCGTCGGATGACAGCGCATCATGCCGGTCTCACAACGGAGCATCCAGCAACTGATTGGGACGGGAATTTGTTTCCGGCGATGCAGACGATGCTTGACCGGATCGATGAGGTAGAGGTGGTGATCCCGTTGGACAGCGCGTGGAAGTATTCGAATATGGCGTACGGGTTTTTGGGTGAAGTGGTCAGCAGGTTGTCGGGTCAGAGTTACGAGCGGTTCGTGGAGTCGGAGATTCTCTCGATTCTGGGAATGGGAGAGACGACGTTTGACAATGCGATGGTTTCTGAGGAGAACCGAGTGGTTGGTTATAGTCAACCGTCTCCAGGGAGCGATGCATTGAGACTGGCGCCGTATTCGGAGTTGAATGGTCTGGCGTCGGCAGGGCAGATGATGACGAATGTGGCGGACCTTACGAAGTGGTTGGCTCATGCTGTGAGGTTCGAGTCGGACGATGGTCCGAGTTTGGTCGGTACTCGGAGCCGTCGTGAGATGTTGCATCCTGCTTATCTGAATGATGGTTGGACGACGGGACAGTGTGTCGGTTGGCGTGCGACTAGATCGGGGGAACGGGTTTATCACGGTCACGGTGGCGGGATACATGGGTTTGGGACGCAGACGATGTTCCATGGGCCGTTCCAGACGGGAGTGATCGTGTTGACTAATCTGTGGCCGAATCCGGTTTCGGTGTCGTTGGCACAGAATCTTCTTGACGCGGTGATTGAGGACTGGGATGAGATGCCATCGGTTTCGACCGAAGTGACGCATGAGCTTCCGGCTTCAGATAAGGGATCGAAGCTACGAGAGCATGGGGGTGTCTACTACACAGAGCCGGGATTCTGGATGCGGTTGACGGCGGTTTCGGATGATGAGTTGCACATGGGAGGACATGAGGCGTCGCCCTATCTGCTTCATGCTCCGGCGAGTGCGAAATTGATGGATGGTGGCTCGTTCAAGGTGATTGGGAACAGGGGTGCTGGGGAGACATTTGCGATACAGGACGGCGAGTTTCGGTTGGGCGGTTTCAGGTACCGCTTGGTCGATGACAAGTGCAAGTGAAGAGAGGCATTGATGTCAAAGATTTTTGAGATTGCGGATGGTTTCGTCGATACGCTGTCGGAGTTGAATCCGATTGTGGCGACGTATCTCGGGGTGCCGGGTTACGACCATTTGATGCCAGATTTTTCGCCGGAAGCGTCGGATCGTTCGAATGCGGCGGAGAAGGACGTGTTGCGGCGTATTCAGGCGGAACGGGCAGTGACTGTGCGCGAGCGAAGGTGCAGCGAGACGGTGCAGGAGGAAATGTCGTGGTCGATAGATCAGCATGAGTTGGGGTTGCACTACTCAGGGATGAACATCTTGCATTCGCCGGTGCAGTCGTTGCGGCAGATCTTTGACTTGATGCCTAAGTCGTCGACGGAGGACTGGGAGAACATCGCTTCGCGGATGGAGGGGATCGATGCTTCGCTGAAGTCGTACCGGGCAACGTTGGACGAAGGTATTGACCAACGTAAGACATCCTCGAAGCGGCAGACGGCTGGTTGTATCGAGCAGATTGATACTTGGGTGGGCGAGGGCGATGCGACGCCGTTCTTCGACGGGATCGCGGAAGCTGGTGCGAGTTTGGAAGAAGTGGATGATGTGTTGGCTAGACGGCTTGCAAATGCGGCGGCGGCGGCCAATTCGGCGTATTCGGAGTTTGCCGACTATTTGCGAAGTCGTTACATGGGGAAAGCCAAGGAGCGGGACGCGGTTGGTCGTGAGCATTACTCAGTGACTTCGAGGTCTTATAACGGGATCAACTTGAATCTGGATGAGACGTATGAGTGGGGTTGGGAGCAGTTGAGATGGGTACAGTCTGAGATGCAGAAGGCGGCGGAACAGATCAAGCCAGGGTCTACCATCGATGAGGCGGTCGAGATTTTGGAGAGTGATCCGGATCGGGCGATAGAAGGTGAGGATGAGTTCAAGGAGTGGATGCAGAACCTGCAAGATTCGACGATTGCGGACATGGATGGGACGCATTTCGATATTGCGGAGCCTGTGAAGAAAATCGAGGCTTTGATCGCTCCGCCGGGCGGGGCGTTGGCGATGTACTACACGGGACCGTCGGAGGATTTCTCGCGGCCAGGTCGTACTTGGTATCCGACTGGTGGCAAGACGTCGTTCCCGCTTTGGCGAGAGGTGTCGATTGCGTATCACGAAGGAGTGCCGGGGCACCATTTTCAGATCGGGACGACGATGACGTTGTCGGACCAGTTGTCGAGGTATCAGCGGTTGCTGGCTGGTACTTCGGGGTATGTTGAGGGTTGGGCGCTTTATGCGGAGAGATTGATGCGTGAGTTGGGATATCTGGAGAACCCGGACTACTACATGGGGATGCTGGATGCTCAGGCTTTGAGGTCGGTGAGGGTGATCATCGATATCGGGATGCACCTTGAGAAGCAGATACCAATGGATTCGGAGTTTCATCCGGGGATGACATGGACGCCGGATCTGGCTTTGGAGTTCATGCGGGATCGGGTGCACTTTCCGGCTGACTTTGTTGCGAGCGAGATTGATCGTTATCTGGGGATACCAGGTCAGGCGATTTCTTACAAGGTTGGCGAGCGTGTTTGGCTGGAGGCTCGGGAGAAGTCGAAATCTGACAAGGGTGCATCGTTCGATTTGAAGGATTGGCACAACCGGGCGTTGGAGTTGGGGCCGATGGGTTTGGCGCAGATGGCTCGGGAGATGTCGCGTATTTGATGGGTTTCTAGTCGTGAAACCCATAACTCTAGAGCCTCGAAGCATCCATATCCGGGCTGACAGACGGTTGGTCTATCAGGTCTTGACAGCTTATGGGCAGTCGGGTTTGGAGGGATATTCGACGCGGGTGATGGAGGACTATGGGGATCGGAAGCTGGTGGAGTTTCATACTCCTTTGAAGGTGGGTAAATCGACGCATGTTTTTAGAAGTGTGGAGTGGGTGCAGTTGACGCCGCCAGAGCGGATCGACTTCTGGTTGGCGGAAGGTTATGAGGAGAAGTCGATCTTTGCGTTGAGTTTGTTGGAGGATGCGTTTGTGTTGGAAGACCGGGGCGGTTGCACGGAGATGACGTATGAGAGTCGGTTTGCGGTGAAGGCACCGGTGATCGGGTGGTTGTTAGCTCGGTTAATGATGGTGCGGGTGATGAGTCGGCATATGGTGGAGCATTTGGAGGACATTCGGGAGTTGTGCGAGGCGCGGGCAGTTAGGAGTCGGGTTTATCCGCAGGGGGAGTGTGGGCATTGAACGCGGGACGAATCCGCGGCGAGGTCTTCGTGGATGAGTAAGGGAAGTACGTGTCTGATCAACAGAATTGTAGGTCTGGCCCCTAGGGTGTTGACGTATTCCGAAGGAAAATCACTCAATCACTAATTGTCTCCGCGTGTTACACTCACTGAATATGACAGCAGATCAATTAGAACAATTGAACATCGCAGGGCGCGAGGTTCTTGAAGCTTGGCATCGTCCGGTTTTCGTGGAATTCGCAGGAACTCCGAAAAGTGGCAAGAGCACATGCATAGACATCGTAAACCACTTCTTCAGAAGGTTGGGGTTCAAAGTTCTTGCGCCGACAGAAGGCGCTTCGAAAAGAACTCCGTACTATTTGAAAGAAAACTTGGTGGCGTTTAACGCCTGGTCGGCAACCTATGCGCTGACACACATATTGGAAGGACGCTACGGCTCAGATGAATACCAACTCGTGATTTTGGATCGAGGGTTATTTGACGCTCTAGCTTGGTTTGAACTTCTAAAAAGTCGCGGGGATATTTCTGAAGCCGAGCGTACCAAAATTCATGATTTTCTGTTGATTGATCATTGGCGACAATATGTGGATATGGTATTCATGTTCAAAACTGATCCAAAAACCTCCTTGACTCGTGAATACAAAGACAAACTAATTGAAGAACCAGGTCAAACCATGAATGAGGGGTTTTTGGATGAACTGAATGATGCTTATGTCCAGATCACCGAACGCTACGCCGATGAGTTCGACGAACGTCTGACTGTCATTGACACGAGTAGCAATCAATGTACGACGCCGCAGTCGACAGGGTTGACGGTTGCATCTGAGATTCTGGAGCATGTTCGCAAAGGAGCAAATCATCGGTGAAACGCAAAAAAAAGGTCTTAGTTTTCCCACGTTCGATTTTTCAAAATGTGTTTTCGCTCCTGCGGTGGGATGATGCACAAGATCAGATCGGCAAAATAGAAGGTTCTTTTGCTTGGCATTTCAGACCCGACGCAGAAATGTCAGAAGACTGGGTCCAAGCGATTCCGTGTGCCATAATCCGAGACTCTGACGGCAAGTTCTGCGTTCTAAGACGCGTAAAAAACGAGCGTGGTGACCTGAGCGGTAAGCTGAGTTTGATAATCGGCGGGCACATCGACGATGAGACTGCAGACGTTTCGTTTCGAGATGTGATGCAAACAGCATTGATGCGTGAACTCGAAGAAGAAGTGGGGATTTTTCCGCTCGTTAATCCTCGGCCGATCGGCATAGTCATCGACGAATCTTCAAAAAACGCTTCACGTCACGTGGCGTTCATACACGAGATGACCGCTGAAGAAATTACGCCAATGGCGCCGGAAGAATTCACGAATCGATCTACGCTAACAGGTAAATTCATGGGCGAGGATGAGCTCGCGAGACGCCGCCATGACTTCGACCCGTGGTCGAGGATATTGATTGAAGATTACGTGTGCACTGAAGGCGTGAAACCGACGGTAAGACAGCCATCTTTCTTTTAGTCTTTCGCGCATGGAATTTGACGTGACCACATGGACGAACAGCATGCGAATAAGGCAATGCCCCAACTGACAGATGAGCAGGAGGCTCGATTAGAAAGGTTGAAGGTTCTCCCAGACGACGAGATTGATACTTCGGATATACCAGTAATCTTGGATTTGAAGAACGCCAGACACGGGGCTTTTTATCGTCCTGTGAGGCAACAGATCACGTTGCGCGTCGATGCGGATGTGGTGGCTTGGTTCAAGAAGCATGTCGGTGAAAATGGGCGTGGATACCAGACCGCGATCAACCGAGCATTGCGAGAGCATGTGGTTCAGACAGAGCGGAAAAAGGCTGCTTGATTGTCTATATGCATCGGACTTGGTGTTGGTGTGCTGTTGAACGTCTCGAGGGTATCTAAACAGCGGCTTCTTCTTTACGGTCGAGGATGCCTCGGGCGATCTCTCTAGCTTCGTCTAGGTTTTCTGCGAAGTGGTCTTCGGGGACGTCCTGCAGGATGTTTAGGGCACGGAGCGTGGCTTCGGGAAGGCCGTCTAGTCCCATGACGATGCATTCAGTTTGTTCGTTCATGGCTGTCTCGATCATGCGCTCAACGACAAGTGCTGCGCTGTCGTCGATGTATACGGTGTCGGAGAAATCAAAGATCACTACCTCGTGGTCGCGGATGTCGACGCTGATGGTGTTGATCAATTTGGATGCGGACGCGACGGAGAAGGTTCCCTTGAGGGCAACCAAACCGACTTGTGCTGAGAAGGCATCGATATCATCGAGATTCTCATAGTTTCTGAAGAAGACTTGGTCGAGGAGGGGTACAGAAACCACGCTGTCCAGCTCGAGGCGTTCAAACTGTTTAGCGCTGGCGACACCAGCGGCGATCATGCCGACGGCGACGGCGGTGACGAGGTCGAGAAACACGGTGAGCCCTAGAGTGAGGACCATCACCAGCAGGTGATCCTTTTGGACGTGCAAGATTCGCGTGATGAAACGCCAATCGACGGTGTCCCACCCGACCTTTATCAGAATGCCGGCAAGAACAGCGATGGGTATGGATGCGACATATTTCCCAAGCCCCATCACGATCGCCAACAGAATTGCGACGCACAGCACACCTGAGAGGGGTGTCCAGCCTCCTGCTCTGATGTTTGCGACGGTGCTGGGAGTTGCGCCGGAGCCAGGGAGGCCGCCGATGAATCCGGTGACGACGTTTCCTATTCCCTGTCCTAGGAGTTCACGGTCGGCGTTGTGGCGAGTGCGCGTCATGGAGTCGGCTACTAACGAAGTAAGCAGGGTGTCGGCGGATCCGACGAGTGCGATTACGAGCGCTGGCTGAATAGCCTTGAGGAGGATGCTGGTCGAGATCTCCGGTGTGACGAGGTCAGGCAATCCGGTCGGCACTTCGCCGATAACTGGAGCGTCTGTGAGCCAAAACACCCCGAGCAATATGCCAACGATGAGCGCGGCCAATGTAGCGGGGAGGAACTTGCTGAAACGCTCTGGCCAAAGCACTGCGATAGCGAGGGTTGCGGCTCCGATGATGAGCGCGCTGGGATTGAAATGGTTTATGAGGTCAGGCCATGCTTGGATGGCTCCGACTGGCCCTCCGGTGGCGATCTCAGCGCCAAGGAATGGGAGTGTCTGAGTGAGTAAGATGATGATCCCGACACCTGACATGAACCCGGAGATAACGGAGTAAGGAGTGTATTCGACGAAGCGTCCGATTCGTAACGCCCCTAATAAAAGCTGAATGAGTCCGGCCATGATGACGATGGTGAAAGCGACGGCGAGGTTGTCGGCGTTTGCGGTGACGATGACGCCCATGGCCACGGTCATCGATCCAGTGGGGCCGGAGATCTGGGATCGAGTGCCGCTGAATACAGCGGCGAAGAAACCGACAGCGATCGCGCCGTATATGCCGGCGACGGGGTCCAGACCTGCGGCGATAGCAAAGGCGAGAGCGACCGGCAATGAGATTACGGCGGACGTGACGCCACCGAAGACGTCTCCTCGCAAGGTCTGGAAGTTGTAATTTATGTTCGGCACGCTAGATGACCCGAACTCGAAGCGGCTGTAGTTGCAAGGCGTACACCCATCTGCGCGCTGGGCAACTAGATCACTTTATCAGTAAGACATCAAAATGGAAGACGGGCTGGAGTTTGGTGGAGTTTCGATGGATGTCTTGCGTCAAACTTCTAGTTTCATGAGTTCTTCGGAGAAGATTACTTGGCCTGTGAAGTGTTCTCGGATGTCGCCTAGGGCTTTTTCGAGGGGTCCGTGTTGGGTGATGTGGTGGCCCATATGGATGAGGACGAGTGTTTTGACGTTGGCGGTTTGTGCCATTTTGGCGGCGGAGATGGTTCCGGTCTGGCCGTAGTTGAGACCGTTGGCCTCCATGATTGCGTCGTCGTTGCCGCACATGCAGAGCATCATGTTGGCGTTTTGGGCGAGATCGATCACGGAGTCGCATGGTTCGGTGTCGCCGGTGAAGACGATGGATTTGCCAGATGCGGTGTCAACGCGGTAAGCGAGGGAGTCTAGATAGGGCTGGACGTGGATGCCTGGTGCGGCTGTGACTTCCCATTTATCGGCGGTGCGAACAGTGCCGGGTCCGATGTCACGGGAGTAGACGACTGGTGGTTTGCGTGGTAGGGTGCCGCCGCGGTTTACATAGACGTTTTGGGAGATAGGGAAGTGGACGCGGGCGTACCAGTCATGGGCGAATACGCCTTCTTCTTCGTCTAGGATGCCGTGGGTTAGGCGCTCGGTGGGAGGAGGTCCGTAGACGCTGAGGGTGTTTTCCTTTCCGATGGACTGGTCCCATCGGCAGAGGAGGAAGCAGGGATAGTCGATGTCGTGGTCGAAGTGGTGGTGGGTAAAGAAGATGTGGTCGATTTGGGTAGGGAACAGTCCGACTTTGACGAGTTTGTGTGTTGCGGCGGGTCCGCAGTCGAACATGAGCTTTTCGCCTTCGATGTCGAGGACGAAAGCGGATCCGAAGCGGGAGGGTGTCGGGTGAGGTCCGCCTGCTCCAAGGATGTAGAGGCTGGGAGTGGATTTGGCGCCCATCGACTGATTAGATTTCTAGTTTCATAAGTTCCTCGGCGTAGAGGACTTTGCCTGAGTAGACCTCTCGGATGTCTCCGATGCCTTTTTCTAGTGGGCCATGTTTGGAGATGTTAGGTCCCATGTGGACGAGGACTAGCGTTTTGACGCCTGCGGCCTGGGCCATTTCACCAGCGCCGATGGTGCCGCATTGTCCGTAAGATTCGCCGTCTTCGTTCATGACTTCTTGGTCGTCCCAGCACATGCAGAGCATGACGTCGGCGTCACGAGCGAGTTCGGTTACGGAGTCGCAGGGCTGGGTGTCGCCGGTGAAGACGATGGATTTTCCGCCCTTGGTGTCGAGTCGGTATGCTAGGGAGTCGAGGTAGGGTTGGACGTGTTCGGCTGGAGCGGCGGAGACTTCCCACTTGTCGGAAGTTTTCACCGTGCCGGGTCCGATGTCTCGCGCGTAGACGACGGGAGGTTTTCGGGGAAGGGTACCGCCACGGTTTTGGTGGATTTTCTGGCTGAGGGGGTGGTTTACGCGTGCGATCCAGTCATGAGCGAAGATGCCTTCCTCTTTATCGAGGACGCCGTGAGTGATGCGTTCGGTGAGGGTTGGTCCATAGACGTTGAGGGTGTTCTCTTTGCCGATGGACTGGTCCCAGCGACAGAGGAGGAAGCAGGGGTAGTCGATGTCGTGGTCGAAGTGGTGGTGAGTGAAGAATAGGTTGTCGATGTCGGTAGGCCAGAGGCCGGATTGGACTAGCTTATGGGTCGCTGCGGGTCCGCAGTCGAACATGATTTTTTCGCCATCCACGTCTGCGACGTAGGCGGAGCCGAAGCGAGTGGGGGTTGGGGTGGGGGTTCCGGCGCCGATGATGTGGAGGGAGGTTGGGAGTTTGTGGTTGGGCATGGGGGTAGTTTAGCGGTTTTGAGAGGCGTGATTCTAGTGCTTCGGTAAGATTGAGAATGTGACCACCCAGCGCCTCATACGGAATTTCTGCATCATCGCGCATGTCGATCATGGGAAGTCGACGTTGGCGGATCGCATGATTGAGTTGACGGGTGCGGTTTCGGAGCGGGAGTTAGTGGAGCAGCATCTGGATTCGATGGATCTGGAGCGTGAGCGGGGGATTACGATCAAGGCGCAAGCGGTGCGATTGGGGTTTGAGTCGAGGGATGGGGAGGTTTATCAGCTGAATTTGATCGATACGCCGGGGCATGTGGATTTTTCGTATGAGGTGTCTAGGAGTTTGAAGGCTTGTGAGGCGACGGTGCTGCTGGTCGATGCGTCGCAGGGGATTCAGGCGCAGACGGTGGCGAATGTGTATCTGGCGGTGGAGAATGATCTGGTGATCATTCCGGCGATCAACAAGATCGATATGCCGGCAGCGGAACCGGAACGGGTGGCGGCGGAGATCGTGGATACGTTTGGGTTTGACGAGGACGAGATTGTGATGGTTTCGGGTAAGACGGGAGAAGGAGTCGAGGAGCTGTTAGAGCGGATCGTGGAGTTGACGCCTCCTCCGGTTGGTGATCTGGAAGAACCGCTGCAGGCGCTGGTGTTTGACAGCAAGTACGACTCGTTCAAGGGTGTTGTGGCTTATGTGAGAGTTCTGGATGGTCAGATCAAAGCGCGGGATCGAGCTGTGTTCATGGATTCTGGGGCGAAGGGAGAGGTTTTGGAGGTGGGATATTTCTCGCCGTCGGTAATGCGGGCGCCGGAAGGGTTGAGGGTCGGCGAGGTCGGGTATGTGGCGACGGGCATCAAGGACGTGGGCGATGTGATGGTGGGGGATACGGTGACGTTGATGAAGGATCCGGCGGCTGAGGCTCGGGTGCAGTATGAGGCGCAGAAGCCGATGGTGTTTACGGGGCTGTATCCGTCGGATGCGAATGACTACACGGAGTTGCGGGAGGCGCTAGGGAAGTTGCGGTTGAACGATGCAGCGTTGGAGTTTGAGCCGGAGTCGTCGTCCGCTTTAGGATTCGGATTCAGGTGCGGATTCTTGGGGTTGTTGCATATGGAGGTAGTGCAGGAGCGGTTGGAGCGGGAGTATGAGTTGGAGTTGATCACGACGGCTCCGAGCGTGGAGTTTCAGGTGATGCTGAACGACGGGGAGATCATCTATGTGGACAACCCATCGAAGTTGCCTGATAAGCAGGATATTGCGGAGATATTGGAGCCTTGGGTGGATCTGTCGATCATCGTGCCGATCGCTTACTACGGGAATGTGATGGAGTTGGTGACGAATAAGCGGGGGCTATTCAAGCGGATGGAGTATCTGCAGTCGCACGCGGCAGGATCGGGAAATGGGTCGGTTATCGAGTCGATGAATGGGGCCGGTCGGAATGCGAGGGTGATGTTGGAGTATGAGGCTCCGCTGTCGGCGATCTTGGTGGATTTCCACGACATGTTGAAGTCGGCGACTCAGGGCTATGCGTCGATGGACTATCAGCCGGCAGGTTACCGCGAAGCGCAGATGGTGAAGCTGGATGTTCTGGTGAACCACGAAGTTGTGGATGCGTTGAGCAGCATCGTGCATTCGTCGGAGGCTGAGGCGACGGGCCGGAAGTTGGCGTCGAAGTTGAAGGAGTTGATCCCGCGTCAGATGTTTGCGGTACCGATACAGGCGGCGATCGGTGGAAAGGTCGTGGCGCGGACGAATGTGAAGGCGTTGCGGAAGAACGTCTTGGCGAAGTGTTACGGTGGGGATGTGACGCGTAAGCGTAAGTTGCTGGAGCGTCAGAAGGAGGGGAAGAGGCGGCGCGCCAAGATGGTTGGTGCGGTGGAGGTACCGCAGGAGGCGTTCATGGCGGTGTTGCAGTTACGCAAGTGATTGGGAGGTTTCGGCGAGGTTTCCGGCTTGGATCTCGTTGGCGAAGTCTATGATCATCTGGCGCATGGCTGGATTGTTGGCGGCTTGGTGAAGAGTTGCGCCGAATAAGCCTTCGGGGACACCGGCGTCGTAACGGGCTGCGTCGACGATAACGCCGTAGGTGTTGTTGTGTTCCATGCAGTCGATGATGGCGTCGGTGAGTTGTATTTCGCCACCGGCGCCGCGTCGGAGTTTGCTGAGATGCTCGAATACATCGGGGCCTAGGGCGTAGCGTCCGATGATGGCGAGGTTGCTTGGGGCTTCTTCGCGAGGGGGCTTTTCGACCATCTGATCGATGGCGATTACGGTTGGTTCGACGTTTGGCCCCGCGACGATGCCTTTGGTGTGTACGTCGTCCCAAGATGTTTCAGAGACGGCGATGACGTTTCCGCCGTAACGATCTCGGACGTCGAGGACTTGGGCGGTAGAGGAGTGTTCGCCCCATAGGATTTCGTCGGGGAGGATGACGACGAATGGTTCGTCGCCGACGAAGTTTCGTGCGAGGAGGATGGCGTGTCCTGAGCCGAGGGGTTCGAGTTGTTTGATGGAGGTGATGCGTGCGAGGTTTGAGATCTCGACCATCTGGTCGGCGAATTCGTCACGTCCGCTATCTCGGAGTTTCTCCTCGAGATCGGGCATGGAGTGGAAGTAGGAGCCGACGCTTCTTGTGTCCTCGATAATGGCGATGTCGGTGATGCCGGCTTCGACGGCGTCTTCGACGGCGTATTGGATGAGTGGTTTTTCGAGGACTGGCAGGAGGGCCTTGGGGACGCTTCGAGTGACGGGAAGAAAGCGAGTGCCGAGGCCGGCGACGGGGATGACGGCTTTAGTGATAACGGATTTTTCGTTTTCGGTGACCATTTGAATCGAGTCTACCCAAGACATGTTGCCCTCCTGTAAAAAGATGGCGTTTGTATAAGCCGATACGTTGAAATCGGGTTGATGGTTTACGATTCAAAGATGCGGTCGTGCCAAGCGGGGAGCTAGCGGTGCCCTGAACCTGCAATCCGCTCAGCAGGGCCGGAATCCTCATGGAGGTTTCGCAGTTCGAACCCCTGGCATTCGATGCTCGGTGCTGAGAGTCGGGTTCTTGCGCGGCAGAGTCTCGTGAACCCCGTCAGGTCCGGAAGGAAGCAGCGGTAAGCGGTCAACTTTGGGCGACGCGAGGTGATCTGATTCGAGCCGAGGCCTTTGTCATGTTCGAACGTGGTTCCGAACTTGGGGTGCGCGGCCGCATTGAAGTTCCACACGTAGATTTGCAATATGGCGCGCCGACGACTTGGGCAGCACTTCTTGCGGGATCGATCGGTCGCGCGGCGTATCGTTGACGCTTCTGGGATTTCGGTTGGTGATGTTGTGATGGAGATCGGGCCTGGCGATGGGGCGTTGACGCATCTGATTGTTGAGGAGGCTCATCTAGTTGGCGGGTCAGTGGTGCTGGTGGAGTTGGATGAGAAGTATGCGCAGAGGATGGGGGATCGGTATAGAGAGTATCCAGATGTACGCGTGGTTAACGCTGATGCTCGGGATGTTGATCTTGAAGAGTTACCGGAGTTTGGAGGTTCGAACAGGTACAGGGTGGTTGCGAATCTGCCGTATTATGCCGGGACGCCGATTGTGCGTTCGTTTTTGGAGCGGGAACGTCGGCCTGCGAGTATGACGGTGATGTTGCAGCGGGAGGTTGCGCGGGATATGTGCGCGAAGGCGGGGAAGATGAGTCTGTTGTCGCTGGCGGTGCAGATTTATGCTGAGCCGAGGTCGTTGTTCAGTGTGCCTCCGAGTGCGTTTCGTCCTCCGCCTAAGGTGCATTCGACGGTGATTGAGTTGGTGCCGAGAGCGGAGCCGTTGGTTGATGGGAAGGATGTTCAAGACCTTTTCAAACTGGCAAGGTCGGCGTTTTTGGGACGTCGGAAGCAGCTGCATAACTCGTTGTCGAATGGTTTGCAGATGACGACTGGTGAAGTCAAAGAGATGACTGAGCGGGCCGGGATAGACAGCGAACGTAGGCCGGCTACTTTGGGGATTGAGGAGTGGTTGTCCTTGTTGAGGGAGTGGCGAGGTGTGAGGGACCTTGTTGGCGCGAGTTCTGATTGATGGTGTGATGTTGTGATTGTCGAGCGTGCGTATGCGAAGTTGAATTTGACTCTGGAGGTGCTTCGGAAACGCGAGGATGGATATCACGATCTGGCGTCGATTATTCAGACGGTGGATTTGTGGGATGAGTTGGCGTTTGAGGATGGTGACGGGATTGAGTTTGAGTGTTCAGAGGAGTCGTTGGCTGGTGACGGCAATTTGGTAGTGAAGGCGGCTGAGGTTTTGCGGAATGAGGCGGGGGTTGGAAGGGGAGCAAGGATTGCGTTGCGGAAGCGGGTTCCTGTTGCTGCTGGACTGGGTGGCGGATCGGCAGACGCGGCAGCTACTTTGAGAGGGTTGAATCGGTTGTGGGAGTTGGGGTTGTCGGAAGGTGAGTTGGTAGAGATTGGGGCGAAGGTGGGTTCAGATGTTCCGTTTCTGGTTAGCGGAGGAACTGCATTGGTTAGTGGTCGAGGTGAAGTGCTCGAGCGGCTGCCGGCTCCCGAGCACGAGTGGTTCGTGATTGTTACGCCGGACGTTGGGGATCGCGGGTCGGGTGTGACTAAGACGGGCCGATTGTTTGGGCTGTTGAGCCCGGCGTCGTTTACGACTGGAAGTTTGACTCGGAAGCTGGCGGCGAGAATGATTGAGAAAGGGGACTGTCACCCGGCGTTCATGTACAACGTTTTTCAGCAGGTGGCACCTCATGCGTTTGATGGTTGGCAGGAGGTTTACACAGCGTTCGAGCGGTTGGGGGCGTCGGATGTTGTGTTGACGGGTGCCGGGCCGTCGATGTTTGGGATTGCTCCAAGCAAGGAGGTTGGTACGGCTTGGGCGTTGTTGATGAAGGCGCGTGCGGGTTGTGATGCGTTTTCTGTCGGGTTAGCGCCGCGTATCGAGATTGGAGCGGGTCGATGACGGTTGCGTTGGATATTTTGGCCGGGATGTTGGTAGGGACTTTGATGGGGTTGATCGCTTCGGCTCATGCGGCGATTCTGTTTGCGTCGAGGCCGCCGCAGTTCATTCAGCGGCGGATTGAAGAGGGAGGATCAGCGAATCTGGTGACGGTGGTTGTGTTCGGATTGGTGATCTTGTGGACGATGGTAGGCGTTGTGGCGGCTTTAGTTGCGGATGCTGTGATTGGTGATGATGCGGTGTTGGAACTGGTGCCGAGTTCGGAGTATCTGGTTGCGGTGGTTGTGGTCTTGGTGATGTTCGGCGGGGTTGCGATGTTCTTTCTTAGGGATAGGTGGGTGCATGGAGTTGTGAGTCTGGTGTTGGCGTTTGGGATTTATGGGTTTTTGGTTCCGAACGCGGTGATTGCGTTGCAGAATCGGACTTGACGAGATTAGTTGGCAAATAAGGGGGTTACCGGGAATGAGTGCGAGGAAGAGATTTGAAGGCAAGGTTGCGTTGTTGTCGGGATCGGCGTCGTCGATGAGAGGTCAGCGGATGGGGTTTGGCGGGTGTACGGCGTGGAAGATTTTGGAGGAGGGTGGGAAGGTTGTGATTACGGATATTCAGGATGAGTCGGGAGAGGCGTCGGCGGAGCAGATGCGGAGCGAGGGGTATGAGGCGATCTATGCGCGGTTGGATGTTGTGGATGAGGCGAATTGGGGTGAGGTGGTTGAACGCACATTGAAAGAGTTTGGTCGGTTGGATATCTTGGTGAATCTTGCGGGGATGCAGGATCGTGGGACGCTTTACGACGTGGATGTCGATGAGTGGAAGAGGGTGATGGAGATCAGCACGACGGGGATATTGTTGGGTACGCGTGCTGTGATACCGGCGATGACGGATGCTGGTGGCGGAGCGATCGTGAATTTGTCGTCGATGGCCGGGAAGTTCGCTGGGGAGTATGGATCGGCGTACGCGATGTCACGGGCTGGGATGTTGCATTTCACGCGAGCGTCATCGATCCAGTTGGCGAAGTTTGGGATACGGTGCAACTCGGTGTTGCCGGGGTGGGTTCACACGCCGTTCACGGAGCATATCTACGCCGTGGATTCGGAGAGGGATTGGCGGTCTGAGAGGGTGCCGTTAGGGCGCTGGGGTGAGCCTGAGGAGATTGCGAATGCGGTCTGTTTTTTGGCCTCGGAGGAGGCTTCGTATATTACGGGATCGGAGCTGTTGGTGGATGGTGGAGTTACGGCGGGATTTAAGGGGAATACTATGCCGGAGGGGCGCGTTTAATCCTGGCTGTTCGTCCTTAGGTTCCCTTTCGCGGGCATCCCCCGCTCTCGTTGCGCTCACGCGCCCCCTTCGCTTTGCGAAAGGGGCTTGGGCGCGTTTAATCGCCTGACGGGTGTTTTTTCCGTCGGGCTTCGGGGAGGCCGATCAGGGATGGCCTCCGGTGCTGGTCGGTCTTGTTGTTCTGCTTCAGCTGTTGTTCAGATTGTTTCTGTGGTTGACCCTTTTGTTCGTTTGAACCGCCCCTCTCCAGCGAGAGAGCGCCTCATCATCCGCGCCTCCGCCTTCCGTCCCTCGGATATATTCCTCTTGTCGAGGACGCCCCGCATCTTCGTCGTCCGAAATGTTTCGTCCTCGGGCCGTATCTCCCGCCTGGGAGGGCAGCCATGGGTCATGGCTGGAACTGTATGGTCGAATCATCGCCGCGTCTCCAGATCGCGTGCGACGTTTTCTGCGCTTCGCAGGTTTCCAGCGCCGCCGGCGTTGCCATGAACCGCCTGACTGTTGAGAGGTCGGGCGGGCTGCCCGGTGTCTCTCGTCTTCACTTCCTTCTTCACTGGAAGCTGAGCGCTGTGGCCGTCCGCCCGCCGAAGCGGACGACGTGGTGGGCATAAGGGACCGCTCGTATCGAATCTTCACCGGGCCTGTATCCGTCGGGACGTTTTTACTAGACGTCCTTCCGGCCGCGCCCTCTCGCGTCAAGAGGGTGCGGGCATCCCGTCTGGCCGGCGCGGCTTCGGCGGTTTCCGCCTCAGCCGCGGCGCGGTCCCGCAGTTCGGCCGCGCATCCGTACCTTGCTGCACCTGATCCCCCGTCGCCCGGGGTTTGTTTAAGGTCGTCGTTCCGCCCTCCGTCGGGGGCGAGTGCGGGCACCGGCGCGGAGAGATTCGTGCGCGTGCCGCCGCGGATCTTGGCCGTCGGTTCGGACATTTGCTCTCCTCCCTCCATGTGTGCTCCCGCCTGCAGACCGCTGAGACTGAAATCGATGGCGTCACTCAGGGTTGTGCACGCTTCCTGAAGACGCGACGATGTTTCTCGTCGCCCTTTCCGACCGCCGCCGGTCCGGGCTTCTGTCTACTGTTGTACTACGTACAATGTCGGGATGTCAAGTTTTTAGAAGATTTGTTGAAGGTTGATTTTGGTTGTGGGAGTGTCCGTCTACAAAGCCGTCTATGTTGCAACAGCCGCTGGTGCCTGTTCCTGCTCTTCTCGGATTATTCCTGCACGTTCGTCGTCGGTTAGCCCGTCGTCGAGGTCTTCGATGCCGGTTAGTGTGATGGGAGGGGAATCGGGGAATTCTGCGACGATTCGTAGCTTGCCGCCCATGCCCTCGACGTATTTGGTGAGGGTTGAGAGTAGAAGGTCGGTGCGTTTTTCGATGCGGGAGACGTTTTCTTGGTTGATGCCGAGTTGTTCAGCGAGGCTGGCTTGGGTCATCTCACGCGCTTGGCGTAGTGCGCGCAGGGACATCTCCTCGGCCATTATCTCCTTGGCGCGTGCCTTTATTTTCTTTTGTCTGTGAGGTGGCAACTTGGCGAATTTTTCTCGATAGGTAGTCATGGTTTTCCCTTCAATTTCTGAGACTGGCGAGATGGTTGTCGAATCGGCGGTCGGCTATTCTGATGAGTTGGCGATAAAAACGTCTTTGACTCATGCCAGATTTGTCTGCCGCGACCAATACCACGGCGCGTCGCTTGGGATCGAAGGCAAATGCTACTCGCCACGCGCCATCTGCGGCATTGAATCGCATCTCCTTCATGTTTGCATGGTGAGAACCCTTCAAGGTATCGACACGTTTGCGACCTAAACTTGGTCCTTCGACCTCTAATACCTCGATGATGGCGTTGATCTCGTCTTGGACTGTCTCAGGCAAGGCATCGTATTCGGGATCGAAGTCAATATGGAAAATTACTTGCCAACTCATGGTTAATTATGCTTTAAAGCGCATATGCCGTCAAGGGCATATGCGCCGAATGATTTTTGGACGCTACGCGATTCGAACGTTCGGGTGGAACGTTGCGAGATCGGGGATCAGATCGCGGCGACTGCGGCCTTCACGTCGTCGTAGGAGGGTTCGTTTAGGGGGGAGTCGGAGACCCAGGACCAGGCTATTTTGCCGTTGCCGTCGATTACGAAGACGGAGCGTTGGGCGACGTTGTAGCCTTCGATGCCTGCGAGGTCGGGTAGTCCGACGCCGTATGCGGATACGGTGTTGCCGCCGAGGTCGGATAGGAGGGGGAATGTGAGGTCGTTCTGGGAGTGGAATTCGGCTTGTGAGAATGGGGGATCGACGGAGATACCGAAGACTTTGGCGTTCATACCGTTGAACTCGGCGAGGGAGTCGCGGAACGTGCACAACTCGGTCTGGCATACGCCGGTGAATGCGGCGGGGAAGAATGCGAGAACGACGTTTGAGCCGCGCTGATCGCTTAGCGCAACGTTTTCACCGTCGGTGGATCTGAGATTGAACTCGGGGGCTTGGTCGCCGACGTTTGCTGCCATGATGTGCTCCGTTTTGATTTTGGTTGTTTCGGTTGGTTGGTAGTGTAGATTGACGCTAGCGATTCTACTGGATTCGGAATATCGTTGATTAACAGTCGAAGTTCGATGTCACCAATGCGAGGTAAGAATAGTTGAGCAGCAGCAACGGGAAGAAACGGGTATTGATCGTAGGCGCGGGTGCGGTCGGGAGTTACATAGGCGGTTGGCTCGCGCACACGGGTCATGATGTGGTTTTTGCCGACTCGTGGGCAGAACAGGTGGATACGATCAATGCGGATGGGTTGCGGGTCGAGGGTCCACACAAGGCGTTCGTGTCGAAACCTAGGGCTTTTCATCTGCATCAGTCCCAGGCTTTGGCGCTGGAGCCAGAGTTCGATCTGGCTTTTATCGCGATGAAGGCGTATGACACGTCTTGGGCGGCGCGTTTTGCTGAGAGGTTTGTGTCGCACGAGGGTTATTTCGTTTCTTCGCAGAACTGCATGCCAGACCTGGATATGGCGGATGCGGTTGGTGCGGAGAGGTGTGTCGGATTGATCATGTCGTCGATTGCGGTGCGAGTCGGTGGGCCGGGATTGGTTCAGCGCGCAGGAACGAAGCGGCGGCGTGATATGGGGCATATCGTGTTCCGAGCTGGCGAGCATGATGGGACACCGTCAAAACGGATTGGGGAGCTGATCGAGATGCTTGATCCGTTGGATGGTGGTAAGACGACGACGAATCTGTATGGCGAGCGTTGGGCGAAGTTGTGTCAGAACAGCATGGGTAATCCTGTCGTTGGTTCGACGCTATGTGGAACGGCAACGATAGCTTCGTCTCCGAGGGGGCGTGAGTTGCAGATCAGGTTGGCGTCGGAATCTGCCCAAGTTGGATTGGCTTTGGGGTTGGAAGTGGTCGACTTTGGAGGAGCATCGCCGAAGAAGTGGGTTGCGGCGTCAACGGATGGTGAGGTGTACGAAGAGTTAGACAACAAGATGGCGGAGTCGGCTGGTGCCGGAACCGGCGACTGGCATCCGTCGATGGGTCAGGATGTGGCGAACGGCAGGCCTTCGGAGATCGACTTTATGAATGGGCATGTGTTGAAGATGGGACGGTCTGCGGGGATTGAGACGCCGGTTACTGCGTCTATAGTGGATGCCATGCGGAGGGTCGACCGTGGTGAGTTGGAGCCGGATGAGAGGAATATAGAGATGATTCTGTTGAATGCCGGTTATTGATCAGTCGGCTGACGAATTGGCGATACTCTAGTTTTGGTTTCTCAACAGTCTCAAGGAGTTACAGCGGTTTCTCCGCGCTCGGAAGTGCTGGTCGCTCTGGATTTGGAGACGACGGGGTTGAATTCGGCATCGGATCGGATCATCGATGTTGGCGCGGTGAAGTTTCAGGGAGATGAACAGATCGGGGTTTTTCACTCGCTGGTCAATCCGCGGGTGAGGTTGCCTGAGTTCATTGTTTCGTTAACTGGGATAACACAGAGTGATGTTAATGGTGCGCCGGATTGGAACGCGGTGCGGGATGATCTGCGGGAGTTCATTGGCGGGGCGAGATTGGTTGGGCACAATGTGGAGTTCGATGTCGGTTTTTTGCGGTCGCATGGGATCAGGGTGGAGCAACTGAGTTATGACACGGAGCAGATGGCTAGAGTAGCGTTGCCGCAGGGGCCGGAGTTTGGGCTGGGACGGTTGGCGCATAGGTTCGGTGTTTTGCATGATGATCCGCATCGGGCGTTGTCGGATGCTTTAGCTTCTCGGGATCTGTTTTTGATCTTTTTGGAGAAGTTCGAGGAGATGCCCGTTGGTGCGCTTGCTCGGATTGCGCAGCTAGGGTCTCGTTCGCGGTGGAGCATGAGCGAGTTGGCTACGAATATGGTGTCGGCAGGCGATGGTGTAGATGAGATGGTCGGGAAGCTAGGAGTTGATGAAGGGTCGTTGAGTGAGCGGTTGCGGTTGCCGGGGCGGTTTACTTCGTGGGGAGATTCGGAGGATGAGAGTGAGGGAGAGTCGTCTGACGAGCATGTAGTTCAGACGGAGATGGCTTTTTTGCCGGGCGGGTTGGTCGAGTCGACTATGCCGTCGTTCGAGGCGCGAGAGGGGCAGCGGGAGATGTCGGTTGCGGTTGCGAGAGCGATCGCTGGAAGTGAGAAGTTGATGGTCGAGGCGGGGACAGGGATTGGGAAGTCGTTAGCTTATCTGTTGCCAGCGGCTCTGATGGTGGCGAATACCGGTGGGAAGGCGGTTATTTCTACGAACACGCTCAATTTGCAGGAGCAGTTGTTGAACAAGGATTTTCCGACGGTTCGGGAGATAGTGAAGCGCGAGACGGGCGTGGAGTTGGATGCGGTGCAGTTGAAGGGACGGTCTAACTATCTGTGTGTTCAGCGTTGGCGTGATGCGGTTTCGCAGCCGAATCACGAGCAATCGGAAGCAAGAGTGCTTTCGCAGTGTTTGAATTGGTTGGGAGAGACGGAGACAGGGGATCGTTCGGAGTTGTCTTTGGGATGGGATACGGGGGTATTTAGTCGACTGTCGGCTGAGGGGTGTCCACCGACTACGAGTGGAGGGGGATTTCCGTGTCAGGGCCCGCCGTGTTTCATGCTGAAGGCGCGAGCGAATGCTCAACATGCGGATGTTTTGATCGTCAACCACGCGCTGTTGATCAGCGATATGGCGGCGGAGAACAACATCTTGCCGCCGCATCAGGTGTTGGTGATTGATGAGGCGCATCATCTGAAGGATGTGGCGACTCGGCATCTGGGGTTTGAGATACGTGAATCGCAGTTTATGGACGATTTGGGAGCGTTGACGCGGAGCGATGGGATGTTCCCGCGGTTGGTCCGATTGGCGACGAGGCAGGGAGGTGGCGATGAGGCGTTGTCATCGGTGCCGGATATGCAGCGGCAGATCGTAGAGGCTGGTGACAAGGCGACTCTGGAGGCGAGTCGGATTTTCGACGCTTTGCGGGACCTGACGAATTACGTGACGCGTAGGGAGCGGACGCGTGAGATGCGGATATTGGGGATGACGCGGATCACGCAGGAGTGGCGTCGGGGAGTGGATGAACATTGGGTTTCGTTGAGGCCGGCGTTGAATTCGGCAGTGACGGGTTTGCGGACGTTGTTGGATTTGGCGTCGTCGGATAGCGGTCAGCCGGATGCGGCGGTCATCAATGTGAATGCGTTGTATGAGCGGTTGCGGGATGTGAATATGTGGTTGATGTATTTGATCGAGCAGCCGGATGAGAATTTCGTCTATTGGAGTTCGGTCAACCAGCGTCGGAACATGGAGTTGCATCTTAACGGAGCGCCGTTGGACGTTTCGGCGCAGTTGAGGTCTGGGTTGTTCAGTCAGGATCGAGCGCATATTCTGACAGGAGCGACGATCAGTGACGCGGGTAGTTTTGAACGGACGAATACGGCGTTGGGGTTCGATGCTGATTCGGAGTTGAGCATCGGGTCGCCGTTTGATTTCAAGAATGCTGCGTTGATATTGGTGCCGGAGGATATTCCGCAGCCGAATACTCCGGGATATAACGAGGCGGTGGCGAATGCGGTGCATGACATCGCGATTGCGACTAAGGGTCGGACGTTGGCGTTGTTCACGGCAAACTCGGCGCTGAACACGACGCGGGATGCGTTGTTCAATCGGTTCAAGAACACTGAGACGCAGGTGTTCGGTCAGGGGCGTGACGGTCCTGCGTCGCGGGTGATGCAGTTGTTGAATGACTCGGATAATGCGGTGGCATTGGGTGCGATGAGTCTTTGGGAGGGGATCGACTTGCAGGATGCGTCGATCAACTCACTGGTGATGACCCGGTTGCCGTTTCCGGTGCCTCGTGATCCGATCCATGAGGCGCGATCGGAGAATCTCGAAAATCCGTTCAATGGATATTTTGTGCCAGAAGCGGTGACGAAGTTCCGTCAGGGGTTTGGCAGACTGATTCGGTCGCGGAACGACCGGGGTGTTTTTGTTGTGTTAGATAGGCGGATCATCTCGAAGGCATACGGCAGATTGTTCCAGAAGTCGATACCGCAGGGGACGGTGAGGAGAGTCACGCTAGGGACTTTGCCGGACTATGTTGAGAGATGGTTGTCGGGGACTCCCGTTTGAGTTTGGAATTGATGTCGCAGATTGTTGATGGTGTCGTAGTGAAGTCTTTGCAGATCGATGTAGAGCCGTTCGACCTTTCGCAGACTTTAGATGGGGGGCAGGCTTTTCGGTGGTATCCGTGTGAGGATGGGACGTTTCGCGGGGTCGTAGGAACGCGGATTTTGTCTGTGTCTGGCGATGGGAAAACGGTCTCGGTTGCGTGGGTTGATGGAGGTAGCAAAGGTGAAGTACGGAAAGAGGTTGAGGACTATTTCTTGGCGGATACGAATGTGGATGATTTGCGATCTGTATTGTCGTCGGAGCCGGGTTTTGGCGAATACGTTGCGACGATGCCGTTGATCCGGGTGATGCGGCAGGAGCCTTGGGAGTGTTTGGCGGCGTTTATCTGCTCGCAGAACTCGAACATTCCGCGGATCAAGAAGATGGTGGCTTCGGTTGCGCGGATGGGCCGGCGTTTAGGCGAGGAGGACTGGGCGTTTGAGTTTCCGGAGGTGGATATTGTTGCCGATGCTGGCGAAGAGTATCTGAGGTCGGTTGGACTGGGATATCGGGGGAAGCATTTGGCTCTGACAGCGCAGGCTTTAGTGGGTTGGGGAGATGGTGAGTTGATGGGGCTGCGCGACGCGTCGTATTACGAGGCTAAGGATGCGTTGATGGAGCTGCAGGGTGTCGGGCCAAAGGTGGCGGATTGCGTGTTGGCTTATTCGCTGGACAAGGGCGAGGCATTCCCGGTGGATGTGCATGTTAGGCGAGCGGCGATACGGCTCTATGGTTTGAATGAGGATGTGAAAAATGATGCGGTAGGGGAGTGGGCGCGGGACCGGTTTGGGCGGTATGCGGCTTGGGCGCAGCTTTATATGTTTCGGGATGAGATCAACCGTCGTTCAGGCGGTTGAGGATGTGTTGACGTTCTTCTTCCACTGTTGAGGTGTTGCCTTCGATGAGGAGGGTGAGGAGTTCGTCTAGCAGGTTTCCAATCATTGGGCCTTGCTTGACGCCAAGCGCGATGAGGTCGTCGCCGTTGAGTTGGGATTTGATGTGGCGGAGGCGAGTTTGGAAGTCTTGAAAGCGAGTTCTGATGGGGTTGTCGTGTTCGATGTGGATGATTGATCGGATGACGTTTGGTTGGAGGTTGATCAGTAAACGGTAGAGTTCGATGTCGGTGATTTGGTCGTGCCGGCATCTTTGAGCGACGGAGCGTGCCTTTGCGACGTCTTTGGAGATTTCGGTCCAGTCGGATGGCATCACTAGTCGTTTGGTTAGTGATGAGGAATTCTCGGGCGGGAGGAGGTAGGCGAAGGCGGCGAATCGGGTTAGATCGGGTTCATCAGCGGGGATGCGGTTAAAGGAGGATGAATTGAAGTCCGTGTTGATGCCTAGGGATTTCAGCAGGACGTGACGGGATGCCAGCTTGATGATCTCGTCTAGGTTTTCGTGGCTGGCGAACCAGAGTTTGAATTCGTTGAATACTCTTTGGGGCGAGTGTTGGGTCATGCGGTGGAGGTCGTCCAGCGCCTGGGAGATCAGAGACTGGGTTCTGTGATCGAATCGGTACCCGTATCGTGCGGCGAGACGGATACCGCGCATCATTCGAAGGGGGTCTTCTTGGAAGGATTCTGGTTTGATGGCGCGCAAGACTCTGTTGCGGGTGTCATGTTTGCCGTTGAAGGGATCGATTAGTGTGCTATCTCCATCGGGATTGAGGAGGATTGCCATCGCGTTGATGGTGAAGTCGCGTCTGGTTAGGTCGAGTTCGATGTCGTCGACGAGAGTGATTTGCGGTAGGGAGCCCAAGGGATCGTATGTGTCGGTGCGAGCCGATGCGATGTCGATCAACACGTTGTTGATCTTGACTTTTGCCGTGTGATGCTGTGAAGTGGCGATCAACTCGCAGTCAGGGATATTGGCGGTTAGGGCATCGGTGAACGTTGCGGCATCGCCGATCACTGTGATGTCTGGGGATGTTGTGATTTCGGCAGGATTGGAGACTATTTCTCTGACTGTCCCGCCGACGAGATATACCTTTGTGGCGTTTGCGCAGGCTACGCGGGATATTGCGCGTAATGCTCTGGCGACTTCGTTATTCAATCCAGGGTTGGCGAAGAGGTTGAAGTTTCCCTCGTCTTGATCTACGGATTTGATGGCATCGGGCATGTTAAATGGGGTGTTTGGCTCGGTTTTGGGAAATTGTGTAATGGCTCTGGGTTGGGATTCGCTGGTAGAATCGGTTGAGATTCAGTCGTTAGTTCAATTGCACGGCGGCCATTTCAACGCTAGAGCCGCCAAGAGAAAGGTCGGAACGGTATGATCAGCGACCTCCCGATGAAAGTGGACGTATTCATCGATTACACCTGACCCTGGGTGCGCCAAGCTGGGATCTGGCTATCCCGGGTGAAGGATGAGATGGGCGACGATCTAGACATCACATATCGTAGTTTCGCGCTGGAGCAGGTGAACTCGCAGAACGGTCCGGAGTGGAAGGCTTGGGAGCAGGGAGAGGACTACGAGAGCAGGGGTTTGTGGGCGTTGCGTGGCGGTATTGCGGCGCAGATGCAAGGTTGGAAAGCGCATGACAAATGGATGCTGGAGTTGCAGCATTTCAAGTTTGTCGAGCGTGGCGATATCCGCGATAGGCAGCCGGTGATTGATGCGGCGGAACGCGCGGATCTGGACATCGAGAAGTTTGTGGCGGACATGGACTCGCCTGACCGTCTCGCCGAGATAGGGCGTGATCACGAGGAAGCGGTATCGCAGGGCATCTTCGGGACGCCGACGTTCATCTTTGAGGATGGATCGGCAGCGTTCCTGAAGACGTTCACACCTCCGGAAGGCGATTCGATGGCAGCGTTTGAGAACATGGTTTTGATGGCTCGCAACCGTCCGTATTTCGGCGAGTTGAAGCGACCTCAGCCGCCTTGGCCTCAGAACGTCGAGGTTTGATCGTTGGCGTTGGAGACCAAGTCAGAAACGCAACTAGATGAGCTTGAGGCCAAGCTCGGAATCAGTTTCACAGATCGCAATCTGCTTAAGCAGGCGCTGACGCACGAGTCGTTCGTCAATGAATGGGGCGCTGAAAATTCGGACGCCTCGATGATTTCGTATGAGCGATTGGAATTTCTGGGCGATGCGGTGTTGAATTTTGCGATTGCGGACGCGTTGTTTGAGAGTTCAGACGATGCGAGTGAAGGCGAGTTGTCGATGGGGCGGGCGTACATCGTGTGTAAGGATTCGCTGGCGAAGGCGGCTGAAGAACTCGAGCTCGGCGATTACATATTGCGCGGCCGGGGAGAGACTGTCTACAGTCCCAATGTCCGCGATTCGGTGTTGGAGGATTCTTTCGAGGCGATCATTGGTGCGATCCATGTTGATCAGGGGCTTGACGCGGCGTGTCGTTTCGTTTTTGAGCAGTTGGGGCACCAGATCGAGCATGTTGCCAAACACGGGGTTGAGAAAGACCCGAAATCGGCGTTTCAAGAATTGGTCCAAGGTGCGGGATTGAAGACGCCCCGTTATCAGACTGAACTTGCCAATCTGGGTGAGAACGGGGAACAGAGTTACATAGCGCGCGTGACGGTTGGAGGCCGGGTGGTTGCGAATGGTGTGGGTATCAGCAAATCGAAGGCTCAGCAACGTGCGGCTGCGAAAGCCAAGGAGATGTTTTCTGAGGGAATCCCGTCTGAATTTGTGCGGATGAGGGCGAAGCGTAAGTCGTCACGGTATATCAACGGTGAGGCAACGATGTCGATCGGATCAGGTGCGTCAAGGTCTTTGAAGGTGGATAGTTGGCGTCGTTTGGGCAATCTGGGCAGCTGGTTCAGTCTGGTCGTGTTTCGCAGGAGGCAGGAGACGCCAGGGCGACGGTTGATTTACCGACGATCTGATTAACTTCGTCCTGACGCTCGAATGCTTCGTTTACTGGGAAGAAACAGGAAGACTTCGGAGTCGTCGCAGGAGACGCGACGATCATGGACCAACATAGTCGGCAGTGTTTTTCGACGGTCGGAGGTAGATGACGAGTTTTGGGAGGAGTTGGAGGAGGCATTGATTGTGGCGGATGTTGGCGTAGAGACGTCGATGGAGCTTGTCGAGAAGATTCAAGATGAGGCTAGGTGGCGAGGAGCGCGTACGCCGGAAGCGGTGTATGAGCTATTGCGTGTCGAGATTGCGGCGATGTTGAGTGAAGATGGCTCAGCAGGCGGTTTTGATGAAGACGGTCCTGTCGCGGTGATGGTGGTGGGTGTGAATGGCTCCGGAAAGACGACCAGCATCGGAAAGTTGGCCCAAGCTGCAAAGGCGGACGGACGTGTTCCGTTGATTGCGGCGGCGGATACTTTCCGTGCCGGTGCTATTGCACAACTCGAAGTCTGGGCTGAACGCACGGATACGATGTTCGTATCTTCCTCTGCCGGGGCTGATCCTGGTTCGGTGGTTTACGACGCTTTGAATGCGGCTAAATCTCGTGGTGCTGATTTCGTCGTAATCGATACCGCGGGGAGGTTGCACACCGCTCACAATCTGATGGAAGAGCTGAAGAAGATACGTCGCATTCTCGATCGATACGCTGAGGATTTCGCTCCTCGTGTCTTGCTGGTGATCGATGGGAACACGGGTCAGAACGGCGTGACACAGGCCAAGTTGTTTACAGAGGCGGTTGGTTGCGATGGCGTGATCTTGACGAAGCTGGATAGCACTGCGAAGGGCGGGGTCATCTTGGCGATTCGTGGCGAGATGGGTTTACCAGTCCGGTATATCGGGACGGGTGAAAGTGTTGAAGACATCGCACCGTTTGATCCGCAGGAGTTCGCCGAGACGATTCTGCCTGTTGATTGACCTGTTGATTGGCCTATGGGGCATAGAGTTAATGAGCGCGACTTTGTCCTCTCGCTCGCCGTAGCAGCATTTGCGATTCGATGTCTGAACTGATCCTGTGGTTGCTGACCGTCTACTTCATCGGTCTGGCGGCGGTTCCAGTGGTATTTCTGGCGTTGCCAAACCTGATGGATCGCGGATTCGGTCTGGTTCGTCCGATTGGGCTGCTTGTGTTGGGCTCGTTCGTCTGGATGCTGAGCTTATTGAGAGTGTTGCCTAACGATCCGTGGGTCTGGTGGTTGATCGCGTTGATCGTCGCGATTTTGGGATGGGGTTGGTTGGTGTGGCGAGAGAGGTCGAGTTTCGGGGGATTTATCCGAAGGCGCTGGTTGCAACTAGCGATCACTGAAGCCGTTTTCTTGACGTTCTTCATCGTCTTCGTGGTCGTAAAGGCCATGAACCCAGACATTGATCACACCGAGAAGCCGATGGATCTGACGATGCTGAACGCGGTGATGAGTGCTCAGCAGATGCCGCCGACCGATCTCTGGTTGAGCGGATATCCGATCGCCTACTACTACTTCGGTTACTGGATGTTCGGTGGTTTGGCGCAGATGTCTGGGGTCGCACCGGCGGTTGCCTATAACTTGGCGCTTGCATCGATTGCGGCGATGTCGGCAGCGGCGATTTTCTCGTTGGTATCGAATCTGGTGCGACGGGATGGGGGGAACACAATTCAGATGTTGGCGGGCGGATTGATCGCGACCGTGTTGTTGCTGTTTATTTCCAACTTGAATGGGTTCTGGGAGTTGTTATCGCTGACGGGTATCGGCTCCGAAGGGTTTTACGAGTGGCTTGGGATTAAGGGTGTCGATTTGACGGATCCTGGTTCTGGTTGGCGACCCGAGGGATTTTGGTGGTGGTGGGCGTCTTCGAGAATCATCAACCGCTTTGGGGCTGACGGCTCGGAACTCGACTTCACGATCCAAGAGTTCCCGTTTTTCAGCTTCATGCTCGGTGATCTGCATCCGCATCTGATGTCGATTCCGTTTGTCCTGACTATGATTTCGTTGGTTGCGAACTTGCTCTTTTCGAGGATCAGGTGGGGACTGGGCTGGTTCAGGCGCAATCCAGTTGCGTCGGTGGTGATGGTGCTGGCGATTGGTTCAACTGGATTCATCAACACATGGGATATGTTGTGGATGTTGCTCGCGCTGGGTGGAGTGGTCTATTTCAAGTCGTACCGCGAGAATGGAAGGAGACATCTGGCGGCGATCAGAGTCGGGGTGCCCCCGCTTCTTCTGATTGCCGCTATCGGCGCTGCCTTTTTCTCGAACTACTACTTCGTGACGGCGCAGAGCCAGATCCAATTCCCGCCGATTATTCCTACGAAGTACGCGACTCGACCGATTCACTTCTTCACCGTATGGGGAGGATTGATCGCGGTGATGGCGGCATTTGCCGGTTCGTTGTTGGTTCCGGCGATTAGGCGCGAGTGGGACATCCTGCGCAGATCCTCGTACGACTTCACGATGCCGATTATCGTCACGGAGAAATTGCCGTGGATCGCTTCGATCGCGCTAGTTGCGTTTCTCTACTTCGCTTGGACGGTGTCACATTACGGGTTCAACGACAACGCTGGTGGAGCGGACCTGATGACGCGTCTGCCGTTGTCGATGCTTCTCGGAGCGGTCTTCGTGGTCTTATTCGTGACGACGTATCGTCGTGGGATGCGAGGTGCGGATGATGGAGCACAGGTATTGCTGGTCCTGTTGACGATTTCGGCGCTCCTTCTCTACGCGGCAGAGTTGTTCCGATTGCACGATTTCTTCGGTGGGCGCCACAACACAGTGTTCAAGTTCTATTACGAGGTTTGGATATTCTTCGCTGTGATCGGCGGGTACGGGGTCTACTACTGGATGCGTCGACACCCTGTTCTCGAAGGACGGACGAGGTATGTGAGCGCGGCTGGGGTTGTCATGGTAGCGCTCCTGGTCGCGGTTTCGCTTTATTACCCATTTGCAGCGACCGCCACGAAATCGGCGGAGACCAGCACCGAGTTCACCCTAAACGGTCTGAAGTTTCTCGAAAACAAAGGTATGGCCGTGCCGGAGGCGATGGACTGGATTCGAGAGAATGTGTCCAATGATGAAGTGATTGTGGAAGCGGCAGGCACGAGTTACAGTCAGTTCGGGCGGTTCTCGGGATGGACGGGTCGACCCACTATATTGGGTTGGGCGCACCACCAGAGCCAATGGCGAGGCGGAGATGAATGGTGGGTAGATCGCGATCGAGACATCGAGCGTATCTACAACAGCGCTGATGATGCCGAAACGCTCGATCTGCTCGACCGATACGACGCGGACTATCTGATAGTAAGTCCGAATGAACGCGGGAAATATACTGAGTTAAATGTCTCAAAATTCGACCGCATCGGCACCCGCGCGTTTGAAAACCAAGAAGTGATCATCTTCGCTTTGGGAGAGTAGGTTTGGACGCCGGAGATATTCGATCGAACGAGGGTGGTGGACGACCCGACGGAAGCGGTCCCGCGCGTGGTCGATGGTCGGACGGCGGATGGACTGCCGTTTCTCCTTCACCTAGAACGGTTTCCAGCGCGCCGCGGTTGATTTCTCGCACACGTCGTGCCGTCGTCGAAACGATGACCGACGCCACGGTCACGCTCTCCTTCTCGCCGCGCGTGCAGTACGCGATTTACGCCTTGCTGTTCCTTGTGGGACTAGGCATGAGGTTGGTGCGTTTGGGCGACATGGCGGTCCACCATGACGAGAGCCTGCACGGTTACTTCGGATACCAGATATCGATCGGGAACGAATATGAACACTCGCCGCTGACTCACGGCATGTTGTTGTTCGAGCTGATCGCGGGAACCTTCTTCCTGTTTGGCGACTCGGAATACACCCTGCGACTTTCGATGGTGGTGTTCGGGTCTGCGTTAATCCTAGTGCCGTTGCTTCTACGGAAGCAACTGGGGGATATCGGGGCGTTGCTGACGTCGGTGATGCTCACCTTCTCGCCGGCGTTGTTCTACTTCTCCCGCTTCGCTCGCAACGACATCTTGATGGCGTTCTTTATCGCCTTGCTGGTTGTTGCGATGTGGCGCTACATCGAGACCCAACGCTTCCGCTGGTTCTACATCGCGGCGGCAGTGTTGGCACTTGGGATGGCGACGAAGGAGACGACGTACATATTCGTCGTGATATTCGCCGCGTACTTTGCCTGGATCACGCGCTACGAGATATGGGATGTGCTCTTGGGCAACATGAGGCTGAATGAGATCAGTCCGCCTGGTCATCTGCTTGTGTTGCTAGTCGGTGTGACGGCACCGTTTTACGCGGCGGGAATTGCTCTTTTCCAAGACCTGTTCGGGTTGACTTTGGCGGCGGTCGAGGGGACGCCCAACGTGGTTACAGGTGCTCCGGATGGGAATACTGCGATTATGGTGGCGGCGGCGATTACGTTGGTGGTGTTTGCAGGTGGCCTGGTTATCGGGGCGTGGTGGAACTGGCGTCGTTTCTGGGTGGCGCTGGCGATTTTCTGGGCTATCTATGCAGTGGTCATGACGAATTTCGGGAGCCACTATCCGGGCGTAATCACCGGAGTGTGGCAATCGTTGGGATACTGGCTCGCGCAGCATGATGTGCGACGAGGCGAGCAGCCTTGGTACTACTACCTCATCATGGGCTCGGTCTACGAGTTCCTGCCTATGCTGACCGCGATGGGGGTCGCAGCATACTATGCGATCAGGACTGGGTGGCGCTCGATTGGGTTAATCGCGATAAGCATCATCAGCTTCGGGATATCGACGGCTCTGATCTACACGCAGTACTACCAGAACCCCGAGCCGCCATCTGAATTGCTGGTGATTCCGTTTGTGGTTTTGGCCTTTGTCACGACGCTGTTCATCCCATTGGGTTTGAACACGTCGAGGTTCGTGAGATTCTTGTTGTTCTGGGCGTTCGCTTCGTTCCTTGCATTTTCAGCGGCGGGCGAGAAGATGCCTTGGTTGCTGGCCCAGTTGACGGTGCCATTCATCTTCGTCGCTGGTCATGGACTCGGGTCGTTGATCAGATTCGTGGATTGGGACTTTGTGTGGCGGCATCGAGGATGGGCGACTTTTGCGCTGATGCCTTTGTTCCTGATAGCGCTGTACCGGTTGGCGTTTTTCGAGTTTTACGAGAATTTCGACATCTCGAACTCTCGCGACCTCGGACAGTTCTTTGAACTATGGGCGCTGATTGCGTTCTGCGGCATCTGCATATTGCTGTTGGTGCAGTCAGGTATGGCTAGGGGGTACAAGCAGGTGTTAGGCGTCGCTGCGTTGGCGTTCGCTGCCATCATGTTCGCTTTCACCTTCCGGGCTGGAATGGTCGCTGTTTACACGCACGGTGACATTCCAAAAGACATGCTCGTTTACACGCAGACGACTCAGGACCTGCATCAGACGGCAAAGGAGATTGAGTTGGCTCGCGAACTCGCTTGGAACAAGGGCGAGTTCAGCTTGGCAATTGATACGAGGGACGGCTTCGCATGGCCTTGGAGCTGGTATCTTCGCGATTATGAAGGCGTGGGCTATGTCAGCTTGGAGCCGGAAGGATCTGCGATCAACGACGACCGTACGGTTGTCGTGATCAATGCTAGGAATCACGACAATGTCAAAGATTCTTTGCCCGAAGGATTCGACAGTGGACGTCACATGATCCACCGCTGGTGGTTCCCCGAGGTCTACAAGAACAAGACGCCGGCCGATGTGTGGAATGGTTTGAAAAACCGGGATTTGCTGCGTCCAATAGCCGATTTCTGGTTCCACCGAGAATTGCCGAAAGACATCGGCTACATCGACTCATACGTCTACTTCAGGAACGACACGCCGCAAGCTCCGCTCCGATAGTCGTGGCTAGTCAGGTACGACCGAGGTAATCCGAATGGCGATCGCACATTGATCAAGAGCCGCGCATTTTGGATAGGCCTGCTCGGAAGCGTTGTCTTCTTGGGAATCATGGCGATCTTCCTTGTGGATGACTACGGTGAGGTCAGGGATGCGTTGACGCAGGCGAACTTTGCCTACGCTGCGCCTTCGCTGATTCTTTACACCTTGGCTCTATGGTTTCGCACGATCAGGTGGCGGTATTTGCTGGGTCCGATCACGAAGGGCGAAACTAAACGGGCACTATTCCCAGTTGTAGTCGTTGGCTACATGGCGAATAACTTGATTCCGTTGCGTATCGGTGAATTGATGCGTGCTTACTACTTGGCGTTGCGAGAGGGAGTGAGCACCATGGCTACGTTTGGGACGGTGGCTATTGAACGAGCGACAGACGTGATCGCGTTGTTGCTCCTCGTGGCCGTCGTCGCAGTTTTCGGAGCGATCGGGTTGCAATCTACTGTTGTCGCGCTTGCTGAGAGCGTTCCGGGTGGAGTGCCAGTGCTCGTAATAGGCGCGTTGCTGCCGTTTGTCGGCGTGTTTGCGATAGTCGCTTACGTGGTGGTTGTTTCGCTGGCGAGGACTCGGAGCATGATGGCTGGAGTATTGTTCTTCATGCCAACGAGGTTGCGGGCGCGGATAGTCGGGATCGGGATGAATCTGATCTCTGGGCTGACTGTAGTGCGTACTTGGCGTGGTCTCGTAAAGGTCGTAGTGCTTTCGCTGCCGGTTTGGATTGCTGAGATCGGAATGTATTACTTGATCGCTCTGGGCTTCGACATTCGTGGAGTTTTTGACAGCCAATTCGAGTTCGTCGCCGCGATAGTCGCCTTTGGCGCGGCAGCGAATCTCGCAGGGGTGATGCCGTCCACCGCGGGAAGTTTGGGAGCATTTGATTTGTTCGGAGCAGCCGCTTTGACGGCTTTGGGAGTATCTGGCGAGACCGCGTTGGTGTATGCGTTGACGGTCCACGCGGTGCTTTGGGGGCCAGTGACCATCGCCGGCGCGTTGCTACTGTTCGCGGACAAGACTTCGATGGCGAATCTAGCTCGGGGGGCACGGGCCGTGAAGCGACAGACAGCAGCCGTTGAGGTCAGCCAATCGGATGCTAACCCACAAACTGCGGAGTCGAACTCTTGAAGATAGGAATCGTTGGCGCAGGAGCAGCAGGTTTGGCTGCCGCGTACGACCTCGGCAAGGCAGGACACCAGGTTGTCGTTTACGAATCGGCCCCGTTCATCGGTGGTCAGGCGTCGACAATACCCGTCGGTGGATATCCGTTGGAGCGCGGGTATCACCATCTTTTCACCAACGACCAGGCCATTTTGGATTTGATGGACGAATTGGGGATCGGGGATGCGATGGGCTGGTATCCATCGAATGTCGGGACATACGTGGATGGCGGAGTGCACAAGACTACGACTGCGCTCGACTTGCTGCGCTTCAGCGCGATCCCGATTTATGAGCGCATCAAGATGGGGTTGTTCGCGCTTAGAGTCCAGCGGATCAAAGACTGGCAGAGCTTGGAGCCGTACACGGCGGACGAGTGGCTTAGCGAGAAACTCGGCGGTCAAGCGTACGACGTGCTCTGGAACCCGTTGCTGAGAGGCAAGTTCGGGCGTTTTTATGGCGAGGTGGGGATGCCGTGGTTCTGGTCGAAGATACAGACGCGATTCGCGTCACGGGAGGGGACGTTCGCTAAAGAAGTGCTCGGATATCCAACCGGGAGTTTCGACATCGTCTTCGACACGTTGGCGGAGAAGGTCAGGTCGAATAATGGAGAGGTCCGCATCGAGAACCCCGTTGTCAAGATCAGTCCACCTGACGAGTCGGGTCAGGTTGCTATCAGATCGGTATCTGACGGGAAAGAGATCGTTGAGACCTACGACTGCGTTCTTTCAACGGTGCCGTCTTTCTCTATGCCGAGCATCTTGGACAACATGCCCGATGGTTACCTGAATCGGCTGAAATCCGTGCAGTATCTGGCTGCGGTGGTCGTGATACTCGAACTTGATCATGCGCTGACCGATTTCTACTGGATGAACATTGCTTCTGACGATGTCCCGTTCCTCGGCATCATCGAGCACACCAACATGCTCCCCAAAGAGTGGTACAGCGACCGTCATGTGGTCTACCTGACGAACTATCTGCACCGTAAAGACGACCTGTTCAATCTATCTCCAGACGATCTCACCGACCTGTACCTGAACCACTTGCCGAAGTTCAATCCCAACTTCGATCGGTCGTGGGTTAAGGATGTGCACTACAACGCGGTGAGCGCGGCGCAACCGATTATCGGGACTAGATACGGGGAGCAGATGCCGTCTCACCGGACCCCGTTCGAGCGGATTTACCTTGCAAACACAACTCAGATATATCCCGAGGACAGGGGAACCAACTACTCGATCCGCATGGGTCGGCAAGTTGCGGAAATGATCCAAGACGACGCCGCAAAGGGGTGGTCGGATTGGCGGTCGAATTGAGAGTGTGCCTGTTAAATGCGGGCGTGGGTTTGTCGGTTAACCTATAGCGTGTTTGAAATTGAAAGCAAATTGAACAACTGAGGAGAACGGACGAATGGGCGTTTTGGACGGGAAGGTTTCTATCATCACTGGCGCAGGGACTGGCATAGGCAGGTCTGCAGCGCTGATGTTTGCCGAAGCGGGCTCTCATCTGGTGCTCGCAGGCAGACGCCAAACGCCGCTGGACGAGGTGGCGGAACTAGCTCGAGAACATGGTGTGGAAGTTGAAGTGAGGTCTACCGACTTGGAGGATGGCGATGCCGCGGCTGCTTTGGGCAAGTGGAGCCTCGATCGGTTTGAGAGAGTCAACATCCTCGTCAACAATGCAGGCCACAGCAGCCGGGTACGTTCGATCCGATATGTCGGGCCAGAGGAATGGGATTCCGTCTTCAAAGTCAATGTCGAAGGCGTTTACCGGTTGACGCAATCGGTTCTAGGAAACATGATCGAACGCGGTGAAGGTACCGTGATCACAGTTTCGTCAATGGCGGCATTGACCCCTGGATTGATGGGCGGTGCTCCTTACAGCGCGGCGAAGGCAGCGTCGCTGAACATGATCCGTGGCATGAACACCGAACTGACGAAATACGGCGTGCGCGCTTGTGCCATCATGCCCGGGGAAGTGGACACCCCGATATTGGAAAACCGACCTCGTCCTCCAGATGCAGATGACCGTTCGACAATGATGCAGGCTGACGACATCGCCCAGGCGGTTTTCCTTTGCGCAGCTATGCCGCAGAGGACAATCGTGGAGCAGGTGGTGATGATGCCGACGACACGACGTGACGTTGCCCGTGATATGGCCGCAGCGGAGTCAGAAGGTTCCAAATAGTTGGTTCGCACCGTGTCTAGAAGCGCGCTATTTAATGTTGCTCTGTTACGATTCCATCTAGACGAGATTCTTGCTGGTGCAACGTGTCGCGATATGACGCCGCGCCTGCGAAATTGCTGGAGTTAGATTGACGACAACGCAGCAACAAAGCCGCCCGAAGTTGCGGGAACGCATTCGAGCGGCACTCGAGTCCCAAAGCGCTGACAAAGAACGTCCGCCCAGCATCACAGTTCTCTCTTCTCTGCTAGCAGTCCAAGACGATCTGCACTATATTCCGGACGAAGCGATCGAAGAGACCGCGATCTTCTGCGACTCTACGATCAACGATGTCTGGAGCGTGGCATCGTTCTACACGAACTTCCGCTTCACTCCGCCAGGACTGACCACAGTCGATGTCTGCTGGGGGCCTACGTGCCATCTGATGGGCGCGCAGGAGGTGTTGGCCGCGGTGCAAGAGGAGTTGGGAGTCGAGGCTGAAGAGACTAGCGAAGATGGCAAGATCACACTGCGCTACAGCACTTGCTTGGGGGCTTGTGCCCAAGCGCCGGTCATTGCTAGGGACCATGTGTTGAAGGGCGGGACGAACCCGAACGCGGCTCGGACGTTCATATCCGATCTGCGACAGGAGCTTGAGAATGGTATCGCGCACTGAAGCACCTGTAGACACCTATGCCGTGGCGATGAGCCAGCAGACGCAATATGCGATGTTGCGGGCTCGGGCGCGTCAGTTATGGGTGCAGTTGACAGAGGGCGACAAGCCTTGGGTGCGCGTTGGTCTGGGCGCGTCGGGACAGGCGGCCGGGGCTGAGGAGGTCTTCGAGGCGCTGAAACCTTACGGTCCGGACGGCACGCAGCAGATAAACCTCTCTTTGGTGGGCGCGCATGGCCTGATGTATCTCGAACCTATCGTAGACGTGGTAGTGCCGAAAATCAATCGGGTATTCCATGCGAACGTGACGCCTGAGATGGTTCCCGACATCATCGCCCACTATGTCGACGGGCGCGAACAGCATCCGATGCACGAGTCGGCTTTTGCTTACGCCGATCATAGAGACGCGTTCACGACGCATTTACCCAACTGGGACGAGTTGCCAACTAACTCTCTTCAGAAGAAGGTGTTGACCGAGAACTTCGGCAATATCGATCCGCTCGACATCTTCCAGTACATCGCCCAAGACGGGTACGCTTCGCTCAACAAGGCTGTGCTGTCGATGACGCCGGATGAAGTGCTCGAAGAGGTTAAGACCTCTGGACTGAGAGGACGGGGCGGAGCGGCGTTCCCTACGGGACTTAAATGGTCGTTCCTAGCGCCAAGCCCGGCACCGGTGAAGTATGTACTCTGCAACTGTGAGGAAGGCGATCCGGGCGCCTTCAACGACAAGGGCATCCTAGAGAGCGATCCCCATCGTTTGATTGAGGGATTGATCCTAAACGGTTACGCCACGAACTCGACGCATGGCGTTGTGTTCATCAGGCAAGGTCATGAGATACCCATCGAAGCGACTCGCCATGCGATAGACGAGGCTTACGCCAACGGTATTCTCGGTGAGAATATCCTCGGTTCAGACTTTTCATTCGAGATGGAAGTCTCGTTGACCGGAGATTCTTACGTCGCGGGTGAAGAGACGGCGATGATGGAGGCGATCGAAGGGAAACGCTCCACGCCTCGCTACAAGCCTCCCTTCCCAGCGCAGGCAGGACTGTTCCAGAAACCGACCAACATCAACAATGTCAAAACCATCGCGTATGTCCCATCGATCGTGGGACGCGGGGGAAATGAATTCAAGAACATCGGCACCGAATCTTCCTCGGGCACGGCTCTCGTATGTCTCACTGGTCACATCAAGCGCCCAGGGATGTACGAAGTCGAGATGGGGATGACGATTCGCCAAGTCCTAGAAGATATAGGGGGTGGCGTGCCTGATGGGTCCGAGCGCATAAAGGTGTTGCAGACGGGCGGCCCATTGGGTGGTGTATTGGGCGAAGAGGCATTCGATACCGAGATCGATTTCGACGCCATGGCAGAGGCAGGCGCGATATTAGGGTCCGGTGGGATCATCGTCGGCGATGAGAGCACCGACGTTGTGGACTTGATTAGAAACCTCGTCGCGTTCAATCAGTTCGAGTCGTGCGGAAAGTGCTTCCCCTGCCGCTTGGGCAACACCCATATGCTCGATGTGCTAGACAGAATGTGCAAGAACGAAGCGCAGCCCGGCGATATGAAGTTGCTCGAAACTGTGGGCAACAATATGAAGATCGGTTCCCTATGCGGTCACGGCCAACTCGGGTACAACCCCATCTCCTCGGCCATCAACTACTTCGAGGAGGAATTTGAGCAGCGGTTTAACGGTGAGTTGGAGAAGTCGGGACCGTTCGGTGACGGGTCGATGATCTTGCCTAGCCGGACACGCCCGTGAGACGTAGCCAAATTTAGATCTGACCAAAAACATCCTAGGTAGATATGCCTGACCCCATCCAATTCACCATCGACGGGCAGCAAGTAGAGGCTGAACCCGGTCAGACCATCCTTCAAGCTGCGCTTGAAGCAGGGATCTACATCCCGTATCTCTGCTACTTTCCGCATATGAAGCCCTACGGCGCATGTCGCACCTGCGTCGTTGATACCGAGGCGAATGGGAGGAAGATGACGTTGGCATCGTGCACCGCGACGCCGATGTCCGACATGGTAGTAGAGACCAAGAACGAGTCGGTGAGCGAACTCCGTCGCGGCATCATCGAGCTTTTGATGTCGGAACACCCCCACGGTTGCCTGACCTGTCACCGCATCGAGCTATGCGGGCCACAAGACGTTTGTCAGAGGCACGTCGACGTTACGGACCGATGCACGATCTGCCCGAAAAACGAACGGTGTGAACTCAAAGACACTGTTCGTTCAGTTGAGCTAGACCTGCGAACACCACTCAACTACAACCGGCGCGATCTCCCGATCCACGCCGACGACCCGCTTTACGACCGTGACTACAACCTATGCATCGTCTGTGCGCGATGCGTGCGCGTCTGCGATGAGGTGCGCGGTGACAACGCGCTGACTCTCGTGTCACGCTCCGGTGTTTCGCTTGTTGGAACATCCCACGGCACGTCGTTGATGGAATCTGGATGCGAGTTCTGCGGAGCCTGTATCGACGTATGTCCCACCGGCGCGTTGGTTGAGCGGGAATACAAGTGGGAAAAGGCCTCTCGTCAGGTAACGACCACGTGCACGAACTGCGCGGTCGGTTGCCAGATGATTGCGGAGGTCAACAAGTTCGACAAGATCATTCGCTTCCGCGGAGATGTAAACAACGAAGTAAACCTTGGCCAGGCTTGCTTCAAAGGCAAGTTTGGATACGACTACGTCAACCACCGTTCCCGTCTCAAGCGCGCCTACTTCCGCAAAGGCGGCATCCTCACGAATGCCACTCCAGATGAGGCATTCAACGCCGCCGCAGAGGCGCTTTCGAAGTATGAACCGCACGAAGTCGCAGTTATCGCATCCCCGCGCGGCAGTAACGAAGACAACTTCATCGCCCAGAAATTCGCCCGAGTCGCCCTCAGATCCAACAACGTCGACCACGCCCACAACTTCATCGATGATGTGTCGGAGCACATTTCGGAGCGTTGGGATACGGCTCACACGAAGCGTCCGATTTGGGACATCGAAAACGCCCACTCGGTCCTCGTCGTTTCAGGAAACCCGACCGAAGATCAAAACGTCTTGGCAGTACCGGTCAAGAGGGCTGCCAAGCGAGGCGCCAAGATCGTAGTGATCGACCAGCGAGAGACCGAGTTGACACGTTATGCGGATGTGTGGCTGCGCCCACGCATCGGCACTGCACACATGGCCGTGATGGGCATCGTGCGGTCAGCGTTCGACTCGACACTTGAGCAGGGCGATTTCATCCGCGAGCGCACCTCGAACGCCGAGGACTTCAAAGCCGCGCTGTGGGACTATGATCTCGGCCGGATCGCTACGTATTGCGAAGTGGAAATTGAAGAGTTCGCAGAGGCTGCTGCCGCGTTGGCCAGTCACCGCGAGATGGCCGTATTGCTAGGGGCAGACACTGTGCCTAAAGCGAGGCACGATGCACTTGTCGACGCGGTGATGAACCTGCGCCTGCTAAACGGTACCGCCGATGGTCCCGGCCAAGGTGTCTACCCGCTCTATTTCGGCGCGAACTCCCGAGGATCAAGGCAGATGGGCTGTCGCCCGTTGGCCGCTGAGTCTCCTGTGGCAACGCTGTTATGCGATGCGTGGGGCGTCGATTTCCCCGAGGGTGAACCGATGGGTATCGGCGAGATGATTGAGGCGATGCAGGGAGGCACGATCAAAGCCGCGATCGTGATGGCCGACGGTGTCAACCCGACCGCTCGCCAGCTGAGCGGATTGCGGGAGGCGCTGAGTTCTCTCGAGACGCTCATCGTATCGTCCGTATTCGACAACGAAATCACCGCAAATGCTGACATCGTATTCCCTGCGGCGCCGTTCTCTGAACAGACATCCACGGTCACAAACCTCGAATCTCGAGTTCAACTCGTGCGTATGGCGAGCGAATCTAGGTTTGATGAACTCGCGGGATGGCAGATCTTCCGCGGATTGGCCAAGGCTATGGGCAAAACCGGTTTTGAATACGACTCGGCAAGCGAGCTTTTCGATGCGATCTGCGCAACCATCCCGGATTACAACGGCTTGAGTTACGACGCGCTTGAAAAAGGCGGGGCGTTTACTCAAACCCAGACCGACGGCAACGACGCTAGATCTGACTTCGAGATCACCAAGCCAGACTTCTCCCCATTCGCCCGTGACGGTTTCTACTTCGCTCCCGGTCGCGTTCTGCACCAGCCAGACCGAGAAAACACCTTGGGCGAACGGAACTACCTTAACGTGATTGACCGCGTCGAATTGATCGAGCTGCATCCAGACGATTTCGAGACGCTCGGAATCACGGAAGGTGACACTGTGGCGGTAAGGAACGATCAAGGCAACGTTGTGGCCGAAGGCGTCGCAACGGTTTCCGATCACGCGCTTCGAGGCATCATCCAGACGACTACGCTGTTCGCAGAGTTGGCGACCTACATGGAAGAATGCGAATATCCAGACTCTTCGCCAACCGTGCCAGGACTAGACGTCCGCCGGGTCACAGTGGAAGTGGTAGCGAAAGCGCCCGAGCGTGAACTCGTGGCAGTCTGATGACTTCGTGATCTCACGCCCCTTCGCGAGTGTCAAAAGAGGTTGGGAAAGAAAAAGAGTGGTAAAATCTGAGGCGTGCGACCGTTCGCATTTAGTGAAGTTGCGTGGCGGCGCGGTAGTGTGAAATAAAAACACAGAAACGGAGTTCATTGAGATGGCACATCCTGTCGACGTAAACGATGCTGATTTTCAGTCCGAAGTTCTCTCTGCTGATATTCCTGTACTCGTAGATTTCTGGGCCGAATGGTGCGGACCTTGCAAAATGGTCGCACCGGTAGTCGAGAAATTAGCCAACGACTACGAGGGAGTAGTGAAGTTCGCGAAGGTCGATGTCGATCAAAACCCTGGACTGTCAGGCGCATATGGCGTTCGGAGCATTCCGACGTTGCTGATCTTCAAAGATGGTAGTCCGGTTGAGCAGGTTGTAGGCGCAGTTCCAGAATCCGTCTTGAAGGAGAAACTCCAAGGCGTGCTCCAAATGGCAGCTTGATCTGCTCGAACTAAGAGCTCATCTAAGAGAAGGGCGGTTCCGGAAACCGCCCTTTTCGTTTGTTTGAGCGCGTTGGAAATGAATCGGTAATCGGTTGGCTTTAACATCGTGAATCAGATAAGGCGTGGGAGTGGATGGGTCCCGGTGGGCTCCACGGACTTCAAATCCGCTGGCGTGCGCCCTTCGGTGTGCGCGGAGGGTTCGACTCCCTTGCACTCCCGCCAACGCTGACAGATAACCAGTCTTGGATCCCGTTCAAACAGAGGAGAATCCAAATGCGATACGCAATGCTAGGCGATACAGGAATCGAGGTGTCGCGGATGGCGCTGGGTTGTTGGCCGTTCGCCGGCGGAAGCGTATGGGGTCCGCAAGACGACGCCGACTCTATAGCAGCGGTTCATGCCTCCCTGGATTCGGGCGTCACATTCTTTGACACCGCAGAGGGGTATTCGGACGACTCCAACTCCGAGGAGGTACTTGGTCGCGCCTTGGAAGGAAGACGCGGGGAAGCCATTATCGCCACCAAGATCGGCAACGCCCACCTGCATCCGTCGATGGTCGCCGAGCATTGCGAAGCGAGCCTCCAACGTCTTCAAACAGACTACATCGACCTCTACCAGATCCACTGGCCAAACCACGACGTGCCGATCGAAGACACTATGACGGAACTCCTGAAACTCCAAGACAGCGGAAAAGTGCGAGCTCTCGGAGTCTGCAACTTCGGTGTCCGAGACCTCACCGACATCCTCGAGTGCGGTGCCATCGTTACAAACCAACTGCCATACAACCTGCTTTGGCGCGCACTGGAGTTCGCAATTAAACCGACCTGTGTGGCCAACAATGTGGGCATCATCTGCTACAGCCCGCTTCAGCAGGGACTTTTGACGGGCCGATACGCCACTCCCGACGACGTGCCACCAGGGCTATCAAGGACACGGCACTTCAACAAAGACCGCGAACAGGCTATCCACGGCGAAGAGGGGTGCGAAGAGGAAACATTCGCCACAATCGCCTCAGTCTTGAAAATCGCCGAAGAAGTTGGCGAACATCCGGCGAAGGTCTCATTGGCGTGGCTGTTGGCACAAGAAGGTGTCACTAGCCTGTTGGTCGGTGCTCGCAATGCTGGCGAAGTTGCGCTAAACATCCCCACGTTCGACTACGACCTCCCCGCGGATGCAGCAAACGCATTGTCCGCTGCCACCGAAAGCCTGAAGCACACATTGGGTGAAAATGCCGACTTCTGGCAATCGCCCAGTCGGATGCGATGATGACCAGCTTTATTTATTCACCTAGGCCGTTAACGTCATAGTGGATATTTACCTCGACAAACTGCCACAATGTATTAATGAGGCAATGTAAGGGGAACTGGGAAACGTCGGGCTGGCGTCAAAACCAGGCAATCCGACAATGATCGAACATCCCGAAAGACAGAACAGCGGAGGCGCGTCGGAGACGTTGCAGGGGATTTTCGCGGGCTTCAACGAAGCACATGCGACGAGCATTTTAGAGGGTGACACAGCACCCGCAGTATCGGATAGAACCAACGGAATCGAGACCGACTTTGAATACACGGGTCTTCTATTGGATCCCGATTTCGAATTCGGATTTGCCCCCGGCGTAAACGGGCAAGAAGAGGAACTGGTCGAGGACGAAGAGGGCGTAACCGTCGATGCCGATGCGTCTGTCGAGTCAGCCTCCGAAACTGAAGCCGAACTGGATATAGACGAACCCAACGCGCCTGCTGAAACCGATCTAGTTTCCGTTGAATCTCAGGCACCCGCAACGGCGGCTGTATTGGCCGAACTAGGAGTGTCCGTTGACCAAATAGTCCGCGTAGAGCGGATGATAAACACGATCCGAGAAGACGGGCACCACGCCGCCGATGTCGATCCATTGGGCATGATGCCGCGCACCGATGAGCATCTGCGCCCGGAACGTTTCGGAGTTCTACCTGAAACTCTTGCGGCATCATCCCGACTCCTAGCAGAAGCCAACGACGAGATACGTCCTTGGTTGGCAAAACCAACAATCGGCGAAGCCATCGAAGAACTGAAATCCAACTACTGCGGAACCATCGGATACGAATTCGACCACGTTCACAGCGTCCGCGAACGTCAATGGTTGCAGGATCAAGTCGAAAATCAGTCCGCGATGCAGTTCATGACCGATTCGCAGAAACGGTATCAACTCGAACTGCTAACGAAGGTCGAAGGCTTCGAGAAATACCTTCATACCACATTCCCCGGCAAACGCTGGTACGGACTTGAGGGACTGGACGCGCTGATCCCCTTGATCGATCAGATCGTCCTCCAATCGGCCTTCAACGTCAAACAGATTGTGATGGGAATGCCGCACCGAGGCAGGTTGAACGTATTGGCGCATCTCCTCGAGCAGCCATACGAGTCGTTGCTGACGGGATTTTTGGAGGGCCGTTTCGCTCATTTGGCTGCCATGGAAGCTGCCGGGTGGATGACCGACGTCAAGTACCACCTCGGTTCACGAGCCGACGTCGACGTCAACCAAGACGGCATGACCGACATCACGCTGCGACTCCTCCCCAACCCTAGCCACTTGGAAATGGTCGATCCCGTCGTATTGGGTGCCGTCAGGGCCGCGCAAGATTCGGCTCGGGAATACGATGATCCGCACCTCGAATCGATGGCATTGCTGATACATGGCGACGCCGCGTTCGCAGGCCAAGGAGTCGTCGCCGAGTCGCTCAACTTAGTCAACTTGGAGGGCTACTCGGTTGGTGGCGCAATCCACGTCATAGCGAACAACCAATTGGGATTCACGACCGAGCCGCGCGAAGGCTACTCGGGTCAATACTGCTCCGACATCGCACGTGGATACGAGGTACCAGTGGTCCACGTAAATGCCGAGGATCTTGAAGCATGCGCTCTCGTAGCCAAGATGGCAGTCTCTTACCGCCTGCAATTCCGCAAAGAGTTCGTCATTGATCTGATCGGATACCGTCGTCATGGCCACAACGAAAACGACGAACCCGGATTTACCCAACCAGTCGTTTACGAAGCTATTCGGAACCATCCGACGGTGCGCGAGCAATGGGCTGATAGTTTGCTCGAACAGGAGGTCATCTCCGAGACCGAGGCCGACGCGTACGTCGCTGCAACCTTCGACGCATTGAACGACGCCATGAAAAACGTCGACGCATCGGGGACGGGAACAGCGCGGCAAGAACCTCCCGACTTGGGCCTTACTCCCGAACCGATGCAAGGCGAGGAGTACTTCGAAAAACCCGTCGACGAAGCAAGTCTGATCCAGTTGAACGAGCGAATCAATTCGATCCCGAGCGATTTCAAACTACATCCCACGGTGGCCCGCGTATTTTCGCGTCGAGAAGAAGCCCTGACGAACGGAAAATCCGACATCGATTGGGCACACGCCGAAGCCCTTGCAATCGGGACCGTTATGAGGGACGGCATCGCCGTGCGCTTGACTGGACAGGACTGCGCTCGCGGCACCTTCAGCCAAAGACATGCTGTCATTTGGGAAAACGGCTCGGGTGAAAAATACACGCCACTGCAAACTATAGACGGAGCTAGGTTCTCGATCTACAACAGTCCGCTCTCCGAAGCTGGGCCCGTAGGGTTCGAACACGGTTACAGCGTCTTCTCCGAATCGAGCTTGGTCCTATGGGAGGCTCAGTTCGGAGACTTCGTAAACAACGCACAAGCCGTCATCGACGAGATGATCGTGTCCGCCAGAGAGAAATGGGGCCAACGCTCCAATTTGGTGCTCTTGTTGCCCCACGGTTACGAGGGACAGGGTCCCAACCACTCGCACGCCCACCTCGAACGCTTCCTCGACCTCGCTTCAAGCGGCAACATGCGCATCGCCAACCCAACGACAGCCGCGCAATACTTCCATCTCCTACGCACTCAAGCTGCATTGCTGAGCGAGCCCGAAAGGGCGCGGCCATTGATCGTCATGACACCAAAGAGTCTGTTGCGTCATCCGATGGCGATGTCCTCTATCACCGACCTCACAGAAGGCAAGTTCCGCCCAATCCGCAGATTCGCACTGTCTCAGGCCAAGCCCGAACAGGTCAAACGCGTCGTCCTTTGCAGCGGTAAAGTCTTTGTAGATCTAGCCACACATCCAAATATCGGCGAAGTTGACGACATTGGCGTGATCGTGCTCGAAGAGCTATACCCCTTCCCCGACGAACTCCTGACTGAAGCCTTCAGTTCGTTCCCCAACTACCAAGACGTAGTTTGGCTTCAAGAAGAGCCGCGGAACCGAGGTGCATGGGACTTCGTCAGGACGCCAATCGCATCAGTCGTAAAGACGGGAGTACGTTACGTAGGCCGTCCTCGCAGCCCCAGTCCCGCTTCCGGCTCCAACTGGCTCCATCGGCGCCAACAGGACAAACTGATCCGGATCGCTCTGAAACTCGACACGGAAATCTAACATTATTACTGACGGATCACGGAGCAAAAATCATAACCTCGTATTGAACAGGAAAAACGTATAGATGGAAGAGATAGTCGCACCAGATTTCGGCGAATCGGTCTTCGAGGCCTCGGTAGGGAAGTGGTTCAAGCGGTCTGGTGAAACCGTCGATGTGGGAGAGCCGATCGTTGAACTCCATACCGACAAGGCAGTCCAGGAGATCAACGCGGTCAAAAGCGGCGTCATCGGCACCATCCTGAAAGAGGTCGACGACGTCGTACGCCCAGGTGACGCTTTGTGCGAATTCGATTCAGAAACTGAGGCAGCCGTCGCACCCGATGAGGAAGAATCCTCTCCCGAATCCGTAAACGACGTTGAGCCAGAGTCTGAAGACTCCACCAACGCCAACCAAGTTACAGCCGAAGAACTAGAGCCAGCGCCAGAAGCCGAATCGAAAGAGGAAGACAACGGATTTGTAGAGATACAGATCAGTCCGTTCGTCGAGATGGAATCAGTCGAGATGGAGTCACCGGCTGTAACCGAAGTTGAGGCCGAGGAATCTTCGGAACCCGCGGTGGATATCGAAGAAACTCTTGAACCCGCGGTTGAACCTCAAGAAGAAGAGCCAGTGCCGGCGACGCCAGTCGATCCTCAGATCGTCCGATTGCGGGAGACCGAAGACGAAAAACCGACTCGCAGAGAACGCCTCTCCCGACGCCGCCTGACCATCGCCCGACGTATGGCCGAAGTCCAAGCGGAAGCCGTTATGACCACGACCTACAACGAGGTCGACATGTACGAGGTCATCCGCATACGTCGAGACTTCGGCGACCAATTCTTGGAGGCGAACGATGTCAAACTGGGATTCATGTCCTTCTTCGTAAAAGCTGTATTGAACGGCTTAAGAGATTTCCCGGTCCTAAACTCAGAACTCGATGGCGACGAACTCATCTACAAGGAGTTCTACGACATAGGCATAGCCGTTGCCTCGGATGAAGGCCTAGTCGTTCCAGTTGTCCGCGATGCCGACAGGAAGTCGTTCGCCGACATCGAACGCGAAATACGCGGCTTCGCTGAAAAGGCCAGATCAGGCTCCTTCTCACTCGCAGACCTTGTAGGCGGTACATTCACCATCACCAACGGCGGAGTGTTCGGCTCAATGATGTCCACTCCGATCCTTAACCCGCCTCAAGTGGGCATCTTAGGAATGCACAACATCGTTGATCGCCCCGTTGTTGTCGACGGCAAGATCGACATCCGCCCCATGATGTATCTCGCCGTCACCTACGATCACCGAGTTGTCGAAGGTGCTCAAGCGGTGCAATTCCTTACGCGCGTCAAGCAGTCGCTTGAATCCGCAGAACTGTTGATGCTGGCGAACTGAGTCCGACGGGTATTCAGGCTAAAAACTGAAGTTCGCTTCCGCTTTGTCGGCGATATAGTTACCGATCACCAACGAAGATGTAGCCCCTGGCGACGGCGCATTCAGAACATGCACTGCGGTAGCCGACTCGTCGATGCGGAAATCATCCAGCAACGTCCCGTCGCTGTGGACCGCCTGTGCTCTGACTCCTGATCCTCCCGGCGCAAGATCCGACTTCTTCAACGAAGGCATTAGCTTCTGGAGACTCTTGAGAAAAACGCCTTTGCGAAGCGACCTGTTCATCTCCCACATTCCGATCTTCCAACTATTCAACGACATCTTCCAGAACCCGGGGAACGTCATCGTACGGCCGAAATCAGCAAACGAGAAATCGCGCTTGCGATAACCCTCACGCTTGAGCGCCAACACCGCGTTTGGTCCGGCCTCTACCCAGCCCTTCATCGTCTGCGTCAAGTGAACTCCTAGGAACGGGAAGGCGGGGTCCGGGACCGGGTAAATCAGCCCCTTAACCTTGTCTTCACTTTCCTTCGCCAACGTGTAGTACTCGCCACGGAAGGGAATGATCCTCAACCCAGGATTGACGCCGCTCATCACAGCGATCAGGTCCGAATGAAGCCCGGCGCAGTTCACAAGAAACTTAGTCTCGATCTCACCCGTCGTCGTCTCAAGCGTGTAATTCGTCCCATTCGACCTTCGCACGCCGTTGCTGATGTTCTTCACCTCGGAGTTGAAGATGACCTCACCGCCCAACGACCTGACCTTCTCGCAGTAAACATCCGCCACCTTCCGGTAGTCCACGATCCCCGTCCCCGGCGCGTACAACGCCTTTGTCCCCTCCACAAACGGCTCGATCTCTCCCATCTCCTCACGATCCACCAACCGCAGTCCTTCCACCGCGTTGTTCGTCCCACGCTCCCAAAGATCATCCAACCTCGCCTCCTCGGCCGGATTGGTCGCCACGATCAACTTCCCACAAGTCCAGACGGGAATCTCATTGTTGAGGCAGAACTGCGTCATGCTGGCCCGGCCTTCTACGCAGAACTGCGCCTTGAACGAGCCCGGCTTGTAGTAGATCCCCGAGTGAATAACACCGCTGTTGTGACCCGATTGCTGCGACGCTGGACCATTCGCCTTCTCCACAACCGTCAACTTCAGTTCGGGGCGGCGCTGCAAAAGCTGCATCGCCGTTGACAACCCAATGAGTCCCGCCCCGACTATCGTTACATCTTGCCGACCGTTGCTCAATTTCCGGGCCTCTCAATCAGAAATCTGCGGAAGTTTTGGGAACGTGCCAGCGTTCAGGCAAAGGCACGTCAACACTCTCTCAAGTTTAGCAACGCGCCCTTCGACGCATAGCCTCAATAGCGTTTTATGCTGAATGAGTTGTGAACCAAGACGCCACAGCCGAAACGCCGCAACGAGTCAACCTCTTCGTCACCTGCTTGGTCGATCAGTTCATGCCAAACGTGGGCATGAGCGTCGTCAACATCCTCGAATCACGAGGTATAGAAGTCCACTTCCCATCTGATCAGACCTGTTGCGGGCAACCGGCATTCAACAGCGGTTTCCGCAACGACTCACGACCCGTCGCTTCCCGATTTTTGGATATCTTCGAAGCAACCGATGGACCAATCGTCTGTCCGTCCGGATCGTGTGTCGCCATGGTCCGCAACTTCTACCGCGACCTCTTCCGTGACCATCCTGACGAACTTGCCCGCGCTGAGCGCCTGTCAAAACGTATCTTCGAATTCACCGAATTCATCGTTGACGTCCTCGGTATCGAAGACCTAGAAGTCAGCAAGGACACCGACGCGACTTACCACCGCTGCTGCCACCTACTGAGAGAACTCCACATCGACGAACAGCCCTCGTCTCTCCTGAAAAACATCGGAGGGCTAAACCTCAAACCCATGGAACGCGATGAGGTCTGCTGCGGTTTCGGCGGCGCATTCTCGGTAAAGATGTCCGACGTCTCGACCGCCATGCTGAACGAAAAACTGGATAACGTCCAAGCGACGGGCGCGTCCATTCTCATCGCGGGTGACACCGGGTGCATCATGCACATGCAAGGAGGACTCCGACGCAGAGGATCCGACGTCCAAGTTGTACATGTCGCTGAAATGCTAGACGCCAAATCGGACCGAGGCGGATTTTCCTAAACCATGGAACCCACCACAAAAGCATTCAGCACAGCCGCATCGCGAGCTCTGGCCGATGTCCGCCTCCAACAGGCGCATGAGGTCGTCTACAACGGTTTCCATCGCGCCCGCATCTCCGCTGCCGCCGATACCGACGAGTGGGAAGCCCAACGCACCCTCGGCAAAGCGATCAAAGACCATACCATCGCCAACCTCGACTACTATCTCGAGATGCTCGCCGACAACGTCGAGAAGAACGGCGGGAAGGTCTATTTCGCACGCGATGGACAAGACGCCAACGCGTACGTCCGCAGCGTCGCCGCGCAAAACGATGTCCAAACCGTCATCAAAAGCAAATCGATGGTCTCAGAGGAGATGGGTCTCAATCATGTCCTAGAGGCCGATGGCGTAGAGGTGGTGGAGACCGATCTAGGCGAGTACATCGTGCAACTCGCCGGAGAGGCCCCGTATCACATAATCGCCCCCGCTATCCACAAGTCCAAGGCGCAGGTCGCCGATCTTCTGGCGGAAGAATCCAAAACCGAGCGCCAAGAGACCGCTGAACAACTCACCCGCCAAGCCCGAGACATGCTCCGCGAGGTCTTCCAACGCGCCGACATGTCAGTAACCGGCGCAAACTTCGCCGTCGCAGAAACCGGGTCGATCGTTCTAGTCACGAACGAAGGCAACGGCCGCATGGCAACCTCTATGCCCCGCATCCACGTCGCGGCAATGGGCATGGAGAAACTCATACCCTCCGTAGCCGACCTCAGCGCAATGCTCCGCATCCTCATCCGATCCGCCACTGGGCAGCGAATCTCGTGCTACGTCACAATGGTCAACGGTCCCCGAGCCCACGACGAGGAAGACGGGCCTGAAGAGTTCCACCTCGTCATCATGAACAACGGACGCGACCGCCTCCTCCGAGACGAGTCGCTCCGTGAAGCTCTGAACTGTATCCGATGCGGCGCTTGCATGAACGCTTGCCCCGTATACCGAAAAGTAGGCGGACACTCCTACGGATGGGTCTACCCTGGACCTATCGGATCCATCGTCTCACCAGTCTTCACCGGCCTCAAAGAGGGGCACAAACTGCCTGCTGCATCTTCCCTCTGCGGCGCGTGCCACGAAGCATGCCCCGTCAAGATCAACATCCCGAGAATGCTCCTAGAGCTTCGATCACAGACCGCACAAGGCAAGCCCGACACATCACAGCGGGCGTCCGGCCTCGGAGAGCGCATGACATGGAAAGCGTGGCGGAAGGGCATGATGAGCCGCACGAGATTCGAAGCAGGATCAACCGTCGGCAAACTCGTCACCGCACCATTGCGACGCGAAGGATGGCTTTCGAAAGTCCCGCCGCCCATATCAGGTTGGACAGACAGTCGAGATTTTCCAGCCCCAGCGTCTAAATCATTCGGAAAACTCTTCGCCGAACGCAAAAAGATCGATCAACAACGCTGAGACCAGCATCACAAGTCGGAGAAAAAGACGTGAGACAGGACAACTCGAGAGATCCCAATCTGCCCAGTATGCCCCGATTCGTGATCGGAGTGGTCGTAGGCATAATCTCCGTCGTGCTGGGACTTTTCATCCTCACCGAACCCTCATGGTTGAGAATTCTCGTGATCGCGCTAGGTGTCATCCAGTTGACCGTCTCCGCGTTCCAATTCGTTCAAATTATGCGTGAACGATCGGAAAATCAAGACTAGGTGATCGAGTTCTAGTAATCGATGGACCGCAAAGAGTTCATATCAAACATCAGCGCATCTCTCGGACGCGCCCAACCGCCCGCGTCGCCCGGGACCCACCCCGGTCGCTTCCCTGACTTTCCGGAAGCCGAGGTAGCTTCAGAAACAGCCCGTTCCGACGCCTCTCATCGATCCTCAGATCTGCTTGAAGACGCCGCTGCTGCGCTCGCGACTACCGGTTGGAAAGTCCACCGCACTGAAACCATCGAAGATGTCGGCGACGTCATAGCGTCGATATGCCAAGAAATCGGCGCGACAAACGCACTTCGATCTGGTCACGATATCCTCGACGAGGCCCAAATCCACGCTGCTCTCGAACGCGAAGGTGTCAACCTACGCGACATGACTTTAGACGATGACATGTCGCCTGACGAACGCGCCGAGGCGAGAACATCTCACCGCAAAGAAGTTTTCCAAACCGATGTCGGCATCACTGGCGGCGACTATGTGATCGCAGAAACCGGGACTCTTGTAATACATCCCCGAAAAGGCGTTTCTCGACTAACCTCCCTCGCGCCTCCGGTCCACATCGCTGTAATCAAACGAGGCCAAGTTCTCCCTTCTCTCGACGAACTATTCCTCCTCGAACACGTAGAAATTCACACCGGCAACCGTCACGCCGCGATGAATCTCATCTCCGGCCCATCCCGCACCGGTGACATCGAAGCAACAATCGTCCATGGAATCCACGGACCGGTCGAAACCCACATCGTCCTAGTGGGCTGATCTACGAGTTGACGGTCACTTGCACCGCCCGGCAAGCCTGCTCAGTAGCCTTTGTCACCAACTCCGCTGTATCCGCCATGGCATCTTCAAGCGTCATGCAGCAGTCCAAGATGCTGAACGCTGCGTCGATCCCGTGCTCGTGCACCTGCTGATACCCATCTCCCAGACTCCCGGAGATGGCGATTACCGGTGTCCCTTGAACTTTGGCGCGTTGGGCCACCGCGACAGGTGCCTTGTGAAAGATCGTCGAGCGATCCGTTTGTCCCTCGCCGACAATCACCAACGACGCACCTTCGAGCCGCGCATCCAGATCCAGCGCATCGATCACAATATCCGCACCCGGACGCAATCGAGCATTCGTGAATGCCATCAATCCCGCACCCAGACCACCAGCAGCCCCCGCGCCAGGCACCATCATCACGTCCTGCACAAGATCACGTTCCAACAACTCGCCAAAGCGATGCAATGCCGCATCCAGATACTTCACCGTTTCCGGGTCGGCGCCCTTCTGAGGACCGAAGATAGCTGATGCCCCAGTCTCACCGCAAAGAGGGTTGTTCACATCACAGGCGACATCGATCGTAGTCTCCGACAAACGCGGATCAAGGCTTGAAACATCGATCCGATCCAGATCGGCCAACGCACCTCCACCGCGCGCGAGTTCATTCCCGTCCGCATCCAACAGCCTCGCACCAAGAGCCTGCGCCATCCCCGCACCGCCATCATTCGTCGCACTCCCTCCGATGCCGATGATCAGATGCCTGTATCCCGTATCCAACGCCTGCAGCATCAACTCCCCAACGCCATAAGTCGTCGTGATCAATGGGTTGCGCTCTTCCGGCGTCAGGATCGCCAGACCGGACGATCTCGCCATCTCGATAACGGCAGTCTGACCATCTCCAAGCGCACCCCAGATAGCATCGATGGGTCGTCCCAACGGGTCGTCGACTGTTGCAGACATAATCTCGCCGTCCGACGCATCTACTAACGACTGCAAAGTCCCGTCGCCACCATCGGCAACAGGCACAAGCTCCGTCTCCGCATCAGGCCATACACGAATCACGCCTTCCCGCATCGCCCGCGCTATCTCAATGCCTCGCAGACTCTCTTTGAACTCCTGAGGAGCGATAACGATCTTCATTTGAACCTGACCAACTTTCCTCGTCCTATATCTTGACCTTACGCGGCGGCACACGCCTAGATTCTTGTTGAATGATCTCAATCACATCATCCACCGCCGAATCCAGCTTCCCTTCATGGTTGACGACCTGATAATCAAACACCACCGATTTCTCAGTCTCCTCTTCAGCCGCCGCCAATCTAGTCTCAATATCTTCCTGGCTGTTAACTCCCCGGCGCGCAATCCTTCGTTGCAAGACCGTTCTGTTCGGCGGATGGATGAAGATCATCAACACCTCAGGCGCAAGCTCCCGAATCCTCAACGCGCCCTGCACATCGACGCGAATGATCACATGCTTCCCATCGCCAAGCGCGTCTCTCACCTGCTGCTTTGGTACCCCGTAATAATTCCCATACACCCGCGCCCATTCGAGCAACTCATCCTCCGCGATCCGCTGCTGAAAATCATCAACCGTCAAGAAGTGGTGATTAATCCCTTCGCGCTCACCCGGACGAGGATCCCTGGTAGTAGCCGTGACGGTGAAGTGATAGTCCAAACCACGCCCAGCCATGCCTTCGATGAGCACGTCCTTGCCTACACCCGATGGACCTGAGATGACGACGACGAGCGGGTTGTATTCGTCGGAATTCGATGCTCCGTCACCGTCAGTCAACGACACCGCCCAACGAATAGAGTTCGTCCCAAAACTCCGGATACGAAATGCTCGCACAGTTCGCTTCAACGATTGTGATCGGGCCCTCCGCAACCATGCCAGCAATCCCCAAAGCCATCGCAATCCGGTGATCGTCCTGACTCTGATACGTCCCGCCTGCGATCTTTCCTGAACCAACGATCGCCATCCCATCCTCGCGCGCTTCCGCTTCTACACCAGCCGCAACCAGCCAATCCACCGTCGCACTGATGCGATCCGTCTCCTTGACCCGCAACTCGGACGCGTCGCGAATCACCGTTTCTCCCTCCGCCATCGCCGCCGCAACCGCAATGATCGGGACCTCATCCATCAGCAACGGCATTATGCTGCCGGCCAACTCGGTGCCCCGCAAGTGGCTTGAAGTCGCAACGATGTCCGCAACCGGCTCGCCGGCCACGTCCCGTTCGTTGACAAGTTCGATGTTGCCGCCCATGTCCTGCAACGCCGTGATCACACCCGCACGAGTCGGGTTTATGCCCACATTCTTGACCATCACTTCAGAATTAGGATGTATCAGCCCAGCGACGATCCAGAACGCCGCGCTGGAAATGTCGCCAGGTACGTCGACATCGATGCAACTGATATCTGATTGACCGACTGTCACGTCAAGGCCGTCGACGCTGATTTCCGCGCCCATCGCCGACAACATGCGCTCCGTGTGGTCACGCGAAGCAGCCGGTTGAGAAATCCTAGTCTCACCTTCGGCGCGCAGCCCAGCGAGCAGGATCGCAGACTTGAGCTGAGCACTCGCCACCGGCAGATCATATTCAATTCCGCTCAGTTCCCCGCCATCGAACTCCAACGGCGCAAGCGTGTTGTTTTCGCGACCGCGGATCACAGCCCCCATCATCGAGAGCGGCTTGATGATCCTGCCCATCGGTCTCGATTGCAAGGAACTATCACCGGTCATAGTCGCCTTAAAGTCGCGACCTGCGAGGATCCCCGACATCAAGCGCATCGTCGTGCCGCTGTTCCCGGCATCCAAAACATCGTCGGCTTCACGCAGTCCATCCGCACCCGCACCTTCTATCACCAACGTGTCGCCCGAATCACCATCAGCGGAAGTGCGATCGATATTGACCCCCAACGCGCGCATGATGATCATAGTCGAAGTGCAGTCGTCACCGGGCGAGAAATTCCTCACCCTGGCCTGACCCTCCCCGATAGAGTTCAGCATCACCGCCCGATGCGAAACCGATTTGTCTCCAGGCGCTACAACCTCGCCGGCCAATCTACGGGGGCGACTAACCGTCAGATCCATAGTTCCAACAGTCCTCTACGAATTCAGTGGTCAACTTTCGATTACAGCTTCCGACGGTCGTACTTGGTCGGATCATCCTTGTCCCTATTCCCGCGGAAAGCCTTCATGATGAACCCGCCCATCAACATCGAAGCGGTGGCTTCTCCGCTGCTAGGCATCTTCTCAGGCGCTTGCATAGAAGTCGGCGGCGAGGGCTGAATCCCTAGGTCCAACCGCAACCGGTTCTCCCAAGCATTCACCAAGATATCCGCCAGTTCCCCTTCAGGATCGCCCACATCCTCTTCGCTCTCCAACATCCGCTTGATGTTCGACAACTTCAGATTGATTTGGTCTATCCAATAGATCAACATATCCCGGTTCGTCGATGCCATCCCATTGACCCAAGCCGGATCATTCGCCATCGGCTGGCTCATAGACACAAAGTCCTTGCCCACGAACTTGCTGATCTCATGCCAAGACGGAGAGTCAGCAGCAGCATTCAAAGCCGCCGCAGCCACAAACGCGGGAACACCAGCGACCGCCGCCGAAAAACTGTCATGCTCATCCGGATCCATGAACAGCGGACGCGCCCCGAGATCGTTGCAGATCTGCTGCACATCCCGTATCGCCGACGGACGGCTTCGAGGATGCGGAATAATCGCGTACGGTGCCTGCGTAAACAGATACGGCGACGGCTCGTCACGCCCCGTAGCATCCGCCTTCACTAAAGGATGACCGCCCACAAACGAAGCATTCGACGGCAAGATCTCCGACGCCCAGTGCAGGATCGACCGCTTGGTGGTGCACGTATCCGTAACGGTCACTTCATCTCGCAGATAAGGAGCAATATTCTCCATAATCTCGTACGCTCGATTAACCGGCAGCGAAATGATCACCACATCCGCATCACGAACCGCGGTATCCAAGTTCCAGATCGCCGAATCGACCGCACCGATCTTCTCCGCACGTTGATGAACGTCCTGATCGGGATCGTATCCAATGACCCGGTACTTGTTGCCATGCTCGACCTTAAGCCCGAGCCCGATCGATGCGCCGATCTGTCCGACGCCGAGTAATGTCACCTGTTTCATTGCTGTCTCTCAGATAGTGTCACGTGCTTGATTCTTACGTTCGAATATCAATCCCTAGTTCTTAACCACGCACCATATTGTCGTCGTCACCGTCATCGCCCAACCCGATGTCACGCGTCCGCAAGAACTCGTCCAACTCGTCGACCACCTCCGCAGAACCCGGATTCTCTGCAACCGTCAACTCCGAGTCGTAACGATCTTCCAAGCTCTGGACATACTCAACCGCCTTCGGTGTGTTCTGCAAGGCGTAGTCGACCCGAGTCGTGAAGTCATGGGCCTCTTGCCCGAGACGTTCATTCTCAACGCCGATATTCGAAAACTTCTCGATCTCCTCCACAAGTGCCAAGGTGATCGCAGGGTTCTGTGCTCCCTGCAGATACCGCGGTGCATGTCCCCAGACCGAGACGGCTTTGATACCACGCCTCTCAAACTCGTCAATCGTCGCCGAAGTCATCCCCGACGGACCTTCATAGTTCGGACGGTTATACCGACGGTGAATGTAGCGCTTCCCTAGATCATCATGCGTCGTCGTCCGCATCACCACCGCGTCACGCGTGTGCGGCACCTCATCCAACAGCGCCCCCAAAGTCATCAACACTTCAACATTCATCGCCTGCGCAACATCCGCCACAAGCGACGTATAGGTCCGCCACCTCAAATGCGGCTCCGTACCAATCAGAACCACCAGGTCCGGATACTTTTCCTCTTTCGACTTCCAGTAGAAGAACTCATTCTTAGGCCAGATCAACCGCCGCCCTCCATCGCCATCGTTCTCCACCATCGGCCTCTCCTCGGTGAAGATGTAAAACTCCTCCGCATCGATCTCCGCGAACTTCTTCGCCCCGAGTTCCTGCGTCAGGTGATAAAGCGCACTCGTAGCAGATTCGCCAGCGTCAGACCAACCCGACCACGCGCAGACCATCAAAGCATCCTGCAGTTCGGGTTGCTCCGCAATCAGTAACTGGTCGCTCAAATCATCTGCTCCATCAAATCGAATCGGTGCCTAGGCAACAAGATTAGTGCGAGTCTAGCATTTATCCGAGCGCCAACTTCAGCGAGACCGCATCGCAAGACACGGCAAACCGCTCCTGACAATCGGGAATGTGGAGCCAACGGTGGGGATCGAACCCACGACCTGCAGTTTACGAAACTGCTGCTCTACCACTGAGCTACGTTGGCGATGAATCCTGCATGACAACCGCACCGCCACGCAATCTCAATCTTAATTCACCACCCTCTAGACCCCGATGCGTTCATCATCAGGGATACTCCTCCGCTCCGTCTCAACATCCTCGAACCAGTTCTCCAAATCGTTCAACATCCGCGCCGCTCTCTGAGGCTCGTCATCCCACAAATCCCTCTCCTCCAACGGATCATCAGCGATGTTGTAAAGCACAGGCCGAGGCGGATCATCAATCACCCGTTCCGGCTCCGGCCACCGCCTGATCTCAGTCACATTCTCAGGCTCATACTTGTACTCGATATCCAGCAAAACATACTCTTCCGCCAACCTACGACCCTCTTCAGTCGCGGGCTCCAACGGCAGGGCAGGGCGCACCAGCTTCCAATCACCATCCCGCACTGCCGCGTTGCTCTCCCCAACCGGCGAATACCCGTTGAACTGCCAGAAACGACGAGGCTCACTTGGCGGCTCCTCACCCCTCAACTGAGGTAGCACCGATACCCCATCCAACGGACGCATCCCATCAATCGAGTCCACATCCGCCATATCCATAAACGTCGGCAACCAGTCGATGAAGTGCACCAACTGATGGTTCTCAACTCCCGCATCCAACCCCGATGGCCACCTCATCACCATCGGCACCCTGACTCCGCCTTCCAAAACCGATCCCTTAGCCCCGTTCAACCCGCAGTTGAACCGCGTCGTATCGCCATCTCCGCCCGGCGGCACATGATCCCAACGAACTCCAAACGCCGGCCCATTGTCACACGTAAACATGAAAACCGTGTCATCGTAAAGACCGTTCTGACGTAGCGCCTCAGATATCCGTTCGACACCCCGATCCATAACCTCGATCATCGCGTACACAATCGCAACATCCACCGAGAAGCCAGCCTCGATATAAGGCGTCACATACTTCTGCGGCGCATGTAGCGGAGTATGCGGAGCATTAAACATCACGCTCAAGAAAAACGGCTCATCCGAATGACGATCAATGAAATCCACCGCCTCCGACGCCAAAACATCAGTCATATACGTCCCATCCGAAGGCACCATCGTCCCATTACGGTCCAAGTTGTACCGCCAATAATCAGCCCAACCACCTCGGAAACCCACAAATTCATCAAATCCCCGAGCATTCGGATGATACCGAGCATCCAACGCCCCGTTGTGCCACTTCCCAATCAACCCCGTCGCATACCCATTCGCCTTGAAAACATCCCCCAACGTCCTCTCCCTCAACGCGATCCTGTCATACCCCAGCGTCTCCTGAGGCGTCACCGCACCCGTCCGTATCGGATACCTCCCCGTCAACATCGCCGCACGCGACGGAGAACAAACCGGACTACCCGTGTAGTTCTGAGAAAGACAAACACTCTCCCCAACCATCGAATCCAAAAACGGCGTCCTTACCCTACCCTCGCTGAACACACCAAAATCCCCATATCCCATATCATCCGCCATCATCATCACAAAATTCGGACGTCTCATTCTCGTCTCCTATCAATCATTCGTCATTCCTGCATCCCCATCGTCATTCCTGCGAAAGCAGGAACCCAAGGGTGGATGGGTGAGGGAGGGGCAACGCGCAACCCAATCCTAAGTCCCCGTAGGCCCAAACCGCTCCGTCCTTACATTCTCCGGAGCAATTCCTAACTCCACCGCAAACAACGCCGAGTTCTCCACGAAATCGCTAGGACCGCAGACATAGCAAACCACCTCACTACCATTACCATCGCCATCCCCCATCCCCTCGAGCACACCCAAAGCATCCCTCACCATCTCGATATCCACACGCCGACGCCTACCAGCCCATCCCGGAGGCTGATGACGCGTCAACGTATGCAACACCCTCACATTCCCATCCGCAGCATCCATATCATCCAACTCGCCACGATAGATGATGTGATGATCCGTCCTCGACGAATACAGCAGAACCGCGGGAATCTCCCCTGCCTTCCCCGACGCTGCCCGATGCCGCAACATCGACATCAATGGCACAACCCCCGATCCTCCACCGATCAGCAGCAACCTCGCCCCTTCCCGCGCTCTCCACGTAAACGGGCCACCAATCGGACCCCGAAACTCAACCTGATCACCCGGCTCCACGACATAGTGGAAATACGGCGAAACCTCCCCATCCTCCAACAACTCGATCGTGATGTCGATACACCCCGGCCTCTCAGGCGCAGACGCTATCGAATACGACCTCTGAGCCTGATACCCATCCGGCGCCGTCAACCGCACATCGATATGCTGCCCCGCAACAAACGACATCTCCCCATTCTCAGGCTCAAGCATGAAAGTCTTCACATCCCCAGTCTCACGCTTCACCGCCGCAACCGTAGCAACCTGCCACCCAACATTCAACAGACTTCTAGCCATATGACAAACGCCCCGACCTAAGCCCCGCGATTCCGATAGTCCGGCGCAGCCATCAACCGCTCCGTAACAACCCTCGAATCTCTCAACCTCGAACGAATCGCCTCCCATTGATGCTTCCCACGCACTCGTTCCCAGTTGCTGTTATCCGCACCCTCCCACAAGATGTACTGACTAGTGATCACAGTCGGCAACAACCGATCATGCCGGTGGCTGACGATCTGATACAGCCTCTCCAAAGCCCAATCCGTCATCTGCTGGGCCCCGAAATCATCCAATATCAAAAGCTCGCAATTCCGAACTGCATCGAACAACTCATAGAACGTCGACTCATTGGGAGTCGAATACGAATGCCGCAGCTTGTCCAGCAAATCGGGCACCGACCAAAAAGTAACCGATCGCCCTCGATCCGATTGCACCTTCGCTATCGCAACCGCAATATGAGTCTTGCCGACTCCCGTAGGCCCGTGCAGATACAACCACTTCTCCGGCTGCTTAGCAAACTCCTTCGCGGCCGCATACGCCATCCCCAACGACGCTCGGTCATCATGCTTCGCTGACGGAGCACCATCGGGATTGAACGTCTCGAAGGTCATCCGGTCCAGCATCAGCCTTGGGATGTTCACACCAGCGCGATTTCCACCACTCAATTCGCAAACCCTCGAAAACCCCGGATCATCTAACTTCAACCCGATCCGCTCAGGCATCTCCGAAACCGTCTTCGCCAAAACAACCACCGTCGGCATCCGTCCATTGAACCGATGCGTCAACAACTGATCGACCTTCGAGTCGATCCAATTCGTTGCCTGCTGGGCCCCAAGATCATCAATCACCAACACGGGCGCATCCATCAACGACCCAAAAGATCCACCCTCTGCGCCATCATCATCCTCAAACCGTTCATTCCGCACCAAATCCGGAATATCGAGTGCTGACACATACTTCGCTGGTTCCCCACGCTCAACAATCGCGTTCACAATCGCCGCCGCCAGATGCGTCTTCCCGGACCCCGTCGTCCCATCCAGCACCAACCAACCCTCTGGATCTTCCGCAAAGCCCTTCGCCGCCTTGGTCGCCGCCTTGAACAAACCCTCATCAACACGCCCCCGCCGTCCTTCCGACAACAACGACTCAAAAGTCATCCGCTCTAGATGACCAAGTTGCGAATACGTATGCAGCCTCGACCGCGCGTCCGTTTGGGCACCCTCACAGTTACAAGGCACGACCGTCATCGTCCCGCCCGTAGACGACAGCACCCAAAGCGAGTCATTGCACCGATCGCATTCCGGTGCAACCTCAAAGCCGGGGGCAGACACGCTACGCGGAGCGTGCGCGATCCCGTTTCCGTTGCTCCTCCAGGTATCGCCGGAGTTGATCCTCTGGAACCCGCCCTCGGTCTCCTCCTCGTCCGGCTCTCGAATCTCTTCGCTCATGCGGTATGCCTTCTCTAGCCCAGCGCCTCAATACGCCTGCAACGAAAGACCAACTTCGGCTCTCGCTCTCAACGGCGATTCTAATGGCCTCCGTTATCTCCTCATCCGTAAAATCCTCCAACGAAGACAAAATACTCTCCCGAATCATCGGCGACAACACCCCGATGTTCTCCTCATAAGCCCGAAACGCATTCGCTCCAACCGACCTCGCAGCCGGCGTATCCCAACCATCCTCTTCATCAGCATCCCCATTCACCCCAACCTCCGCCGTCTCCAACGAAACTCTCCGAGCCGACTCCGTATTCAACATCAACCGATCAACCCCATCAACCCAAACCCGAACCAAAATCCCACACTCAACCGCGTGCCCCAACGCCCGATCAAACGCGCTAGCATCTCCAAAAACAACCGACAACACCCGGTCCGCCCTCAACTGTTCCACCGAAATGATCCGTGGGTATCCCGACTGTCTCTCCAACAGCCAGACCGCACGGAAAATCAGCTTGATCACATCCACATCCTCAACACCAGCCAAAACCCGTCCCAACACCGCGTTCGGCACACGCGTCACAGCGTAATCGTCAGCTAATGGAAATCCATCAATCGGTCGGACCGACATCCATCGGTCCTCAATTCATACCCGGCTCGGACACTGTCGAGAACTGCCCGAACTCGTCCCGCACCGCCAACTGAATCGTCGCCGTCGGGCCATGTCGGTGCTTGGCGATGATGATGTCCGGCAACCCACGCGGATACATCTGTGTCGGGTTCCGCTTGTTCCACTCCTCCTCCGACATGTTCTTGTCGTCTCGGTGAATGAACATCACAACGTCCGCATCCTACTCGATCGATCCCGACTCTCGCAGATCCGCCAGCTTCGGCTCATGCGACGACCTCTGCTCAACCGCTCGATTCAACTGAGAAACCGCCAGCACTGGGATGCTCAAATCACGCGCTATCGCCTTCAGATAACGGGAGATCTCACTCACTTCCTGCACACGGTTCGAATCACGCCCTGGAGATGACCCGCTTATCAACTGCATGTAGTCCACGATCAAGAAATCCAGCCCCGACTGCATCTGCAATCTTCTAGCCTTCGCAGACATCCCGGTCGCTGTCTGGATCGCCGCATCGTCTACGTAGATTCGCAGGTCGCTCAGCAAACCATACGCATCACTTAACCGATCACCCTCAAGAGGCTCCAAAGTCCCGTTGCGGATGTTCTGGATGTTCAAACGGGCATGACACGCCGCCAGCCGATGCGCAACTTGATCAATGCCCATCTCAAGGCTGAAAATCCCAACCGTCATACCCTCTTTCGCCGCGTTCAACCCAATGTTCAAAGCCAACGTCGACTTCCCGAAACCAGGACGCGCCGCCAATACGATCATGTCCGAGCGATGGAACCCGCCAAGCACCGAGTCGAGAGAAAGAAATCCGGTCGGAATCGGTTGAATCGAGTCGTCCGTGAATTCCGATGCCGACGGGTCGAGATACTCGAGGATCGACCGCGATTCACCAATCGCCACAAAGTCGGTCGAGTCATGGTCACGCCCGATACGGAAGATGATCTCCTCAGCCTGCTTCAACGCCGTATCCACATCCCGCGTGTTGCCCACATCGGCGCCGATACCGGATATCCTCTCACCCGCCTCGCCGATCTGACGCAGCAGATAATTCGCACGAACTATCTTCGAATACGCCACGATGTGCACGGCGTGAGGCGTCGAAGCCACTCCCGAACTCAGATAAGCGTCACCACCTACATCCTCCAAGATCCCCTTCGCAAACAATCGGTTCCGTACCGTCTCCTGATCAATCGGCGTCGATTCGCCGAACAACTCAAGACACGCTTGGTAGATCTCCCGATTGTTCTCCCAATAAAAATGTTCGGGCTTCAGTTCCTGAACCACCCGCAGGATCGCCTCGCCATCAATCAACAGCGATCCAATTATCGATATCTCGGCTTCGAGGTTTGCGGGAGGCGTTGCGTCGGAGGGTAGGGTGGTCGGTTCTTGCATTCGGGAGGAAGCGGATTAGGAACTTGCGAAGCGATGTCAGCGTCTACGAGGCGTGATTATTCAAATCCTACCCTCAACGGACCGCGACTGAGCACCCAATCGAACTGAAAATCGGGCACTTTTGGTCAGTGCATGGTGTAGGCGAAAACGCCTCAGCTAACCGTGAACCACGAGACAGCTTCTAAGCTGTCCGCGTCCGTGTCGCCATCAGTTCGACCCGGACCCCACAAAATCACCGTTCCCTCGGTCTTCATCGCATCCAAACGGTCACGCACCGCCTGACGCAACGTCCCCTCGCCCTTCCCGTGGATCACCCGGAATTGCGCAATGTTGCGAGCCAAGATACGACCAGCGATGAGACCCAACGCATCCACCGCCTGCGGCTCTTCCCAGCCATGTATGTCGATCTCGCCACTCGCTAGGATCTCGTCTGTGATCGCGTACTGATCGGTCGTCTCCTCCTCTTCCTCGCCCTCAACAACATCATCCGAAACTACGTTCAGGTCGACGGTCCCGTCGATCTCATCCATGAACCGAACCGGAATCCGGTACGTCCCCACCATCCTGATCTGCTCCTGCAACCGCACACGCTTACGCTCGATAGTACGATCCGTGAGCTCCGACAACCGAGCAGCGATCATCGCGCTCGTAACCGAACCATATAGACGACCGGTAGGCCCGGTCCGAACCATCAAATCCACCGGATTCTCAGACAGCTCAGTAGCAATATCACGCCACTCATTCAACTCGCGCAGCCGACGCTCCTCAGCCTCAGCCCGCAGTTTCTCAGCACGCCGAAGCTGGTGCTCAGTAGCCAGCACCGCAACTCCACGCGGAATCAAATAGTTGCGAGCAAACCCATTCTTCACATCCCGAATATCACCAGCCCGCGCCGTCGGCAACTCATCTTGCAGGAACAGTACCTTCATCGTCCAGATCTCGTTTCAACGCAACGTGCCACCGAACCAAACGGAATTACACACGTCTCCAATCCATCTCCAAACGATTCTACATTTCCCACCCCACCACCATAACCCGTTCATGAACAACAAGGGGAAACGCAACCCCGTAGGGGCCGTTCGAGAACGGCCCGGGGGAGGGGCTGCGAAGGAAGCGAAGCGAACCTTCGCAGAATGATGGACTCCCACAAAAACCACCACTCACCCAACCCTGGCGCGCTTCAACCACCACTCCTCCCACAACCTTTTCTACCACTAATATCTCTCTGGCTATGAACACATCCCCTCTCCCGCTCGGCGGGAGAGGGCCAGGGTGAGGGTGACCGGGGCGAAAGGGAGGGGCCAGACGGACTCCACCAGCACAACTCCTCCTAATCCACAACAACAAAATCCCAAAAATCCCCCCAATCCCAAAAATCCCAGTTCAGACAAAGAGGCACGGCAACTCCAATAATCCCACAAAACTCCCAACAATCCTCGTTCATACAAAAACGCGCTTGACATCCTCAACATCCGTAGTAATATAGATACCAGATCGACGGATCGAAAACAGTGCTGCGCAGACGTGTGCAGACCCCCGACCCAGA
>JAJEGY010000027.1 GCA_022819585.1 Dehalococcoidia bacterium | reverse complement strand
CCCGCGCCCCCTTCGCTTTGCGAAAGGGGCGGTGGATGGGGTGGTGATGGTCTCTTGTGATCTAGGGGTGGTTGGTGAGGACGGCTTGGCAGGCGGCTACTATGTGTTCGGGGTTGTTGCGATCAACTTGGTCTCCGGCAGCTTCCAAGTAGTTGATGGCCCATTCTGCGGCTGCTTCTGCGTTTCTCGGGGTAGGATCGCTGAGGTAGATGGAGCAAGGGTCGGAGTCTTCCTCGTCGTTGAATCCTTCGAACTGGGTGACAGTGGGGGCTTGTTCGAATCCTTCGAACTGAGTGGCTGTTGGAGCTTGTTTGAAGCCTTGAAACTGGGTTGTTGTGGGAGCGGCTTCGATTGTGGGTGTGGGTTGTACGGTTGGTGCGCGTTCGATAGTGGGAACGGGTCGGAATTCGGGGTTGAAGTCGGCAACTTCTAGGTCTTCGCAAGATGTCAGGAAGGTTGCGACGATCAAAATTGGAATGATCGGCGTGAGTCGGGAGATGACGGACATGGGTGGTGACGGAATCGTGTGGTGCGACCTTACTTTTTCCGTCGTTTTGAAGATTTTCGAGGCAGGCGCGCGGTGTCGCGTCCGGGATATACGGTGGAATCGGTTTTGTCGGTTCCTACGACGGTGACGATTTCAGGGAAGCTACGCAGGAAGTCGAAGAAACGTGCGTATCCCAAGCGTCGGACGCTGAATTCAGTGTCGCAGTGTTTCATAGCCCGGTATAGGGAGTCGAGGGATCGGTTGCGGTTTGAGTTTTGAACGTGTGCTAGTGCGCGTTGGATCAAACGTCTTGTGCGTTGGCGCTGACCGCTGGACATAGGTCGAAGGACACTCTTCGAGGGTTTCCCGTGTTTGCGATTTGTCCATCGGCTTCTAGAACGGGTTCGCGTCTTTTTCGCGGGTTTAGTTGCTGTTTTGGGTTTCTTAGTTTGTTGCTGTGGTTGAACGAGGGTGTTGAGATTGATGATGCGGTCGGTGGTGGCCTTGATTTTGCTGTTTTTGAGGTGTCGGTTTCCGGCGACGATGACGATTTTGCCCAATTGTCGAAGCCGACTGTAAAGAGGGATGAATCCCTGATCGGATGACATGACGACGAATGTATCGATATTTAGATCGGGGTCGTGGACCATCTCAATGGCTTCGATGACGAGTCGGAAATCGGAACCGTTGTGTCCTGGGATTTGTCCGGTCTGGTTGACGATTTTGAATCCGAGGTTGTCCCATTGGACTTTTTTGTTGAAATTGTTGTTCGACCAGTTTCCGATTGCGCGTTTTTCGATGACGGAGCCGGTCTGGTTCAATTCGGTTAAGAGGGCATCTAATTGTGGTGCGCTGACACCGTTTTCGGCGTCGACTAGAAGAGCGATGTTTTGGTTCACGGTCACGATCTACGGCAACTCCTTTGATTTTTCATACAGATTTCCTATTATGATAGCAGGAATTGGGCGTGGGGAGTCGAGGTGAGTGGCGAGGATGCGGAACGCGGGTGGTTCTGGGAAATGGGAGGATGACCGTGGCTTTTAGCCGCTGGCGGAGATGTTTGGGTTGGGTTCGGTCATTGTGAAGGGGTCTAGGGCGGCGTCTAGGGCTTCTTCGTCTAGGTTGGTGCGGCGTAGGGCTACTTGGCGAGAGGCGTGGGTGTAAACGCTGGAACTAGAGGTTTGTCCGCCGGCCATGTGGGAAAAGGCGTCTGGGGCACACATTCTTTAGGGGCTCTCAAGGCATTGAGTTCTGAAGGGCATATTGGTGCCCAATAGACTTCCTGCACTATTACCTCGGTAACTGAAACGACGCGCGTTACCTCGATTTCCACATCAGAAGAAACCTCTCGGGTGACTTCAATCTCTACGGGGACCATAACCTCGCGAGTAACTTCGACCTTTATGGGCACTATAACCTCTCGGGTGACTTCGATCTCCACGGGAACCACAACCTCACGAGTTACTTCAACCATTACCGGCACCAGAACATCGTTGACAACAATGGAGGGTTCGATCGACCTGTTGGACCGGAACAATCCTTCGCTCGTACAACCAGCGATAGTTGTAGCCAGCGCGGAGAGCACCAGCACAAGGATCATCAACCGTTGGATCGTGTGCAAATTTTCGAACCTTAGTTTGCTGACGGCATAACGAAAGACCAAGGGAATACGAACGCGGTAATTTGGGATTCAGGTGGCAAGATAATTCTTCAAGGCGAGAGAAATCGGTCAGGGAGTGCATGTTAGCGGAGGTGCTTCAGCAGTAGCGCGCAACGTCGTCAGATCGTCGTCTCTGATGTAGGTTTGAATTTCGTCGTTACCGCAGGTCAGTTCGAGATCAATCGTGAACTCTTTCTCGACAACCACGGTAACAGGGACCTCGCGCGTGACTTCTACCTCAACGGTTGCACGTATTTCTCTGGTGACCTCTACCTCGACGGTAATCGGAACTTGCCGTGTGACCTCCACCTCTTCGGTAACCAGTATTTCGCGAGTGACCTCCACTTCTGCGATGACCGGCACTTCTCTGGTGACCTCCACCTCGACGGTGAAAGGAATCTCTCTGGTGACCTCGGTGACTCGGTTGTCGGTTGATATCCCTCCTCCGGATATGCAACCTGCAACAGCTGCCACGAGCAACGACAACATCAGCACAATTAACGTTGCACCGAACGGAGTTATGGCGCGTCGGATGCTCGTGGAGTTCGTTTCTGCTTTATCTCGGTTAAAGTCCACACGCCCAAGTATCAGTACTCCTTACCGGAAATGCGAATATTAGGTTTCATCCGCTGGCGGAGATGTTTGGGTTGGGTTCGGTCATGGTGAAGGGGTCTAGGGCTTTGTCTAGGGCTTCTTCGTCTAGGTCGGTGCGGCGGAGGGCTACTTGGCGGATGGTTTCGCCAGTTTCGGATGCTTCGTGGGCGATTGCTGCTGCTGCGTCGTAGCCGATGATGGGTGCTAGGGCGGTGCAGATGGCGAGTCCTTGAGCGACCATGGAGGGACCGATTTCGGTGGCTTCAATTCCCCCAACGCACTGGCGTTGGAGGTTGATGGATGATGCGGCTAGGAGGTCGATGGATTCCAGTAGGTTGTGTGCGGCGACGGGCATCATTACGTTGAGTTCGAAATTTCCTGACTGTCCGGCGATGGCGATGGTGGTGTCGTTTCCGATGACCTGGGCGCAGACCATGGTGACGGACTCTGCGATGACGGGGTTTACCTTTCCGGGCATGATGGAGCTTCCGGGCTGGACTTCGGGAAGGGCGATCTCGCCGATGCCGGCACGGGGGCCGGAGCCTAGCCATCGGAGGTCGTTGCATATCTTGAGGAGGCTGACGGCGACGGTCTTTAGAGCGCCGGATGCGCTGACTACGGGGTCGATGGTGCTCTGGGACTGGAAGTGGTTTGTGGTCTCGGAGAAGGGGATGTCGGTGCGCTCGGCGAGTTTTGCGATGACGCGTTGGGCAAATTCGGGGTGCATTCCGATGCCGGTGCCTACGGCGGTGCCGCCGAGAGGCAAAACGGCGAGTTCGTCTAGGGCGCGCTGGACGCGCTGGCGTCCGAACTCGATCTGTCCGGCGTATCCGAGGAACTCTTGGCCAAGGCGGATGGGGGTAGCGTCTTGGAGGTGAGTGCGGCCGGTCTTGACTACGTTCCAGAAGTCTTTCGACTTTTCTCTTAGGCCGTCTTCGAGTTCCTGCATGGCGGGCAGGAGGGAATCTGCGATGGCTACGGCGGCGGCTACTTGGATGGAGGTGGGGATTACGTCGTTGGAGGACTGTCCGCGGTTTACATGGTCGTTGGGATGGATAGGGTCGCGAGAGCCGAGTTCTCCGCCGAGGGCTTCGATGGCCACGTTGGAGATGACCTCGTTGGCGTTCATGTTGGTTGAGGTGCCAGAGCCGGTCTGGAAGATGTCGACGACGAAGGCGTCGTCGAATTCTCCGTCGATGACTCGTTGTGCGGCTGCGACTATTGCGTTGGCACGTTCGGCGTCGAGGGCTTCGAGTTCGAGGTTGACTTCGGCGGCGCACTGCTTGACCTGTGCGATGGCTCGGATGAAGGAGCGGGAGAAGCGGAGGTCGGAGATCGGGAAGTTGAGTTCGGCGCGTCGGGTGTTAGCGCCGTAGTAGGCGTTGGCGGGGACGTCTAGGACGCCCATGGAGTCTTGTTCGGAGCGGAAGTTTCGGGTCATAGGGTTGGTGTGGTGCCTCGTGGTGATTGAGATTCTTTAATTTGGTTTCTGGATGGTGACATCGCCGTTGATTTTGAATTCGACGCATCCGGTCCATGACGGTAGGGCATCCATGCCAAGGAGTCGGCTCCCCGAGCCGAAATCCATAGCGATCATACGTCGTGTTTCGCCATCGATCAATGCATCGACGTAATACGCGTTAACGATCTCGGATCGATCGTTGGCGAAGCGCACAGCTCGAGTTTCGAAATGCGTCTTTTCGATGATGTTCAAAACTGAAGCAGGAAGCCCTAACTCACCGTTGAATCCCGTGTCCAACTTCACGTCGAAATCCTTGTATTGCCCCGTGTGATCGAGTAACTGAATACTGATCATCGGTTGCAAATCGTCGTCTACTTTGCCACGGATCATTCGTCATCACCGTAGAGCACAGTGGATGGCAAGGGAACGTAGTAGAGGTAATCGGATCCCACCCGGGCGGTGTATGTGACTGGTTTGGGGGTGTGTTTGAGTAGTTCTTCTCGTGCTCCGCTTTCGTTCATCCCAACTGCGTACTGCAACGTATAACCGTCGATGACGACGATGTTGCCCTTGTGGTCGTCGATGAGTTGGTCGATGAGTTCGTCTTCGTAGAAGCGTTTAGCACGTTCGACGAGGCGTTTTTCCTCTTCGACTGGCAGTCCTTGTTGAGTTGGCATTCGATAGGTCCTCAGCAAACTGGATGTTCGTTTTGTGTTGTTGATACATCCAATTTTGCCACATCTTTGGTTTTAACGTGACCTCGGTGGCGAACTCGTGGGAGTGAAGCGGTGGTCTGGTTTTGGTTCAGTCGTTGGCGTGGCGTTCGTCGTAGTCTTTGAATGCTTGTTCGGCGGCGTTCAGGGCGTTGACGGCTGCGGGGAATCCGCCGTAGAAGAGCATCTGAGTGATGAGTTCGACGATCTGCTCTTTGGTCCAGCCGTAGTTGAGGGCGCCGGTGATGTGGCCGGGGAGCTGGTTGGGTTTGTCAAGGACGATGAGGGCGGCGACGGTGCAGATGCTTCGGATGTTGGTGGGGAGGGTTTCACGCTGGTAGATGTGGCCGAAGAGGGTTGCGTTGATGAGGTCGAATGCGTCGTCGGTTACGCCTTCGGTGATGGGGTTGGGGGCGGGTGCACCGTCGTAGTACCAGTCGCGCCATTCTTTGGATTTTGCTAGGAGGTCTTCGTAGTTGTGCATGGGGGTGTGGGCCTTTCGGGTGGTGGTTTCCGTAAGCGCTTTTTGGCGCGTGGGATTCAATTTTAGAAGTCGAGGGATTGATCTTTCGGCTAAACGTTCAATCTCAATTTGAAGTGATGCTTGGCTTACAATGCGCTGACGGAAGCAGATTATCTTTGGGTTTTGCCGATTGACGATGCTGAAGAAGAAATTAAGACGAATAAGGCGCAGGCATAAACGCCACGGTTCCGGATGCGGATTCTCAGGGAGCTCGACTTCTTGGGATAGCGATAGCATGATCGGGGTGGGATTGTTGCTTTCGCCGTTTCTTTTGATCGGTGGAATAGGTTGGGGTTTGTGGAGGGGCTATTTATTTGTCTTGGAAAAGGTGTTAAAGAAGTGCCGTCACGATGTGTATGCTGTGAACCGACCGGAGCACAACCACCGTTTCTGTGGTGAATGCGGTGCATGGCAGACTTTAGACATATCTCAAAGTGCCTTTATCGAGGGAGTGTGGCAAGCAAGTGAGAAGATGGAGTGGCAACCGGGTGAGACCAGGCCGCGGCTTTGCACCCACGAATTAGGGCGTCACAAAATGGTCGAAACCGAGCAGGGCAAATTCTGGATCTGTCCTCGTTGTGGTTGCTGGCGGCGAGATTCTCTTTATTCGTGGCAGCGTGCCCACACTTGCCCGGTTAATGAAGACGAGATGGCGGTGGCGAAGAACCCTTAATAGCGATGCCTAGGGCGGATGAGGTATTACCACGACCTAAGTTATAGGGAAGCGACTGCAAAGGTTTTCTGCGTCTTTCGGGTTCATATCGGGGTAGTGTTTCAACAGAATGTCAGGGTCGTCTATGGCACCGATGCGGAGGTTGTGTTGTGTCCGGAGGTGTTTGATGGTTTGGGCTAGTTGGGGCATGTGGGGTTCGACTAGGGATTTGGCTTCGACGTATTGGGGCAGGTTGTTGGGGATGTCTTGGATGATGGTGTTTTGGTACCAGGTGGCGATGCCTTCTTCGAGGTAGTTGGATTGGCGTCCTTCGGCTTGGATATTCCAAGGGTCGATTAGATGGACACATTCGTGGGCTAGTTGCCAGATGGCTAGGTTGGCGTTGGATTGGGCGGTTTCGGTTAGGCGGATGATGATGTGGTTGTAGGGTTTGGATTCGTCGCGGTCTGGGTGGCCTACGTGAGGGAACCAGATTCTTGGGCTAGCGTTGGGGGTTGAGTCGAATTCGATACCGACGTAGGTGTAGTTGGGGTCTCGGGGGCCTAGGAGGGTTTCGATTTCGTTTAGGAAGACGCTGGTGAGTTGGGCGAGGGTCAGGGAGTAGGTGTCGTCGGGGTTTCGGGATGTGGTGAAGGGGGAGAGGGGGATTGTCATAAGGGATTCCTCAGTCAACTCATCGCCGGTAGCGGGGGATGGATCGGAGGTATTTGCGGAAGATTAGGATTGGGGCGGTTGCCGGTGATGTGTGTTGGGTATTGGGTCGCGGGTTCGGAGTTCTGGGAATAGTGAGAAGTCTCGGTGGCGGGTGAGGAGGGCTTCGACGCCGTGTGCGATGCAGATTGCGGCGATTCGGGCGTCGTGCACTACTCCGCCGATGACTCTGGGACGTAGTACGAATCTCTCCAGTATCTTGGTAAAGTCCTCGGTTTCGCCGATCAACCGCACTGAGGGGGAAGAGGTCCAAGCGGCGAGCTGACGCCATGATTGTTCGGGGCTGGTGACGTTTTCCTTCCAAATACGACGATTGGTCACGACGCTTAGGAACTCGTAGCAACAAGGCCAGGGGATAGCCCAGGCGTCGTTGCCTTCCGCTAATTCACGTAGGATCGAGGCCGCGGCAGCGTGATAGCGCGACTCGCGGCGATGGGCATATACGAGCAGATTGGTGTCGATGGCGATCATTGGATGGTCGGCTTGCCGTAGATCTCGTCGCGCAGGTCTTGCCAGGAGTAGGTCTCCAATGGATCGGGTGCACTTGGTTCGCCTACACTGAGATCTGGAAGCACGTAGCGCTCTCGGTTGGTAGGTGATGCTAGGACTTGGCGAAGCCCTTCTTCGACTACTGCTCTGAGCGGTCGCCCGGTCTGCTTGGCGTGTCGCTTTGCTCTGGCCAACAGTTCGTCTTGAATTTCAATCGTGGTCTTCATAGATACCCATACTAGCCATATAGTTGTTTATGGTCAAGCCATATTAGTGTGTCGCGAGGGTTGTGAACTGTGATTGCCCTGATTTGGAATGATGGTGATGATGTTTGAGTTGGTGGTTGTTTACCGTACCCCTCCCGTTTGTCCGCCCCGGTCACCCTCACCCTGACCCTCTCCCGCTGAGCGGGAGAGGGGATACCTCCTAGCCACACGTGGTTGCGTGCTGACGGTTTTGGGATTGCCGTCTCGGCGGGCATCCCCCGCTCGCTGCACTCGCGCCCCCTCCGTTCTGCTTCGCTCCACGAAAGGGGCTAGTCGTCTCATCGCCGGTAGCGGGGGATGGAGCGTAGGTATTTGCGGAAGATTATGACTGGGATGGCGGTTAGGATGATTCCGGTTATGGCGATGGCTAGAACTGCGGTGTCGGTGCCGATTTGGGTTGCAAGCCAGCCTACGTGGAGGGCTCCGATGGGGCCTGAGCCGATAGCTACGGCTAGGACGCCTAGGACTCGGCCTCGCATTTCGGGTCGGGTGGATGAGACGACGATGATGGACTGCATGGTGCCGAAGCCGGACATGCCGAAGCCGCCGATGAAGAGGAGGAGGAGGGCGAGCCAGTAGTAGGGATTGAGGGCGAATGCGGCGATTACGGCGAGGAATCCGAGGGAGGCGTATGTGTAGACGCGGGTGAAGTGTCGGGGCTGTGCGGCGGCGGCGATGGTTAGGGCACCGAGGGTGGCTCCGAGACCTTCTACGCTGAAGAGTAGGCCGATGTATACGGGTTCGATCATGAGTTTTTCAGCGCCTAGGACGGGGACCATCTGCTGGTAGGGGAATGCGAAGAGGTTCATCGTGATGGTGATGATGATGGTTACGAGGAGGACGGAGTCGCCGATGATGTGTTTGACGCCGGCGCGGAGGTCGTAGTTGCTGCTCGTAGTGGGGGTGCGCGTGGCGGTGGTAGGCGTTTTGCGGATGATGAGCATGGAGAAGGCGAGGCCTGAGGCGACGATGAAGAGGCCGGTGCCGAGGAAGTAGACGGCCTGCATTCCGATCTCTTGAAGGAATGCGCCACCGATTATCGGACCGATGACGCGTGAGAAGTTGGATGATGCCATGTCTACGCCGAATGCGGAGGAGACGCGGTCGACAGGTACGGTGTCGGCGATCATGGCGCGTCGAACGGGGAAGTCGGTTGCCCATACGACGCCGGCGATGAATGCTCCGGTGGCGACGTGCCATAGCTCGATGCGGTCGGTGAGGATCAGGAAGCCGAGGGTGAGATAGATGACGGCGAGAGTGAGGTTGGTGAGTGCGAGTATGGCGCGTCGGTTTGCGCGGTCGGCGAAGGCACCGATGAATGCGCCGAGGACGAGCATGGGTGCCATGCGAAGGAATCCGATGAAGCCGACTAGGAACGCGGATTCGGTGAGGTCGTAGACGAATACGCCGAGAGCGAGGGTCTCGAGCCATCGCATGACGTTGGTGGAGATGCCGATGCCCCAGAGTCGGGCGTAGTCTTGGTTGAGGACGATCTTGAAGCGGGTGATGGGGTTTTCGAAGCCTGCGCGCCTGCGACGTCGTCTGGTTGCTGCGCGTGGTGGTTGTGCCTCGCTCGTCGCAGCTCTGCGAGCAGTTTGCGGAACTTTCAGTTGAAGCCCTCGTTTCTGATGGGTTCCTGCGTTCGCGGGACTGACCGGGACTGGGAGGGCTGGAATGACGGGGGTGCGTCGCTCCAATGGCCTAGTTTTTCCAACTGTGCGGCTTCGCTCCAGCGTTGGAAGTTGAGGTGGTGGCGATCGAGGCCGTCTTGTCGTTCACTGGATAGTGCGATGCCGTTCAGGATTAGGAGGGCGTTGACCATGTTTTGGTTGGCGTAGACGTAGCGTAGGAGTCGGCCGAAGTCGTCTGTGTCGCGCTCGTCGGCTTCTAAGAGGACTTCGGTGTTGGCGACTAGCTGCTGGTTGGCTAGGATGCCGACGTCGTACCAGGGGCTGTCTATAGGTAGGGGATCTACGCCGATGTATCGGACGGTGGCGGGTTCGCCGTCTATTTCTACGGTGATGGTTCGGACATCGAGGACGTCGATGACTTGGGCAGGGATGTATTCGATGCGTGGCGCGGAGTCGGAGCCTGATCTGCCGAGGAATGGTCCTGCTAGACCGGCAACTAGTCCTAGGACGATGAGGATGGAGACGGCGGCGATTCCTGCTTTGAGCCACCAGGGGCTTTCGGATTTGGTCTCGGTGGACCAGCCGTCGGTTACGCGTCGGGGTGATTCGTCGTAGTCAGGTTCGTCATCGACTTCATAGGCGCGGTAACGGAGGTCGATTTCGTCTTTTGGCCCGCGAGGATCTTGGTCGTCGGGATCGGGTTCTTGCCAGCGGTTACTCATCGTCGATCGTTGGCCGAGAGGTCGGCAGTCACCAACTAATCGCAACTCTATCGTTTTTGGTCTGCGTAAAACATACGGCCATTCGCGACTGAACAGAGATGAACGTCCATTGGGCGCTGGGGTTGCGACAGTTTATTGACGCGATTTATCGTCGCGGGCGGGGGATGCGGCTCGTATAGCGCTGGCTCAACAGAACGGTCGAAGCGATCAACGCCAATCCGATTGCCGCGATGGTGAATACGGCTCTATCGGCTCCGAATTGGGTACCCAAGAATCCCACGAGGAGGGCGCCGATGGGTCCGCAACCAATTGCAACCGTGAGCACGCCAAGGACTCTGCCGCGGAACGCCGGGCTCGTTGAAATCACAACGATCACCGATTGCATGGTGCTGAAACCCGACATCGCGAACCCGGCTACGAATAGCAGTGGGATCGCGATCCAGTACCAAGGAACAAAGGCGAATGCCATCAGGGCGAGTAACAGTCCGACCGAAGAGTAAATGTAGACGCGGGTGAAGTGTCTGGGTCGCGCCATCGCGGCGACCACGAGTGCGCCGAGCGTGGCGCCCATACCCTCGACGCTAAACAATAGACCGATCAACACAGGATCGATCTGCAATTTGTCGGTGCCGATAACTGGGATCATGAGTTGATAGGGAAAGGCGAAGACGTTCATCACGACGGTCACGATTATGGTGACAAATAGGATGGTGTCGGCCCTTACGTGTCGTAATCCGCTCCGCAGATCGAAGGATTTAGCGGGAAGGTTGCCAGTTGGAGCGACGGTTGAGCTGGGACCGCGACCAATAAAGAGCATCGACATGGCGATTAACGAAGCCATTCCGAACAATGCTGAGCCTAGGAAATATACGCCTTGCATTCCGATGGATTGGATAAACACGCCACTCGCCAACGGTCCGAACACGCGGGCAAAGTTGCCGGATGCCATATCGACGCCGAACGCCGCGGACAGTTGATCAGACGGCAGACTCTCGGCGATCATGGCGCGCCGAACCGGGAAATCCGTGGCCCATAACACACCGCCTATCAGCGCTCCTACCGAGACGTGCCACAACTCGATTCGGTCCGTCACAACCAGAACGCCCAGGGTCAAGTAGACGATCGCTAGCGTTATGTTGGTCGTAGCGAGCATGACGCGCCTGTTGGCGCGATCTGCGATGGTGCCGATGAATGCGCCGAACAGCAACAGCGGCGCCAACCTCAAGAACCCGATGAATCCAACAACGAACGCCGATTCCGAGAGTTCGTAGACGTACACGCCGAGCGCGACGGCTTCGAGCCAGTAGACGATGTTGAGAGATAGGCCGATACCCCACAACCGCGCGTAGTCTGGGTTGATTAACGACTTGAGACGAGTGAGCGGGTTAGCGATGCGGGGGCGTCGCTGTACAGGGGCTTTTCGAACGGTGAGTCCGCGTCGACGTTGCCGGCTATGGTGCAGCGATGTGCTGGTCAACCGTCATCAATGCTCCCGGATTGACCCGGTGTCGATTGGCCGTGGTGTGCGGCACGCTGGGGATGGGAAAGGTTACGGAAGGAATCCAACCGAGCGCTACAGCAACGTAGGCGTTGAGGATCACAATTTTCCACGATGCCGTTCCTAACGAGCGAAACAATGGCCACTTACTGACCCCTGCGTGATTTAGCTTTCGACTTTACCTAGGTTGTAAGCATCGAACTCGTGATTACAGTATGGATTTTAATTTCCTCGTGGCGCTCCGAGAGGTGGATACAATCGGTTTATGACCACCATCGCAGAACCAGTTGAGGTTGGGATTCCGATTACGGCTCCGACGACTGGTGAGTTCAAGATCGAGCATGAGTTCACGCCTCAGGGTGATCAACCCCAGGCGATAGACAAGGTTGCGGATGGGATTCTGGGTGATGGGTTGAAGCATCAGACGCTTCTCGGTGTGACGGGTTCGGGCAAGACGTTCACGATGGCGAGCATCATCGAGAAGGTGCAGCGTCCGACGTTAGTGATTGCTCACAACAAGACGCTTGCGGCGCAGCTGGCTACGGAGTTTCAGACGTTCTTCCCGAACAACTCGGTGCAGTATTTCGTGTCGTATTACGACTACTATCAGCCGGAGGCGTATATCCCGCGGTCGGATACGTACATCGAGAAGGAGACGGATATCAACGAGGAGATCGACAGGTTGCGGCACGCGGCTACTCGGTCTTTGATGACGCGGCGAGACACTTTAATCGTGGCGAGTGTGTCTTGCATCTATGGTTTGGGATCGCCGCAGGAGTATAACCAGATCACTTTGCGATTGCGGGTTGGTGATGAGCCGGGGTTGATGCGGATCACGCGTCGGTTGGTGAGCATGTATTACGACCGCAACTTGATGGATCTGCGGAGGGGGACGTTCAGAGTGCGGGGGGATGTGTTGGAGATCATGCCGGCGGACGAGGAGTTGGCGGTAAGGATCGGATTCTTCGGGGATGAGATCGAGCAGATCATGCTTATCGATCCGCTGACGGGTGAGATTTTGAGCGAGGAGGAGCAGTACGACATCTATCCGGGTAAGCACTTCATCACGCCTGAGGAGGAGTTTGCGGACGCGCTGAAGGATATTCGGACGGAGTTGGAGCAGCAGTTGGAATTGTTCAGAGGTGAAGGGAAGCTGTTGGAGGCGGAGCGGTTGGAGCAGCGGACTCTGTTCGATCTAGAGATGATGCATGAGGCGGGGACATGTCCGGGGATCGAGAATTACTCGAGGCCGTTGGGACGCCGTCCGGCAGGGTCTGCGCCTTGGACGCTGCTGGACTACTTCCCGGAGGACTATCTGCTGTTTGTGGATGAGTCGCACATGACGCTGTCGCAGGTTCGGGGGATGTATCACGGTGACTACGCGAGGAAGACGACGTTAGTGGAGTACGGGTTCAGGTTGCCGTCTGCGATTGATAACCGTCCGTTGACGTTTGAGGAGTTTGAAGATCGGGTGAATCAGGTTGTGTATGTGTCGGCAACGCCGGGTCCGTATGAGGCAGCGCATGAACAGCAGCGGGTGGAGCAGATCATTCGTCCGACCGGTTTGATTGATCCTGAGATTGAGGTTTTGCCGACGGAGAACCAGGTCGATGATTTGATCGATCGGATCAGGGCGACGACGGCTAAGGGCCAGCGGGTGTTGGTGACGACGTTGACGAAGCGGATGGCGGAGGATTTGGCGGACTATCTGCGGGAGTTGGGGATACGGGTGCATTATCTGCACTCAGAGATTGATACGTTGGAGCGAACTGAGATTCTGCGTGATCTCAGATTGGGTGTGTATGACGTTGTGGTTGGAATCAACTTGTTGCGGGAGGGATTGGACCTGCCGGAGGTGTCGTTGGTAGCGATATTGGATGCGGACAAGGAGGGGTATCTGAGGTCTGGGACTTCGTTGATCCAGACGATCGGTAGGGCAGCGCGGCATATCGAGGGGAAGGTGGTGATGTATGCGGACAAGTACACGGACTCGATGACGTTTGCGATTTCGGAGACGCAACGCCGTCGGAAGTTGCAGACGCAGCACAACATCGACAACGACATCACTCCGCAGTCGATTGTGAAGGATATTCGGGATATTACGGATCGAGTAAAGCAGTCTGAGCCGACGGTTTTGGCGGATGAGGGTGAGCCGTTCGGAGATGGAATGGGCCTACCGAAGGATGAGTTAACGCGGATCGTGAAGGACTTGGAGCGTCAGATGAAGAAGGCGGCTCGGGAGTTGGAGTTTGAGTCTGCGGCGCAGTTGCGGGATCAGATTGTTGATTTGCGGAAGTTGTTGGCGGATGGGGAGGGGAAAAGCCGATAAACGTAGTTGCCGAAGTTCCGGTAATCTTCAAGGATTTTCAGGGGGGTCGTCAGGCGGGAGGAGAGGATCACCAGTTTCAGGATCGGTGAGCCCGTCGAGTTTCGGCGGATTATTCGGATCCGCGGTTGCCCCAAACAGTTTTTCTTGGGTGAGATTACGAACACCTTGAACGCCGTCGATCGAAAACTGCACGCCAGATAGATTAGTGCCGTAGAAATCGACGCTTGACATGTCAGTCCGGACGAAGGCGGCTCCTGTTAGGTCAGTGTTGATGCCAAACGTCGTTTCCTCCAGTTTGGCAGAGGGTCCGTACCATGTGCCACGCAAACTCGTATTAGCAAAGTGCGCTTTTGACAGTGTCGCTTCCCAAAAGTCGGTGTTAGAGAGATTGTGAGTCAACGGAGAATCCTCCTCACCCAATTTCAAACCACTCAGATCGGCGTTACTCAAATCAGGTCGGTATCCGATACCGTTCTCGATTTGGATAGCTATATCGCCTCGTCGTGCGATAGATTCGATCACCAACTGCACATCGCTCCGCAGTTTGATCTCGCTTTCGTTCGAGTGTGGCGACATGATGGTATTGTCGTTTCGGCGAGGGTCCGCGTTGTCGCTGATCGGTTCGGTTGCGAACGCGCAGAATATCCGCATGATTTGGATGTGAAATTGAATTGGATGTTCTTCGCCAAGGTTTTGCAGGGCAAATATACCGCCTAAACGTACCAGCATTACATCGCTACCTAGCATCTCAGCACCATTCTGGTAGCGTTCGTTCATCAAGCTCCGTCGAGCCGTATCTACTTGAGCCTGTGCAGCCGCAATCTGGGTTTGGGCGGCATTTACCTGTGTATGGGCAGCATCTGCCTGGCTTTTGGCAGCGTCTGCCTGACGATCGGCTGCCATGCTCCGCCAAATCCCGAATATCAACGCGACAATTCCCCCAAGCAACAATGCGGCATTGCGAAGAGTTTCGCCGTTTGTTTCTCTTTTTGTGGGAGCCGACTGCAACCATTCCCAACACAAAAACAACAACACGCTACCGATGACCGAAACTGCCAACATGCCGAAAAGCATCCAAATGCTAATTTTGTTCATCTTTTTGTCATCGCTGTCAGTACCCGCAGTCGCTGCCGTTTCGATTTGAAATCCTAATTCAATCTCCGTATCGATGGTAGACGACATGAATGAGCGCGGTTTACAGACCGCTGAATTCGATACCAAAGATCGCCTAAACATTGAGCCAGATTTCGAGTCGTTTCAAATTCGTGGACACGGCCTACCAACACTCCAACCTTATTGGCGCTTGATGGCCCAACCCGAGCGTGTGCACCCGTTACAATGGTCACACTAACCAACGGCCTATTGGGATACTGGGCTCGCGCCATGTCACGCATCAAATCTGGCATCTTCATCATGCCGTTTCATCCGGCTGAGAAGCCGCTTGCTCAGTCGTATGACGAGGATATGGAGTTGATTATTCGGGCGGATGAACTGGGGTTTGATGAGTTTTGGATCGGCGAGCATCACACGATGGCGTTTGAGAATATCCCAAGTCCGGAGATCTTTATTGCGGCGGCGATGCGGGAGACGGAACAGATTCGGATGGGTCCTGCGCCGGTTTGTATTCAGCAACACCATCCTGTGCATGTGGCGACGCGGTTGGCGATGCTTGATCATCTCTGCAAGGGTCGGTTGAATCTGTGCTTCGGGATGGGGAGCGTGGCGACGGATCTGGAGATTCTAGGGATTGCGCGTGAGGATTCGCCGATGATGGTTGCGGAGGCGGTTGAGATGGTGCTGGCGCTTTGGGAGTCAGAAGGACCGGTGGAGATCGAAGGGAGCTACTGGAACATCTCGATGAAGGAGCATGTCGACGATGTTGTCGGACTCGGCATCGTGCACAAGCCGTATCAGAAGCCGCACCCTCCGATTTCGATGCCGATCACGTCGATGAATTCAGGAACGGCGAAGGCGGCGGGACGGAAGGGGTTTGAGCCGTTTGCCCATAGTTTGATCGCTAATAATGTGGTGGCGAACATTTGGGAGACTTATGAGACGGCGTCGATTGAGGCGGGGAATGAGCCTGATAGGGCGGATTTCAAGATTGCGCGTGCGGTCTTTCTTGCCGACTCCAAGAAGGAGGCTCAGAGGCTGGCACGTAACAATTCGGTGACTGGCGGGTTCCAATACATTTGCGACTTGCTGGACCGTTCAAACCGCGGTAGGGGGATGTTCAAGCGGGATCAGGATACGCCGGACAGTGAGGTTGATGTCGATTACTGGATGCGTGAGCAGATTATCGCCGGTGATCCGGATTACGCGCTGGAGCGGATTCTGGAGATGACGGAGGAGACGGGTAAGTTCGGAACGCTGGTAATGATGGGTTATGACTGGGATGATAAGGATGCGTGGATCAACAGCTTGGAGTTGTTTGCTAAGGAGTTGATGCCGCGGGTGAACGGGGCGTTGGGGGATTAGGCGGGTTGGATGTCGGTTTGTGAGAAGTCGTTGCCTTTGAAGAGCAGGGGTTCGCCGGTGGTTTTGGCGAGGGCGTAGGAGAAGCAGTCGCCGAAGTTGAGGTGCGCGGGGTGGTTGCCTTTGCCGAAGCGTCGCCATGCGATGCGGGCGGCTTCGGCTTGTTCGAGGCTTACGGGGACGAACTCAAATTGTGCCGTCGCCAAGTAATTCTCCATCTCGCGAGCCAGCAATGGGCTGCCTTTGCTTTCCGTTACCATCGTTGCTTCCAATAGGCTGGCAACCGACATGCGGATTGGCCAGCTGTTGGCAATCTTGCTCTCAAATTCATCCGCTTCCGGTTCCGACAAAAGGATTGCAAGAATAGCTGAGGTATCAACGATCACTTGGGTAGCCCATATTCGTCATAAAGGAAGTCGTCGTGATCTGTGGATTTGAACCCAGGTTCGATCAGCTTCGCACATCGTTCGCGAATAGTGCGCAGATCACGTAGAAGCTGATCCTTGTCGCGTTGTCGCCTCACCTTTTCTAATTTCTCTTGCACAGCGGTGGTTATAGCACCAGTCATTGTGTCGTCAGTGAGGTGAGCGAGTTCTCGCGTTAATTCGCAGGTTTTTTCGTTTTTTATGTTGATGGCCATGGTTTAGAAGATGGATAGAAGTTTGCCGATCTTCACTTGGGCAATCCGTGTTCGTCGTACAGAAGATCGTCGATCTCTGCGGAGCTAAATGCTGGTTCAACTAACTTTGAGCATCGATCAGCGATTGCTCGAATTTCACGGAGCAATGTTTCGCGGTCGCAGTTTTCTCGATTCTTGATGTTCGGAGCCATGATTCCGGATTGTGGTAGACGAGAAGATTTGCTTCTACCTTACCATCGTGATATTCGTGGCGGCACCGATGATCACACCGGTTCGCCATATTCGCCATACATGCTGTCGACGATCTCTTCGTGAGTTGGACCGGGGCCCATTTTCGCGGCGCATCTTTTGGAGATCGCTTCGATGTCGCGGAGCAAATCATCGCGATCGCGTTCACGCTTCCGCTTTACGGTTTCGATTTTCTCTTCCAGTGCGACCGTGATTGCACCAGTCATCGTGTCTCCCGTAAGATCGGCGAGTTGTCGGGCTAGTTCGCAGGTTCTTTCGTTTTTTATGTTGATTACCATAGTCATGGCTGAGGGTAGATAGTTATTGATGTTTCTACCCTAACACGGAAAACGTAGAGGCTTCACCAATCCTTGCCAGATGCGGTCAACGTTTGATGAGTGTTTTTATTCGATAAAACCTAGATCGCGTCTTTTGCGGTGGCGATGGCTGCTAGGTCGGGGCGGGAGTAAGAGCCTAGTGACCTAAAGTTGAACTCGGTGTAGTTTTTTAGCCACTGCATGGAGATTTTTACGGCGTCTTGGTAGCGTTGGATGTCTGATGCGGGAGCGTTGGGGCCTAGGAGGCGGATGATGTCCTCGCCTTCGCTGGTGATGATGGATTTCAGGAGTGGGAGGTCGTGGGTTGCGCCTGTGTCTTCGGCTTGGGCTTCGTGGATGACGCGTTGGGCCATTTGGGCGACTGATATGCGGGCTGTGGCTAGATCTTCCATGAGAGCGGGTCGGCGGCCGGATCGTCCGGCTAGGCGGTCGATGCCTTTGGCACCTCTGCCTCCGAGCCATCCTTCGACGTATTCGATGAGGGTGCGAGCGTTTTGGCGGGTGCCTTCTTGAGTTACCGGGCCTTCAGGGGTTTCGATGTTGACGGGGTAGTTGTCGGGATTGCCCATCTCTGCGGTTGGCTTCCAACCTGTAGCTCGGAGTTCTTTGAAGGGATCGGCAGCAGGTTTCATGTGGTAGATGTGGGCTACCCAGCCGCGGAGGAATCCTTGTTCTGCCTCCCATGTTTTGTCACCTCGGACAGTGACGGCGGCCTCTTCGTTGACTTCTTGGTCTCGGTGGGGTAGGGCAGTTGCCATTCCGCCGATGGGGACGGCGTTGTGCTTCTGGCATACGGCGACGAGACGTCGGAAGATGTTGGCGATGAAGGGGGTTGTGGGCACTGCGACGCCAAAGCGGTCGGGCCAGAGGCTGGCGCGATCTGCCATGACGTATTCGAGAAGTGAGGCTTTGAGGTCCCAACGTGCGGCATTGAGACCAGCTGCGTAAGGGCCAAGGGCGTGGAGGCTTTCTTCCATCGTCCAGACCAGTGGGAGCGACTCGACGAGCAGGATGCCGCGGATGGTGGCGTCTTTGAGTCCGGAGACGCGGTTTTGGATTGATGCGAAAAGGTCGCGGTAGAGGGCGGCTTCTTCGGGGGATTCGGTCTTGGGTATGTAGAAGTAGACGCCTTGGCCGCGCTCGGTTTGAGCTTGACCGGCGTGGTAGAGGGTGAGGAGCGATCCTAGGATCGTCGCGGAAGCCGGTTTGCCATCGACGAGTAGATCGGGATCGTCGAGGTGCAGACCGCGTTCGCGGTGCATGAAGAAGGGGATATCGCCGTCTTGGATGGAGTAGTGGCGGTCGCGGGCTTCGTTGTAGAAGGTGAGAGATCGATCTACTGCTCCTTTACGGTTCCGCGCGGCGAGGAGAGTATCGGAGAGGATATGGCTAGCTGAATCTTCATCGTCGTCGAGGTCTCCTTCGGCGCGTTCGCCATCAGGACCTGGGTTGAGGGCGTTGATGAACATCGAGGTCATGTGTGCGGGGCCAGAGATCTCGATGCCGGGGTTCCAGAGTTCATCTGGCATGTCGGGGACGGACCACTCGGTTGTGGTGGCGTCGCTAGGGGATAGGTGTCCGGGTTGGATTCCGCGTCGAGTTGCGGCGTCGATCATATCGATGCGCGCTTCGCGGAGGCCGGCAATTCGCTCGCCGAATTCGTCTTGGAGCGATGCGACTAGGCCCTTCACCTTATCGGTGAGGATGTCGTCCCATTCGCCAGTGATGTTTGCTTGGACCCTGTCTGCGTCGGCCATGATTCCCCCGATCAGTCCGGTTGGGTGTTAAATGAGTTGTGATTTAGGCGAATCAACATCTTACAACGTGGTTTTCATTTGCCGAATGACGTAGAACTCCATCGGCGGCAACGCGTCTGATAATGCCAACAAAAACATCAGCCCCGCGTTTTTCACGCGGGGCTGATCTGGTTGATCTCCTTCGAGAGCTTCCTCTCAGTTGAGATGCTCTTTCATCTCCCATACGGCGCGGCTGCGCTGTAGGGTTTTGAGGGCGGTGCGCTCGATTTGGCGGATGCGCTCTCGGGTGAGGTCCATTCGCAGACCGATCTCTTCGAGGGTGTACTCTTTGCCGTCCTTGAGGCCGAAGCGGAGGATGAGAACCTCGCGGTCGCGGTCTTCGAGTTCGGACAAGATGTTGGAGATGTCGTTGCTCAAGAGGCGTTGCGCGGTCTCTTCCGGGGGAGCCAAGGCTTCGCGGTCGGGCAGGAGGTCACCGAGTTCGTTGTCGCCGTCTTCGCCTACCGGGGTTTCGAGGGACATCGGTTCTTGACCGTTCTTGAGAACGTCGGTGACTTTCTCGACGGTCATCTCGACACGTTCGGCGATCTCCTCGATGGTCGGCTTGCGGTCGTATTCCTGCGCCAGTTCACGCGATGCACGTCGGACCTTGTTGAGGGCCTCGTACATGTGGACCGGGATGCGGACCGTGCGCGACTGGTCGGCGATAGCGCGGGTGACTCCCTGACGGATCCACCAAGTCGCGTATGTGCTGAACTTGAAGCCCTTGCGGTAGTCGAACTTGTCGATTGCTCGCATGAGGCCGATGTTGCCTTCTTGAATCAGGTCCTCGAAGGTCAGGCCGCGGTTGGTGTATTTCTTCGCGACGCTGACGACCAGGCGCAGGTTGGCCTTGCCGAGGTGGTCACGGGATTTGTCGCCATCGTGCTTGATGGAGGCGAGATGAGACTCGAGGATCGAGCTGGTCTCGGCCAGGTACGACTCGTGCCAAGGTTCGATGCCTTCTTCGACGCGTAGGTCTTCGAGCTTCAGTTCCGGCGGCATGACGATGCTGAGGTCGGGCGGGAGCAGGCTGGATAGAATCGCCAGTTCCCGGACGAGCAGGCTCGTCTTGTCGAGGCGTCGCTTCAGGCGTGCCTCTTTGGTGTTGAGTTTCTGGGCTTTCTTGCCTCGACCTTTTTGCGACGTTTCGTCGAATACGCCGTAACGTTCCATGAGATTGGTGGTCTCATAGATCTCGAGGGTGTCGGCGAGGTATCGCAGCAAAAGCTCATAAGGCGGCAGTTTGCTGTCGTCTTTTACCTGAGTATCCCGCGCGGAGTTGATCATAGCGCGGTAGTCGAAGTCGACTAGCAACTGCTCAAGAGTGACGGGCTTGGGCTTTGCCATGTAGGAGGCAACTTGGTCGGCGATTTCACCAAGTCGGCTGAGGCGTCGCAATACGATCGCCACTACGTCGACGGCGGCAACTTGTGACGGGTTGTCGGGGAGTTGGTCGCGGTTACGGGGATACTCTTTGAAGCCGTATTCGGTCAGGAGCGTCCCGCGAATGTCCCACTCGATTCGTTCGAGCCAGTTAGCGGATTCGACGCGCTGAGAGAGCATACCTTCATCGGATTTGCTCAACAGCTGGACATCGCCGATCTCTCGGAGGTACATCCTGACGTTGTCATCGGTTGCGGAGTCCTCGGTTCCAGCGGCGGGGTTGATGTCCGGTCCTTCCTCACGTGCGGCTTCCCACGCTTCGAGCTCGGTCGAAGCGTTGGTCGAGGCCATAGTGGGAGCGCCTTCGTCATCGGACGACAGATCAGCGAAACTAAAGGTGCCGCCGTCGTTGCGCGGCATCACGGCAGTGCCGGTTTCGCTGGCTGTCGCGTCCGTGTCTTCGGAGGCGTCGTCGACTTGGGAGTTGGCAATCGTAACCAATTAATCGGTTCCCTTTCGTTCTATCTGTTGCTCGATAGTTCGCTATTTGATATTCGATTTGTTCGCACTAGACCGATGAGGAGAGTTCGCAATTCAGGTTGTTTCTGATACGATGTCGCGTAGTCGCCCGAATTTCGATCCGCAGGCTGGCGTTACATGAGACGACGGCCATTGTTGAGAGTGGGCTGACGGGAACCGTGCGAGACACACTGTCCCCATTCTCTGAGTTTGCGGGTACCCTCTTCTAGGTGTTACGACGCGTGTTGATGCGAAGTTTCTTTTGCAGTTCGGAATGTGCCGCGCGGCGTGTTCAATCGATTTGCTGAACTTCACTGGCACGGAAGTTTCCATCTTAGCAGGAAATGGGATTTCGCGTGCAAAACGAAAATCGCGGTGTTAATGTGATGCGAATCTGGCGACGCGAGCGGGAAGTCTGCGCATTTTCGCGCTGTCAGCTGGGATTTATTGACTCGCAGCGGTGATGGCGACGTTCAGTCCCAGTTGATTACGAACTTGCCTGGTGCGCCTGCTTCGAAGCGTTGGTACGCGGCGGGGGTGTTTTCAATGGTGGTTCGGTGCGTAATCAGGGACTCTAGGGGGACTTCTCGACGTGCGGTGAATCTAGCCGCTTCGATCAGACCGTGGCTGCTGAAGGTCCAAGAGCCTACGAGCGTCAGATGTCGGTGGATGATGTCGGGGCTTGGCTCGACGTGGAAATCGCCGCCTTCGCCGACGAAGCAGCAACGTCCGAAGATCTTGGTCGATTGGACCGCGGCGAGTCTCGTCGCGTGGATGCCGATGGCTTCTAGGGTTGCGTCGGCACCTTCGCCATAGGTGAGGTCGATGATCTGTTCGACGGCGGTTCCATCGCTGTTGTCGACGACTTCCCATGCTCCGGCGGCTTTTGCCATCTCGAGTCGTTCGCCAGAGATGTCAACGGCGATTACTCGTGCGCCCATCTCTGCGGCGAACATGACGCCGGCCAACCCGACGGGACCAGCACCGAATATGGCGATCGTGTCTAGGCCTGAGAGTTGGAGTTTTTTAAGGCCATGAAAAGCGGTGCTTGCACCACAGGCTAGGTAGGCTCCCACTTCGTAGCTAAGTTCTTCTGGTAGGGGAAGGCAGGTGGAGGCGTGGGCGAGCATGTAGTCGCCGTGTCCGCCGTGGCGGCCTGAGCCGTGGACGGCGCGGCCCGGCCAACGACATAGCTGCTGCCATCCCGTGTTGCAGAAGTCGCAGTCACGGCAACCGTCGTAGTGGTGCTGCAGGATGCGGTCACCGATGTTTAGACCGGTCACTCCCTCGCCAAGCATCGCGACTTCGCCACATGGTTCATGACCTGGGCGGATAGGTTCGCGTTCTAGGTCTTCCTCTGCGAAAGGGACGCGATATCGGTGGAGGTCGGAGCCGCACATGCCGGAGGAGCGCATCTTTAACAAGACGTATCCGGGTCCTGGTTCCTCGTCGGGGTAGTCGATGACTTCGGAACGTCGATCGCCTAGAAATCTGATGCCGCGCATTGGTCTGTCTCCAGTAGTCTGGGGCGTGATGCCGGAGTACGTCCAGTATTGATGCAGGAAGTCTATCGTGGATTTAGACTCTGCTTCCACGTGCAAATACAATGCGTGAAGTTGACGTAGCAGAACGGAGAACGCCGCAGATGACAGCAAGTAGCACTCGCTTTAGTTACGAGGGTCTCTTCTCGGAGAGGTCGGAAGATACGCCTATCAACAAGGTCGACCATGCAGAGTACGACTTTGCGGTTGCGTACCCGGCGCCAGAGACTTCGCCGATGGACGGCCTTATTGCGGCTTTGCAGACGGCGATGGACTCGAGAGGGGACGAGATCGCCCGTCACATGGCTTACTACCCTCAGCCAGCGGGATCGCCTGAACTCAGGGAGTTTGTGGCTTGGAAGCTGGAATACGATCGCGGGTTCAGCGTAGGGGTTGATGACCTGCTGTTGACGAACGGCTCGGGCGAGGCGATAGGTCTTGCGATACAGGCGCTTACGAACCCTGGCGACACGGCGATCACTGAGCATTTTGTGTACAGCGGGACATTGGGGCAGTTGCAACGGTTCGGGAACACGGTTTACGGGAGTGAGACGGATGAGTTGGGATTGGTGCCGGACGCGCTGGATGAGCTGATCGGCAAGCTCGACAGCAAAGGCAAGAAGCCGAAGATGATCTATACGATCGCGGAGCACCAGAATCCAATGGGGCCGACGTTGCCAGTTGAGCGCCGAAAAGAGATTCTGGAGATTGCGCACCGGCATGGCGTACCGATTCTCGAGGATGAGTGCTACGTCGACCTTCGCTTCGAGGGTGAGATACAGCCTGCATTCAGGACATTGGACGATTCAGGTATCGTGATCCATGTCGCGTCGTTCTCCAAGTTGCTAGCGCCGGGACTGCGGTTGGGTTACATCACGGCGGCACCCGAGGTGTTGCGACGTGCGGCGAGCTGCAAGGTTGGCTCTGGTCCCAATCAGTTTGCGGCGTATGCTATCGAGGGTTTCCTGCGGACCAGCCTCGATGAGCATCGCAGTCGTTTCAACCCCTTGCTCAAGCAGAAGCGGGATGCGATGGATGAGTCACTCCACGACAACTTCTCGGACGTAGGGGCGAAGTGGTCGCATCCGGAAGGCGGTTGCTACACATGGTTGACGATGCCTGAAGGAACTGACATCACGGCACCGCGTGACGAGATCTTCGCCGAAGGCGTCGGGTACAACGGCGGGGTTGGATTTGCGCCGAATGGAGATGGTCAGAACTGCGCCAGGTTGTGCTTCGCGTTTGAGACGCCTGAGAAGTGTTACGACGGCATTGGCGCGTTGGCGAAGGCGTTTAGGAAGCGCGGGTTGATGTAGGGCGTACCCTCACCCTAGCCCTCTTCCGCTGAGCGGGAGAGGGAATAATCCGCCAATGCGGCAAATAGTAGGGCCTTTTCAATTAGGCGCGGCTGTGAAAGCCTTCTAAAAGGGCTACTTCGTCAGCATTGCCGATGTACATCGGGGTGCGGTGATGGAGTTGGGTAGGTTCGATGTTCCTGATGGCGGTTTTGCCGTTGCTCGCAGCTCCGCCTGCTTGTTCGGCAATGAAGGCTAGGGGAGCACACTCGAATAGGAGGCGAAGCTTGCCGTCGGGGCTGCTTTTGTCGCCGGGATAGGCGTAGATGCCGCCTTTCATGAGGTTGCGGTGGAAGTCGGCAACTAAAGCGCCGATGTAGCGGCCGGAGTAGCCTTCGGATTTGACGTGTTCGACCCAGTTGAGGTCGGGATCGTGCCATTTGCCGGAGTTGCCTTCGTTGGCGGAGTAGACATGGGATGAGCCGTGGGATCGGACGTTTTCTTCGGTTATGAGGTAGTCGCCTAGGGTCGGGTCGAGAGTGAAGAAGTGGACGCCATCGCCTGACGTGTAGCAAAAAATCGTGGATGAGCCATAGAGGACGTAACCGGCGACCAGCATTTCATTACCGGGGCGGAGGATGTCTACATCGCCAGCCGGTACGCCTTCGCTTAGGCGTCGGTAGATGCCGAAGATCGTGCCGATCGGTGCCGCAACGTCGATGTTGCTGGAGCCGTCGACGGGATCGTAGACCACACAGTATTCTCCGGTGACGGCGGCGTCTCCGCAGTCGATCAAGCCGGCGTTTTCTTCCGAGCTCATGGCGCATACAAGGCCAGTTGACAGCAGGGCTTCAGCGACGACGTTGTCTCCGATCACGTCGAGTTTCTGCTGGTCATCGCCGGTGACGTTGGCGGAACCCGCGGAACCGAAGATGTCGCGTAGCGCGGCGCGGTTGATTTCGGATGAGATGAACTTGCCAGCAGAGCCTATGGCGTTCAAGAGGACTGTCAGATCCGAAGGGTTGGCGAACTCATCGTTCGTGTTGTCCATTGCGAATTGGAAGAGATTTGGTGGTGACACAGACATGGCGTTCGTCTCCCTTTGGCTGCCTAGCTCTTACTCGATACTGTATGCCAAAGGCAGGTCGTGTGTGCGGTCGCAACAGGGATGGTTCAAAGCGTGTTTGAGGAGAAGATGCCGTATCATTTCAACAGATAGCAGAAGACACTGATCGGGAGGTTTTTTGAACGATGGGCAACGAGCTTCACTCAATCGCGAAGGCGATGGTTGCGAGGGGCAAGGGAATACTCGCAGCAGACGAATCAACGGGTACGATAGGGCGGCGGTTGGCTTCGATTAACGTGGCGAACGAAGAGCCGAATCGTAAGGCTTGGCGTCAGTTGCTGTTCACGACTGAGGGTTACGGGGAGTACATCAGCGGGGTGATTCTTTACGATGAGACTTTGAGGCAGTCGTCGGATGAGGAGATTCCGTTCGTTGAGTTGCTGCAAAGCGAAGGGGTTATCCCGGGGATCAAAGTTGACCAGTCAACTAATCCGCTTGCGGGGGCTCCGGGTGAACTAACGACTGATGGGTTGGATGGACTTCGCGATCGATTGGAAGAGTATTACGAGCTGGGTGCTCGGTTTACGAAGTGGCGAGCCGTAATTACGATCGGGGACCACATTCCATCTGACTACTGCATCAATGTCAACGCCCATGCCCTTGGTCGATTTGCCGCGTTGTCGCAAGAGGCGGGTTTGGTGCCGATTGTCGAGCCGGAGGTGTTGATGGACGGGGATCACTCGATTGAGACGTGCGAGTGGGTGACCGAGAAGACGTTGAATCGGACGTTTGAGGAGTTGAGAACGCAGCGAGTGGATCTCGAAGGGATGGTGCTTAAGCCGAATATGGTGTTGAGTGGGACTGATGCCGAGGATCGCGCAGATGCAGGGGCGGTGGCACAGGCCACGGTCGGGTGTTTCAAGCGGACGATACCGGCGGCGGTGCCGGGGATCGCGTTCTTGTCGGGAGGGCAGGGCGACGAAGAGGCGACTGTCAACCTCGATGCGATTAACAAACTGGCGCAATCTGAGGGTGCTCCGTGGGAGCTGACGTTCTCGTATGGCCGTGGTTTGCAGGCGACGCCTTTGCAGACTTGGGGCGGTGATCCGGCAAATGTGCCTGCGGCGCAAGAGGCGTTTATCGAAAGATCGATTGCTACGGCAACGGCTCGCGAAGGCAAGTACGTCTAGGCGTGGCTGACAGAGTTTCAGAGCTTGTGGCGGCGCGTGGCAGCGACATCATCGCCACGCGTCGTTATCTTCATGCTCGGCCTGAGACTGGTTTCGAGGAGCATCAAACGGCTTCCTACATAGCGGACCGGTTGCGGAAGGCTGGATTGGAGGTCCAGACGGGGATTGCCGAGACGGGAATTGTTGCGACGCTCAAGGGCGGGAAGCCGGGTCGTAGGTTGGTGATTCGGGCCGATATCGACGGACTGCCGATCGATGAGTCAACTGGGTTGGAGTTTGCGTCGACGAATGGTGTGATGCATGCGTGCGGGCATGATGGGCACATCACGATGGCACTCACGGCGGCGGAGGTTTTGGCTACGATTTCGGATGAGATCGCGGGTGATGTGGTTTTCCTCTTTCAGCCGTCGGAAGAGCTTTGCAATGGTGCAGTGGCGATGATCGAGGATGGGGTAATGGATTTGGTTAAAGCTGATGTAATCATCGGTACGCATCTTTGGAATCAGGCACCAGTAGGGTATGTGGGAGTCAATCAATCGACGGTTTTTGCGGGGGCGGACCTGTTTGAAATCACGGTTAAGGGTCATGGTGGTCATGGAGCGATGCCGCATCTGACCGTCGATCCGGTGGTGGCAGCGGCGAACATCATCAACGCTTGCCAGACAGTTGTGGCTAGGGAGATCTCGCCTCAGGAGATGGGAGTCGTGACGTTTGGAAGTGTGCAAGGAGGATCGGCGGGTAATGTGATTGCGGATGAAGTGAAATTGAATGGGACGATCCGGGCATACAACGCTGAGACGCATAAGGCGATTCGTGAATCTTTAGAGAGGATTACGGCTGGAGTTGCTGAATCGTTGAGAGCGACGACCACCTACTCGCACCTTGCCGGTACGCCTCCGGTAGTCAACAATCCGGATGTTGCCAACTGGGTTACAGGTGTGGCCATGCAGGCGGCGGGTGAAGACTCGGTAGGGGAGTTGGATCCGATATCCGTGGGCGACGATATGGCGGAGTTCTTGAACCGGATCCCCGGGGTGTATTTCATCCTCGGGGCATCGAAAGCGGGGACGGAAGGGCACCACAACGCCAAGTTTGATTTCGATGAGGCGTGTTTGCCGATTGGGACTGAGGTCTTTGTTAGGGCGGCGTTGGATATTGAGGGGATGCCGTAGTTAGCATACTGACAAGCAAACTATGATCATGCCAGCCAAAGTCGAGCCCCGCGAAGGTTACAGGATTTGGATCACGTTTCAAGACGGCGTTGAAGGTGAAGTCGGCTTGAGCCGTCACGCAGGGAAAGGCGTGTTCAAAGCTTGGGAGGATCCTGAGTTTTTCGCAACGGTGCGTATCGATGCGCCTTGGCGGGCATTGACTTGGGGCGACACCGATCAACTGGATCTGTGCACAGACACCTTCTACATGGAGTTGACGGGCAAGACTTTGCACGAGATTCGGCATCAATTCAGCCAAGCCTGAACTTTCGCGGTTTTACGGGATTCGCATAAGCTTACACATACCGGATCACCCGCCACCGCGTATCTACGCCGTCTATGGTTGCTTGATAGAATAGCCCGCCGTACTTTGTGGGAGACAGTCGAATGAATTCTGGCGACGGTTCTGAACACAGGTGTATTAGCTGGTTTATCGGATTGTGCATTGGGGTCCTTGTGGCGTTTATAGCACTCATCATCACCTTGACCGCTACGGCAAAGGAGGTGCGATCAGAGTACGGATGGACAACGTCCGAGCCGGACAATGATCTGGCAACTGTGGTCTTCGCAGTGTCTGGAATCGTGACTTGGGTTGTTGTGGCACTGTGGGTGCATTCCAAACTGAAGGGTAGTCCTTCCACAGAAAATCAACTCGATGCCAGGGTTCCTGTCAGGCGACAGCCGATTCCGAGATGGGTAAAAGCTCATTTGTTTCAGGCATGTGGCGGCCAGTGCGCGGGGTGTCTGGACGTATTTAGACAGATCGGCAACATGCAAATCGATCACATCATACCTGTCCACCTGGGTGGTACGAACGAACTTGAGAATCTACAGCTGCTTTGCAGGTCTTGTAACGTCAAAAAGGGGACTGGAACGATGCTGCAACTCATCGAGCGGCTCAGACGGGACGGCATCCGGCGTTAGTTCCCTGATCTTACGTGGCACTAAGCCTGGTATGAGTGAGACTGGTACTGATCGGCACATCGGGTTGAACTGAGCTCAGTAGACCGGTGCCGCGCCCCCATCGACGTTGACTGCTGCGCCTGAGACGTAGCTGGCTGCGGGTGAGCAGAGGAAAGCGATAACATCGCCGGCCTCTTGTGCTTCGCCGATGCGGCCTAGAGGGACGCCCGGACCAAACGTTGCCCAGTGGTCTTCAAGCGAGTAGGAGGGGTCTTTGGTATTTGCGGCTTCCCAGCGGATGCGGTGTTGACGGCTCTTGAGGACGCCGACACATACGGTGTTGACCCGTATGCCGTATTCGCCGAATTCCTTTGACCACGCTTTTGTGAGCGAGATACCTGCTGCGCGGGAGAGCGATGTGGGTTGGCTACCGCCTGTTGACGCTTTACCACCCGGTGTAGTCGTGTTGCAGATAGCTCCTGAGTCGGAGTTCTTGAGATAGGGCAGGGCGTAGCGGGTCATGTAGATGGCACCCTTGACCTTGAGGGAGAAATCGATATCGAGTTGCTCGTTGGTCATGTCCTCGAAGTTTGAGGCTGAGGATGTTCCGGCGTTGTTGACCAGAATGTCGATGCCACCGAGTTTCTCGGCGGCTGATTCGACTGCGTTCTTCACGGCATCCTCGTCGGAAACATCGGCAGGTGCTGCGATGACGGTGCTACCGGTCTCGCCGCTGATTTCTGCTGCTACCGCTTCGAGATCAGAACGGGTCCTTGAGACCAAAGCGACACTTGCCCCTTCAGCGGCCATTCGGTACGCCGCTGCTTTTCCTATTCCATCGCTGGCACCAGTCACTATCGCAACCTTCCCGCTTAGTCCAAGATCCATATCGTCAGTTTCCTTTCTTGATGCCCGATCGCACCGATCCATGCTGTCGGCGAGTTCTCTAGCCTAAATTGCAAGTATCCCGTTTTGCCGCTCAATAAACTGGTGCCGCTCCGCCGTCTATATTGACCGCCGTACCCGAAACGTAGCTCGCGGCGGGCGAGCAAAGAAACGCTATCACATCGCCGGCCTCTTCGGATTCACCGACACGACCTAGTGGTATGCCCGGCCCGTAAGATGCCCAGTGATCTTCCAATGTGTACGACGGGTCTTTCGCGTGCGCTACTTCCCAGTGTCGGCGGTTTTGTCGACTCTTTATAGACCCGATGCAAACCGTGTTGACTCGGATGCCGTGCTCCCCGAACTCCTTCGACCACGCCTTTGTGAGCGAGATGCCAGCGGCTCGTGAAAGGGAAGTAGGTTGCGCACCACCAGGCGCGGCTTTACCCGCGGCCGTGGTTATGTTGCAGATGGCCCCGCAATCTGATCTTTTGAGATAGGGCAGAGTGTAGCGCGTCATGTAGATCGCGCCCTTGACCTTCACCGCAAAGTCGGAGTCGACGAGTTCGTTGGTCATGTCCTCGAAGCGATTGGCGTTGCCTTGACCGGCGTTGTTCACCAGAATATCGATGCTACCCAGCTTCTCTCCAACCGTATCGACTGCGCTCTTCACCTGGTCTTCGTCCGACACATCAGCCGAAACCGGGATGACCGCGCTCCCGGTCGCGTTATTGATCTCAGCGGCAACAGCCTCCAAGTCGGACATAGTACGCGCTAGGATAGCCACACTCGCCCCTTCCATGGCAAAGCGCAATGCGGCGGCTTTGCCGATACCGTCGCTAGCTCCGGTTACTAACGCGACCTTGCCGGATAATCCAAGATCCATTCCGACGATTTCCTTTCAAACTTACGCGCTATTACAATTGGCACGTTGTCTCATTTTTCATTTGCTCAAGCAGCCGTTATACATTATCGTGAATTGTCAGTAAGACAACTGCCCTGAGGTGGCGATCCTTGACAACCACGCAATCGGAAAACGGGAAAACTTCCGACCCGAACTACTTAGCCTCGCGGTCGCGGTCAGTGCCGCGCCGCTTGATCCTTGGTCCGGGTCCAAGTTCGGCTAGCCCCCGTGTTCTGCGTGCGATGTCGCAACCGATCATCGGTTACCTCGATCCTGCATACTTCGAAATCCTTGCCGACGTCCAATCGATGTTGTCGCGCGTCTTCATCACTAATCAGACGACGATGGCGGTTGCCGGGGCTGGATCGGCTGGGATGGAAGCTGGCCTTTCGAGCCTCTTGGAGCGCGGTGACAAGGCGATCATCTGCGTCAACGGGTTTTTCTGCGAACGCCAGATTTTGATGTGCGAGCGTCTTGGCGTTGAGGTCGTTCGAGTCGATGCACCATACGGCAAGACTGTGGATCCTCAACTGTTGGAAGACGCATTGAAGGCAAATCCTGACACGAAGCTGGTATCAGCGATCCACGCGGAGACCTCGGCTGGAGTGCTTCAGGACATCAACGTTCTTTCTGGGCTAGCTCACGACCACGACGCGCTCTTCATGACCGATGTCGTGACATCGTTGGCCGGCACGCCGGTTGAGTTCGACGCTTGGGAAGTGGATTACGCGTACGGCGGTTCGCAGAAATGCTTCGCCGCGCCTCCGGGCATCAGCCCCATCGCAATATCGGACAGGGCGTTGGAACACATCCGAAATAGGGACACCTTGCCTAGCTCGTGGTATCTGGATCTAGCTTTGATCGCAGACTATTGGGGTCCCGATCACATCCACCACCACACGAGTCCGGTGAGCATGGTCTACGGGTTGCGTGAAGCGTTGGCACTTGTGCACGAGGAAGGACTTGAGACTCGATGGATGCGACACGAGAAGGTTGCACAGGCATTGAGGGCAGGTTTGGAGGCGCTAGAACTCGATTCGCCAGTCGACCCCGATTATCGTCTCAACCAACTGACGGTCGTGTCGCTTCCTGACGGTGTCGACGACGGCGAACTGAGATCGGCACTCCTTGATGAATACTCCATCGAAGTCGGACGCGGGTTGGGACAGTTTGCGGGGAAAGTGATCCGCGTCGGATTGATGGGCGAGTCTTGCGTCCCGGCTAACGTATTCGCTCTGCTCAACGCGTTAGAGAGCATTTTGCCGAGATTGGGTTACGAAGTGCCGAGAGGAGAGGCTGTTGCGGCGGCTTCGCAGACTCTCGCAGAGGACCCGTCACCGGTTGCGGTGATCTAGCGGTAGTCGCCGCCCAACCGATACGCCTCGTCTAAGAGATCAACGGCGTACTTGACTTCGATCTCTGAATCGGCTCTTGCAAGCGCGTTTGACAGCTGGAGCGCGCATCCTGGGTTCCCAGTCGCCATGTAGTTAGCACCTGTTGCCACGATGTTTCGCGCTTTGCGGTCTCCAAGGCGGATTGACATATCGCGTTGGGCGATGGAATAGGTACCTGCTGAGCCGCAACACACAGTTGATTCGGCCATTTCGACCACTTGGATACCGGGTATCGAACGCAAGATTTCTCGCGGAGGGTCGCTGATCCGCTGAGTGGAAAGCAAGTGACACGGGTCTTGGAATACGACCTTTGCATCGATATGACCGGTCGGCGATTCGAATCCGTATTCGATTAAAAGCTCGTGGATGTCACGTGCTTTGCTTGCCAACTCTTCCGCCTTCTCGTCGCCATCCAGCAACTCTCCATACTCTTTCATGGTTGAGCCACAACCGGCGGAGGAAGATATGACCACGTCCGGGTTCATTGAGAGCAGGGCAGAGGCGTTGTTCGCAGCCATCTGACGGGCGGTCGCTCTCTCGCCTGCGTACATATTCAACGATCCGCAGCACCCTTGATCGGCAGGCAGATGGACCTCAAAACCGTTGTGGACTAGAACGCGCAGCGTCGCCTGCATAGTCTCGGCGTGCATCATCGACATAACGCATCCAGCCAGCAGAGATACTCGGGCTTTGATCTGTCCTTGGGGCTTCAACACGCGCCCGTCGGCAACGAAGAACTCCTCGCCCATCAAAGGCAACGACGCGTCCAGATATTCGTACCTGTTGGGCAACACCTTCATCACGCCGACCTTTTTGGTCAAGTTTCGTGCACCTGATTGCTGATAGAAACGGGTCATCTTGCCAAATGTCCGCATCAACTTTGGTTTTGGCAGCAAGCGGTTGAAACCGATCTCCCGAGCAAATCTCTCTCGAAACGGACGTTTGACGCGCGACTTCATCTCGGCGCGCGTCGCCATCATGATCCGTCCGTAAGGCACACCTGAAGGGCAAGCGATCTCGCACGCCCGACATTGAAGACATAAATCCCAGTGACGCGTCACGGTCGGTGTCATATCGACGCGTCCCTCGTTGACCGCCTTCATCAACGTCAACCGACCGCGTGGCGACTCCGCCTCGAGGCCGGTTTCAAGGTAGGTAGGGCAGGCATTCAGGCAGAAACCGCACTGCACGCATTTGTAGAGATCATCCTCTGATGGGGCGTCATCGGTGATGAAGCCTCTTTCGGGTGCTGTAGGTGTAGTTTTCAACCTGAATGCCTGATCTCAGATATTGAATGCGAACCGCCCCGGGTTCAATCGTTTTTCTGGATCGAATTGCTGCTTCATATTCTTCATGATCTGCGCGGAGGATGCGTCGATCCCGAAGACATCAATCTCTCTCTTGACCATCAATGGACAACGTTCGACCACCAATGATCCGCCAACTTCGCGGATCGTTTCCTTCGCATCGTTGACAAAGGCAATAGCGTCGAAATCGTCGATGTCCTCCACACTGAATTGCAGCGTGCCGTATCCAACATCGATTATCGAGGAGATTGGCGCAGGGCGGATGCGCCCCAAAACTCGCTCCAATCGGCTTAACAGGTCTATCGAAACGGTCGGTTTGGCTGCGATTCTGAGATTCAGCTTGGCACTTTCTCCAGTCGAACCTGCATATGTCCATATATCGGTCTCTGACGCGCCCGACAAAACCTCGTAACCAGTAGCGGGAACGGTTCCGGCAAGTCCTGTCAGTTCATTCAACTGGCGGTTCAGGGCCGGTGCTGATCCCGAAACCTGCACGAGCATGAGGTGAGAAGCGCCTCCAGAAATGCCGTCGGCATCCATGTGGCGATCCGCGGCTAGCTCTCTAATTGCACCAACTGCAGTTGGCCCGGAAAACAATCTTGCCGCCTCGATCGACACGTCGATGTTACCGACATCCAGCGCGGCGTTCGCCGCAGAACTCAGTCGATCGAACCACATTGCGACGGTCTGACTACCCTCGGGTATGGGGATCAACTTGAAGGCCACGCTAACGATTACGCCCAAAGTACCAAATGCCCCGGTATGTAATCGATGCAGATCGTAGCCCTGAACGTTCTTGACGACGCGCCCACCCGATTTTGTGGGAGTGCCGTCTGCAAGGACTACGGACATCCCGATTATCCAGTCGCGTATTCCACCAAATCTCGTAGCCAGGCGACTAGGCGCGTTCGATGCAACTGCACCGCCTATCGTTGCCTCGCTGGGGTGAGGCACTTCGAAAGGCAAACGCTGGTGGGACTCCGCCAACAGAGATGACAGATCAGAGACCTTCGCACCCGCATCGCAGATCAACGTCATATCGCCCGCGACATGCTCGATTTCTGAGGTCAAACCAGTTAGGTCCAGAGCGACGTCATAACCCGAGGGTATGTTGCCAATACCCATCCGTGTGCCTCCGCCCCATGGCACGACCGTCTTGCGCCGGCGGTAGAGTTCTGAAAGATGAAGGACGACGCCCGATTTTTTCGTCGGACGTATGACTTCAGCGGGAAGTAACCCGTCAACTGGGAAGTCGCGCAAACCCTGCCTATCCCTCCGGCGAGTAGTTGAACTGCCAGCTAATGCCGTATTTGTCGGTGCACGATCCGTGGTAGGCGCCCCAAAACTGCTTTTCCAGCGGCGTTGTCACCTTGCCCCCATCCGATAGTGTGGCGAACTGCGCTTCCATCTCTTCGATGCTGGAGGGTTCAATCGATATAGAGAAATTATCTCCAACGACTGGAGGTGGTCTGAAGGACGCGGGAACATCGCTGCCCATCAAGTATCCAGAGCCGAGTGGAAAAGAGATGTGCATCACGTTGTCCAACTCATCCTCGGCAATATCCATACCATCAGGCCCTTCTCTGAAGGTCGTCACAAATGCGAAGTCGCCGCCGAAGACCGAACGATAGAACTCAAAGACCTCGCGACAGTTGCCGTTGAAGAATAGATAAATGTTCATGCCCCATCCTCGCGAGATCGAGATAGCAACGTGTCAATCTCGCCTGTCACTGCTAGTGCTCTGTGTTGAGTTGCCAACTTATCCCGAACTTGTCGACGCATGAACCGAAATATGCGCCCCAGAACTGGTCCTCCATAGGCATCGTCACCTGACCACCATCGGACAGCTTTGCAAAGAGTTCGTCGGCTGCTTCCTTGCTCTCGGGTTGATATGAGATCGAGAAGTTGTTGCCTTGCGTTACGGGCGGGGCGAACTGGGCAGGAACGTCCGAACCCATCAACACACTACTCCCGATCGGGTAGGTGACGTGCATTACCTGCTCAAGCGCTTCTTCCGACCAACCATGTTCCTCCGCCGTACCCTCGACTTCCGGCATGTTGCTGAACGTCTCGAATATCGCGAAGTCGCCACCGAAGATCGAGCGATAGAACTCGAAGGCATCGCGGCAGTTCCCGTTGAAGTGGAGATAGATAGTTAGGCTCAATTCGGACCTCTCAGCAATCTAGCTAGCGTTTAGCACTGATCTGATCCTGATTGTAAGTACTCGTGACTTCGGAGTAAGTTGTCCTGACGGCCTCGCTCGCCGCGGTCGCTTCATCTAGCGCTTCCTGCGGAACATCTTCGTGCCACGCCTCGAGATTGGAGCGAATATGCTCGACCGTGTGAGCACCCATGATGCAGACCGTTACGGCCGGGTTACTGATGACCCAGCGCGAGGTCAGGGCGTTCATCGAAACCCCGTATTTCTTGGCGATGGCGACGATCTTCTCGACAACGTCGAAATTGGCTTGCGACCAATATGTGTCCCGGAAGGATTGATAGTGCCTGAACGCAGGTGAAAACCGGCTGCCCGGCTCGGACTTGAAGTGGAGATCTTGCCCGAGGAGGAGACCTCCGGCCCTTGGCGAGAAGGCCATGACACCCAAACCATACTCTTTGCAGACCGGAAGCAGTTCGCGCTCCGGATCTCTGGCCAACAAGCTGTATCGACTTTGCAGACAATCGAAGCGACGTGCTCCTAACTTCTCCGCTTGCCATAATGCTTCGACGACTTGAAACGCAGCGAAGTTAGCTATTCCGATATACCGTGCCTTCCCGGATTGGACGATGTCGCTGTACGCGAGAACGAACTCGTCAATCGGGACATCGGTAGGGAAGTCGTGGATCTGGTAGAGGTCTATGTAGTCGGTCCGCAAACGTCGCAGAGAATCGTCGATTGCTTGCATCGCGTACTTGCGGCTGACCTGACGATCGTTGGGTCCGAAGCCAAGGCGACCGTTGCCTTTTGTAGCCAATATGACGTCGTACCGTCGTCCCTGCATGAACTTGCCGACGAAGGTTTCGGAACGGCCTTCTTCGTAGACATTGGCGGTGTCGATGAAGTTCACGCCGCCATCGAACGCGGCTGCCATGACACGGAGCGATTCGGCTTCATCCATCTGCCCGCCGAAGTTGTCTCCGCCCATGCAGTATTCGGAGACCTTTAGGCCGGTTCTTCCAAGTCGGACGTAGTTCATGGGATTCCCGTTTTGACCTTGAGCGAATGGGCGCTAAACCTGCGCGAATGTCGTCCTTACAGCTTCGCTGGCGGCGGTTGCCTCGTCGAGCGCCTCTTGGGGCACGTCTTCCTCCCAAGCCATCAGGTTCGACCGCAACTGTGCTTCGGTACGAGCACCGACGATGCATGAAGTCACTACTGGGTTGCTGATGACCCACCGCAAAGCCAACGCGTTCGCGGAAACTCCGTAGCGTTCGCCGATCTCGATGATCTTCTCCATCGTCTCGAACATCGGCTCCGACCAGTAGGTGTCTCGATACCACTGCGATGCTCGGAAGTCGTCGGAGAAACGACCGCCTGCTTCGGCTTCGAAGTTCCGGTGCTTGCCGAGTAGGAAACCGCCAGCTTGTGGCGAGTAGGGGATCACGCCGAGTCCGTATTCATCGCATACGGGCAGCAGTTCTCGCTCCGGATCCCGCACCAGCAGGTTGTATTTGGGTTGCACGCAGTCGAAGCGGCGCGCTCCGAGTCGATCCGCCTCCCACAATGCCTCGACGAGTTGGTACCCGTTGAAATTCGATACTCCGATGTAACGTGCTTTGCCGGATTCAACGACGTCAGAGTAAGCCTGCACAAACTCGTCGATTGGCACATCGGGCGGAAATGAGTGGATTTGATACAGGTCGACGTAGTCGGTGTTCAGGCGCCGGAGCGAATCATCAATCGCCTGCATCACATATTTGCGGCTTACGAACTGGTCGTTCGGGCCGTCGCCGACGCGGCTGTTGCCTTTAGTGGCGACGATGACATCGTATCGTCGGCCTTGAATGAACTTGCCGACAATCGGCTCCGATCGCCCATCCATGTATGAGTTGGCCGTGTCGATGAAGTTGACACCCCCATCGAATGCCGCGCCCATGATCCGGAGGGCTTCCGCTTCGTCGGTCTGGCCACCGAAGTTGTCGGCTCCGATGCAGTATTCGGAGACTTTTAGGCCGGTTCTTCCCAGGTTGGTGTAGTTCATGTTTGATCCTAGTTACCGTGTATTAAGCGGCTATCAGACGATTAGCTAATTCAGGCAGGCAGCCACATCCCAATTGCTGTCGCGTTTTACTAGTGGTTCCGTGCCCTCGACTAAGCTCGCCAAATCACCGAGAAATGCAGGATCGTAGTTTTTTGTAACGTAATTGACATTCCAAAGACCTGACCGTTCGACTTTCTTGTGTCTGTGACGGCGCGATTTGCCTAGCCAGTTTTCCGAAGGTCGGCCGATCGCGTCGCTACGCCAAAAACTCAAGAGAGAGATCGAGTTGCGTTCAATCGCTTGTCGGCGCAAGTGTCCATCTTCACCATCAATCTTCACCCAGAGAAACGGCATACTACCGATATATTGGCTGACGCAACTTTGGTGATTGTGTGTCTGCCGTTTCTCGCCGGAACGGTTCAGCAATGCGCGTTCGATATGGTCTCGAAACACCGATCTCCCAACATCGTTCTTGTGCTGAGTCAAGCGCCACCACAACGTGCTCGGGGAGTTAGGTTTAGTCCCGTGTGTCCCAACGCGAACCACTCGTAATTCGCCTTCATTTTCCGTTCGAGTCTCTCCGTCTTCGAAAAAGAAATACACTCCTTGCGGCCAACCTTCTTGACCATCACAATCTTTGAGCATAGATTTGCCGCCTACCTTTGCTTCAAGGTGCGCTAGTAGCTCGTAAAAACGGTTAGTGTCGCAAACTCGATCTGGTTTGACCATTTCACGCCACTCTCCTCAAAGTCACCCCCGCCTGTCCTGATTGCGGTGGGTAGTTCATCGGCTCGACTGCTTGGAATTCGTCGGCGATGGCTCGAACTTCGGTCATTGCCTCTTCGCTTGCAGGCTCGCTCCACGCATCCAAAACGCCGTCGAGTTGGTCGATGCGCCTTGCGCCGAAGATCGGAGCAGTTACGCCATCGTGCTCTGAAACCCACTGCAAAGCCAGTCTGATCATCGGTTCGTTGTACCGATCGGATACCGACTTCAGCTTTGCCACGGTATCGTGTCGAAGATCATCGCCGTAGCGACGTTTCAGCACTCCGCCTCGTAAATCATCTCGGTCGCCGAACTTGGAGTCCGATACGAACGCATCAAGATGCTTTCCAGTCAACATGCCGCTTGCCAACGGGCTGTAGGGCACCACGGCGATGCCGTGCTTGCGTGCGAACGGGATCATCTCGATAGCGAGTCCGGGTTGCAGGATGTTGAATACGCTCTGTATCGCCTCTACTCGGTAGAGATTGCGGATATCCGATGTCCACAGAGCGGATGCCAATACCCAAGTCGGAAAGTTTGAAGCGCCGGCGTAGAGGACTTTTCCCTGATGGATCAGGTCATCGACTGCCCGCAGCGTCTCTTCAATCGGCGTCTCAGAGTCCCAGGAATGGCAGTAGAGCAGATCGATGCGGTCAGTCTTCAATCGTTTCAGCGATGCTTCAACGGTGCGAACGATGTGGTATCGAGACGCGCCGATGTCGTTGATACCGTCGCCTACCTGCGAACGGTATTTCGTCGCCAGTACGACCTGATCGCGCCAGCTTGTGGAACGGAAGAAGTTGCCGATCACGCGCTCGGAATCACCGATGGAGTAAGAATCCGACGTATCGATGAAGTTGATGCCCGCGTCAAAGGCCTTCGCCATGATCTGGTGCGAAGTCGATTGATCGCAGCCATAGGGATTGCCGAAATTGTCCGAACCTAAGCACAGATTCGAGACTTTGGTGCCTGTGCGTCCGAGTTTCACGTATTCGATTGGGATGGCTTCACCTCCGTAAGCCTGATGTTGCTTTCAACGATGATAGACCGTTACCGCTCAATATCAACCCAGCGCTTCTCATCCCAAGAGCGATACGCAGCGTCGACGATTCTGGCAGCCTCTAGCCCGACATCAAAGCCGGTGTCGACCAACGTTTGATCCCCAGCCAACGCGCCTGCGACGAACTGTTCGTAGGGCATAGGGTAGGGCAGACCCGGATCGATGTCGTTCATCGGCAGGTTTTCGCCGGAAGAACCGATGAGGCCGTAGAGACCATTCAACGCGATCCTGCCCGTCGAACCCGCAACATCGACCAAGATGCCACGTCGCGGAACCTCGCCTCGTTGAACAAAGCTGGTGTGGATCACTGCGTAGGCGCCGTTGACGTACTCGAGCAGGAACGCAGATGAGTCGGGCACGTTGACGTCAAAGCCGTCGGGCGCATCGATGAACTGTCGATCGTTCTCCGCTGTGCTCAACACCGCCGAAACTCGTGCCACTTCGCCGTTGAGCAAACGCGCCATGTCAAATACATGTATCAATTCGTAGACGGTGCCGCCGCCATGCTCGGGCAAGAAACGCCATGATCCGACATCTGGTCGGACATCTTGCTGCATCGACATTCCCCATCGGATGTTGACGTGATAGACATCACCTACGTAGCCGTCGGCGATATATCTACTCATGCTGCCCACTGGAGTTCGGCCGCGCTGGTTGAAGTTGACCGCGTGGACAACACCAGCGTTCTCGGCAGCATCCAACATCTCCCGACAATCAACTGCATTGAGTGCCAATGGCTTTTCGCAAAGCACCGGACGGCCGCTCGCGATAGCTTCCAAAGCGTAGAACTTGTGAGAATCGGTCGGCGTGATGATGTCGATGGCATCGATATCCGGATCGTCGAGCATCTCGCGATGATCGGTGTAGCCTTTCGGCACTCCGAAGCGCTCCTGCATCTCCCGCAAGGGACCTTCCGAACGCCGCATGAACGCGACTACCTCCGCATCTGGGACATTGGAAAACGCTTCCATGTGGTCAGCGGCGAATCCGCCAGCGCCGATGATTCCGATCCTCAATTTCTGAGATGCCATAGTCAGTCCTCTCTAGGTTTGTCGCCCCCTAGACTTAGACTAATGCAATCTTCGTCATCGCACATTTTGATGATACATACGTTTAATGTCATGGGCAGACGGCAACGTCTGATACACTCGGATCGCGAAAGCGCAGGATCGAGAGATGGCGACATTAGATGAACGCGTTAGTCGTCTAGAAGGCGGCTACCAGAATTTGGCAGCCAAAGCAGACGTCGCCGAACTTAGATTCGACATCACAAGGTTCGGCCATCGCTTAGAATGCGGCTTGGATACCTCACTCAGGCGAATCGAACGCCGCTTGATCCGCTGGATGTTCGCTATGGTGTTCACATCGACTATCGTCGCAACGCTTGCGGCAACGATGGCTCAAAGATATTTGAACTAATCTACTTCAAACCTCCTGCAACCCACCCGGTCCCGTAGCCCGGAACGCTTCTTCCGATATCCCGTACGCCTTACTTTGTGCGGAGTCAACCAGAGTTCATCATTGAGCATCACACTCAAACGTTGTGATTTCGAAATGTAGTTTTATACTTTTTGGCGAACCGTAGGTTAAGCCGCTGATCGTTTTCGACGGCTCATTCCTGACATAAAAAGCGAACCGCCGCTGAGCTGTATATCGGCAGGACACGCGTCGCGTGCCTCCCTCTGTTCGGCTCAGTCAGGAAACGCCTGCGGTTTAGACGTTGTCCTAGTCGCGAGGGAGGTTTCTAGTGATCGTTGAAAGTCTGAGCCGAATTCAGCGTTTAATTCTTCCGATTGCTGCTATCGCAGTTCTTGCTGCCTTTTCGATGGCATGCAGTTTCAGCCAATTTGCCCAGAGCGAGAGCGTTCCGGAGCGAATCGATGAATACCGGACGGGATGTGTCCTCGACAGTGACAAATTGTTGTCTGAATACCTACAGTACGACGCCAACGAATTTCACTTCACTGGACCAACGCCCACTCCAGGTCCAGCAAGTGATTCGGACCTACTTGCACAGCGAATGCTGGTTGAAGTGTGGGAGCACGGATGTCAGACAGGACGCAAGGATGTCACTGATCCCGAAACCGCAGACTGGTTGTTGCTGAAAGATCGACTAGATGTTCTGAATTCGAAGATCAACGAACGCTTGACGCCGACACCAGTACCCACACCGTAAGCCAAACCAACGGATCCAGAAGCGCGTTGCTTCGTCGTCAAACCGCCTGCAACCCACCCGGCCCAGTTGCCCTAAACGCTTCTTCCGATATCCCGTACGCGCTTCCGTGGACCGCGCCGCCCGGGAATACTTTGCCCGGGTTGAACCGTTCACCAGCGCCGAAAGCGGGGCGCAGCTTCGCCATCGCTTCCATGTCATCCTCGGTGAAGACCAGTGGCATATACGCCTGCTTCTCGATCCCGATGCCATGCTCGCCGCTCAACGCGCCTCCGGCTTCGATGCAGGCTGCGAGAATCCGCTCCCCGCACTCGATCACTCGGCGGACTTGAGCCTTGTCACGACCATCGAAGAGTATGCATGGATGCAGGTTGCCGTCGCCGGCGTGGAAAACGTTCCCAATCGTCAAACCCAGTTCTTCGCCGATCTCGCGAACTTGACGCATGATGTCTCGCAGCTTCGTCCTCGGCACCACGCCATCGACCAGGTAGTAGTTCGGGGCGATTGTGCCGAACGCTCCGATTGCGCCTTTACGCGTCGCCCATAACTCGGCGCGTTTAGCGTCGTCCTCGGCCTCGCGGATCTCGGAGGCGTTGTTGGTGTAACAGATGTCGCGTACGCGCTGACCGTGCTCATCCACTGTTTCGCGCAGGCCATCAAGCTCGACGATCAAAACCGCTTCCGCATCTTCGGGATAACCGGGATGATAGACAGGTTCACACGCCTCGATAGTCACGCGGTCCATCATCTCGATCGCCGAGGGAACCATACCGGCACCGATGATGTCCGATACCGACTGCGATGCATCGTCCAATGACCGGAACGCCGCCAGCATAGTCAGCACCGCTTCAGGTTTTCGCATCAAACGAACCGCGACCTTGGTTACTATCCCCAAAGTCCCTTCAGACCCGATGAACGCGCCACGAAGGTCATAGCCAAATGTGTCCCGCGACGTGCCGCCTAACCACACCTTTTCACCGTCTGCTAACACGACCTCAATCCCCAAAACATGGTTGGTGGTCACGCCAAGCGCGAGGCAGTGAGGACCACCAGCGTTTTCGGCAACATTCCCGCCGATCGTGCAGGCCCGCTGAGATGATGGGTCGGGCGCGTAATACAAGTCGTATTGAGAAACAGCCTCTGACAACTCGATATTCACCAAACCGGGCTCAACGATCGCGACTCTATTCTCAACATCGACCTCAAGCACCCGATTGAGGCGCGTGACCGGCAACACCACAGAATCCTGCAAAGGCACCGCGCCGCCGCTCAGTCCGGTCCCGGCACCTCGCGGCACGATGTTTGCATCGTGTTCATACGCCGCACGGACGCAATTCGCCAACTCCTCGGCACTCCCCGGCAACACGACCGCGCCAGGAGACGAACGGTCTATCGAGCCGTCGTACTCATACAGCAAAAGGTCATCTGAACCCCAGATGACATACTCTTCGCCAACAATCTCGCGAAGTCGCCGAATGAGTTTTTCGTCAACCATTGAATAGGGGAGAGCGCACCATCAAGAAGCGTTTTCGTCCATAAACTGTTGCGCGCTGTTCAACAGCAGCTCGTGGATCCAGACCGAATCCATTATGTCGCCGCTCATGTGACGGCCCTTGCTGCGGATGTAGTCTGATAGCTCGTTCGCTGCCTTGACAACGTCGGGATGCTCCGGTTCACCCGGGTATCCGATTCCTTGTGCAAAGTCGTTCATCCCTATACCGAAGTAGTGGATACCTTCGACCGCCAAGATGTCGTCGATGTTGTCAATCGAGCCTTGATCCTCCAGCAACGCGCCGACCAGCATGTTGTCGTTCGCCTGCTGATAGAAGTCTCGTTTGTCTCCCCAAGCGTCTGGTGTAAAGGAGTAATTCGTGCCGCGGTTGCCGCCGAATGAGCGATGACCGATCGGACCGAAGTAGCAGGCATCAACCAGCTTTTCAGCATCTTCACCACTCGCGATGTGCGGCCCCATGATGCCTTGGATGCCGCGGTCGAGATACTGGAGAATGTGCGATGCCTCGACGTTCTCAACCCTTGCCACCGCGGTAGCGCCCGCCGCTTCGACTGCCCGCGTCATTTCCTCCAACTCGGTGTATCCAAATGGTCCGTGCTCACCATCCAACCACACGTAGTCGAAATCCAACCGTCCGAGTATCTCGACATCCCAAACGGACGGGAACGTCATCTGATACCCCAGAGCCTTGCGCCCCTCTTTCATCGCCTTCAGAACTCGGTTCTCGCGGACCATCATTTCAGCCATTTGTCGACTCCTGTGGATTTTCGGTCTGGATAGGGGTGATAGCCAATCAAAATTGCCCAGCCTTCAACTTGACGGCAGTGCCGTAGCAAAAGACGGTTCATTACTTGAGCCTGACCGCCGTCCCGTAAGCGAATATCTCGGAGAATCCCTGCCCGACGGACGAAGTGTTGTACCTCGTGGCAATGATGGCATCGGCGCCGACGCTCCCCGCTTCGGCGATCATCTGCTGAGTCGCCTCTTCACGCGTATCTTTGAGCAGACTCGAATACTCCGAAACCGCGCCACCTGTGATGTTCTTGATCCCTGCCATGAAGTCGTAACCGATGCCGCGTGCACGAACCGCGTTGCCACGCACCATGCCGAGAACCTCGGCGATCTCTTTTCCTTCAACTTGCTCTGTCGTAACAACGATCATCTCATTAACCTCTGTGAACTCCGTTCAATCTCAGCGTGACGTTCGATACAAAGTTAACACCTCAATCCTCACCTGTCGGTGACATCAACCGTGCTGTTAATATCCTCATAGCCTGGTCGAAACCGCTATCCGAAATTCGACCGACGTTGAACTCAAGAAGTGGAGAACCATGTACCCAAGCACGATCAGATCCAAACTCGCCACCGGCGGAGCTGTCCTCAGCTCCAGCATGTTCTCGCGAGAACCCCATGTGGCACACACCATATACAGCAGCATCAAACCAGACTGGGTCTGGATCGACCAAGAGCACAGCCCTTGGGGCACCGAGAGCATCGGCACGATCTGCGTCCAAGGTCGAAACCTCGGCGTTTCACCCGTCATCAGAGTACCGTGGAACGATCCTGGCGACATCAAGAAGGCGTACGACGTCGGCGCAGTCGGCGTTATGGTTCCCCAAGTAGACAACCCCGAAGAGGCAGCCGACGCCATTCGATATGCGAAGTATCCTCCGATGGGCGAGCGTGGCATCGCGCCTTGGTTCGCATCGCTGATGGGCATCACCCAGGACGACGTCTTGGAACACGCCAACAACGAAACGCTGCTGATCATCCAGATGGAGAGCACCGAGGCCTACGAAAAGGTCGACGACACCCTAGCCCTCGAAGGCTTCGAAGTCCTGCTAGTCGGCCCGACCGACCTCTCGGCAACCCTAGGCATCCCCGGTCAGATCCACCACGACAAAGTCGAGCAGATCATGTCCGATGTAGCCCAGCGCGTCAAGGGCACCGGCAAATTCCTAGCCACAACCTTCCAAGACCCCGAAGTCGCCCGTCGCTGGATCGGCGAAGGCTACACGATGATGAACATCTCAAGCCCATTGGCGCTAGGATGCGGCCCATTGGCAAACCTATTCGCCGAACTGCGCGAAGAGTTTCCCTGCGAGTAATCGCAACCACAGCTAACCAAGAACTTGTCGCGAACCGGACAGGACGATCCGGTTCGCGATTTTGCGTTAATGGATGATCACACTCGATCTTTACCATTGATTGATAGGCACCCATCGCCAACAACCCGATCGAGACATTCGACCATTGATAACCCTCTACCTAGTCCGGCACGGCGAAACTGACGGCAATGTCGCTGACATCGCCAGCGGCTTCACTGACGATGAACTTACCGAAAAGGGCAGGGCGCAGGCCGAACTGCTAGGCCAAAGACTGAAGAACTGCCATTTCGATGCGATCTATTCAAGCGACTCGAAACGCACACTTCAGACTGCGGAACCTTTCCTCAAACTACGTCCCGATTACAGCATCGAAACCTCCCCAGAACTCCGTGAGCGGTGGTTTGGCGATTGCGAAGGCTACCCATGGCATCGCCTCAGGGAAGAATACCCCGAACTCCTAGACCCTGACTTGGGCTCCGACGTGAAGCTGCCCGGCGGCGAATCCGATCGTGAGCACTCAGAACGCGTCGCCAGATTCACCAGCGAGATCGTGACCAGACACGGTGATGACGCAACAATCCTGATGTTCAGCCACGGCGGTTCAATCAAAGCCGCCGCCGCCCACATGTGTCTTCTCCGTGTCTCGGACAAGTGGCGCCTCAAAACTGACAACGCCGGCATCAGTTCCGTAATCTCCGAACCCACTTGGCGAGATGATGGCTGGCAGATCGACCTATGGAACGATACATACCACCTCAACGGCTTCCAACCCCACGGATGACCCTCACTTGAGCACGTCAGAACTCATCGTCAACCCTTCACCACGCACCATCACCTTGGTCCGTCATGGCGAGACGCAAGGCAACATCGACGACAAAGCTCATGGTCACTTCGACGCGCCGTTGACGCAACTGGGCAGACGACAAGCAGAAGCGTTGGGCAAACGATTGGCAGGCACGAAATTCGACGCCATCTATTCGAGCGACCTCCAGAGAGCGGTTGACACCGCCAACGCGATCACCGCGCACCATCCCGACCTCCAAATCCAGATCCGCCCCCAGCTTCGCGAATACCATTTCGGCGATTACGAAGACTCGCTGTGGGACGAAATCGGCGATGCGGCACCGGAGCTATACCGACGCTGGAAAAATCTCAACACCCGGATCGAGATCGATTTCCCCAGAGGAGAGTCGATGTCAGACGCGTGGGACAGAGTCGGCGTATGTGTCGACGAGATCATCCACACCCACCAGGAGGAGAACGCAAACATCTTGATCGTCGGCCACGGGGGATCGCTGCAGGCCGTCTTCTCCCACTTGCTGAATCTCCGCAACACAGATCAATGGAGCTTCGTATTCGCAAACACCAGCGTCACCGAACTCTACGAACACCAGTACACGCCGAACACTTGGCGAGTGGCACTTTACAACGACACGAGCCACCTTAACGGCATTGGCCACATCGATCGTACAAAGGGTTAACGATCTACCTTTCGCAGACCACGCCATCCCCGTCGCCGTCGCGAGCGCTTGGGACTTGCCATGCGGGGAAGCCGCGACCATTCCCGCTATCGCCTTTGACACGTTCCAAGCCTGCGTCTACCGCGTCATCGCAACTGGGATAGATTTCGCCAGATTCAACAGGGACAGCAGTTGAAGTAGGTATCGGTTCAGCCGTTGGTTCAGGAGTATCCTCGACTTTTGGCGAAGTGGAAGACGGGCCGCTTTCCTCGCAGACGTATCCATCGCCGTCACCATCTCGTTCGCCGGTAACGATGTTGTCTGGAAATCCCCAACCAGGACCTTCTGTGCCAGGTTCTCTCTCCAACCCGGCTGCCTCAGCTTCCTCGCAGGTCTCGTAAGTTGATTCGGGCTCGTCACTTTCGACGGTAGCGGTCGGCTGTTCTGTTGCAGTCACAGTAGGCGATGGAGCAGTGTCGCCAACAGGAGTTGCCGTTGGCTCTTGAATTACCGTTGGTTCAGATGTGGGCTCGGGGGTTGCCGTTGG